>CAZTFU010000006.1:0-86376 GCA_964612925.1 uncultured Clostridium sp. | reverse complement strand
AGAAGATACGCTCTATCCTCAAAAAAGCTTATGATGCTCTAAAGCGTGAAAAGAGTTGGGAGCAGATGGAGGTTGTACGCACTCGGCAGGAATCGATTGACATAATTGCCGAGCTGTACTTTGATGCATTGGAGAGTACGAAGGGGAAGAGCGCAGAAAGAAATATCATTAAAGATACTGCTCAACAGGGAACAATAAGATACTCACGCAAAAGTTCCGAATCCAAAAGCATAAAGGAACAAATAAGAGAGCATATCTCCGAACTCGCTGCAATGAGTACCGTAGGGGAATATAGTATTGAACGCATTGCAGGTCTATCTAAGGAAGGGATAAAGCAAGAGGTGTATAAAGCTTTCGGCGATAACTTCAGCATAGACAAACGCGGATATGGCACGGTTGTGTTGGGTAAAAACCAAATAAGCAACGGAATAAACCACATTGACTTCATTAATCACCCAGAGGAAGCGGCGGCAATATTCGCTGTACCAAAAGTAATTAAGAACGGTATTAAAATCGGCGAAGATACAAACCATGATGGTGTAAAGCAAAAAACTATTACATTTGCCGCGCCTGTAATTATGAAACAAGGCAGTGAAGATAGTAGGGTAAATGTTGGCGTTGTTGTTATTGAGGAACGCAAGAATTATTATCATGCGCATAGAGTTCTTATGCCAGATGGGAGCGTAATTCAGCTTAATAAAAAAGCAGGAACCCAAGTGGCGGTGGCTTCAGCTGCGAAAGCTGACGTCGTAGCGCGAACGGTACCTGCTAATAAAAATGTACCAGAATCATTTAATAATGTCAAGTACTCTTACAAAGATACCGCTGAACAAAATGCCATAGCCGAATTTGGTACGACATATTCATGGAATGAAACAGGTTACATTACGCCCAATGGCAAACAGCTTGACTTTTCAGGCAAGAGAGACGGCGCACGTGGTGGTAGCAGAAGCATGGACCATCGTGAGGTAAGTAGCCTTTACGAATCCGAGGATTTGAGCGGCTCTGAAGCTATGGTCAGATTCATGGGCGAAGGTAACATCCGCATAAGCCCGGAATCGGGAGGAATAAACCTACAGTCCGCACCAACCACAGCACAGGCCGCAAAGCTTGAAAGCTTTATCAATAAGAACAGCGGTGAAGTTATTGTTGACCTTGATAATGCAAATGGTGAAACCCTGCACAGCATAGAGTACCCCGAAGGAAGCAAAGCCACAAAAATACTTAACGACATTCGCAAGTATTATTCAGACGGAACGGTGCCAACGGTAAGCGAAACACAAAAGTACTTCTTCTCCCGCAAGGACGGCACACCCGCCACGGGAAAGGACGTGCAGGAGCTTCAGCGACACAATGATTCACTGAAAAAGCAACTTGCCATAGCCAAGCAGGAGATAAAGCTCTCAGGTGGGCACAAGATAAAGCCTACGGTAATAGACAGCCTTGCGGGGAAGTTAGCCAAGGAGTACAGCAGTAGCATAGACAAGGCAGACTTGGCCGCACAGATAACGGAGCTGTATAACTACATAGGTGACGGGTCAAATGTATCAGCAGACGATATGCAGGCCGCCGCAATGAACGTTGCGTATAACATCTTGGACAAGTCATCAAACCGAGATACAACAAAGTACGATGAAGCAAAGCCTGTAAGGGAGTACTTGAAGAATACTGCAATCAAGTTGAACGATGGGCAGATAAAGGGCGTTGAGTATTATTTTGGGTCAATGTAAAATCCTTTCAAAAAATTCAAATGAATAGATCCTCCGTTTCGGGTCATACTAACATCGACCAATGAAAAGGAGGATTATTTATATGACTTCCGATAAGAACGGAAAGCAGACCATCGGCTGCCGCGTAACAAGCTGCAAGCATAACAAGAGTGGCTGCGATTGCGAGCTCAGCCGCATAGAGATAGAGCCTCAGTGCGGTTGTCACACCGGCGAACCCTGTGACGAAAGCCTTTGCGGCAGTTACAAGTGCAGGTAAAGTGGTCAGATAAAGGAGCGGGTATCCGCTCCTTTATTAGTGTCGTAGTGTCGAAAAAGCGGCAGTTGCCGCTTTTTCGAGTTTTTCTCGATATGCTTTATGCTTTATCTTACCTCTGCCCCATCCTGTTTAACAGTGCCGCACCGACTATACCCGCATCGTTGCCGAGCCGTGCCGTGACTATGTCCGCACTGCTGTCATAAAACCCCGCTTTGGCAACGCGGGATCGCACGGGTTTCAATAAGAATTCGCCCGCTCCGCTTACGCCGCCGCCCAAGGCTATGCGTTCGGGGTCGAGTATGTTTATAAGCGATGCTATGCCGCAGCCGAGTGCATCGGTATAGCGGGAAAAAATCTCCTTGGCGACCGCATCCCCCGCGCGGGCACAATCTATGATAAGCTTTGCGTTTATCCTGTCCACATCGCCAAGTGAAAGCCGCGCTATCATGCTTTCGGGGTGTGCGGTAAGCGAATGCACCCCTTCCCGTATAAGCGCGGTAGCCGAACAGCACGCTTCAAAGCAGCCCCTTTCCCCGCAGGAGCACACGGGGCCCGAGGTTCTGTCCAAAATAAAATGACCAAGCTCCACGCCGCTTCCGCGCCCGCCATGGAAAACGGATCCGTTCATTATTATCCCGCCTCCTACGCCCGTGCCGAGCGTTATAAGCACGCTGTTCTTAAACCCCATAAGCGAACCGCGCATATACTCCGCCCATGCGGCGGCATCGGCATCGTTCGCCATAAGCACCTTTACGCGGCCCGAAAGCTCCTTTTCGATAAGGTCGGGCAGCGGGTGATCCTTAAAGCCGAGATTATATGCGTTCAGCACCGTGCGTGCATCGCGGCTGATGCTGCCCGGCACCGCAATGCCGACTGCGTTGAGGTGAATAAGCTTGTCCTCCCCCGTTTCAGGTATATGATTTGCAAGGCGCGATATCATGTTCGCAACGATTCCGCTCACTCTGTCGGGTTCACCCTTGGGGAAGGCCGTGCTTTCGCGCGCAAGTTCGATTTCATCGGCAAAAATTGCACCCGCGATGTGTGATCCGCCTATATCTATGCCTATATCGTATTTCATTTCAGCCTATCCTTTCTCGTTGCGGCAAGTGCGCTTTCCATATGCTCCGCAAATCCGCCCGAGGTATTGTACCCAAGCCTTTTAAGCAGAAAGTTCCTTGCGGCAACCTCCACCACAACGCTCAGGTTTCGCCCTGCCCTTACGGGAAGCACGGTTGTGGGTATTTCAACATCCAAAAGGGTGGTGCGTTTTTCCTTTGCGCCTATGCGTTCATACTGCGCCACAGGGTCATATATTTCAAGATCCATAATAAGATCAATGCTCTTTTCGTTCACCGCCGCACCTACGCCGAAAAGGTACCTTACGTCAACTATGCCTATGCCGCGCACCTCTATAAGGTACTTTGTCGCCTCGGGTGCCGCCCCCACTACCCTGCCCGATGCCACGCGGGTTATGCGCACAACGTCATCCGCAACAAGTCTGTGCCCCTGCTTTATCATTTCAAGTGCAGTTTCACTCTTGCCTATTCCGCTTTCGCCGCGCATGAGTATACCCACGCCGAAAACGTCCATAAGTACGCCATGGATCAGCATGCTCGGTGCAAGCTTTCTTGAAAGGTAATTGCTTATCAGGTGGCTTATCTCATCCGTTTGCCTGTCAGACACGAACACGGGCAGACCGTGTTTTTCCGCCTTTTCGATAAATACGTTGGGCGGCACATTACCGCGGGTGCAAACAACGCAGGGAATATCATATGCCATAAAGCGTTCAAGTCTTGTCTTGGTTTCACTTTCTTCAAGGCCGCAAAGGTAGTGCATTTCGCCCATGCCTATAAGCTGAACGCGGTCATATGAAAAATGGTCATAATAGCCCGCAAATTGCAGTCCCGGGTGGCCTATTTCGGCACTTGTGAACTCCACGGTGCCGTTGCCGCGCACCAATGCTTTCAGTTCAAGCTCCTTTTCAAGCGTTTCAACGCTCAATCTTATGCTTTCGGCCACGGTATCATTTCCTCCCTTTAAGCACTATGTTGTCTATAAACCATGCTGCCGCCATATCCTCGCAACGCGGCAGCACAACGTTTGCGGCACTGAGCACCTGCTCGTGAGAACCCGCCACGGCCGCACCTATGCCCGCATATTGTATCATTTCAAGATCCAAAAGATTGTCCCCCACGGCGGCCGTTTCTCCGCGTTCAATGCCAAGGTAATTCGCCACCCATTCAAGCGCACTGCCCTTGTGCGCATTTACCGCATTGAATTCCACAAAGCCGGGCACGGAGCCCGAAACCTTCAGCCGCCCTTCATAGCGGCGGCCAAGCTCCTCTATTATTCTTTCGGCCTTGTCGGGCTCGGTTATATAAAGCACCTTGGGCACGTTTTGCCAAAGCTTGTTTGCAACGTCACCGTCCATTGTGCGTTCAAGGTTCAGTCTTTGGGTGTATTTGAGCACATATGGATTTTCCTTTTCAAAAACTATACCGTCGCCCTGATAAAGGTGGGCATGAACGTCGTATTCCTTTGCTGCGGCAAAAAGTTCTTTGACAAGCAATGGGTCAAGTTGAGTGGTGTAAAGCGGTTTTTCGGTTACGGTATCATACACCACGGCACCGCCGTAGTTTATCACGGGTCCCTTTACGCCCATGGTCTTGAATATATATGAGGAACCGCGATAGCCGCGCCCCGTCGCCACGGTAACGAATATTCCCGCATCCTGTGCACGCTTTATCGCGTCAAGGTTTTCCTTGGGCACGGTGCGCGGTTCGGTGGTCAACGTGTCGTCAATGTCAAATGCGATAAGCTTTATCATTTCGCCTTATCCTCCGTATCGTGAAAATGAGCGTAAACGGCACGCGCCGCATTTATATTCATCCCCTTTACCGCGCTGAGCCGTTCAACGCTTGCCTCGGCTATTGCATCCCGCGTTATGAACGTATCAAACAAAAGGCGCTTGCGTTTTTCGCCTATGCCGTCTATATTGTCAAGCTCGCTCATAAGCATGCTCCTCACATGCAAACTGCGGTGATAGGATATCGCAAAGCGGTGCGCCTCATCACGCACACGCTGTATAAAGTGCAGTGCGCCGTCATTTCGCGGGAGTATTATGCTCCGTTCGCCGTAAGGGAGTATTATTTCCTCATTGCGCTCCGCAAGTCCTATTGTCGGAATATAGTCAAGCCCAAAGCCGGCAAGTACCTCAAGCGCAACATCAAGCTGTGTTTTGCCGCCGTCAACTATAAGCAAATCGGGAAGTTCGGAAAACTTGCCGTCCCCCTTTGCCGCCCTGTCGAATCGCCGTGTAAGTGCTTCCCTCATGGCGGAAAGGTCATCCCCGCCGTGCTCATCGTTCAGCTTAAAGCGGCGGTATTCCTTCGGTGCGGCCTTGCCGCCCACAAACACCACCATACCCGATACGGTGTCCCGCCCGCGAATATGTGAATTGTCAAAACATTCTATCCTTTCGGGCAACTCCTCAAGTCCTATATAGCCGCACAGCCGCGCCAATGCACCCTCGCCGCGCTCCCACGCGCGGTGTTCAAGCTCCCTTTGCTTCTTTATGGCATCCATGCCGTTTTGATACGCAAGACTGACCTGCTGTGCCTTTTCTCCTCTTGCGGGGCAGATAATGTCCACCGCGCCGCCGCGCTGCTGTTTAAGCCACGCTTCAAGTTCGCCCGCTTCCTCGGGCATATCCTTTACCAATATCTCCCTCGGTATATCCGCCGAATCCGCATAGAACTGCTGCAAAAAGGCCGCCATTATCTTCCCTTCGCTTTCGCCTACGGAATCCATTGCATAATGCTGAGAACCTATTATGTTCCCGCCCCGCACGAACAGTGCAAATACTATATCGTCCTCATCGTCCCGTGCAAGGGCAAATATGTCCCTTTCGGCGCCCGTTTTTACCATTGCGCGTTGCTTTTCGCCCATGCGCTCCACGGCCAATGCCCTGTCCCTTAACTGAGCGGCCTTTTCATATTCCATATTGTCGCTTGCCTTTTGCATTTCCGCCCTAAGCATGGCGCACACGGGCTCCGTATCCCCTTCAAGAAAGCTTGAAACGCTGTCAAGGAGCCTATGATATTCCTCTCGGCTCACCTTGCCGCTGCACGGGGCACAGCACTTGTTCAGGTGATACATCAGGCACGGCCGTTCCCGCCTGTCTATTGCGCGAGAGATATCCTTTTTGCAGTGCCGCACGGGAAACATGTCCCTTATGCAACCGAGCGCATCCCTTAACGTTACGGCGCTCAGGTATGGGCCAAAATAGCGTGCTCCGTCATTTTTGGCCCGCCGCACGACCTCAAAGCGCGGGAAGTCCTGCTTTTCGTCAAGCCTTACATACGGAAAATGCTTATCATCCTTTAGGAGTATGTTATAGTGCGGCTGAAGGCTTTTTGTCATTGCGGCCTCAAGCGTCAGCGCTTCGGTCTCGTTTGCGGTGAGTATATACTCAAAATCGGCAATGTGGCTTACCATTGCGCGCACCTTGGGGCTCATATTCTTTTGCGAACGGAAATACTGGCGAACGCGGTTTTTCAGGTTTACCGCTTTTCCCACATAGATTATTTCGCCCTCGGCGTTGAACATTCGGTATACGCCCGGGCTGTCCGGCAAAAGCTTCAGTTTTTCCTCTATAAGCTGATTCATACCGTATATTATAAGCGGTATTGCGTCAAAATTCAATCCGACCCGTCATTGTCTCCGTCCCACGGACGAATGAGTATGACTATTGCTTCGTCCCCGTCCCGCATATCAAACAGTTCGGGGTGCAGTGCCATCTCCCGCCTTATAAGCTCCTCCGCCGCGGCGCACAGTGCGCACATGTATATCGTTTCCCGTGCTTCATTCAGCCTAAAGCGCAGAAATCCCTCTATATTCATCGTGCTTTCGGTGCGGGTGTACTCCATAAGGCAGCTTATCGCATATGCAAACATGGCCGCCCTGCGCCTGCGCGAGGCAAACAGTTCCATTCCCCTGTTAAGTGCGCGTCGAAGCTCTTCTTCATCAAAATCGTATGCCTTAAGCTCAATGCGCATCTCCTCTGCGGCGGCATCGATCAGCAAAATGCGGCAAAGTGCCATGCACAGCCGTTCCCGTGCTTCCTCATCCCGAGTTTTTATAAGCGCACTGCCGCCCTCGCCGCTGACGCCCACTCCTTCCGCTCCTCTTAACGCCCTGCGCACACAGTTTGCCGTGTCAATGCCGTATTCAATTGTCTCAATGCGATATTCCCTCATGCCCTGTCCCCCTTACGGTCGCATTTTGCGCCCATATCAGCACCATATTCATCCGTGCTCAAAAAGGGTACAATGAAGTTGTTTCATGCAATATTATGTGGTAAAATGTATTATCAAACAATTTTACGGAGGAACTTAATATGGCAATAAGCGTATTTCAGGTGCAAAGCCCGCTTTCACAGGTAACACGTGAACGCACGGACGAATACTTAAAAACAATAGGTCAAGCCGTGGGTGAAGAGCTTGTTCGCGTTGAGCTTGAGGATTATGAACGCGCACCGTTCGCACTGGTATTCGTGGCATCGGGCGGCAGTGAAGGCATTTTTAAGGAGGGCTATGAGCGCATATGCGAAAAGCCCTGTTACATACTTACAAGCGGCGAAAGCAACTCCCTTGCGGCAAGCATGGAAATTCTTTCTTTCCTCAAGCAGCAGGGCAGGCGCGGCGAAATACTGCACGGCAGCGTTGAATATGTGGCACGGCGCATAAACGCACTCAAGCGGGCCTATGCTGGCATGGAAAAGCTCCGCGGTATGAAGCTCGGCGTGATAGGTGCCCCCTCCGACTGGCTTATTGCAAGCAACACCAACGGTGCCGCTTATAAAGAAAAGCTTGACCTTACGCTTGTCAATATTCCCATAGAGGAGCTTATTGAGGAAACCAAGCGCGGCGGTTATGAGCCCAACGAATATACCGAAATGCTGCTTGCGCAGGGTTACAACAAGGCCGAAATGGAAAAGAGCCTTAATGTTTACGGCGGTCTCAAGCGCATAGTAGCAAAGTACGGACTCGGCGCGGTAACGGTACGCTGCTTTGACCTTCTCGATACCGTGTTTACAACGGGCTGTCTCGGTCTTGCCATACTCAATGCGGAGGGCATATACGCGGGCTGTGAGGGTGATATCCCCGCGGCCGTATCAATGGCGATACTCGGTGCGGTATCGGGCGAAGATGTTTTCCTTTGCAACCCAAGCCGCATAAATACCAAGGAAGGTGAAATGGTGCTTGCACACTGCACGCTTCCCGCCACAATGCCGCGCAATATTCGCCTGACCACGCATTACGAATCCAACATAGGCGTTGCCATAGCGGGCGAAATACCCGAGGGCACCTGCACGATATTCAAGGCGGCGGCAGACCTTTCCCGCTACTTTGCAAAGCGCGGCGAAATAAGCGAGAACCTGCACGAAACCCATCTTTGCCGCACACAGATAAAGCTGAAGCTTGACGATTTCGGCTATTTCCTTACCGACCCGATATACAACCATCACCTTGTCTGCCGCGGCGACCAAACCGATGCACTCAAGGAATTCTTCTCCCTTATAGGATAAATAAGGCTTAAAAACGGGCATACTCCCCGCCGTAGCGGTTCATTCTGCGGCGGGGTTTTGTTTTCTCATCAAAAAATGCAATAAAATATTGTATACATTCAATTTGCACCTTTTATTTCTATGCGGTTTTTGATAAAATAAGTAAAACCATGCATATAAACATGGAAACATTTAATGGAGGAAAGCATAATGAAAAAAATTGCTGCCTTAATGCTGGCTCTGGTGCTTGCCATAGCCGCAGTTGGTTGCTCCGCTCCCGCGGAAAACAATAACTCCGGTGCCTACCGTGTAGCCATGATAACCGATACCGGTGGTATCAACGACCAGTCCTTCAACGCCTCCGCGTGGGCCGGCCTGCAGAGGGCTCAAGAAGAACTCGGCTGCGAAGTAAAGTACTTCGAATCCAAGACCGATGCCGACTACGCTCCCAACCTTGAAACCGCCGTTGATGAAGGTTATGACCTCATCCTCTGCATCGGCTTCATGATGGCCGATACTCTGGCCGAAGTAGCCGCCAACTATCCCGATCAGGCATTCGCCATTATCGACAACGAAAGCGTTGCCGACAACGTAATCGGTGTCAACTTCGCCACCGAGCAGTGCTCCTACCTTGTCGGTGTTGCCGCCGCTACCATGACAAAGACCAACAACGTCGGTTTCGTTATCGGCATGGTCAGCCCCGTCATGAACACCTTCGGTTACGGCTTCTATGCCGGTGTTAAGGACACCAATCCCGATTGTGTGATACAGTGCTACAACGCCAACAGCTTTGGCGATGCCGCAGGCGGTAAGGCTGCCACCATCAACATGTACACCAACGGTGCCGATATCGTTTACCATGCCGCAGGTTCCACCGGTATGGGCGTTATCGAAGCCGCCAGCGAACAGGGCAAGCTTGCAATAGGCGTTGACCAAGACCAGGCTTATCTTGCCCCCGAAGCGGTTCTTACCAGTGCCGTAAAGCGCGTTGACAACGGCGTATACGCCCTGTGCAAGGACGGTAAGGAAGGCAATCTGCAGCTTGGTACCAATGTTCTTTATGACATCACCTCCGGTGCCGTTGATATCGCCGAAACCGACGATCTCATGAGCGAAGAGTGCAAGACCGCCGTTGCCGCCGCCAAGGAAAAGATCCTTTCCGGCGAAATCGTTGTTCCTTCCACCACCGAGGCATTTGATGCCGTTTACGGTGAGGATTATTACACTCTGGACGACTGATCTTAAACGGATCGCATCCCTGCCCGATATATTCGGGCAGGGCTTTTTATAAGGCTATCTACCAATAAACATTTTTCAGCAATTATACATTCAAGGAGGTGAACCGGCTTGGAGGATACGGGGCGCATAGATATGAACTGCCCGGTGGTTGAAATGAAGAACATAGTGAAAATGTTCGGTTCCTTCAAGGCAAACGACGGGATAAACCTTACCGTTCATAAGGGCGAGATTCACGCCATATTAGGTGAAAACGGTGCCGGCAAATCCACGCTTATGAATATCCTTTACGGATTATACCATCCCACATCGGGCGAAATATTCATAAACGGTAAAGAGGTTTCCATAACCGGTCCCAACAGGGCAATAGAACTTGGCATAGGTATGGTGCATCAGCATTTTATGCTTGTGCAGCCGTTTACCGTTGCCGAAAACATAATTCTCGGCATGGAGCCGATGCTTCCCGGCGGCAGAGTTAATATGAAGGCCGCCCGCGCCAAGGTAAACGAAATATCCGAAAAGTACAATCTCAAGGTCAATGCCGATGCAAAGATAGAGGATATCTCCGTCGGAATGCAGCAGCGTGCGGAAATACTGAAGGTGCTTTACCGCGGTGCAGACATACTGATACTTGACGAACCCACGGCCTCGCTTACCCCGCAGGAAATAGAGGAGCTTATCGAAATAATGCACAACCTCGCCCGCGAAGGCAAGACCGTTATACTCATAACTCACAAACTTAAAGAAATAAAGGCCGCAGCGGATTACTGCACTATAATCCGTCAGGGCAAATATATAGACACCGTGCGCGTTGCGGACACAACCGAGCAAGAGCTGGCCTCCATGATGGTAGGCCGCAACGTGGAATTTAAGGTTGATAAGGCCGATATAGAACCGGGTGAAGTGGCACTTGAGGTGCATGACCTTCACGCCAAGGATTACAGGGGCGTTGAAATACTGCGCGGGCTTGAATTAAACGTTCGTCGCGGCGAAATAGTCGGCATTGCGGGTATAGACGGCAACGGTCAAACCGAGCTTGTTGAAATACTTACGGGTCTTAAAAAGGCAACGAGCGGCTCCGTAACAATGAACGGGCAGGACGCATATAACAAAACACCGCGTCAGCTTTTCGACATGGGCATATCCAGTATACCTGCGGACAGGCACAAACACGGGCTCGTACTTGATTTTTCCGTTGAGGATAACCTTATACTGCAAAATACGGACGAACAGCCCTTCTCCTCCCACGGTACATTGAATTTCCGCGCGATAGAGGATCATGCAAAGGAGCTTATAGAAAAATACGATATCCGTCCGCGCGGGTGTGAACACGAGCGTGCGGGGGATCTTTCAGGTGGTAATCAGCAAAAAGTGATAATCGCGCGCGAGGTGACGAATGATAAGGATCTGCTTATTGCGGTCAACCCCACACGCGGACTTGACGTCGGCGCGATAGAGTATGTACACAGGTACATTGTCGATCAGCGCAACAAGAACAAGGCCGTGTTGCTTGTAAGCTTTGAGCTTGACGAAATAATGAGCCTTTCCGACAGGATAGACGTTATTTTCGAAGGAAAAATTGTCGGCAGTGTACGCGGCAGTGAATCCGATGAAAAGCAGCTTGGTCTTATGATGGCAGGAGGAACGGCGCATGAAGAATGAACAAAAAAACGGACGATTGCTTGAAAAGTTGCTTGAAAGCTCGTTTTCCTATACCCTGCTTTCAATAATAATCGGCTTTATTGTCGGAGCGATTGCCCTGCTTATCGCAGGCTATGACCCGATAGAATCATACGGCAAGCTTTTCGGCGTAATATTCAAATCAACAAAGAACATGTCCTACAGCTTTATTGAATACTCCGTGCCGTACATACTTACGGGTCTTTCGGTTGCATTTGCATTCAAAACGGGCGTATTCAATATAGGTGCCGAAGGTCAGTACGTTATGGGCAGCGTTGCGGCGATGCTTGTCGGCGTATTTGTAGAGGCTCCCGCATATATACACATTCCGCTTTGCATATTGGCCGCGCTTGTCGCAGGTGCTGTATGGGGCGGACTTGTGGGCTTTTTGAAAGTGAAATTCGGGGCTCACGAAGTGCTTTGCATGATAATGTTCAACTGGATAGCGTACTATTTTTCAAACTTCATTGTAAATCTTGACAGTGTTAATGTTGGCGGCGGCAAAACGTGGTCCTATTCCATACAGGACACGGCAAAAATAACCATTTCGGACTGGTTGCCGGGTCTTTCGCCAAAGGCGCATTTCGGCATAGTAATAGCCTTGGTCTGCGTTGTGGTTATATACTACATAATCAACCGCACAACGCTCGGCTTTAAGCTGAAGGCGGTCGGCTTTAACCGTTCCGCCGCGGAGTATGCGGGTATAAACGCAAACGCTTCCGTAATGACGGCACTTAGCATATCGGGTATGCTGGCATCCCTTGCGGGCGCGTTGCAGGTAATGGGCGTAACGTACAAAATAAGCCAATTTGCAGGGCAGGAGGGTTACGGCTTCCAGGGCATAACCGTTGCACTCATAGGCAGTACCAACCCGTTCGGCGTGCTGCTCGGTGCGGAATTCTTCGGCGCAATGAAATTTGGCGGTACCCGCTTTGATGCTCCAAGCGAAATAGTCGATATCATAATGGGCTGCATAGTGCTTTGCATAGCCATATCAAGCCTGCTTAAAATGATACACCGCAACAGGAAGAACGGAGGCGCATAATATGGATCAGTTTATGAAAACGCTCGGCATATTGCTTAATGCAACCCTTATGTACACTCCGCCGCTGCTATTTGCGGCACTTGGCTCCTGCTGTTCGGAAAAATCGGGCGTGGTAAACATAGGCATAGAGGGAATGATGACCATCGGCGCGTTCACGGGCGCGGCAGTGGGCTATTTTTCCGCAAACCCATGGCTCGGCTTCCTTTGCGCGGGCCTTGCGGGAATGCTTTTTGCACTTATACACGGCTTTGCCTGCATAACCTGTAAAGCGGACCAGACCATATCGGGCACGGCCATAAACTTCCTTGCAAGCGGCGTTGCGGTTTATGTTTGCCGCCTGTTCTTTGACGGCAACACGGAAACTCACCCCGTGCCCAACAAATTGCCCCGCATATTCAACGGAATATTCGAATGGTGCAACGAGCATTTTGACGATTGGTTGGGCGACCTGTTTGCAAAGAATGGCTTCCTCGACAACGTATTCAACACATATGCTTCTGCATACATTGCATTTTTGCTCGTACTTGTAATATGGTTCGTATTCTATAAGACCCGCTTCGGTCTCAGACTGCGTGCCGTCGGTGAACATCCGCAGGCGGCGGATACGCTCGGTGTCAACGTATCCCTTGTAAGGTATATTTGCGTCGCTCTTTCGGGTATGCTGGCCGGTCTTGGCGGGGCGAGTATAACGCTTGCCACGGTTTCCGCATTCCGCCCGTCAATAGTTATAGGTCAGGGCTTTATTGCAATTGCGGCCGTTATTTTCGGCAAGTTCAAACCGCAGGGTGCAATGCTCGGGTGCATACTGTTCGGCTTCTGCAACGGTTTGAAGGTCGTTGTCGGCTCCGACAGTTCGATACCCGTAAACATCATTTCCATGATACCGTACATTGTTACCATAATCGCGCTGATACTGTTTGTCGGTAAGGCGCATGCCCCCGCGGCAAACGGTAAGCCTTACATCAAGTCAAAATAACATTTTATTCGGAAAGGGCGATATTCGGTTGGGTATCGCCTTTTTTGTGCGTTTTAAGCGTCCGTAAGCCTATTGAAAGCGCAACACGGCTTATACTATAATATTTATACACACGGCAGACGAAAACGTGACGTCTTACGTATTTATCCAAGACGTTTTGATAACGTATAAGGGGGGAACAATTTGAAGCTTGATTCTATCCGTGGCTGTCTTTTTGGCGGCGCGGCGGGCGATGCACTCGGGTACACGATTGAATTTTTTGAGGATTATATTATATTCCGGCATTACGGTTCAAACGGCATTACGGAATATGCACTTGACAGCGTAACACACAAGGCCCTGATTTCCGATGACACTCAAATGACTTTGTTTACCGCAAACGGCTTACTTGTCGGTGATACCCTCAGATGTACAAAAGGGATCCAAGGACTGCCGAGGAAATATGTTGCAGCAGCCTATCAGGATTGGCTGTATACGCAAACAGGCTCTTATGAGGGAAGAGCCGAGCGTGAGCCTAATCAGCAGTCATGGCTGTGTGATGTTAAGGAGCTGTATTGCCGCCGTGCGCCCGGCAACACGTGTCTATCGGCGTTGTTGCAGGCGGCTCGCAGCGGATGTGTTGATGATTATATTTTAAGTCCGAGAAACAACAGCAAGGGCTGTGGCGGTGTAATGCGCGTAGCTCCCATTGCCCTAAACCATCAGGGAGACATCGAAAAGCTTGATATGGAGGCCGCCGAGATTGCCGCCATCACTCACGGGCATTCCCTTGGATATATGCCCGCGGCAGTGCTGTGCCACATTATCAACAGGATAGTATTCCCGTGTAATGAAAAAATGACGCTGAAGGAAATCGTTGTCGAGGCAATGGAAACCGTAAAGAAACTGTTTGTGGGAGATAAGCACATCAACGAGCTTACGGATATAATCAACCGTGCAATCGCACTTTCCGAAAACGATTTTGACGACCTTGAAAACATAAGGGTGCTCGGGCAGGGCTGGGTCGCGGAAGAGGCACTTGCCATTGCCGTTTATTGCTCTCTTAAATACTCTTATGATTTTTCGGGAGGAATTATCGCCGCCGTTAATCACAGCGGTGACAGCGATTCCACGGGTGCCATAGCGGGCAACATTTTGGGTGCGCTTGTCGGGTACAACGCCATAGATGAAAAGTGGAAAAAGGATCTTGAATGCGCGGACATTATTTTGGAAATTGCGGATGATATTTACCATGGTTGCCAAATGAGCGAGTTTAACCCGCATTATGATGCTTCATGGGCAACAAAGTACATGGATATGCACAAGGTAACGCCCACATTGCGCGACAAGGCTCTGTCCGCAGATGATTCCGCCAATGGGATGTATTGCAGTGAAGAAAAATAACCCATCCAAATAAGCAACGAAATGATTAAGTCATGAAAAATTATGATTTAGCGGCCGATGAGGTCTTATTGTATGAGGGAACCGTCACAGTCAAGGATTACAAGGGAGCTTTGCAGCTTACCCTTACATCGCAAAGGCTAATATTCGAAAAGGAAAAAGGGTTATTCAAAAAGGAGCTTGAGCTTGTTGATATCGTTCCGCTCGAAACCGTGAAGGAGTATAACGGTTCCGTACAGATAAAGCAAAAGGGCAACACGGTCGAGGTTCAAACCACGGAGAAAAACATCACAATTGTTTTTTCGGGCATGCTTGAGGCCGCAAAGTTCACCAAAAAGGTGGTGGATGCCGCAACGGGAACCACGCTTGCCCGCCGCAGTTCGGATAAAATCAAGGAAGCCTTTAGCATGGTTGATGACACTCTCGGTCTTGATACAAGGGGCACCATAATCAACGGATTGGGCAAGAAGAAATAGTTTTCGGGTGCAGTCTATTATGCATTTCCATCGATAAACGTGCCTTTTCTTGCGGCAAAAAAGCTCTTGCTTAATTCACAAGCGTACATATAATGGAATCAGAATCGCTTAGTTATACTGAAAGGAGTCGCCAATGCAGCCGCGTATTGTGGATATAAATGAATACATGCCCATGGTGACGGAGCTGATTATGCAGGGCGAAAGCGTAAGCTTTACCGTAACAGGAGAAAGCATGTCCCCCTTCCTGCGCCACGGCCGTGACCAAGTGCTTCTGTCCGCCCCTGCCACGCCGCCCGTTCGTGGCGATATAGTGCTGTTTCGGCGCGCCAACGGTCAATATGTATTGCACCGCGTACTGCGCCGCATGAAAGACGGCAATTATGCTATTATAGGCGATGCTCAGCAGCAGATTGAATCCCCCATCTCACCAACGCAGATAATTGCCACGGTAACGCAGGTATGCCGCAATGGCAAGCCACTCACCCCCAAAAGCTTTTTGTGGCGGTTTTTCGCCGGCCCATGGCTCACGATGCTGCCGCTTCGGCCGTTTTTGCGGCGTCTTGCGCGGTTCGTGCCGTCCTCATTAAAGTAAGCGAGTGGTTTTCTATGAAATATGAGGGTGTTGTGTGGTACAGATTCTACAACTGCTCCCTACACCCACTCTTGCCGCCCATTTTATCGCTTTAGCAATACGCGATTACAGCAAAGCCGCCGATTCTATGCGGAACCGACGGCTTGCTTTTGTATGTCAGGTATTGAATGCTTTGCTGTTTTCGCGTTGCAGCTTGGGTGTATGAAGCTTATTTAGCCATTTCGAGCGCAAGCTCCATCATTTCGGTAAATGTGTTTTGACGCTGTTCGGCATCGAGCGCTTCGCCGGTGACAAGGCTGTCAGATATGGTGCAGATGCAAAGTGCGTTCTTATTGGCACGCGCCGCATTAAGGTAAAGTGCGGCGGCTTCCATTTCTATCGCAAGCACACCCATCTTCTGCCAGTCGAGCGTGTTCATGGAATCGTTATAGAATGTGTCGCTTGAAAGTACCGTGCCCACTTCATATGCAAGACCCATCTTCTCCGCCTGTTCGGTTGCCGCACGCAGCAGCTCCCAGCTTGCAACGGGTGCAACGGTACCGCAAAGTCCGTACTGTGACGCAAAATTGGAATTGGTACATGCGCCCATACCGAGAACTATGCTCCTCACCTTTGCCTTGGGATTTATTGCGCCCGCACTGCCCACGCGGATTATGTTGTCCACATCATAAAAATTGAACAGCTCATATGAATAAATGCCTATTGACGGCATACCCATGCCGCTGGCCATTACGCTTACGCGCTTGCCCTTATAGGTGCCCGTATAACCCTGAATGCCGCGCACGTTGTTTACAAGCACGGGGTTTTCAAGATAGGTTTCCGCTATGAATTTGGCCCTGAGCGGGTCACCGGGCATAAGCACGGTCTTTGCAAAATCGCCGGGTTTGGCGGATATATGCGGGGTCGGTGTGTTACTCATAAAATAGTCCTCCTGTTTATGTATTATAAAAATTTATTCCTGTTCGGCATCCGTATATGTATCGTATTCGCCTTCATTGAGCAGTGCCGTAATGCCTTCATCCACGGGCAAGGCCGTTACTCTTTCAAGCGAACGGTTAATTTTGTGCGTTCTTGCGCCTATAAGCCGCCCAAGCTCCTCATCCGCAAGTCTTAGCCTGTCCCGCGTTTTGGCAAGCGTTTTTTCAAATGAGGCAAATTCCGTTTTTACCGCACCAAGCACTTTCCAAACTTCGCCGCTGCGTTTTTGAATGGCTACGGACTTAAAGCCCATTTGCAAACTGTTGAGCAATGCGGCCATTGTGCTGGGCCCTGCTATGCTTACATGGTATTCGCGCTGTATGCTTTCCATAAGGTTCAGCCGCAGCACCTCGGCATAAAGCCCTTCCGTCGGCAAAAACATAACGGCAAATTCTGTGGTATACGGCGGGTTTATGTATTTTTTTGCAATGTCGGATGCAAAATCCTTTATTCTGCTTTTAAGCACGTTTTGAGCCGCCTTGACCGCATCCGCACTGCCCTGTTCATAAGCATCCATAAGGTTTGTATAAGCATCCGCCGGGAACTTGGAATCGACAGGCAAAAGCACCGTGCCGTCATCCGCGGGCAGCTTTATTGCAAATTCGACCCGTTCCGCGCTTGCCTGCTTCACCTTCGCATTGACCTCATATTGTTCCGGAGCCATCATTTCGCCCAATATCGCGCCAAGCTGTATTTCGCCCAATATGCCGCGCGTTTTAACGTTTGAAAGCACCTTTGACAGGTCTCCCACGCCCGAAGCAAGCGTTTGCATTTCGCCCAAGCCCTTATACACCTGTTCCAGTCTTTCGCTTACAAGCGCGAACGAACGGCTTAGCTTATCCTCAAGCGTTTTTTGCAGCTTTTCATCCACCACGTTACGCATCTCGTCAAGCTTTTTGCCGTTATCCGCACGAATGTCCGAAAGCTGGCGTTCAACGCTTAAACGTATCTGCTCCATGCGCTGGTTGTTTTCAAATGCGAATGTCTTAAACCGCTGTTCATCCCTCAGCGTACTGCGCTGATATTCGTTTTGAAGCGTTTCTCCGACGGAATTTATGCTTCGGCGCGTGCTTTCCGTAAGCTCCGTGCGCAAAGCGCGCTGTTCCTCCGTAATGTCGCGTTTAAGGCGGTCAAGTTCGCGCTTTGTTCCGTTATTGGCACTTATAAGCATTATTATAAGCACCGTTTGTATTATTGCTATTATCAGTACCGCAATAAGCAGCGCATCGGTCATAAGCGTTTCCCCCTCAGATCAGAATTTAAGCCTGTCCTCATATTTATCGGCAATGTAGCCCGTTGAAAGGTCTATCCTGTTCATGTAGGGCTTGCCCTCGATGTGTCTTTTGATGTTTTCCGCCGCAATGCTAACCATGCGCCGCTTGGTCTCCGCAAGGTGGAAAAAGCCCGAAACATGCGGCGTGATAAGGCAGTTTTCAAGTGACCAAAGCGGACTTGATTCATTTAGCGGCTCCGTTGCCGTAACATCAAGTCCCGCCATTATGCCGCGCTTTGCAATGGCATCGGCAAGGGCGGCTTCATCAATGGCATTGCCGCGGCCGACATTTATTATTATGCAACCGTCTTTAAGCATCGCTATGCGCTTTTCATTGAGTATGTTCACGGTATCGCTCGTATTCGGCAGTGCCATGCCGAGTATATCCGCGCGCGCAAGCACGCTTTCCATGTTTTCGCTAAGCACAAGTTCGTCTATATAATCGGGCTTTTTTGCATCCGTGCGCCGCACGCCTATTGTGTGCGCACCAAGCAGCTTCAGCTTGCGTGCAAATTCGCCGCCGATATCACCAAGGCCGAGTATGACCGCCGTTGCGCCCTGTATGCTGTGTACGCCGCCCATATCCTTCCATTCGTGCCTGTGCTGATTGTCCCTATACTGGTGCATACGCTTCATAAGGCACAACAGCATTGCAAGCATATGCTCACTTATCGCAAGGCCGAATGCGCCCGTGGTATTGGTTATGGCGCAGTTCTCGGGTAAATTCGGAATATAGCCGTCCGTACCCGCGGTAAAGAGCTGCATAAGTTTCAGTTCCTTTGCATATTTAAGCAGACTTGGCGCAACGTTGCCGAATATTATCTCCTTATCGGCTATAGTTTTTTCGTCAACTTCATCCGCCGCACAATATGTAAGCTCGGCATTGGGTGCCGCGGCTTCTATAGTTTTCTTCTGTTCCGCATCAAGCGGTACCGTAACGAGTATTTTCATTGTATATGCTCCTTTGTATCAAAACCTTCGTATTGCACACGTGCAAGTGTAAGTCCGTGCGCGGGTGCCGTGGGGCCCGCAAATTCCCTGTTCCCCGTTGCAAGTGCGCGCGGTATGCCGTCCGTATTTCGGCCCTGACCGTATTGCAGCATTGTGCCGACCATTATGCGCACCATATTGTATAAAAATCCACTGCCCGCAACGTCATATACAAGCAGGCCGCCTTCCTCGTGCCAAGCGGATTCAAAAATCGTCCTTACGGTCGTTTCGGGCGTAACGCCAACGGACATGAACGCCGCAAAGTCATGCTCTCCCATGAACATTTTTGCCGCTTCGTTAAGCCTGTCCAAGTCAAGCCGCCAATGGTAGTGCAGTGCCGTGTTCCGCGTGAACGGGCAATCGTGTGCCGTATTCAGCACGCGGTAACGGTAATGCTTGCGCACAACGTCAAAACGGGCGTGAAAGTGCGGCTGAGCCTCATCCGAGTATATTACGCGGATATCTTTTGGCAGACCCGTATTCAGCGCAAAAGCAAACTTTTCCGCAGGTATGCGGCAATCCGTATCAAAATGCGCTACCTGTGCCACGGCATGAACTCCGCTGTCCGTGCGGCCCGATGCATGCAATATGCATTTGTGCCCCGTAAGCTTTTCAAGCTCTTCTTCAAGCACCTGCTGTATGCCAAGACCCGTCAGCTGTCTTTGCCACCCTGCGTATTCCGTGCCGTCATATTGAATTATCATGCGAACACGTCGCGTCACAGCGGCAGCACCTCCCCTTCCTCCGTTTGGATAAAGCAAAGCTCAATTTCGCCGTCTATAAGATATATGGTCACAGTTCCGCTTTCACATTGAGCGATAAGCACGGTTATTTCTCCCCGCCTGTCTATGTCGGATGTAAAGCCCGCGTTCTTACTCGCTTCAATTGCCAACGATATATCCTCGTCCGCATCGTCCCGCATAAGCATTTGCCTTATTGTGGAATCCGCCTCGCCGCCGAATATATATATATCGTCATTGTCAAGCGAATAGCCGTGTTCGTTTATCCGAGCGGCAACCGCATTCAGCGGGTCACGCTCATCTATAATCGCGCTCAACACTGCGCCAACCGTTATTATGCCCACAGCTATAAGCGTAAGCACCGTGCGCGTGTGGCGGTTCACGGCAACAATTTGCCGCACACCACACTTGCTACGGCAAGCAGAACCAATGCCAATGCGGCAACGGCATCTCCCTTTTTGAATTTAAGCACGTTCATGCGCGTTCTTCCGTCACCGCCGTGATAGCAACGGCTTTCCATTGCCATGGCAAGCTCGTCCGCCCTTCTGAATGCACTTACAAACAGCGGTACAAGTATGGGCACCATGTTCTTGGCTCGTTTTATTACGTTGCCCGATTCAAAGTCCGCACCACGCGCCATTTGCGCCTTCGTTATTTTGTCCGCTTCTTCAATAAGGGTAGGTATAAAGCGCAGGGCGATTGTCATCATCATCGCAAGCTCGTGCGCGGGAAAATGCAGCTTGCTCAGCGGCGCAAGCAGCAGCTCGAGCCCGTCCGTAAGTGCTATTGGCGTTGTGGTAAGCGTCATTATGCTTGTGCCTGCAAGCAACAGTACAAGTCTCAGCGTTATGTATACGCTCTGCTTTATAGCCTCATCCGTTATGTTTATTATCCAAAAGGACAATATAACGTTGCCCGTGCGCACCATAAACAGGTTTATTATAAACATGAATATAATCAAAAACCGTATGGGCTTGAGCGAACGCACAACATAGCTTAGCGGCACCTTTGCAATAAACACACACACAAGCGCGAAAAGCAGCGGCAGAATGAACACTGGCGTTTTGCTTATCACAAAAACCACCACTATGTATGCTATCATGCCTATAAGCTTTGTGCGCGGGTCAAGCCTGTGTATGGGCGAATTACCCGGGAAATACTGACCAAGTGTGATATCCTTCAGCATTTTTGGTCTCCTTTCCCAAGAAGTTTAAGCAGTGCAAGCTCCATTTCTTCCATTTCGTATATGTTTTCCGGAATATCCACGCCGCGCTTTCTCAGTTCCATGCCCAGCTTTGACGCCTGCGGCACATCAAGGCCGATAGAGGTAAGCAGTTCGCTTTGAGCAAAAACATCCCTCGTTTTGCCTTCAAGCACAAGTGAGCCGCCGTTCATAACGGCTATGCGCTCGGCCCTGTCCGCCATATCGTCCATCGAATGGGATACCATAAGCACCGCACAGCCGAGATTGGCACGGAGCGTATCTATGGTATCAAGTATTGCGCGGCGGCCGAGCGGGTCAAGGCCCGCCATCGGCTCATCAAGCACAAGATATTTCGGGCGCATGGCTATTATGCCCGCAAGTGCGGCACGGCGCTTTTCGCCGCCCGAAAGTTCAAACGGGGATTTCTCCGCAAACCTTTCGGGTGCAAGGCCGACCATTGCCATGGCCTCATGCGCACGTTCAATGGACTCCGCTTCGCCTATGCCCATATTTTTCACGCCGAATGCAACGTCCTTTTCGACCGTTTCTTCAAAAAGCTGATATTCGGGGTACTGGAACACCATGCCGACAAGCTTTCTGCCCTCAATACGCTGCTTCTTGTCCGCCATGTCAAACCCATCGACATAAACCTTGCCGCTGTTTGGCTGCAAAAGGCCGTTCAGCTGCTGCACAAATGTGCTTTTGCCGCTACCCGTGTGCCCTATAAGTCCCAAAAACTCGCCGTCATCGATTTTTAGCGTTATGTCCTTCAGGGCGGCATGCATAACGGTGCTGCCCTGCATATACGCATAATTCAGTTTTTCAACAATAATTGGCATATCGCTTGCGCCATTTCCTCCACACTGAGTATATTCTTGGGCAGACCCGCACCGCGTTCATTCAGCCTGTTTGCAAGCTGCTGCATCGCGGGCACGTCAAGCCTGTGTTCACGAAGTAATCCGTCTTGGGCAAACACCTCTTTGGGTGTGCCTTCAAGTATCAGCTCACCGCCGCTCATAACGGCCACGCGGTCAGCCCCAATCGCTTCCTCCATGTATTGGGTTATCATAACCACTGTTATTCCGCTTTCATTATGCAGACGATTGACAAGCTCTATAACATCGCGCCGACCCTGCGGGTCAAGCATTGCCGTGGCCTCATCAAGCACAAGCACCCTTGGCTGCATTGCAAGCATGCCCGCAATGGCTATGCGCTGCTTCTGTCCGCCGCTGAGCATGTTCGGTGCGCTACGGGCAAAGCTTGCCATACCCACGCTTTCAAGTGCCTTGTCCACGCGCGAACGTATTTCATTCGGCGCAACGCCTATATTCTCAGGGCCGAAAGCCACATCCTCTTCAACTATGGTCGTAACAAGCTGGTTATCGGGGTTCTGGAACACCATGCCGACCTTTTGACGAATGGCAAGAGTTTTGTCCGCATCCGCCGTGTCCATACCGTCCACCAACACACGGCCGCTGCTTGGCAAAAGCAATGCATTCAAGTGCTTTGCCAGTGTTGACTTTCCGCTGCCGTTATGCCCCACTATGGCAATAAACTCACCATCGTTAATGCTGAGGGATACGTTTTTCAGCGCAGGCAACGCCGCATCATCATATGAATAGGACACGTTTTGTATCTCTATCAAGTCCGTTGCACCTTCTTTCCCGTACAATTACGCACATTCATATCCAACATAGAATTATACCCCAATTAGCCCTTATTGGCAACAAAAAGCGGGCAGAAGCCTCCTTCCGCCCGCAAAATTTGTTAATTAAGGTTTATCGCCCGCTCGTCTGCTGGGATATGCCCTTTATGCTCTTTATAACCCAGTCAAACTCCGCACTTTGTATGACTGCGCCGCAGTATTCGCACTTGGCACTTGCATTAAGGTCAAGCGGAGCGCCGCAGTTGGGGCAATTCTTTGCTTCGTCCGCACTGCGTTCATAGCTCTTTGCTCCCTTTGTACGCACAAGCGTCCATTCATACGTCAAGAACTTTTCAGCCGTTCTGCTGCCGCTTACGACCTTGCCCGTTGCATCATCAACCGTATAATCGCGAAGCCGCGTTCTTATAAGTGCGGTAACGATGTCGTGTTTTTCATCCTGTCCAAAGCCCGTAAGTTCAACGCCGAGCACGGTTATGTTGTCCATATAATTCGTGCAACCGTTCTTTATAAGGTTGTTCAGCTGCATATTAAACTGGTTGAATATGGCATCATCCATCGCGGTGCGCATTTCGTCCCACGTTTTGTCTTGCCAGCATTGCTGCATTTTTATATAGAGATTGGCTACCTTCTCCTTCATTTTTTCTTCGCTGAAGGCAGGATCCATTCGTTTAAGTTCCGCAATGGTCATCGGCAGTACCGTGCGCTGTGCACCCGCAACGGGTCTTGATGCCGCATTTGAGCCCTTGCCCTTGGTTTTGCTTATGACTATAAGCACTATCACCACTATAACTATAAGCATCGGTATGCTTATTCCGTCAAAGCCGTCATCCGAATAGTCGCCATAATAGTAATAATCGTCAGTCCAACTGCCGCTACTATTCCAGTCGCTGCCGCTACTCCAGTCGCTACCGCTGTCCCAACTGCCGCCAAAATCCGTATCTCCCGAAAAACTGCCCGCATCGGCTATTCCCGGCAACGGAGTTATCATTATCGTAAGCACAAGCACTAACGCCATTGCAATGGCGAAAAATCTTTTATCCATGTATTTGACCTTCCTTCCGCACGGGTATAAACGTGTGCGTCAATATATAGATTATAAAACACGGTTTATGCATGTGTCCATAGTTTTCGGTTTCATTATTCGCCGTGGTGTGCTGAATGCCGACACGATTGCCCCAATCGCGGCACGCGCGCAACCGTAAACGACACGTGACGATTTCAACGGCGAAACACGCGCAACGAAGAAGGGAGCGGCTTGTGCTGTTCCCCCCAAAACTTACCGAAAAAAGCGAGGTTGTTAAGGGGCGGCAGCCCCTTAATTTGTTTCCGGCTTTGACGACATGTGCGTCAAAACGGATGAAACCCGTAGGTTTTCATACCTTGCGCTTTTTGCCGCCCGGGAACGAATGTGAGAGGCAAAAAGCGAGAAAACTCAAAAAAGTGGCAATCTGCCACTTTTTTGACTCTCTTAGGGGCAGCGTTTGTGCTGCCCCCTAAGGTTAATGATCTATTGAATATTTGGCGGTTTATCAGACGATACCCTGAGCCATCATAGCATCGGCAACCTTCTTGAAACCGGCAATGTTTGCACCGGCAACCAGGTTGTAGCCAAGACCTGCTTCGGCAGCAGCCTTTTCGGATGCGGCATGGATGTTGACCATGATGGTGTGCAGCTTCTCGTCGACTTCTTCGGGCTTCCAGGTAAGGCGCTCGGAGTTCTGGCTCATTTCGAGACCGGAAACGGCAACGCCACCCGCGTTAACAGCCTTGGAAGGAGCAACGATGAGACCCTTGTCCATCAGGAAGTACAGAGCTTCGTTGGTGGTGGGCATGTTGGCAACTTCGATGTAGTACTTAAGACCGTTGGCGATCATCTGCTCGGCTTCCTTCATGCCGATTTCGTTCTGGTATGCGCAAGGCATGCAGACGTCAACCTTCTGACCCCAGGGCTTCTGGCCGGGGAAGAACTGTACGCCAAACTTGTCGGCATAATCCTGGACCTTGTTGCGGCCGCTGTTACGCATGTCAAGCATGTAGTTGATCTTCTCTTCGGTAGCGATTCCGTCGGGATCGTAGATGTAACCGTCGGGACCTGCCAAGGTGACGACCTTTGCACCGAGCTGAGCAGCCTTCTTGCAGACGCCCCAAGCAACGTTGCCGAAGCCGGAGATTGCGATGGTCTTGCCCTCGATGGTGTCATTCTCATGCTTGAGAACTTCGCAGAGATAGTAAACGGCACCGAAACCGGTAGCTTCCGGACGGAAGGGGCTGCCGCCGAAGGAGGGAGCCTTGCCGGTAAGTACGCCGTTTTCATAAGCACCGCGGATGCGCTTATACTGGCCGAACAGGTAACCGATCTCGCGGCCGCCTACGCCGATGTCACCGGCGGGAACGTCCACGTTGGGACCGATGTGACGATAGAGCTCAGTCATGAAGCTCTGGCAGAAACGCATGATTTCGGCATCGCTCTTGCCGTTGGGGTCAAAGTCGCTGCCGCCCTTGCCGCCACCCATGGGCAGGCTGGTAAGGCTGTTCTTAAAGGTCTGTTCGAAGCCAAGGAACTTCATAACGGAAAGATTTACGTGAGAAGCAAAGCGCAGACCTCCCTTATAGGGGCCGATTGCGCTGTTGAACTGCACGCGGAAGCCGCGGTTGACATTGACGTTACCCGCATCATCCACCCAGGGTACGCGGAACTCTATCACACGCTCGGGCTCAACAAGGCGTTCAAGCAGACCGGCCTTCTGATATTCGGGATGCTGATCGATAACGGTCTCAAGGGATTTGAGAACCTCTTCAACAGTCTGAAGGAATTCAGGCTCATTCTTGTCGCGCTTTTCAACCTTCTCCAGGACTTCCTGAATGTACGCGTTCATTGTAGTACCTCCAAATATAAAAAATGCTTTTTATTCTGAGAGATGCGCAAGGGTTTGGCCCTGCACACCCCGCATCAAGCTTATCATAAATCTAAGGTATACTAATGTCAAGTTAATTGTTTCCTTATAATGACTTTTTCTCGAGCATTTTTCAATGATATCACAAATCAGCCGCTTTGATTTCATAAAATCGCTTCGAATAAGTGCCGTATACGCAACAAGACCGCCCGACTTACTTATCGAACGGTCTTACCGATATCACTCCACGTTCAGCAGCAGCTGTTCATAATTCGGGAACGGCCAAGCCGCACGCGGCGTTACACGCTCAAGCTCATCGGCAATGTTCCTAAGTTTATCCATTGCGTCCATAACCTCGTCACGACAGCGGCAGGCACGCTCATGCGCATTTTCGGCACTCTCTGCACGGTGCAGTGCTTCACCGAGTTTATCGCTTGCGGTGCAAAGCCCCTCAAGCAGCTCTTGTCCGCGTTTTAGCAGTTTCACCTCCGCCGCGGGCTCTATGCCCGCATTGCGCTTTGCGCATATGCTGTTGGCAAGCTCTCCCTGTGCGCGGCTTACCGCACCCATTATTTCGGCGGAGGTCATTTCAAGCATGGTTCGGCCTTCTATTTCGGCAAGCTTTGCATATGTCTCAAGCGATACCTCGTAGCGTGAAAGCATTTCCCGCCTTGAAAATATTCCGTACCCGCTGAAAAGTTCCACATTTTCCTCCGCAGCAAAGCGTTCAAGCGCCTCAATTGTGGTATTCAGCTCATAAAGTCCCCTGCGGCGGGCTTCCTCGCGCCATTCCTCGCCATAGCAATTTCCGCTGAAAACAATGCGCTTGTGCTTTTCATATTCGCTGCGTATAAGCTCATGCGCGGCAGCTTCCTTATCCTCCGCCGCTTCAAGCACGTCCGCAAAGCGCGCTACGGCCTGCGCGACTATTGTATTTATAACAATGTTTGCATCGGCAATCGACTGTGCACTGCCCGGCATACGAAATTCGAATTTGTTGCCCGTAAATGCGAATGGAGACGTGCGGTTTCTGTCCGTATTGTCCGCCTTTACACGGGGCATGGCCTCAACGCCCATGCTTATAAACTGCGCTTCTTCGCCGCAATAGTCGCTGCCCTTTGATATGGTTTCCATTATCTTGCCAAGCTCATCCCCTATAAAAACGGATATTATGGCCGGCGGTGCTTCCGTTTGGCCAAGGCGCAGATCGTTTGAATATGAACTTGCACTAAAGCGCAGAAGATCCTGATGGTCATCCACTGCGGCTATTACGGCCGTAAGCAATAACAGGAAAAGCGTGTTTTTGTCCGGCTCCTTGCCGGGGTTCAGTAAATTTTCACCGCTGTCCGTGCTGAGTGACCAGTTGTTGTGCTTTCCGCTACCGTTCATGCGTGCAAAGGGCTTTTCGTGCAGCAGGCAGACCATGCCGTGCTTCGGCGCAATGCGCTTCATAAGCTCCATTATAATCTGATTGTGATCCGTTGCGCTGTTCGCGCCGCTGAACACGGGCGCAAGCTCATGCTGCCCGGGTGCAACCTCCTTATGCTCGGTTTTGGCAAACACACCAAGCTTCCACAGTTCCCTGTCAAGCTCCGCCATAAAGGATTTTACCCTTGTATCAAGCGTGCCGTAATAGTGGTCGTCAAGCTCCTGACTTTTTGCGGGCTTCGCGCCGAACAGCGTCCTGCCGCAGAGCACAAGGTCACGTCTTTTTGCCCAAAGTCGGCTGTCCACAAGAAAATATTCCTGCTCCGCGCCCACGCACGGCGTTATGCGGCCGATATCATCCCTGCCCATTAAGTGAACAAGGCGCAATGTTTCTTTATTTATAAGCTGTGCGGAGCGCAAAAGCGGCGTCTTTTTATCAAGTGCATCCCCGTCATAGGATAAAAATACGGTCGGTATGCACAGCGTATCCTCTTTTATAAAAGCATAGGCGGTAGGATCCCATGCGGTGTAGCCGCGAGCCTCAAACGTGGCTCTAAGCCCGCCCGAAGGAAAGCTTGATGCATCCGATTCGCCGATAACAAGCTCCTTGCCCGAAAAATCAAGTATGGCTCCGCCGTTTGTACCGGGAGAAATAAACGCCTCATGCTTTTCCGCCGTAATGCCTGTAAGCGGCTGGAACCAATGGGTAAAATGGGTCGCGCCCTTTTCTATTGCCCATTCTTTCATTGCGGCGGCGACAGGCGTTGCAATATGTCTTGCAAGCGGTGCACCGCGCTTTATGGTATCCTTCAGCGCAGCATATGTATCCTCCGCAAGGCGTTCACGCATGACGGCCTCATTAAATACCATTGAACCGAATTCAAACTTAGTTGGCATACTGCTTTCCCCCTCAAGTTCAATATAATTTCAGTATTATAATTCAAGAGTGCGCATATCTCAATACGGTTTTTGAAAAATAATATATTATTTTTATGCCGTGTTGATTGCATAATGCACGCAATGCTATACTAAGCACAATATTTATCATCGGGAGTGCCGTACAATGTCAGAATACTTCAACATTTCTCATGATAAGGCGGATGAAGCCTTTGCCAAATAATACCGCGCCGCTGTGGTGCGCCGAAGGCATTGCGCTGTACTACGCCGAACAGATAGAGCCTGATAATATTTCCGTTGAAGCCGCCCCACCCATAAGCAGTCTGCTTGACGAGGATACCTTTGCCGACAACGGCGGATACGAGTATTCGGGTGCCTATGTCAGGCATTACATAGACCGATTTGGTCTTTCTGCATTCATGGAGCTGTACGGCGGTTCAAATGCGGCCGCCGCGCTCATATATCCCGACTTTGAACGCAAGGCCGTGCTGAGCGTTTTAGCCAAATAAAGCCGCAAAAAGCACTGCGACATTCTCTCAAAAGCATACACAATCAAAAACGGCCCGTTTGAACAATCAAGCGAGCCATTTCCATTTAAGCCTTATTCTCGGTCTTATTCTTCATCCGTTTTGGGCATGTGCCTAAAGAATGATATTCCCATGGGTATTGCCACAAGGAACGTGCAAATATCCGCCGCGGCCTGTGCGCACTGTACACCGGTAAGTTTGAATATCGGCGGCAGTATAAGTATAAACAGCAGGAAGAATACGCCCTGCCTCAGCGAGGAAAGGAAGCTTGCCGCCGCCGCCTTTCCGACGGACTGGAATGTCATGTTGCACACGACCACTATTGGAACCGTAGGCATGGCGATGCACTGCATTCTGAGCGCAAGTGCACCTATTTTTATTACTTCGGGGTCGCCCGGCAGGAACAATGTAATTATGTTCGGGGCAAATATGAACGCAGCTATACTTGCCGCGCCCATTACGCAAACGCTGAATATAAGCGTAAAGCGAAATGCCTTGCGCACGCGGTTGTATTTCCTTGCGCCGTAATTGTACCCCGCAACAGGCTGATAGCCCTGTCCTATGCCGAGTGCGGCAGAGAATATAAGCATAAACACCTTGCTGACTATGCTCATTGCGGCAACGGCGGCATCGCCGTAAACCATTGCGCTACGGTTGAGCGCAACGCTTGCAACGCTTGCAAGTCCCTGCCTGAGCAGTGCAGGCAGACCCGTTTTGAATATATCCGCAAGCATTTTGCCGCTAAATTCAATATGCCGCGGTCTTGGCTGCACAACCGTAAAATTCTTGCGGAAATAGGCCGCAAGCAAAATCAGGGTACTTACAAGCTGACTTATCGCCGTTGCTATGGCCGCACCTGCCGTGCCGAGAGCGAACGTGTGAATGAACAGCGGATCAAGTGCAATATTAAGCAATCCGCCCGTGCTTATGCCTATCATTGCGTATTTTATTTTGCCCTCGGCGCGAAGAAGGTTGTTAAGCACAAATGATATCACCATAAACGGTGCCGCCAAAAGTATATAATTGGCATATGCCTTTGCGTATGGAAGCATGGTTTCCGTTGCACCGAGCAGCCGCATGAACGGATCAAGGAATATAAGCCCCGCGCCGAGTATTATAAGTCCGAACAGCACGCCGAGCAAAAGTGCCGTGCTTGCTATTCTATTGGCCTTGTCGTATTCCTTTTCGCCGAGTCGGCGTGATATAAGGCTGCTTGCGCCCTGCCCAATCGTAAAGCCCACGGCTTGGATTATGTTCATCAACGAAAATACAACGCCCACCGCACCCGATGCGCTTGTGCCGAGCTGACCTACAAAGTAGGTATCGGCACTGTTATATATGGATGTTACCAGCATTCCGATAACAGCCGGTATGCCCATTGAAAGCACCACGCGGCTTATCGGGTCGTTCGTCATGCGCCTGTATTGCTGTTCCTGTATGTCCTTTACATTTTCACTGCCGTTGTTTTCCAATTCCTCTTCACACTATCCTTTCATAAGTACATTCAACTTATCGTCCGCCGCATTCATAATACGCTGTGTGATAAGCTTCGCTTCTTCTTCCGTTTTTGCGTTTGCACCCGCATAAAGTTTAAGCTTAGGCTCCGTGCCGCTCGGTCTTATACATACCCACGCTCCGTTATCAAGCAAAAAGCGCACGGCATCCATGCCGACGACTTCGCTTTTAATCGGAGTTTCCGCGTCCAGTGTAAAATCTACCGCCGCACCCGAAAGCATATCCTCAAACCTATTAACGGTTATACCGCCGAATTCGCGGGGAATGTCCCGCCTTAACGATTGCATTGCACCCGCTATGCGTTGCATGCCCTCCATGCCGCCGAGAGTATAGCTTTTTGCACCCTCGGTGAAATGGCCGCACATCGTAGCTATTTCTTCCATTGCGTCAAGAAGGGTCTTACCTTGGGTTTTGTAATATGCGCACGCCTCCGCCGCAAGGAGAGCGGCACACACGGCATCCTTATCCCGTGAATACCCGCCCGCAAGGAAGCCGTAGCTTTCCTCAAAGCCGAATACAAACGTGCCTTCGCCAGTAGCACGGCTGTTCTCTATGGCCTGCGAAATAAAGCGGAAGCCCGTGGGCGTATTCACTGCCCTTATGCCGAAATGCGCGCATATTGCATCCGCAAGGCGTGTGGAAACGATGCTTTTTACAGCAAATGCATCCTTGGGTATTGCATCGCGCCGCTGCATGGCACTCAAAATATAATATAAAAGCAAACAACCTATTTTGTTGCCGCTAAGCACGCAATAACGGCCATCGTTATCCCGCACGGCAAGGCCCATCCTATCCGCATCGGGGTCTGTGGCAATTATAATGTCCGCCTGCTTTGCCCGTGCAAGCTCAAGCGCAAGCGTAAACGCATTCGGATCCTCCGGATTCGGCGCGGCTACGGTGGGAAAATTGCCATCGGGTTCCTGCTGTTCGGCTACCGTGTATACGTTTGACAGCCCCGCAAGATTGAGTATTGTACGCACGGGTTTATTTCCGCTGCCATGAAGCGGCGTATATACTATCTTCACCGCATCGCCGTGTTCATGCAGCAGCTCCGCGCATTGCAAAACGCTAAGCGTGTCGCGGTAATAGGGTTCATCATCCGTGTCACAAAGCATTGTCAAAAGGCCGTTTTGCCGTGCCTGCCACGCGCTTATACTCACTTCTTCAAAATAATCGTGGGTGCATATGCGCTCGTATATAGCCTTGGCATGGGTCGGGTTCACCTGACCGCCGTCCTGCCAATATACCTTGTAACCGTTGTATTCGCTTGTATTATGGCTTGCGGTTATTACAATGCCCGCAATACAGTTGCGTGAACGCACCGTATACGAAAGCATGGGTACCGGCCTCAAAGAATCATATAGGTATGTCTTTATCCCCGCTTCACAGAGCGTAAGTGCGGCGGTTTCGGCAAAGATGCGGCTTTTGTTGCGCGAATCGTATGCGATGGCCACGCCGCGTTCAGCCCCGTTTTCAAAGTCGAGTATGTAATCCGCAAGGCCGAGCGTTGCCCGCCTTACAACGGGTACATTCATTCGGTTGGTTCCCGCGCCTATAATGCCCCTAAGCCCCGCTGTGCCAAATTCAAGCGGCCTATAGAACCTTTCCTTTATTTTATCGGGTTCGTTTTCTATTGATGCAAGCTCACCTTCAAGCTCCGCATCAAGGCAAGTTTGCGCTCGCCAACGAAGATACTCCCGTATGCTTTCATTATCCTTTTCCAAATCAGAGTTCATATTCCTCCCCCTCCTGTTCATTAAGCCTTTTCAATACGTCTCTCCAGTTCGGGTCGATATCCATTGTCTTTTCCCGCTTTATGCTGTATGTTATACCGTCCCCAACAATAATATGGTCATATAGCTCTATTCCGATACTGAGAAGTGCCACATCTATGCTGTCCGTAGCGGTTTTATCATCGTTTGACGGGTAGACCATGCCGCTTGGGTGATTATGGCAGAGTATAACATACACGGCCCCGTGGCGAAGTGCTATCTCCACCACCGTGCGCGGATGTATCGAAATAGAATTGATAATGCCCGTGGCTATCCTGTCGCAGTGCAAAACACGCTTTTGCGCATCAAGGCACACCATATGCATTTCTTCATTTGCGGCATTTTCAAACATTTCGGCGCAGAAGTTTACCGCGCTGTATACGTTTGTCAACGGTTGCATTTCCTTGGGGTACCTGCGCAGACTGCGTATGCCGCCTATAAGCGAAATAAACACGGCCGTTCTTTCTCCTACGCCGTCAAATTGACACAGCTCCTTCGGGTGTGCCTTCAACAGCTTTGATAAGCTGCCGTAAGCCCTCAAAAGCGCAGTCGCCAGCGGTTGTACATCTCTTCGCGGTATTGCATATGTAAGCAAAAGTTCGAGAACATCCCTTTCCTTCATGCCCGCAACACCCTTTTCAAGGAATTCTTCTCTAAGTCTTTGCCTGTGTCCTTCCAATCCTTCCACGGCGTTACTCACCGGCTTTCATATATTTCCTTCCCATCATAAGTGCGATTATGCCCGCAAAGAAAAGCACTATTATGCTGAGTATGCCAAGCGATGCCCTGCCGGTCGCCGCATATGTTGCGGCATAAAGTGCGGGGCCGATAACGCAGGAGAATTTACCGAATATATCAAGGAAGCCGTAATACTCATTCGAACGCTCGGGCGGAATAAGCTGACCGAAATAGCTGCGTGAAAGTGCCTGTATGCCGCCCTGCACGGTGCCGACAAGCGTTGCAAGTATCCAGAACAATACACTGCTTTGCTTTGTTGCAAGCTCTATATCGCCGCCCACAAGCTGCGCCTGTTCTATATTCAGCCCCATGAAAAAGCCCAGTATCGTTATGACAAAATACACGCACACGGCTATCGTTATCATCTTCATTGCGCCGACCTTTTTGGCAAGGTTGCCGAAAAGTATGCTGAATGGCACGGCAACTATCTGCGTTACAAGCAGCGCAAGTATCATGCCTATTGCGCCAAGTCCGAGCGTTTCGCCGTAATTCGTGGCCATGGATATTATGGTGTCAACACCGTCTATATAGAAGAAATATGCTATTATGAAGAACAGTATCTTCTTATCCTTCATTATGTCCTTAAACGTTTTCCACGCATTGCGGAAGGCTTCTCTCGCAAGGGCCTTGGGCGGCTTGTCAACGCTGTATTTCTGCTTTACGTTTTTAAGGAAGGGTATGCTGAATATCGCCCACCACACAACGACAATAAGTATGGCAATTTTATAAGAAAGCACGCTTTGGTTCATTAGCAGCATTATGGCGATCGATATTATAAACGGAATGGTGCTGCCGCCTATATAGCCCATTGCGTATCCCCAAGAGGAAACACGGTCCATCCTGTCGGGCGTGGTAACATCCGTCAGGAATGAATCATAGAAAAGGCAGGTGCCCGAAAAGCCTATTTTCGAAAGGATAAAGCCGATAAGCATCAGCCGCCAATCCTCGAATGCGGCCATTACCGCCGTGAACACAAGGCCGACGATGAGAAAGCCCGAAAACAGCTTTTTCTTCATGCCCGAAAAATCGCCCACCGCGCCGAGTATAGGCGCAAGCACGGCAACCACAAGTGCCGCCGCGCTTACGGCAAAGCCGTAAAGCATATTGCCCGTTTCGTTTGCCTGCATGGCAAAGTAAATCGGGAATATGGCTGCCATTATGTTCGTTGCGTAAATGGAGTTCGCCCAGTCATACATTATCCAGGACTTTTCTTCTTTGGTAAAGCGTTTAGCTTCGCGTTCGGCCTTATTTGGCATAAATTACCCTCCGCGGCATAATTAGTTATCCACTTAATTATAATGCAAACCCACTTTTTAGTACAGTGGAATTATTTCTTTTGGCGAAAAAGCAAAAATCAGTCTCCATACCTTACGCGCCTTAGCACGGGGTACGGATTTATGTACACATATTCGGGTGTAATTATCGAAAGATGCAGGTGCGGCGCATCGCTGTTGCCCGTATCCCCAACATAGCCTATGAGCTGACCCGCTTCCACGCGATCACCCTCGTTGAGGAACGTTGTAAGTTCAACCATATGGCAATACGAATAATAAAAGCCGTAATCATCCTTCACGGTGACAAAGTTGCCCGATATCGGGTCATAGCCTATACGCACGACCGTGCCGCATGTGCAGGATGGTATTTTGCTCCATTCGTCCGCACGGATATCGGTACCCATATGGCGACGAGTGGACTTTGATCTGTCGCCGTACCAACCATCCTTTATATGGCGCCTTGGCAGCGGATCGATTATGGTTGAAATATACTCGTCGCTCAGCTCATATTCGCCGCTGTTGTCCGTAAGCTGTCCGTCATCGTCATAGGTCGTGTTCAAGTAGCTGAAAAGGCCAAGCGCGGTGTGGAACGCTTCGCTTTCGCTTTGGCCGAAAAGTAAGTCAAAATCAGGAAGAGAAACGCTTATTGAAAGCGTATCGCCGTTTTCTATCACGGCCTTTACGGTTATGGCGTTTGCAACCGCAGCGGTGGGGTCATCCTCCGCCACACATACCGCGGCCATAAGCCGCCAATCAAGTTCGGATGTTACCTCGGCCTTTGTATTCTCAATGCACGCTTTAAGCGGCTTTGCACGCAGTACCGCCGCCTGTGCGCATGCCTCGGCAACGGAGCGAACATCCTCACAAAGCTGAGTATATACGGAGTGTTTTGCTATCAGTCCCACCATGTCGAGCATCCCGTCGGAAGCATAATCATAGTGCGAAAAGTCAAGTTCAAAAAGGTACTTGAACTCCTCCTCACAAAGGGAGCAAAGCACTTCATCATCCGGTTCGGTATTCACTGTGGGCTCGGGCGTGGGCGTTGGAATAGGTGTTTCGGTAGGTTCTGCCGTTGCGACAGGGGTTTGATATGCGTTCAGTGCGCTTTGCGCGGTACAGCCGCAAAGCAGCACACAAATAAGCAGGCATACAGCCAAATGCCGTATGTATCCAAAAAGAGTCATCTTTCTCCGTTCCTCCATATACATATGCCATATTGCCACACATTAACCAAATAATCAAGCGATATTTCCTTTTAATTTTTATGTATCTTTGACTATAATGCGAATATGGCGTATTATATAGGGGTAGCATAGCAATATGCCAAAAACAAAAACGGAGATACACTATGAGCGAAAACTGCAATCACGATTGTTCTTCCTGCGGCGAAAACTGCGCAAGCCGCAGCCAATCACCTACGGACTTTATCGAAAAGCTCAACCCGCACAGCCGCGTCAATAAGACCATCGGTATAGTAAGCGGCAAGGGCGGCGTTGGCAAGTCATTTGTAACCAGCATGCTGGCCGTTACCGCAAAGCGAGCGGGACTTGACACGGCCGTGCTTGATGCGGACATAACCGGCCCGTCCATTCCCAAGGTATTCGGCCTTACCGGCATGGCCGAAAGCACGGAAGAAGCCGTGCTGCCCATGAAAACCGCAACGGGTATAGATGTTATGAGCATAAATCTTCTGCTTGACGATGTTACAAAGCCCGTTGTTTGGCGCGGACCCGTTATAGCGAGCGTTGTTAAGCAATTCTGGCAGGACGTTATATGGGCTCATGAGGATATAATGTTCATCGATATGCCGCCGGGAACGGGCGATGTTCCGCTTACGGTGTTCCAGTCCATTCCGCTTGACGGAATAATCGTCGTAACAAGCCCGCAGGAGCTTGTTGGCATGATTGTCGAAAAGGCCGTAAACATGGCTCACCTTATGAACATTCCCGTACTTGGTATAGTCGAGAACATGAGCTATGTCACCTGCCCAGACTGCGGAAGGAAGATATATCCCTTCGGTGAAAGTCACGTTAAGGAGCTTGCCGAAAAGCACGGCATAGGCGTAAGCACATCACTTCCCATAGATCCCGTGGTTGCAATGCTGAGTGACGAGGGCAAGATAGAGGCCGTTCAGCTTGACGGACTTGACGAAATATTTGCGGCAATTCAGGCCCTGCCCGACAATTACAAAAAATAAACGGTTTATCAACCGCCCCGCCTTCGGCAACGGAGGCGGTTTTTTCGTTTTTTTGGAAAATTCACACATTGTTCATTTGCAATATGGCATATACAGTAATATGATTATAGTCAGTATATTATGCTTATAATGAAGGGAGCTGAGATGAATTGGAAACCGCAAAAAAGGCGGATGCCGTTCAGCCCATCATTCAGGCAAGGAATGTAAAGAAGATATACCGCGTTGGCAGTGTTGACATTCAGGCGCTGCGCGGGGTGGATCTTAGCATAATGCCGGGTGAGATGGTATCCATAATCGGCCCGAGCGGAAGCGGCAAATCGACGCTGTTGAATGTGCTTGCTGGACTTGAACGGGTCACGGGCGGCGAAATAGTCATCGCCGGCAAGCGGCTTGACAAAATGAACCAAAGTGAGCTTATCATTTTCAGGCAGAAGCATGTAGGGTTCATTTTCCAATCGTTCAACCTTATGCCGTACTATACGGCCGTTGAAAACGTTGCGTTCCCGCTTTCATTCCGCGGCGTACCGCGAAAAAAGCGCGAGGCTATGGCAAGAGAAGCCCTTAACACAATGGGACTTGGCAAGCACCTCAAGCACAAGCCTTCGCAGATGAGCGGCGGTCAACAGCAGCGCGTTGGTATAGCGCGGGCATTGGTAAGCGATCCGGACATTGTATTTGCCGATGAGCCCACGGGCAATCTTGATTCCAACACATCGGATGAGGTCATGCGTACCATATGCGACGTAATGCGCAACCGCGGCAAAACGCTGATTATGGTAACGCACGATCCGAACATGGCCTTGTACGCGGACAAAATAATAAAAATACTTGACGGCCGCGTTGTAGACATAAGCATCAACCCCTCTCCAACCTACCTTACTCCGCCGCGCAGGGCGGAAGGCGGTACCGAGGGTGCCGATGCGGACAAAATTTCACCATCAGAACAGGGAGGTATCATAAAATGACACGTAAGATTTTAGCCATATTACTTTCGGCCATGCTCGCTATGGCCGTTTGTCCCTTTGCACTTGCCGAGGGCGCTGATGAAGCTCCTTCCGCTCCCGCAACGACCGAGGCGAAGGATGTTTCCGTTTCCGTGGGCACGCCCATAGTCGGCGCGACCATGGTATACATTCCCGTAAGCATCACCAACAACGGTGCCGCGGATATTACGCTTGACACTACCGTTAGAACAAAGGGCACCGCCCTCCCCGAAAAAATGACGGCGGACGGCATCACCGTGCCCGCATACAGCAGTGCGGATACACTGCTCAGCCCGTCATTTTCAAAGAGCACACCGGGCACTTACGTTGATACCGTTACATTCTCATTCAACGGCGGCAAGATAGAAAAAAGCTGCAACGTTGTGCTGACGGTAGATCAGCAGCAAGTTTCAACCGACGAAAAGACCGAGTCGGGTGCCGCGTTCAAGCTGTCAAGTTATGACCCGAACGGCCTTATAGTGCCCACAACCTCAGGCAAAAGCGGCAACAGAGTAATAGTAAGGTTGCCGCTCGTGTGCATTGACGGCCCCGTTATGAACGTTACGGCATCGCCCGTAATGTCAACAAGCCTTGAGGAGTTCCCGTTTGAAATAGAGCAGGTGGACTACACTTCAGGCTACAACGGTTTTATAGGCACAAGTCAGATACTTGAATTCCAATTCGATCTGCGCTTTGCCCAAAAGGCCACGGCGGGCATTAAAAAAGTGGATTTCCTTGTAACGTATGACCGTGCGTGGGGCGATACGGCGGCCGAAAAGCAAAGCTGCACCATAAGCCTTTTCGTAAACATAACAAAGGGCTATGAGGGTACGGACGGTAGCAGCGGCGGTGAAACTACCCAGGCTCTGCCAAAGCTTGTAGTGGACAGCTACGAGTTTTCCTCCGAAAAGATATATGCGGGCGATGAGTTCACTCTTTCCTTCACCGTGCGCAATACTTCAAGTGAGGAGGATACCGAAAGCATACTCATAACCATGACGAACAATGCCGAAACCGGCAAGCTTACCCCCGCAAACGGTTCAAACACCGTTTATATAGACAAGCTTGCAAAGGGCGAAAGCAAAACCGTTTCCATGGATATTTCAACCTCTCCCGATACTGAAGCCAAGGCGTATGAGCTTAATCTTGCTTTTGATTACGAGGGAACAAAAACAAGGCCCGCAACAATGGCAAAGGGTGAATCCTCCGCGGCGATACCCGTTACCATAATGCAGAAGATACGCCTTAAATTCGAGGATCCCACCGTTGACGGCGAACCCCTTGAGGGCGAAAGCGTACCCGTGTATTTTTCAATGTACAACATGGGCAGAAGCCCCATATACAACTGCATGATAACCGTTGAAGGTGACGGTCTTTCAATGGAAGAAAGCTTTTTCCAAGGCACCGTGACCGCGGGCAGTACCATGCGCGCCGACTTTTCGATAATAACCATGACGGCGGGGCAGATAGAAGGCGAAATCGTCATAACATATGAGGATTCGCTTGAGGAGCAAATGGAGGAACGATTGCCGCTCAGCCTTTATGTAACCGAAGCTTACGACCCGAGCGCGGACGATTTTGGCGATGCGGGCTACTATGAACCCGTGATTGGCGATTATGAGGATCCTTCCTCATCAAACGGCATACCCACATGGCTTATAATAGTGCTTTGTGCAGTGGTTGCGGCCGCAATAGTCGTAACCGTAATACTGCTTAAAAAGAAGCGTGCTAAGGAGTTGGAGGATATATGAGATTTCCCGACCTGCTCCGCACGGCATTTTTGAACCTGTGGCGGCGCAAACTGAGGGCATTTCTTACGGTGCTTGGCATGGTTATAGGCACAAGCAGCATAGTTGTTATGGTGTCGCTTGGCGTAGGCATGAAGCAATCCATTGTGGACAGCTATGCCAGCATGGGCAGCCTTACCAACATAACCGTGAATAACTACCGCTATACGGAAAGTAGTGACGGCTATTATACCTATGAAGAGGTGACCCTTGATAAAAAGGCCGTTGACGCAATAAAAAAGATACCCGGTGTTCAGGCCGCAATGCCGCAAATAACCACATGGGGCATGGTGGTAAGCGGCAAATATGCAACCGATGTAAGCATAATGGCCATAGATATGGATGAAGCGGAGCTTTTCGGCATTGAGCTGAGCGAGGGCGAATATGCCGGCAACAAAATAAGCGGCGGCAAGATACCCATTGTGCTTTCCTCGTATTTTTACGACAACTTTTACGACCCAAACGCAAGCCGCTGGAGCCCCGCAATCGATAAGGACGGCAATTCGAAAATAACCTCCCGTTCACGGCTGAAGCTCACGTTTGATTATTCAAACGTGTACGACGATTATTATGTTGAGCCGGGCCAAACTCGCGGCAGAATGTACACGTTGCAGCCCACGGGTCAATTATCGCAAAACGGCAACGATTTTTCTTGGTACTGCCTTATCGATATCGACGTGCTTGAAAAGCTTGCCAAGGAAAACGGTGACTATATTTCCTATAACAAGAAGAATTACAGTCAAGTGCTTGTAAAGTGCGAAAGTGCGGATGACGTGCTTGCCGTTAAAGAACAGATAGAGGCAATGGGCTTTGGTGCGGATTGCATACAGGAATGGCTTGAACAAAGCGAAGAACAAATAAAGCAGGTGCAGTATCTGCTCGGCGCGATAGGCGGCGTTTCGCTCCTTGTTGCGGCAATAGGCATAATGAACACTATGATGATGAGCATATACGAACGCACCAAGGAGATAGGCATAATCAAGGTGCTTGGCTGCCGCATGGGAAACATTGCGGCTCTGTTCCTTACGGAGGCGGCGTACATCGGCTTTTTCGGCGGTGCGCTCGGCCTTGGTGTAAGCTATGCTTTAAGCTTTGTGCTGAACGGATTCCTTGCATCAAGCGGCTTAACAAGCCTTATCCCCGCATATCTTGCAATCGGCGCACTTGCATTTTCCGTGCTTGTGGCGCTTATATCCGGTCTATACCCCGCAACGCGCGCAATGAAACTTTCGCCCCTTGCGGCAATAAGGAACGAATAACACCCTAAACATTTTAATTAAGCATAAAAGGGTCGGCTCAATATGAGCCGACCCTTTCCTGTCTGTCAAAAACGGGGTTGTTAAGGAGCATTAGCCCCTTAATTTAATTCCGGCTTTGACGGCATGTACGTCAAAACGGATGAAAACCCATAGGTTTTCGTACTTTGCGAGTTTTGCCGCCCGGGAACGAATGTGAGAGGCAAAACTCGAGAAAACTCGAAAAAGTGGCAAATTGCCACTTTTTCGACACTCTGGGGTCGGCTCAATATGAGCCGACCCGTTTCATTTTACTTTATCCTTTTAGCCTTTGCTTATATCAGCCGTCTATTATACTGTCAAAAATATCCTTTGCGGCCTTTATCTTCTCGCTGTTGCCTACCGTGCAGATAAAGTGCTTATCTGTAACGGCACGGGCAAGCGCAGCCTTGGCGCGTATGTCCTCGGGCTGCGCAGCTATGGCCTCGCGGCGCACGCGCTGCTGTGCCTCTTTGGTGTAGCCAGTTATGTGTTTTACAAACGCACTGTTGTGCGCACGCATTCCCTTCATGGGTGCGTCAAGCTCCTGCAATGTGCCAAGGATGTACTTATCCATTTCACGGCGGCTCGGATCAAAGCCTTCAAGATATTCGGCCATGCCGTCATATACCTTGTATGTGTTCTCAAGATTCGGGTCACGATAGCTGCTGAACACCATTATTCCGTTCGGGCCAACCATAAAATGCGCACCGTATGCGCCGCCGAGTACGCGCACCCTGTTCCAAAGGTAGTCGGTGGAAACAATGGTTTTCATAACGGCCGTGGCACCGTCATATTCAAAGCCAAGCTCTGCCATATCATAGCCTTGTGCGCAGTATTGAACGTCACTTGGGGTCATTATACCCTCATTCTTCGCCTTAACGGTGAATGCGGGGCGGTTATCCTGTTTTTCGCCCTCACAAAGCGCATCTATAATGGTGGGGAAGGCTTCCTTCGCGGCGGCAAGCTGTTCTTCCTTGCCCGAAAGCATTATGCTCAGGTTTGCCCTGCAGAAAAGCTTTGATGCAACGGCTTCGAGCATTGCAATGTGCTTATTCATCTCAGTCTCATCCGCGGCGACGAGCTTTTTGATAAATTCAAAGAAGCTCAGTCCGCCCGAAAGCTCCGCATACATTCTGCTTGCGCTGAAATAGGAGCTGACCCTTGTTATGGCCACCATGTTGCCGTATGCAACGAGTGCATTGCGGTTGTCGGCCGCTATGGCGGAAATAAGCTCATTAAGCCTTGCGCGGTCATTATAGTGCGTGGCGGTAAGCATTGCCTTTATCGCGTCCATTGCATCGTTAAGCTTGTGGGTAAGCACCTTCATGTTAACCACAACATAGGGATGCGCTTCCTTTTCGCCGGCCTTGCTAAATGCCGAAAGGGTTGCGTTCACATCACCCGTATTGAGCATAAGCTCTGTCGAAAGCTGTTCAAAGCCGTATTCGCCCGCGCTGAGTTTGCCCATAAGCTCGCATATAAGCCCCGCATAGGGTATTTCCTCTTCGGTGAGGCAAGCTGCATCAAACAGGAGCGAAGCATACGAAATGCCGCTTGTGAACATATCGTTTACAAGCGTGGGCACGCTCATAAGCTGTACCTCCTCGGCTTCCAAGGGTGCGGGGCCATCGCCCGCCTCATCAAGTCTAAGCTGAGGAATGGTCATAAGCGCCTCCTCGCTGTCGGGCGTGGACTGGCGCTTTTTAAGCCGTGCCTGATTCTCGACTATCTCGGCCTTTTCCTCATCGGTAAGGCTTGCATAAAGCTTTGCCATTCTTTCGGCGGTCTCGGCTTCCTTCTTTTCGCCAAGGCCGCTCTCGGGAAGCAGCGTTGATATTGCCTGCCAATTATTGTTGACAATGTATTTCTTTATAAGGTCGGTGAAATAGTTCCCGTCAAGTTCCGCGCGCAGGGACTTGAGCACATCCTCATAACGCAGCATTGAAATGGGGTCATTGTCGTGTATATAACCGCTTGCGGCACTCATTGCAAGCATAACACCCTTGGGGAAATAGCTCGGCTCCTCACGCAGTGCAAACTCGTGGCGATTCATGCAAGCTTCAAGCAGTTTTTTGTCAAGGCCGTTTTCAACTATGCCCGCAACGGTGGTATCGATTATGCGAGTAAGCTCGTCAAAGCCCTCCACCTTTACGTCGCTTAACATAAGCAGAACAAGCGGATGCTTTATTTCATTGTCAAAACGTGCACCCATATTGCCGCAAAGACCGCTTTGCATTATGGCGCGCTTAACGGGAGCCGCTTCCGCATTGAAAAGCGCATCTACAATTATCCGCATTGCAATAAGCTCTTTTTCATCGCGGTTTTCCATAACGTAGCCGCGGCTGTAAAATGCCTTACCGTTGGGATCTTCGCCCGCATTTATGGGATATGTGCCCGTTACGGTCTTAGGTTCGGTAAGCTTGGTTGCGGCAGAAACATGCTCGCGTGAAGCGGGGGTGTAATTTGCAAGATAGCCGTCCGCCATGGCAAGCACCTTATCAAGTTCCATATCGCCGTAAAGGAACATCAGTGCATTTGACGGGTGATAAAGCTTTCTATGGAATGCACAGAACGCTTCATATGAAAGCTCGGGTATTTCCGCGGGATCGCCGCCGCTATTCACGCCGTAGCAGTTGTCGAAAAGTGCGGTGTGAAGCTGCTGATCAACCACACTGTCGGGTGAGGACATCTCGCCCTTCATTTCGTTATACACAACGCCGTTTATGCTCAGCTTATCGTCGTTTATCTCATAATGCCAGCCCTCCTGCCAAAAAATTTCCGGCACGGAATGGATGAGAGGATTAAGTACGGCATCCATATAAACATCCGTCAGGTTCAAAAAGTCCTGCATGTTTTGGCTTGCCACGGGATACATGGTCCAATCCCCTGCCGTAAACGCATTGAGGAACGTGTTGAGTGAACCTTTCATCAGCTCAACAAACGGTTCCCTTACGGGGTACTTGTCGCTGCCCGCAAGCACGCTGTGTTCCAATATATGCGGAACGCCTGTGCTGTTCGCGGGCGGAGTGCAAAAGCTCATCGCAAACGCCTTATTCGTATCCGCACAATCAAGGTGGATCATGGTAAGGCCGCTTTTTTCATGCTTATAAACGTTGGCGGTGCCGTTTATTTCTTTAAGCTCGCTTGACGAAACAAGTCGAAAGCCGTGGTTCAAAGTGTCCATATATTTCCTCCGTTTTCTTTTAATGATATCATCATTGGAAGCATTATACCATAGCTTTGCAGTTTTTTCACAATATTATGCCCCAACGCTCGCAATAAGATTAGCATTAAAGCAAAGTGTAATGTCAACACCATTTAAGCCATTTGACACGCGGCACGGCTTAATTGTATTATATTATATCATTACGCTAAGGAGCATTGTTGCATGAAGCTCAGCATAGATAACGCCGTGGAGCGGATAGTGCTTGATAAGCCAAATAAAATAATTCTTTCACGTGCGCCGTCATCAGCGCAATATCGCCGCTGTACCGTAGAGGCCAAGGTCGGCGGTTACCACATAAGCCGCTTTACGGAAAAGCAGGCATTCCACCAAAACATAGCCGAGCCTATGCTTGCGGACGCGCTAAAGGCTGAGCTTTCATCAAGAACATACAGGCAACTGAATGCCTACACCGAGAACGGTGAGCATATCCTTATGCTCAACCGCGCATATGACGGAGTGAATTATTCAAAAAAGCCGCTTTCCTCCACCGCGCCAAAGGCGCCACAGGGCGAGCATAACCGCACAAAGCAATATATTTTAAGCGAAAATGAACCCATACCCGCGCTTATCGACATGGGCGTGTTTACAAAGGACGGCCGTATTGCCGCACCCATGCGCGACAAATTCGTTCAAATAAACCGTTTTCTTGAAACCGTGCGCGATGCGATAAATGAGGACGGCTACCTTGACCGTTCCGACAGGCCGCCGCTCAGGATAATTGACTTCGGCTGCGGAAAATCCTACCTTACGTTCGTGCTGTACCATTATCTTGTGAACATACTCGGTATTCAGGTGAACATGACGGGGCTTGACCTAAAGGCGGACGTTATTGCAAAATGCTCCGCCGCCGCGCAAAAATACGGCTACAGCTCTCTGCATTTTGAGCTTGGCGACATTGCCCAATACGATATGAATGCCCCTGCGGATATGGTTGTAACCCTGCACGCCTGTGATACGGCAACCGATTATGCACTGCACAATGCAGTGTGTCGCGGGGCGCGGATGATACTTTCCGTGCCGTGCTGTCAGCACGAGCTCAACGGGCAAATGGAAACCGATGAGCTGAAAATAATGACCCGATACGGCATAATAAAGGAGCGCATGGCCGCCCTTATGACGGATGCCATACGCGCAAATCTGCTTGAAAGCCGCGGCTACAAAACGCAGGTGCTTGAATTTGTGGATCTTAGCCACACGCCAAAAAATCTGCTTATCCGTGCGATAAAAAAGCGCCCGGCACTTGACAATGCCGGACGAAATGCACTTAATGAAGCGGAAAGGCTGATGCAGCAATTCAATTTACGGCCAACGCTGTATGAATTGCTTTATCCTCACTCCTCGCACTGAGTCTGCCCTGCGGCGTTCACGCTTGACGGATCCATCGCAAGGTTAAATGCGGTTATCGCAACCTCAAGCATGTCCTCAGTGGGTTCCTTTGTAGTAAGTTTTTGCAGTGCCATGCCGGGGGCGCGCAGTACGCGGGTGAACCAATTATCATGCCGTGCGGCAAAGCGCAGCACCTCATAAGACAGGCCCGCAACCACGGGAAGAAATACCAATCGCATAGCTAAACGGGCAAAGAAGTTTGCATTCCACCCTATTGCCGCAAAGAACAGTATTGAAACCGCCATAACAAGGAACAGATAATTCGTTCCGCAACGCGGATGCAGTCTTGAATGCTTCATCGCGTTTTCGGGTGTAAGCGGCTGTTCGGCCTCATAACAGGCAATGGTTTTATGCTCCGCACCGTGATACATGAACACGCGCCTTACATCCTTCATGCGTGAGCAAAGCACTATATACCCAAGGAAAATAACAAGCCTTACAAGTCCCTCCGTAAGGCTTTTCCAAACGCCGGCAACCTCGGTCGCCTTGCCGAATATAAGCGAGCTTATTCCAAGCGGCAGAAGGAAGAAAAGCCCCACGCTGAGTGCAACGGCCAGTATTACCGCAACGCCTATAACTATGCTTTCTACCGACTTGCCAAGCTTCTCACTCAGCCATTTTTCGAATTTGGTCGGTTCCTCGTCTATTTCTTCACCGGCGAGCTTCGCGCTTTCGGTAAGGGTATTCATGCCCGTTACAAGCGATTCTATAAACGTTACAACGCCCCTTACTATCGGAAGTCCCCAGAACGTGCCCTTTTTTGCTTTTGTTGTACACCCGTCATACTTTGTGGAAATGCTGCCGTCCGCACACCTTACCGCCATTGCAATACCCGTAGGGGATTTCATCATAACGCCTTCCATAACGGCCTGACCGCCCACGCTACTGACTCTTGCCATATAATAATCTGTCCTTTCAAAAAACTCATACTGCGGACATTCCGCCCAACTATTATAACACATATTGCGCCCCACACAATTACGCACAATCAAAACTAATGTGAAAAAAGATTGAAAAAGCCTAATTCGGGCAATACTATGCAACGAGGTGATCCGATTTATGAAAAAGAACATTAAAACAGCCCTTGTGGGCATAAAAAATGCAACGATAGGCTTTCTTAAAAAAAGAGGGATATATGTGGTTGCGTTCGCGCTGATATGCGCGATAGGCTTGAGCGTTATGCTTACGCTTAACAAAACCGATAACGGCGGCGATGATAACAACACTCAGGCAGATCAGGTGAATACCGATATAGGCGATCGGCTTGACGAGGTGCTGCTGCCCATTATCACTCCCACACCTACAAGCGAAGTGACCCCTTCGCCCATGCCCGACATCACGCCCGCACCGCAAACGCCAAAGCCAACAGCCGCAACAAAGCTGAGTCCGCCCGTGCGCGGCGAAATAATATGGGATTTTGCCGTAAACGAGCTTATATATTCGCGCACGCTTGACCAATGGACAACGCACACGGGCGTTGATATTGCATCCGCCAAGGGAAGTGAGGTATATTCCGTTTTCGCGGGCACCGTAACGGAGGTTTATAATGACGATTCGCTTGGCTTTATGGTCGAGGTTACAGGCAAAAACGGCATGACCGCCGTATACGGCAATCTTAAATCCGACCCCATAGCAAAAGAGGGAGCACGCTTGAACGCAGGTGACCTAATCGGTTATGTTGGGGATACCGCCGTAAGCGAATGCGGCGACAGGAGCCACGTTCATTTCGAACTGCTAAAGAACGACAAATACGTCGACCCCAAGGATTATGTGCTGTTCATAAAGGAAGAGTAAAGCTTTCTGAATGGCATACAGCCACGGTTCAGGTAAGCTTGGCCGTGTGCTTTTCCATATCAACTCGTCCGTCGGGCAGGAAGGAAACCCCTTCGTCCGCAAGCAATGCACGTCTAAGCTCGGCGTGACCGCCGCCGGCGATGCTTCCGTCCGCCTTAACAACGCGCTGCCACGGTATGTCATCGGGGCAGCAGCGCATGGCGTAGCCCACATAGCGCGCCCTGTTCGGATAGCCGAGCATGCAGGCTATCATTCCGTATGAAAGCACCTTGCCGCGCGGTATTCGCCGCACGATATCATATACACTTTCAAAAAATCCCTTTTGTTCCATTATCAAAAACGGGGCAGTCAATGCTGCCCCAATAGTTATATTCTTTTGTGCTCATCGCCCCGAATGTGCCTAATTTGGCCATGCAGAAACAATACTTGCCGTTCGCCGTACAAAGGGCGTTAATTTGCACCCATGATACCTGCCACGTAATCGCAGGCGGCGTTCACGGCGGTGCATACCGCACGGGAACTTCTTGATGCGGCTGTTACGGCATCCACCTCGCCACCATCCTTGGTTATGCTAACGGGGCCGCTCATACCCGCAAACTGGTCGGTAAATGCGGCTTCCTTCACCTTTGCGCCAAGGCCCGCAGTCTCGTTAAAATCGGAACCGCCGCAACTTATGCCCGTTATGATGCCGTTCGTGTCAATACCAACGGTCACCTCTATTACCCCGCCGTAGCCGTTAGCGGTTGCCATGGCGACATAGCCTATAGTTTCCCCGCTCTTTTTGGCCTGATAGCAGTAGCCTATATCGCCGTTATTATCAAGCTCCAGCTCCACAAACTCGTCCGCCTCCGCCATAACGGTCTTTCTTGCAAGTTCGCTTTTGGCGGCATCGTTTTCGGCAATAACATCCTCGGTAAGGGCATTTGTAAAGCCCAGTGCAAGACCTGCAATAACGGAAATGATGCACAACAACAGCCATGCGGGTATTTTTTTCATGTTCGTGATTCCTTTCGTTTATTTAAGCCCTCCGCCACCATAAAGGTAAACATTAAGCTTAATTTATTTGGATCGGCGCAAATGCTTTATAAGCAACGCCGTAACCGTACCTGTTACAAAGCCCGTCAGCACACCGCTGATGAGCAATATCGGCAAATATGCGGCTATGGGTGCAATACCTATCACCGCCGCAGCAGCAGCACATTGACCTACATTATGCCCTATCGCACCGCCGATGCCGACGCCCGTGGGTGAAAATTTGCCCGTGCGCATGAGCAAAACCATCGCTGCCATGCTGACCGCCGCTCCGCTTATGCTGTATATCACAGCCGCGGGACTTCCGTATAAAAACGCACTGAGCGCCACCTTTATCACCGCCAATGCCAATGCACTTTTTGTATCCGTAAGGTACAGTGCGTACATCAGCACCGTATTCGCAAGCCCGAGCTTTACGCCCGGCACGCTTGAGAATGCGGGCAGGAGCGATTCAACATAGCCGAGCGCAAGCATAAGCGATGCAAGCAATGCGCCCCTTGTAAGCTTAGATGTGTTCATCGTTCGCCCTCGGCAATGCAAATGCTTATGCCGTTTGGCAGACACACTATCCATTCGGCATTGTCCGCGCCGTTAGCCTCAAGCCAACCCTGATCCACGCATATCCGGTTTTTGCAGCTTGAGCTTTGCATTCTAACGCCGCCGCGCCCATCCGTTTCTATAATGTTTATTTTACCGTCGCCCTGATCTATGCATAGGGTATCCTTAACATAAAGCGACATTCGGGCATATTCCTCTCCGTTTAAGTAAATAATGGCCTCATTGCCCGCCGTACCGTCAAGCAGTAAAAACAATATCACCGCCACGACTGCCGCACCCGCGGCCAAAAGAAGATCTGCCCTTTTCATACAGTATATTTTATCACTCCACGCGCACGGAACGCAACCGTATTAGGCTCATTTTATTTGACTATTAATTCACAGCCTGTTGCCGAGCAGCTTCATCGTAAGCGAAAAATAAACCAATATGCTTGCGGCATCGGTAACGGTGGTAAGTACGGGCGTTGCCATAAGTGCGGGGTCAAGCTTCAGCCTTTTTGCAAGAAGAGGCAAAAGGCACCCGAGCGACTTTGCAATGCACACCGTTGCGATAAGCGTAAGCGATACTATTGCCGCAACGGCTGCATCATTGTACTGAACCACTATACGTACAAAGTTAATAAGCGCAAGCGCGGCACTTACAAGCAGTGCTACCCTTATTTCCTTAAACCAAACACGCGCCGCATCCCGCGGTTCTATTTCATCCAGCGCAAGTCCGCGTATTACCATTGTTGAGGCCTGTGTTCCGCTGTTTCCGCCCGTATCCATAAGCATGGGTATAAAACTTACAAGCAGCGGCACGGCCGCTATTGCCGCCTCAAAATGCTCAAGCATTGCGCCCGTCACCATGCTTGAAAGCATAAGTGCGGCAAGCCATACTATTCTGTTTTTGGCAAGCTTCCAAACGGGAGTTTTCAAATACTCCTCTTCGCTCGGCGCCATACCTGCCATTTTTTCAAAGTCCTCGGTATTCTCTTCTTGCAACACGTCCACGGCATCGTCAACCGTGATTATGCCCACAAGCCTTTCCTCATTGTCAACAACGGGCAGTGCAATCATGTCATACTTATAAAAAAGCTTTGCAACTTCCTCCCTGTCGTCAACGGTATGGGCGTGGATAACGTTCGTATTCATAATGTCGCCCACCGCGCTTTTAGGGTCGGCAAGCAGCAGTTCTTTTATGGTTATAACGCCCTCAAGCCGCCTTTCGCCCGATATTACATAGCAGGTGTATATCGTTTCCTTATCTATACCCGTGCTGCGTATAACGCCGAACGCCTGCTCCACCGTAAGGCGCGGCTTCAAGTAAACGTATTCGTTTGTCATAAGGCTGCCCGCTGAATCCTTGGGATACCTTAAATATTCGTTTATAAGGCTTCTGTTTTCGGGGCTTGATACCTGCATAAGCCTTTTTACCACGTTTGAGGGCATTTCCTCCACAAGGTCAACGTAGTCGTCAAGGTAAAGGTCGTCAAGTATATAGCTAAGCTCGGTATCGCTAAGCAGTTCAATAAGTCGTTGCCTTACATCGCCGTGTATGTATGCAAACGCTTCCGCCGCGGTATCCTTTGGAAGCAGGCGAAAAAGCTTTATAAGCGTTTCACCGTCGCCGGATTCGTCGAATATGTCCTCTATCGCCTCCGCAGCGTCCACCTCGTTCATCTGCTGTACGATAAGCTTGACCTCACCGTATTTTCTGCCCTGAAGCAGCTCTGTCAGTTCCAAAACAGTTTCCTGAGTCATAAAAAAGCAAACCTCCTTTTTTACGGACGGTCTGCCTGCAATTTATAACGGATATTTTAACGCGATATCACATTTTATGCGATATCACGCGAACAGATACCCACGACAAGTCGGAGTGCGGCCGTCCAAATATTCATTTTGTTCCCGCAATCGGGACAAGGCCCTGCATCCATGTTGGGTCTTTCTGTCCTTTCTTAATTATTTACGCAAACGCGCATATATATTTTACCACCAAAAAAGGCGGCTTTGCAACCGCCCATGTGATTTATTATTCTGTTTTTATCTATTTGGCAAGAAAAATGCCGACAAACTCGTCTATATCCTCATCCGATATGTCGGTTTTTGCCATGTAGCCAACCGCCATTGAGAAAAAAGATCCGCTTCGTGAGCGTATTGTACGTGCATCATTCGATTGCAGTTTCAGCGACCCCACCTCAAGCATCAATGCCCACTTTTTACGCATGGTTTCAATAAGCTCATTCAGCTCGCCGCCGCGCACCGCCGCATGTGCGCAAAGCACAACATGAAGCTTTGTGTGCATTTCATCCCATAAAAGCTGCTGTATAAGGCTTTTCATTGCATCATATGCGTCCGTATCGCGTTGCAACGTTTCCGCCCATGCCAAAACCGTATCCCCAAGCCAATCGCCGTGGGTACGGGCAACATCCGCAATAAGCTCATCCTTGGCAGGGTAATAATAGTACAACGTGCCCTTGGCAAGGTTTGCGGCCTTGGCAATGTCGTTAAGGCTTGTCCCGTCCGCACCGTTTTCGGTAAAAAGCTTTGCGGCCGTTGCTATTATAAGGCTCTGCACGCTGTCATAATTCTGGCGTTTGCTCTTCATGGCTGTTCCTCCCCGCACACCGCAGTATGCACAGCTATTTTTCTATGTTTATAACGTTCCTTGCCCACGAGCCCGATATCAATATCGGCAGTGCTATAAGGAATTTTATCATGTTGGTAAGCTCAACAAGGCCGTATACCACCCTGACATCCATACTTGTGCAGTAGCAAAGGAAATACGCAACCGGCACCACTATAACAAGCGTAAACACGCTGTCAAGCAGGAACGTTATTATGGTCCTGCCGCCGCTCCTTATCGTAAAGTAAGATGCGTGGGCAAGTGCGTTTATCCATATTGTACAGCCCGCCGCAATAAGCATACCGCTTGTCATGTCCCTTACGTTTTGTTCAACGTTGTATATCATGGGTATAACACCCGAAAGTGCGGCTATCAGCAGTCCTATGAATATATGCAGCACGAACGATATGAATATAAGCCGTGTATCCGTTTGGCGTGCACCCTCTATATCGCCCGCACCAAGCTTTTGCCCAACCATTATGGCTATTGCGGAGCCCATTGCAAACATTATTATCGCAAACACCTGCCAAACGGTGCTTGTTATGTTCGTTGCGGCAACAACGTCAAGCCCCCTGTAGGAAAAGCACTGGTTCTTAATTGCAATGGCCGTGCTCCAAAGGAATTCGTTTGCAAGCAACGGTGCGCCCGTTACGGCAATCTGCTTGACAAGCTCTGCCGGTATTTTCAGATTGTTTAACGCTCCGCGGAGGAATGAATACTTGTCAAGCCGCCTGTATACATGAATGAGTATATATGCCGTTTCAAGATAACGTGCAATAACCGTTGCTATCGCCGCGCCCTTAACGCCCATTGCGGGTGCGCCGAAGTGGCCGTAAATAAGCGTGTAATTCAGCACGCAGTTTGTTATTATTGAAATTATGCTTGCGCGCATAGGTACTACCGTATCGCCCGTTTCTCTAAGGGATGTGCCGTAGGCCTGCGAAAGCATGAACGGCGGCAACCCCCACAGTATCACAAACATATAATCCTTGGCTTGGCTGAGCGTTGCGGCAAGCGTTTCTGCGCTGTTTGTCTCCTCATTTAGATAAAGGCCGATAAGCGTTTCCCCGAAAACGGAAAATATAATTATTGCCGCAACCGATATAAGCGTGCCTATTATAAGCTTGAAGCGGAAACAATTCCTTACGCCTTCCTCATCGCCCACGCCCGCATATTGTGCGGAATAAATGCTCGGGCCCGAAAGGGAGCCGAATATGCTCAGGTTAAATATGAATATAAGCTGATTGACTATCGCAACGCCCGATATGGCCGCTGTCGAAAGTGCGCCGACCATAACATTATCAAGCAGGTTTACAAAACTTGTTATGCCCTGCTGAATAACTATCGGTATAAGCAACTTTACAACGCTTTGATAAAAAGCCTTATCGCCTATAAACTTATTCTTTATGCGCAAAATTGTGCTCGACTTTTCCATTCTGTGTGATCTCCTTTGTTTTTGCGGCTGTGGGGTTTCAGTGCTGTGTTACACTTATTTTGATGTCAACACCGTCACTGCGGTCGGTTTGTTCAACCTCCACCTTCATGCCGGATTCTCTAAGCTGTTCCACCGCCTGATTTATGGTGTTCATAAAAAGCCTGTAATCGCGCACTATGCGCATTATCTTCGGGCGCGGCTTTGCACCCGGCTGCTTTTCGTCATATGCACGGTTAAGCGTTTTTTCAACCATTTGCTCGGTTTCCTTAACGCTCAGGTTCTTTTCGGCTATTTTTTCGACCGCGTCAAGCCTTTCCTTATCGTTGGGCAGGCGCAACAATGCCCGCGCATGGCGTTCGCTTAAATGCTTTTCGGTCATTGCGGTCTTGACCTCTTCGGAAAGCTTGAGCAGCCTTATTTTATTGGCTATTGAGCTTTGGCTTCTGCCAAGGCGGTTGGCAAGTTCTTCCTGCGTAAGGCCATATGTTTCAAGCAACTTTTGATAGCACTGCGCCTCCTCAAGATAATGAAGGTCCTCCCTTTGCAGGTTTTCTATAAGTGCCATCATTGCGCTTGATTCATCCTGTATGTCCTGCTGTACTATGCAGGCCACCTTTTCCATGCCAAGGCTTGTTATCGCGCGCAGTCTGCGTTCGCCCGCAACAAGTTCATAGCCGTCATCCACCTTCCTTACAAGCAACGGCTGTAAAAGGCCGACCTGCTGAATGGAGCGAGCAAGCTCCGCTATGCTTTCCTCATCAAATGTGGCGCGCGGCTGATACGGGTTCGGATGAATAGCCGATACGTTGACCTCAAGTAGCCTTTTTGCTCCTTTTGCGCCGTCACTGCTCCTTATAAAATCAAAAACGGGCATAATGACAAGTCCTCCTCATTCCATTCGTAAAAATCGTTTGCCGCAATGCGGCCTTGTCTTGTGCGCACAACTCCCCGCGTTACGGGCGTAGAATGCCGCACGGGGTATTGTAGCAAAATATATGTGTGCGCGTCAATGTCAATATCACAGTGGGCTCTTTGCGGCCGTGCCCGCCTTGCGCGGATAGGCTTTCGGCGTGGGGCCGAGCTTCTTTGCAAGTATAATGTTCCTTTCGCCCCAGTCGGAAGCATATTGTATAAGCTTGGCCGTACAATTAAGCTTTGTCAGTGCATTTTCTGCCGCCTCAAATTCTTCCTTTGCCGCGGCTCCCTTGTACATTATGCTCACTCCGCCCTTTTTCAGGAAGGGCGCCGTCCATTCCGTAAGCACGTTTGCCGCCGCTACCGCACGGCTCAGCGCAACGTCATATTTATCCCTGTGCTCTATGGAGCGGCCGGCATCCTCGCTTCGCATATGAAGCGTTTTTGCCCTTTTGCCAAGGTCGAGCGCAGAAATAACCTCATTCAGGAATATAAGCCGCTTATTTAAGCTGTCAAGCAAGGTTACAGTAATATCATTTCGCATTATCAAAAGCGGTATGCCGGGGAAGCCCGCACCCGTGCCCACATCAATGCATTTTGCACCGTTCGGAATAAGCCCTGTCGGCAACAGTGAATCCGCAAAGTGCTTTTGCGCCGTTTCCTGCTCGCCCTTTATGGCGGTAAGGTTCATTTTCTCGTTCCATTCGGCAATAAGCTCATAGTATTTTATAAACTTATCCGCCTGCTCCGCAGTGGCATTCGGTATTGCGGAAAAAATAATGTCCCTTGTCATTGCTGCTTCTTGGTTTCCTCCATGCGCTTGAGCCATATCATAAGCACCGCTATGTCCGCAGGTGAAACGCCGCTTATCCTGCTTGCCCGTCCAAGGCTTTCAGGCTTATGCTTATTAAGCTTTTGCCGTGCTTCTATCCTAAGGCCGGAAATTTGGCTGTAATCCGTGTCATGCGGCAGCAACGCATTCTCCATCTCGGCAAACTTTTCAACGTGTTGCCGCTCCTTTTCAATGTAGCCCGCATAGCGTTCGTTAAGCTCCACCTGCTCCGCCGCCTCCGCACTTACATCGGCCACCTTATCGGGATAAAGCATCAGCAAATCGCTGTAGCCTATGTTCCTGCGCCGCAAAAGTTCGGCAAGCCTTATGCCCGTTTTCGGCGCCGTTTCGCCGCGGCTTTCCATAAGGCGTACCAGTGCTTCTTCGGGGGCAACGCTTGTGCGCAGTTTTTCCCGCGCTGCGGCAATCTCCTGCTGTTTTTTTCTCAGGCGGTCATAGCGTGCATCGCTTATCAGCCCCGTGCGCCTGCCCATTTCGGTAAGCCGTTCATCGGCATTGTCCTGCCTTAACAAAAGCCTGTATTCCGCGCGGGATGTCATCATTCTGTAAGGCTCGTTCGTGCCCTTGCCCGTAAGATCATCACACAGCACACCTATGTACGCATCCGCACGGGACAATATCAGCGGTTCCTCCCGTTTCAGCCAAAGTGCCGCATTTATGCCCGCATAAAGTCCCTGCGCCGCGGCCTCCTCATAACCTGAGCTGCCGTTCATCTGCCCCGCAAAGAACAATCCCTCAATGTCCCTGCTCATAAGTGTATTTTTAAGCGAAAGCGGATCTATGCAATCGTATTCTATGGCGTAGCCGTAGCGTGTGATGTGGCAGTTTTTCATGCCCGGTATCGTGCGCAACATATCCCGCTGTACATCCGCGGGCAGACTTGTGCTCATACCCTGAACATACATTTCGTCGGTCGAAAGCCCCTCGGGTTCGATAAAAAGCTGATGCCTGTCCTTGTCGGCAAAACGCATAAGCTTATCCTCAATGCTTGGGCAATAGCGTGTGCCCGTTGCATTTATAAGGCCCGAGTACATTGCGCTGCGGTGTATGTTGTCAAGTATCACCTTATGCGTGGCGGCATTTGTATACGTCAGATAGCACGGCTGTTGCGGCCGCATATCCATGTCATTCATAAATGAAAACGGCCTTGCGGGTTCATCGCCGCGCTGTATTTCCATTTCGTCAAAGTCAAGCGTCCTTCCGAGTACCCTCGGCGGCGTGCCCGTTTTGAACCGCCTTAATTCAAAGCCAAGCTCCCCAAGCGATGCCGAAAGTCCCTCCGCACGGGCAAGGCCGCTCGGACCCTGCTCCCACACGCGGTCGCCTATCAATATGCGGCTTTTAAGGTACACGCCTGTTGCGACTATCACAACCCTGCATTCAATGCGTTCGCCTTCGCTTGCAACGCCGCCCGAAAGCCTTATCGCGCTCACATGGCCGTATTCGGCTTCGATTTGGGCACATTCACCCTGCACGAGCGTTAAATTCTCCTGTGCCTCAAGTGCGCGCTTCATGCGTTCATGATAGCGCCGCTTGTCCATCTGCGCACGGGGAGAGTATACGGCGGGGCCTTTACCCGTGTTCAGCATACGCATTTGGATGAATTCATCATCCGCGGCAAGCCCCATTTCACCACCAAGGGCATCTATTTCCCGCACAAGCTGACCCTTTGACGTGCCGCCTATTGCGGGGTTGCAGGCCATCATTGCTATTGAATCAAGATTAAGCGTTATAACGGCCGTGTTCATGCCCATTCGTGCCGAGGCAAGCGCGGCTTCGCACCCGGCATGTCCCGCGCCGAGTACAACCACATCGTATCCGCTCATTTTATTCATCTCCCGATTTATCGTCCTTGTCGGAATGCTTTATCTTTTCCGACTCGTCACGGAGTTTTTCGTAATACTGTTTAAGGTGCTCCGCAATGGCACCGCGTGGACCCATGCTCATAAGGAACTTGGCCTTTTCAAGCCGCCTTTCACGGTTCTTACGGATATGCTCGCGAAGCTGTTCATATTTGACGATTATGCCCTTTTCCTTTGCAAAGCTGCGTATTTTAACAAGCAATGCCGTGGAATTTACAAGGTCTATCACAAATATGCCGTAAAAGAAACCTATTATAAACGAAAACGCAAGGTTGTTACCAAGCCATATAAGTGCATTTTCTATTTTCGGATGCACAAGAAAATAGTAAAGTGCGCTCAATATCGCCCAGCCAAGCGTGAATTTCGGGCAGATAACGCCGTTTATGTTGCCCCATTGTCCCGAATAATCCCACAGCTTAACATGCAAAACCTTTATGGATATCATGCCCGCAATATATTCAACAAGCGTTACCGCCGCGGCCATTACCGTAAACAATATAATCTTCCTTGCTGTCACGTTTTCTATGGGTATGTACTTTTCAAGCAGTGCCAGCAAAAACAGTACACAAAGGCTAAAACCGTATAACGGCAAATAGGGTCCCGAAAGGAACCCCGGATTTATCCATTTGCGCTCGGGATTAGCGGAGGAGAAGAAGCGGCGAAACACCACCTCTATCCCCCAGCCGACCAAGCTTCCCACAAAGAACAGGAAGGCTATCGCAAGGAAAAAGCTCATTATTCTTCGTTCTCCTCGCCCTTATCGTGCGGTGCAAGCGCAACGCTCGCTATCCTCGTGCCCTCGTCAACGCGCATAAGCCTTACGCCCTGCGTGTTACGGGAGAATACGCTTATTTTTTCAACGGGTGTGCGCATTACGGTTCCGTCGTTTCGGATAAGCATTATGTCCTCATCCCCACGGCAAACCTTCATGCAAGCCAATTTGCCCGTCTTTTCGGTTATGGCGTTGGCTATAACGCCCTTGCCGCCGCGATGCCTTAAAGGATACTCACTTTCGTCCGTGCGCTTACCCATGCCGCGTTCGGTTATCGAAAGCACCGTCATGCCCGCTTCTATAAGGTTTGCGTCAACCACCTCGTCATCGTCGTCAAGCGTTATCGCCTTAACGCCCGTTGCGGTTCTTCCCATGGGTCTTACGTCACTCTCATTAAAGCGCACGCACTTGCCCTCTCTCGTGCCGATAAGTATATCGTCCTCTCCCTTTGAAAGCAGCACGCTTATAAGCTCGTCACCGTCCCTAAGGTTCTGCGCTATTATACCGCCCTTGCGAATGTTGTCAAAATCGCTCATGGGAGTTTTCTTTATAATGCCGTATTTGGTTGCAAGCACAAGGTATTCACCTTCCTCTTCCTTGTCTATCGGGAACACGGCCGTTATCTTCTCCCCGCCCGCAAGCTGCAGCAGGTTCACTATCGCCGTGCCCTTTGCCGTGCGGGAAGCCTCTGGTATGTTATAGCACTTTATCTTAAACGCACGTCCCGTGTTTGTGAAGAACATTATGTTGTTATGCGTACTTGTAACGAACAGATGCTCAACAAAGTCCTCATCTCTCGTGGTCTGACCCATTATACCCTTGCCGCCGCGGTTCTGTGCGCGGTAAGAGTCCGCCGCAATGCGCTTTACATAGCCCATGCGGGTCATGGTTACGGCCATATCCTCTTCCTGAATAATATCGTCAAGATCTATATCGTCGGATGCGGGTGCTATTTCGGTGCGCCTCGGGTCCGCATAGCGGCGGCGCACTTCAAGTATTTCGTCGCGTATTATGCCGCGCAGCTTATTCTCGTCCGCAAGTATGCTTTCATAATAGGCGGCAGTCTTGCTCAATTCCGCATGCTCGTCCATTATCTTGTCGCGTTCAAGACCCGTCAATCTGGCAAGGCGCATATCCAGTATGGCCTGTGCCTGCTTTTCACTCAAACCGTAGCGTTCGCACAGAGCAACCTTAGCTTCCGCACTGTTCGCACTGCGCTTTATAAGCTCAACTATATCATCGATATTGTCAAGGGCTATCATCAACCCTTCCAATATGTGCAATCTCTCGCGTGCCTTATCAAGGTCATACTGCGTGCGGCGTGTAACAACATCCTCTTGGAAACGCATGTAATTGTAAAGCATTTCTCTAAGGTTCAACACCTTCGGTTCGCCATCCACAAGGCAAAGCATGATTACGCCGAACGTATCCTGCATCTGAGTGTGCTTATAAAGCTGGTTCAGCACCACGTTTGCATTAACATCGCGTTTCAAGTCGATTATTATTCTAAGTCCCTTGCGGTCGCTTGCATCCCTAAGGTCGCTTATGCCCTCTATGCGCTTGTCATGCACAAGCTCGGCAATCTTTTCAACAAGCCGCGCCTTGTTCACCTGATACGGTATTTCCGTTACGATTATGCGGCTTTTGCCGTTGCCCGTTTCCTCTATTTCGGCGCGAGCGCGAACTATTATGCGGCCGCGACCCGTGCGGTATGCCTGCCTTATGCCCGCATTGCCCATTATTATGCCGCCCGTTGGGAAGTCGGGACCCGGGATGTAGCTCATAAGTTCTTCAACGGAAATTTCGGGGTCGTCAAGCATAGCAACGTAAGCATCTATTGTTTCGCCAAGGTTGTGCGGCGGAATGTTGGTGGCCATACCTACGGCTATGCCGCCGGAACCGTTAACAAGCAGATTTGGATAGCGGCTCGGCAGTACCTTGGGTTGCATAAGCGTTTCATCAAAGTTGGGCATGAAATCAACGGTGTTTTTGCCTATATCAGCCATCATTTCATCCGCAAGCTTTGAAAGGCGCGCCTCGGTATATCGCATTGCGGCCGCACCGTCACCGTCTACACTGCCAAAGTTGCCTTGCCCTTCAACAAGCATATAGCGACTGTTGAAGTCCTGCGCAAGTCTTACCATTGCATCATATACGCTTGAATCTCCGTGCGGATGGTATTTACCGAGCACATCGCCCACTATACGCGCACTCTTATGGAAAGGCTTATCGCTTGTAAAGCCCTGTTCGTCCATTGAATAGAGTATGCGCCTGTGTACGGGTTTAAGTCCGTCCCTGACATCGGGCAGGGCGCGGTTGATTATAACGGCCATAGCATAGGAAATGAAGGATTTTTTCATTTCCTGTTCAATATCAAGCGGCCTTATGCGGCTTATTTCGTTCTCGTTCACGGTCGTTACCTCCATCAAACATCAAGGTCGACAACAAGTTTGCTGTTGTTTTCGATAAATTCGCGTCTGGGCTCAACCTTGTCGCCCATCAGCACGGAGAATATTTCATCCGCCCGCATGGCATCCTCAAGGTGAACCTGAAGCATTATCCTGCGCTCGGGATCCATTGTGGTCTCCCAAAGCTGTTCGGGGTTCATCTCACCAAGACCTTTATAGCGGTTTATAAGGGGCTTAGGCTCGCGCCCTATGCGGTTGAGCGTGTCGTTCAGTTCCTCATCCGAATAGGCATAGTAGATGTTCTTACCCTTTGTTATCCTGTAAAGCGGAGGCTGTGCAACGTACACATAGCCCTGCTCTATAAGCGGCCTCATGTGGCGGAAGAAGAACGTAAGCATCAGTATCCTTATGTGGCTTCCGTCAACGTCGGCATCGGTCATGCAGACTATTTTGTGATACCTAAGCTTGCTCGTGTCAAAATCATCGTCTATGCCCGCGCCGAATGCGGTTATCATTGCACGTATTTCATTGTTGGCCAATATCTTGTCCATGCGCGTTTTTTCAACGTTGAGTATCTTACCGCGCAGCGGCAATATGGCCTGATGCGCGGGATCGCGTCCCATCTTCGCGCTGCCGCCTGCGCTGTCGCCCTCGACTATGAATATTTCGCACTTTTCGGGGTCCCTTTCCGTGCAGTCAGTAAGCTTGCCGGGTAAGCTTGTGGAATCAAGTGCGGTCTTGCGGCGGGTAAGCTCCCTTGCCTTGCGTGCGGCATCTCTTGCGCGTGCCGCGGTTATGCACTTTTCGACTATTGCCTTGGCTTCAGCAGGGTGTTCCTCAAGATAAGTGCTCAAACCGTCACTCACGGCACTGTCAACAAGAGAGCGAACGTATGCGTTGCCGAGCTTTGTTTTGGTCTGACCCTCAAACTGTGGTTCAACAAGCTTTACGCTTATTATCGCGCTCAAGCCCTCACGCATATCCTCGCCCTTGAGTGCATCGTCGTTTTCCTTGAGCAGTTTATACTTCTTTGCGTATTCGTTAAGGCTTCTCGTAAGCGCACTTCTAAAGCCCACAAGATGGCTGCCGCCCTCGCCCGTGTTTATGTTGTTCGCAAATGTAAATATGTTTTCGTTATAATCGTCATTATACTGAAGTGCCACCTCAACCGTTGCAACTTCCTGCTTTTCGGGTTCGTTACGGCTTGCGGTTATATATATGGGTTCCTCGTGCAGCACGGTTTTCTTGCGGTTAAGGTGCTTTACGAAGTTCACAATGCCGCCCTCATAGCAGAAGGAGCGCACATCAGGGGATTCGGCGCGTTCGTCGCTTACGGTAATGCGCACACCCGCGTTAAGGAAGGCAAGTTCGCGCATTCTGTCCGCCAATATGTCAAAGTTATAGTTTACCTCATCAAAAATCTTGTCATTGGCAAGGAATGTTATGCTTGTGCCGGTCTCACCCTCGGCAACGTCCTTTATCGCCTTAACGGGAGCCTTGGGCTCACCGAATGAGTATTCCTGATAATACAGCTTACCGCCGCGTTTAACCTCCGCCACAAGCCACGTTGAAAGTGCGTTTACAACGCTCAGACCAACGCCGTGCAGTCCGCCCGATACTTTATAGCCGCTGCCGCCGAACTTGCCGCCCGCATGCAGCACGGTAAGTGCCACTTCAAGTGCGCTCTTGTGCATTTTTTCATGCATATCAACGGGTATGCCGCGGCCGTTATCGGAAACGGTGACGGAATTGTCCCCGTGCACGGTTATTTCAATGTGTTCGCAATAGCCGCCCATTGCTTCGTCAATGGCGTTATCCACAAGTTCCTTTACCAAATGATGCAATCCGTGGAAATCCGTTGAGCCTATATACATGCCCGGGCGGCGCTTTACCGCTTCAAGTCCTTCAAGTACCTGAATTTGCGAAGCATCATATCCGGTATTCTCACTCATAATCACTTTTCTCCTTATCTCAAAATGTTATCGGCCATGCGGCCCGATACTTTTCTCTTTACGGCGTTACTCCCTTTCAAGAGTACCCGCCCTGCAACGCCATGCATTTATTCCCTTCATGCCCGCACGTTTCAGCCCCTCAAGCGTTGTACAGGTCAAAAACGTTTGGCAACCGCTCATGGCTTCAAGCAGTGCCCTTTGGCGCGGTTCATCAAGTTCGCTTAAGACATCGTCAAGCAGCAGTACGGGGTTCTCACCCGTTTCGGCCTTGATAAGCTCCAATTCGCTCAGTTTCAGGCTCAACGCCGCCGTTCTTTGCTGACCCTGACTTCCGAACGACCTTACGTTTGCACCGTTAAGGTTCAGTTCCAACTCATCTCTATGCGGTCCGACGCCCGTATACCCGCGGCGAATATCATCAAGCGCGCCGTTATACAGTGCCTCACTCAGTGCGGCCTGTATGTCCCCACCGCCAAGCCTTTCAACGTCAACATCGGGCGCATACCTTACAAACAGCGTTTCCCTTTCGCCCGATATTTGCTTATGCAGTCTGCTTGCTATAAGGCCAAGCCTTTCAACGAATTCAAACCGCATTTTCATTATTTCGGCGCCCGTCACGCTAAGCAGTTCGTCCCAAACGTAAAGCTGCGAACGGATAGAGTTTACATCCACCCTGCCCTCGGGTTTGAGCAAGGCATTGCGTTGCTTCAGCGCGGCATTGTACCGCTGAAGCGTGTAATAATAGGCGGGCCTTAACTGGCTCAGCTCCATATCCATGAACCTGCGCCGTTCGCTCGGCGCACCCTTAACAAGTTCAAGATCCTCGGGTGAAAACATCACTGCGTTCAGTGCGCCCATAAGCTCGCCCGTGCGCTTTGTCAAAAGGCTGTTTATGAATATCTGCTTGCGTTCGCCGCATTTAAGCTTTATTTCAATGCTCCGTGAGCCGTTCACCGTAGCAATATCCGCGCCGACATATGCGCCGCTGTAGCCCGAACGAATAAGTTCGCCTTCCTTAGCGGTCCTATGAGATCGGCCAAAGGCGCACAAAAACACGGCTTCCACTGCATTGGTCTTGCCCTGCGCATTTTCACCGACAATGACGTTAAGGGCGCTGTCGGGCTTGAGCAAAAGCGCTTCATAATTGCGAAATTCATTCAGTTTCAGCCGTTCTATTTGCATACTTTATTTTACCATATATCCCGTTCTTCTTCAATAGTGTAAATTTAATATAAGAAGAAAAGGGTACCAATTATCCCCTCACGCAGCTCGCCGAATGGTTTTTTTGCGAAAAATACACTTTTCTGTCAAAAAAGCCGTGCCAACGGGACAAATAGATGGTATTATATGCATGGTTTTATATTTTTTATCCGGAGGACTTATTCCATGGAAACCAAAAAACGCCGCCTTGGCGACCGTAAAGACGGGCGGCTCCTAAGAGAGCTTGACCCGATGCATTTTATCGTGCCGTTGCTTTACCCCAACCGCTGCGATAACGAAGCATATATTTCGGAACGCATTGACCTTTCGGGAATAAACGCATACCTGGCCAAGCGCAATGCGGAGAAAACGGATTTTCCGTTCACCATGTTCCACATCATCGTGGCAGCACTTCTGAAAACGATAACGCTTCGTCCCAAGATGAATCGCTTTATCGCGAACAAAAACGTTTATCAGCGCAATACGATATCCGCCGCATTCGTTGTCAAAAAGCTCTTCAGCGATGACGGTGCGGAGGCGCTTGCCATCGTCTATGCCGACCCCGATGATACCATTGATTCACTCAGGGCAAAGCTTTATAAGCAGATTTCATCCTGCCGCGGTGATCAGCTTGACACATCGAGCAACAGCATGGACATAATCAACAAAATGCCGCGCTTTCTTTCAAAGTTCCTTGTGTACCTTATAACCAAGCTGGACAAGCACGGCTGGTGCCCCGAATTTCTCATAGGGTCTGACCCGTATTATTCCTCCGCGCTGCTTACAAACCTCGGTTCAATCAAGCTCAAAAGCGGCTATCACCACCTTACCAATTGGGGCACATGCTCAATATTCTGCGTTGTGGGTGAAAGAAAAATGAACCCCTTCTTCAAGGCGGACGGTACATATGAAATGAAGGACAGTGTTGACCTTGGCCTTACCATAGACGAGCGCATTGCCGATGGATATTATTATTCAAAAACCATCCGTCTGCTCAAAAAGCTGCTTGAAAATCCCGAGCTTCTGGAGCTTCCCATGAGCGAAAAGATAGAATACTGATAAAGATTGAAATTCAATTCGGCATCCGCACGGTAACAATCATGCGGATGCTTTTTTGCATAAAAAACACCGTCAGCCCACACAAGTGATAGGCAGACGGTGTTTTTATCGTTCGGTCGTGGTTGATCTTTACGGTTCATCGGCCAAGGTAAGGCCGTGCCGTTTTGCTCAAATTCGGTTCAGACGGCCTTTTTAGCCGAAAAGCTTACCTATACCGCTTATGATGCTGCTTGCCTTGTCAAGGTTCAATTTGGCCTTTATCGCATCGGCAAGCTTTTTGATCTGTTCATCGGGCAGGTCTATGCCAAGCTTTGATTCAAGGGTCTTTACAGGATCCTTGGTGAAGCTTTCAAGCAGTTTCTTGTCCTCACCTATCTTTTTGGCAAGGTCGCCCGCTTTGTCGATAAGCTGTTCAAGGTTCAGGTTTTTAAGGTTGAGTTCCATTGTTGTTTTGCTCCTTTATCGTATTCGCTAAAGCAATTCTGATTATACCACCATATCGGCCACTTCAAAAGCATTTTATAAAGCAATGGCGCGACAGAGTCCATACCCCATCGCGCCAAAGTAAAGCATATGTCAGTTCAGGCGGATTTCCTTCGCCTTTTCGGGTTCGAAAACGCCGCGCATGTCATACTTGTTGTATGTGCCGTATTCGCTGAGCACACGCCCGTCAAGCGAATAGGTAACGATAAACCTTTTACCGTCCACGCTCGTCCAGTTCTCGGCATCCCATGTAAGGTAGCCCGCATCATCCGTGCGTGATTCGGCAAACATAAGGTCAACCTGACGGTTTTCCTTGGCAACCGCATCCATTATTTCGGCAGCGGTCATATCCTTTTCGCATTTTTGAATAAGGTCGATAACTTTCATGTCATTCTCCTTAGCATATCAGCCGACATAGCCGGCCTTCTTGAGTATCTCAAGCGCACGCGCGTGGTTGGCTTCGCTCATCATGACAAGCGGGCCCGTGCAACCCATGCCTGTTTCGGCATAGATGCCTTCCTTCCACAGTGCCTGAGCCGCATCCTCAAGGTCCATGACCTCTATACCCGCTATGGAAGCGGTACAGGGCTCCGCCGCAGGCTTTACGACCTTTTCCTCGGCCGCCGCGGGCTTTGAGGCCGCCTTGCGCGCCTCAAGTATCGCGCTGAGGCCCGCCTTTTCCGCCTTGGCAAATTCTTCCTTGGCCTTTGCAAACACGTTGCCGCGAACAAGCTGAGCCGCGTATTCGAGTGCGTTTGCAATAAGCGGTGCGCCGGAAGCACGGCTGATTATAAGTATAAGCTTGTCATAATCACGGCCTATACCCGGGCCATAGCCGAAGCCCGTGGATTCGAAACTGCCGCCGGTAGTAAATGCCGCAAGCATCTTAACAAGCACGTTGCCCGTAAGCGAATCGGTAACAAGCACATCGGGAGTGCCGCCAAGCACGTCATTGCCGCGCATTACCGCGCCGCCGTCCGCACGTGCGGATTCCGCCCATGTGAATTCGTAACCGTTGGCCTTAAGCTGGTTAAGTGCCATTTCAGTCTGCCTTGCACCGTCAACGTTCAGTATGCCCACGGTGGGGTTTTCAATGCCGCACGCCTTTGCGGTTATTATACCCGAAACGGCATTCTTGATCATGCCCTCTATCCTGTCGGAGCTTGACGTGCCCGTGGTGTTGGCAATGAACATTTCCTTGCCGCGAGCGGGGGTTATGGCACGACCCACGGTGCTTACGCCTATCGGGAACGGATAGTGCATGGTAACTGCGCCGTCAACCACATGTTCGTTGAGCAGTTCTTCCATCTTCTTGTGGCCTTCCTCATCGTTGGCCACGGGTATGGTGGTTACGCCTTCCGCAGTGAGTGAGCCGATGTAATATACGTCAACTCCGCGCTTTGCAGCCATTTTCGCGGCAGCCATGGCGTTTTCCTCGCCATGCTCGCTGCCCATTCCGGTAAGGGCGATCTTCGGGCGATCCATGAACGCGCCGGTTTCAAGCCCTTCCGCCATTTTAAGGAAAGACTGCGCGATTATTTTTTCAATGCTGCCCATGCTGCGCACCTGCCTTATTCTTCGTTTCCCATAAGGGATGAAGCAAACTCGCGCATGGCCTTGGCTATCATCTTCTTGACTTCGTCCTCGCTCACGCCGGCCTCGGCCTTGTTTTCGCCCTTATTGGCTTCGATAACAAACGATACGCCGTCGAACAGGTTGGTCATGCGGCCAAGGAACAGCGAACCCTTGCCGATTATCATAACGCGATTGATCTTGCCGGCCATTATGTCGTTGCGGGCAAAGCCGATGTACGGTACGCCGGAAGGAATATGTCCCTGAGTGGGAGCCCAACCGGTAAGGCCGTGCTCCTTGGTGAAGGAAGCAAGCTCGCTCTTCTGAATGTCACCGCGTTTTACGGCAAGAGCGGCTATCATCTTGTAGTTGGCCAGCGGCACGTCACCTGCGCCTGCGGGCTTGGTGATATCGGGGTTCTGCATTTCGGGGGAGAACTTATCGACATCGGTGACCTTCAATCCGGCCCTTTCGAGCGGATCGGTAACAAGGCTGCCTATAACGGCCTGCGGTGCGGAGCCGGTACCCACGGTGTGGCGACCCAGTATGCCGAGATCCACAACGGGGCTTACACCGTCATCCTGACTTACCACAACGGCAAAGCCGCCCAGCATATCCTCAAGCACGGGCAGACCCTTCTTAACGTGGTCCTTGCCGTTCATGCCAAGCTTGGCGGTGCAGCCGCCTGCGGTTACCACAACGGTCTTATATGCGCCGCTTGCAACAAGGCTTGCGGCCTCTACCATTGCATGGGCGGGACCCGCGCAGAATCCACGGGTATCGGAACCGGTTGCCGCATTAAGGCCCGCTATTTCCGCAACGGACTTTGCAAAGTTGCCGCCGCCGCGCTGATTCATATCGCCGCAAGCTTCTTCGCAGCAATCTATAACGTATTCAACGTCTTCCTTGTTGATGCCGGCATTCTTTATGCCGCTGAGTATTGCCACCACGCAGGAAGCCTTGCTGACAAGGTTTTCATGCATCGTGTGGGCGGAAAGGTTAACGTCTATGTCGTGTGCGCGGTTCACGCAACCGACGAGTGCACCCTCGTGATAAAGACCTTCGGAATGTTCTTCGGCGACAAGGCGCTCGATTTCGGCAAGCTCTATACCCTCGTTTACGCGCGCCATTATGCTTTCGTCAATTATTTCGTTGGCGGCAAGCTGATCACGGTACTTTGCAACGAAGTTCTTGTCAAGCTTTACAAGCTCGAACACGTCACACGCCTGCATGAGCAGCAGGAACTCCTCCTGCGGCATTATCTGACCGAACTGACCGTAACGCTCGGTATGGGGGCATTCCTTGTCATACCAAGGCTGGGGGATTTCCGCAAGCTCATCGGGGGTAGCATTGCCGATGTATACCTGATTCGGATAATAAGAAAGTACCTGATCAAAGCTGCGGATATGCTGCGGCAGCTCCTTAAGGTACTCACTTTCGGGATTAACTACGCGTTCGGTGGTCTGCGTGGTGCCGTTATGGATAACCATATCGGGAGTATGTACAAGTATGTAACCTGCACCCTTTATAACGCTTTTCATTGTTACATCTATCCTTTCGAATAATATTTATTTTTCAAAAAAGCGCGTTGCGCGCTAAATTTGCAATTGTACTTAGGAAGGTCGGGGCGCGGGCTTACGCCTGCGCCCCGCGTGTGAATGCCTTAATATTTGCAGTACTGTTCGCGGACGGAGCTCATTTCGTTAACTATATCGTCAACGTCAAGAACCATCTCCATCATTTCTACCTGCTCGCTATATACGTCAGGATCGAATTCTTCCTTTACTTCAGGCTCGCACACATGATACACCCTGAGTCCCAACTGGACTCCTGTCAACGGACCTGCATACGTCGGGTCGCCATTGGTCACAGTCTCGGCTGCGAGACCGGCCGCCTCACCTTCAGCAGCACCCAGAAGAACAACAGTGTTCTCCGGACCATACTGTTCGGCTAAGGTCTTGACGCGCCTCTGGTTTTCCAGATCCATTGCACCGGCGGACGTTCAGACAAAGCACTCCGTAGAGGAGAAGACAACATCTGCGCCTGCGCTCTTGGCGCACAGCTCAATGGCTTGTCCCGGAACGCCGTCACGGTCACCGATTATGATGACCTTCTGGCCAGCTAAAATGCTCATGCCACATCCTCCTTTTCCCTTAATTTATAGAAAGCCCTTCGGCATCCTATCTTATTTTGCCGTATTTGCGGCGGGTAAGGAGCATATCGGTTATCAGCCGATATGCTTCTTTATCATTTCCTCAACGTTTTCGGGAGTAGCATCGTCCTTGACAAGGGAATCGATCATCTCGCCGTTCTCGTATATGGCTATAACGGGCAGACCGAGCACCTTCTGAGATATCGCAAGACGGCGAGCCTTGGTGGTGTTGAGTGCGCAGAACTTAAGCTTGTCGCCATAGGTATCGGCAAAGCCGTGTACATAGGGCATCAGAGCGGCACAGGGCACGCAGCCGTCACCGTAAAAGTCTACCAGCACCTTACCGGTGGCCTGAAGCACTTCCGCTTCAAATGTAGTCTTATCAACTTCCAACATGAGTTTATCCTCCTTGGTTTATAGTAATACTATAATAAACTTATTCTTTGTGATCCGCAATATACTTTTCGGCCTGCATTGCGGCAATTGCGCCGTCGGCGGCGGCCGTTACGACCTGACGGAGGCTCTTCACACGCAGATCGCCCGCGGCGTAAACGCCTTCAATGTTTGTATGCATATCATCGTCGGTGCGGATGTAGCCGTTTTCCATGTTGATCTGGCCTTCATACAGCGCAGTGTTGGGAAGCAGCCCTATAAAGCCGAACAGACCGAACATACCGTCATCCTCATCGGCCTCGATGGTGGTAAGCTCACCGGTCTTGGTGTTCTTAACTACCATCTTGGTAAGTATTTCGTCACCGTCTACCTCGTCAACAACGGTATCCCACATAAAGTGAAGCTTTTCGTTCTTGAAAGCCTTTTCCTGAATGGACTTTGCCGCACGCAGCTCGTTACGCCTGTGGATAAGGGTAACCTTACGGGCAAATTTGGTCAGGTACATGGCTTCCTCAACTGCGGCATCGCCGCCGCCGACCACGTAAACTTCCATATCCTCGAAGAAAGCCGCATCGCAGGTGGCGCAGAAGGAAATGCCCTTGCCCACGAACTGCCCTTCGTTCTTGCAGCCTATCGGACGGGGGAATGCACCGGTCGCAAGTATAACGGTCTTTGCCTGATACTCGCCCTTTACACCGACAAGCTTTTTCACTTCACCGGTAAGCTCAACGCTCTTTATAGAATCGCGCGCACGCTCAACGCCGAACTTTTCAGCCTGCTTGGTCATGCGGGCAATAAGGCTTGGGCCGGATTCGCCTTCAAGCTGTGCGCCGGGGTAATTTTCAATTTCATTGGTGATGGCTATCTGGCCGCCATCCTGGCCTTTTTCAATAATAAGGGTGCTTAAGCGCGCACGACCCGCATAAAGGCCGGCAGTAAGGCCGGCAGGGCCTGCGCCAAGGACTATAACATCATAGATCTTGCTCATATTCTTTTCGCTCCGGTTTCTTTATTTCTCTACCCTGCGACCCCGAAAGGAGCCGCAGGGTATGAGTTCGTTTTGTTAGCCCTTTGCGTTAGGAGATCAAACCTCGAATATGGTCTGATCCTCAACTTCGGTGGTCAGTGCTTCAAGCGCACGGGTCACCAGCTTCTTGCGCAGTGCGTATTCCTCTTCGGGAGCAAGCGCGGGGTTGCCAAGGGGATGGGGTATGGCGATGGTGGGAACAATCCTGTTCGCGCCAACCGTCATGGAGATGGGGGTAACGGTACACATGTGAACCACAGGTATGCCGGCCCTTTCGATTTCTTTGACCATCGTTGCACCGCAACGCGTGCAGGTTCCTCAGGTCGATGTCATGATAACGGCGTTTACGCCCGCCTGCTTAAGCTTCTGGGCATATTCCGCGGCGAACTTTTTCGCGCTCGCAACTGCGGTACCGTTACCGACGGTGGTGTAGAAGTAGTCATGCAGCTTGCCGATCTTGCCTTCGCGTTCGAACTCGCGCATTACGTCAACGGGCAGAACCCTGTTGGGGTTATCGTTGGCATATACGGGGTCGTATCCGCCGTGGGCAGTTTCATAGGTTTCGCTGGTAAGTACCTGCACGCCCGCTATATTGTATTCGCCATAGTGGGACGCGGAGGAGGATTCAATGTGATCGGGGTTGCCCTTGGGCACGATACCGCCGCTGGTGCAAAGCGCGATGGTGGCCTTGCTCAGATCCTTAACGGCGGGATTGGGGGCAACGCGGTCGAAGGAAGGCATGGGATATTCGGTGGTGAAGGGCTTGTCAGCAAGCTTGTTGAGCAGCATCTTCACGGCACGCCTTGAACCGCGTTCCTTTTCGAAGAAGTTTACGCGGATACCGTTGTTCATGTAACCGTCCTCGCAGGATGCGCCGAGCTTTTCACCCTTGACAAGCTTGAGAGCAAGCTTTGCCATGACGGGAGCGGCCTTACGCATGCCGGCTGCGCTGTTGGCGGTGGCAACGATAAGTATCTTATCCTTCAGATCTGCGCCGGGGTTTTCTTCGTACATACCGGTAAGTACGGGTATGCCAAGCTCCTCCTTAACAGCAAGCGCGATGTTGGCGCAAGCATAGCCGTAACGGCCGGCGTTGAATGCGGGACCTGCGATGAACAGGTCGGGCTTGAGTTCCTTGACCCAAGCAAGAATCTGGGTCTTGGCTTCCTTTTCATGCTCCGCAAAGTGGGAGTCGCCGCAGACGATGGTGTTTACCACTTCCGCTTCGCCATTCCAAGCCGCGTTAAATGCGGTACCGGGGCCGATTGCGCCTTCCCTGAGTTCGGGAGCGATATGAGCCATTTCCTCACCGCCTATCTGGGCGAAGAACTGGTTGATGTAGTGTACTACACGATAACTCATTATCAGTGTCTCCTTTCCGGCTTTACCTTGCGCTCAGGCAGTTAAAGCCCATTTCGTTGGTGGCACCCGTGATGACCTGAAGTTCGGCCTCTATGGTGCCGTCCGGCCTGAGGGAACCCGCATGGCCGCCGGCGATCTTATCCACATAATCGAGAGTACCGATAACCTTGTCCATCTTGGGCAGGACTATGGTCATGTTGGCATTGCCGCCGGTAACAACGGCATCGGCCAGCGGGTCGGCATCGGCCAGAGACTGGCTCTTACCGTCCTGACCGGCGTATTCGTCGGTTATGATGGTGGTCTTTACGCCAACCTGCTCGATCTTCTTGGTGTTCATGATAAGGTCGGTATCGGGGTTGCCGAAACCTTCCTGGCTCACTATAACGCCGTCAAGGTCAAGGAGCCTGCACAGCTTTGCGCTCCAGTCGGAGGAACGCTGCTTGTCGGCCAGGTAAACATTCTCGTTGGTGATTATGTTGCAAACATAATTCAGCGTCTTACCGTGCTGTTCAAACAGATCGGCAACAACGGGGTTGTTCTGGTGATGATAGGTGGTGTTCTTATCGCAGGCGGAAACGCAGTTACCGCTTATGATGGCACCGTCCATCGTCTCGGTGGGGTAGATTATGGTGGTCAGAGTGCGCTTTGCGTCAACACCGTAAACATAGGTGTCGTGCAGCAGGCCCTGGCTCTGCAGCATGTGGACATAGCCTACGCGGGGCAGATTGGGATACTTCTCCAGGCCCTCACGGATACCAAGGGTCTCAAATTCCTTGGTTTCGTCGGGGGTAACGTTACGTCCAAGCTCACCTACGAACGTTGCCGCACGCAGACCCGCTATACGCACCGCATGCTCATATTCATGCTGATGCACGCCTTCCACCTGAGTGCAGACCATTACCAGATTGAGAAGCTTGGAGAACGGAGTGTATTCCGCACCCGGGCCGCTCATGTCGATAATGCCCTCCTGGAAGCCCACTATCGGACCGGCGGTAACGACCGCCATGCCGCGCAGAACATGGGTCTTGCCGGAACCAACGGTATCCACCTTGGCTATAACGCCGGGGAACTGACCGCCGGGGCCTTCCACTTTTACGCGGGGCTCGATAACGTCCTTAACAGGGGTAATGCGAACGCTTTCGCCCGGCTTTGCAATATCAAAGCTTACGGACTTTATGCATGCTTTTACGTCGTCATCTTCGTATACGAAGGCTTTGACTGCTTCGGCATCCACGAAAAGCGTTCCGTTTTCAACCTTGCATTCGTTTGAAAATTGTATGTCCTTGATTTCTATGAAACCCAATTCCAATTTCAAATCGAACACCTCCTCCTTAAAAATTTTGCATGGTTATATTTGGTTGCCCATTTTACTAAGACCTGCCGCGGCATCGAACTCTATCGCTCCGCAAAGCAGGGTATAGTCGATCAGTTGAAAGTCCTTGAGCATCTTTTCGGTCAATACCCTCTTGCGCGGGGTGAACTTGTCAAACGCCTCCACACAGTTGGATATTATGGCCGCCTCATCGGCATTCATGCCATGCGGTACCTTCGATACCACAACGGACTTGTACGGGGTTTCGTTCGGCTTTACGCTGCCGGAAAGCGGGTGGGTATAAAGCTTATGCCCCGAATATATCATGTCCCGCACGGCAACGAGTATACCGCGATAGTTTTCTTCCCCCAGAAAGCGAATGTCATAATACTCTTTAAGACACTTTTCGACCAACGGATTATTGGTCAGTATCAAAAAATCACGTCCGCTCTTCATGCTCAACTGCTCGCCCTTCTCCGCGTTCCGTTCCGCTTTTGTATGTCCCTTTGGGCCAAAAAAAGCAGAGTCGGTTCACGGCATACTAAAAACCCGTGCCAGACTCTGTATCTAACCTGAGAGATTCCCCGTCCTGCGGCGGGTTGCGCCTTCGGTGCTGTTCGCTTTCCAGAGTTCGTCAGATTACAGTCCCTTGTGCCTGAGATATTCGCGCATGATAGGCAAACATACACTTATTCCTTCGGCTCGCCGCGTTCCCGTCGGGGCACGGCGCATCTCCTGCAATCATCATCCGAAACCATATGTTTTCTCATGCAAAGGCATTCCTCTGCATGGTTATAAGATAGACCATTATCAATAAATTGTCAATAGAATTTGCCGTTACTATCGAAAAATATGATGTTGCAAATGCGATTTTTTATTTACTATGTCGCAATATGTCCGTTTAATTCGACAATCGGCACAAAATGCGCACTTTGTGCACCTTTTGCGTCCTTTGCTTATTCGCTTTTGATATGGTCGTCCATTCGTTTTGGTTATAGGGGCGGCTTGCCGAGGGTATGGGTGAGAGCAGCTGCTCCGCTCCATGCGTCCGATTTAAGCCGCGCAATGAAAAAGCACCCGTTCTGCTTCATGCAAATGCGGGTGCTTTGTGTGCTAAGGTTTGTGTTGTGCTTATTTGCTGTTCGCTTCTTCCAATGTGTTTTCGACGGCCACATCTTCAACGTTGGCAATCGCACCGCGGGCGAAAACAAGGCGAGCCTTGTCGGGGCCGACGGAGATGGTGATTATATCATCCTTTATGGCGGTAACGGTACCGTATATGCCGCCTATGGTACGAACGCGATCGCCTACCTTGATGGAGGCAAGCATATCCTTTATCTTCTTGTCGCGCTTACGCTGGGGGATTATCATCACCAACAGCAACACTATCATCATTATGATGAGTAAACCGCTTCCGGAGAAAAAATCGCCTATTGAGGACAGAACGCCGCTTGCGTCTTGGGACATAGTTCTAAAACCTTCCTTTTCATCATTATCGGCCATTCAGCCGTATTCGCTTGACGGCAACGGCAACGCCTGACCGTCTTTTTTATATTATAATACAAGTGCTTCCGCGTCAAGAAAAAGCTTTTGACTTCCCCAAAAATGTCACAAATGCTCAGCAGAACTCAAGCGTATTTATCGGGAAAAGTTCTCCGTTTATAAGCTCTCTTACGCATTTTGCACCCGTGTTTTCCATAAAAAGCGTTTCGTTAAGCGGGCATATCATCGAAAAAACACATTCTCCCGTTTTTACCGCCGCGGTATTCGGTGCCGCGCCGCGTACAAGTCTGAACGTTACATTGCCGAATTCCTCCGCAAGTGCATTTATAAGAGCGTGCATATCACGTCCCGCAAGCTCATATATATCTGCGCCGTATTCGGTCGGGTTCAAAAGCGCATATGCTTCGCCCGTTGAATATGCGTACCCGTCGCACACGCGCACTTCCTGCAAATATGCTTCCATATCCGCCCTGTCGCGCACCATCATGCCGGCATATTGCATGCTGTATTCGGTGTAGATCCGCACAAGCTCATCCGCACTCGGTTCGTGCATCGCCGCAGGATATCCCGCATCAAGCCAATTAAGGCGGTATTCATCATGCAGTGCAAACGGCACATAGCCAAGCTTTTCATATATGTTCACATCGGGTTTGAGCACGGCCGCCGCAATGCCCAACTCTCTCTGTTCGTCATGGCAGGCGTTTATAAGCCTTGACGCTATGCCGAGATTGCGGTATTTTTCCCTTGTCGCAACGCCCGATACCATAACGGCATTTTTGAGCGTATCTCCGATACGCATTTTGTACGGCACGGCATGGAGCGCGGCCACCATGGCTTCACCGTCAAACGCCGCAAGCACGTTTTCATGGCGTGTGCGCTTATCAAAATAATACGCGCTGTACCCGTTTGCATCCTCGGGAAAGCATTCGTCCCATATCTCGCGCGCGGTGTCGTATTCATCCGCGTTTATATGACGTATGGAAAGCATCATTTAAGCGGCCTCCCTTCGAATTTTTCTATCATGTATGCCGGGCAATAGGACAGTTTGGCCTTTCTCAGCCCCTCAAGGCCCATATCTTCTTCACGATTTATAAAGCGCACATCGCCAAGGGCGTTTTTGACAAACAGATTGTTTATCACCGTGTACAGTCCCACCATTCGGCTGTCCGCCTTTTCAATATGCACAAGTGCCATGTTGTCGTTCAGCTTTTGCCCAAGCGTAAACGCCGCAAGGACGCCGTCTATGCGTATGCCTCCGCCGCGAATATCGAGCGTATCCATGTATTTAAGCAGCGTTTTTATTGCAAAAAGCTCGGTTATATCCCTGTCCTCGGGATCTTTTTCGCTGTACCATTCATTGTAAACTTCAATGCATTCATCCGCCATTTCGGGCGTGACGGTAACATATTCATAGTTTTCGCCGTACTGCGCCATAAATTGATGTATATGGTTGCGCTTTGCGTGCAGCTTTTTGCCCGAAAGATCCCTCAGGCTTTCCATGGAATAAACATAATCGCTGTTGTTGCGATCCTCCGTTATGCAGTACCCTTTCAGCCCCTCAAACGCAGTCTTTACGGACCCGAATATGCCCTTGAAAAGCGGCTCTATGCCGCATTTGAGCATATATTCGGTTGCCCGGTCCGCCGCACGTTGATAATCATCGGCATTCACCGAGGCCGTAAGCGGTGCAAACATAAACCTTTGCCCGCCCCAGTGGAGCAAAATATAAAGTGCACCGTCTTCCTCCGCAATGCGGATATTTCCGCCCGCACCCCATATAAGAATATTCGAAAATGTGTATTCCGAACCTTCAAGTTTCCACGGTGCACTGTATTTTTCAACAAGCCCCTTCATCGATATATCTATCGGTCTAAAGTCCATATTATCTCCCCTTTTACCCCCGAATTTTCATCCCGCTACAGCGATAGTGCGCGGCAGATTATATCCGCCGCCTCGCTGAAGCCATAACCGCCTTCCCCATTCAAAATATATGCGGGCAGGCTTTGCATAAGTTTTGCAAACGGTTTGATATTGCTTACGGCACAGCTTAGCTCAAACGAGGCAAACATCGGTTCATCGTTCGGTGAATCGCCAAAGAATATCACTTCTTCGTTCACGTTTTTGCACAGGCAGTGTTCTTTAAGATAGCGCAATGTCATGTCCGCCTTTGAATACGCGCCGAACCATGCATTGACGTGTATACTGCTCACCTTGGCCTGCGCACCCATGCTTTGGCACAGCTCAGCCACCGCATACGCCACCTCAAGCGGCAAACGCGGTTCATCCTCCGCAAAGTCGAATGCGGCGTCATATATTCTTGCAAACTGATCGTGTGCCATGCGCACGGCAGGAAACTCCTTCAACACGGCCTCCTTTACGCTTATAAGCAGCGATTGCGGATCGTCCGCCGCAAGCGGGTGCTTTATCGTTTTCACTCCCCCGCATTCCGCATTTTCGTATACGAATGCGCCGTTTTCGCATACCACGGCGTATACAGGCCACTGCCTAAGCATCATATCGCACCAGCCTGCGGGTCTGCCCGTTACGGGTATAAGCTTCAGCCCCGCATCATTTAGCCGCCACATCGCATCATACGCTTGCGCCGTCAGCTTGCCGCCGTTTGTCACGGTGTCGTCCACATCAAACAGTATGTATTTCAGTTTTTTCAGTCTGTCGGCTTCCACCCGACAAAAAGGTTGCATAGGTGTTTGCCTCCTTCGTTCATATTGCACAACAGAAGCGGCCTTTCGGCCGCCTCCATGTTATGTTGGCTGTTATTCGTTTTCCTTTTTATCCGCTTCCGCCTTTGCTTCGGCTTCGGCCTTTGCCTTGGCCTCGGCTTCCGCCCTTTCCTTGGCAAGCACTTCTTCGTCCGGCTTCTCTATGCGCTCACGCCTTTTAGCAAACGTTTCAAGTTCGACATCTTCGCCGTTGAAAAGCTTTTCAAAATCGTCACCGTCGATATGCTCGTATTCAAGCAATGCCGCAACTATGCGCTCCATGGCGTCGCGGTTTTCTTCAAGCACCTTTGTGGCCCTTGCATACTGTTCTTCGAGTATGCGGCGAATTTCCTTGTCCACGCGGGCGGCAACCTCTTCGGAGAAGTTGCGCTGATGTCCCCAATCCTTGGCGATAAACACCTCGGCCTGTCCTCCGAGGAACACGGGACCGATTTCATCGCTCATGCCGAATTCCACAACCATTCTGCGGGCAAGCTCCGTTGCCTTTTGCAGATCGCTGTATGCGCCCGTGCATATATCCTCAAGGAACACGTTTTCGGCCACGCGGCCGCCGAGTGCCATTGCTATTTCGTCAAGTATCTTGCCGCGGGACATGTGGTCACGGTCATCTTCGGGCATTGTCATGGTATAGCCCGCCGCCCTGCCGCGCGGTATAACGCTTATTTCGTGAACGGGGTCACAGTTGGGCAATACGCGCGCCACAACCGCATGACCCGCCTCGTGATAAGCGGTTATCCTCTTATCCTCGGGAGTTATAACGTGGCTGCGCTTTTCGGGACCCACCACGGTGCGGGTTATGGCCTCCTCAAGCTCGGTCATGCCGATTTCCTTCTTTTTGTACCTTGCGGCAAGTATCGCGGCCTCATTCAGCACGTTTTCAAGGTCGGCACCCGTAAAGCCCGGCGTGCGCTTTGCAAGCACGGCAAGGCTTATATCCTTGGCAAGGGGCTTGCCCTTTGCATGTACTTTAAGAATGGCTTCACGCCCCTTTACATCGGGGTAATTTACGGTTATCTGCCTGTCAAACCTGCCCGGGCGCAAAAGTGCGGGGTCAAGTATGTCGGGGCGGTTGGTTGCAGCGATAACAATTATACCTTCGTTAACGGCAAATCCGTCCATTTCAACAAGCAGCTGGTTGAGCGTCTGCTCGCGCTCATCGTGTCCGCCGCCAAGACCCGCGCCGCGCTGGCGGCCAACGGCGTCTATTTCGTCGATGAATATAACGGCAGGTGCGCATTTCTTTGCGGTCGTGAACAGATCCCTTACGCGGCTTGCACCCACACCCACGAACATTTCAACAAAGTCCGAACCCGATATCGAGAAAAACGGCACCTTCGCTTCGCCCGCAACAGCCTTTGCAAGCAGCGTTTTACCCGTGCCCGGAGGGCCTACGAGCAGCACGCCCTTGGGAATCCTTGCGCCCATGTCGGTAAAGCGCTTGGGGGCACGCATGAATTCCACAACTTCCTTAAGCTCTTCCTTTTCCTCGTCCGCGCCCGCAACATCCTCAAACGTTACGCGGTTCTCGGGATCCACCTGTGTGCGAGCATGCGCCTTGCCAAAGCTCATCATCTTGTTGCCGCCGCCCTGCGCACGGAACATGAGTATGTAGAACACAACAAGCACCGCAAGCATTATGAGGTAAGGCAAAATGTATTCGAATATCGAAGCCTCCGGCGGCGGATTGTAGGTGTATTCAAACGGATAATCCTCGGGTGTAACGGTATCCGCATCAACGCCGTTTTGAGATGCAACTATTGCGGCCATATCCGCGCGGAATGTGCTTTCGTTGGCAACGTTGCATACAAAATCATATTTGTCGGGGAACAGTTCCGCATATACGGAGCCCTTCTTTATGCCCACTATTTCACCGTTGCAGTATTCCACGGCCTGAATCTCGCCGCTTTTTGCAAGGGCTATAAAGTCCGCATAGGCAATGTCCTTAGTATCCGTATCCCCGCCTTGCAGTTGGGTAAGCAGTACCACTATAAGCACCACTATTACCAGGTATATAACCGGTGTTTTAAGCTTTTTGCCCAATTTTTCCTCCTGATATGCCCTTTTTACAAAAGAGCACACCTAACCAATTTAATAATCCTTGTAATGATATCACACTTTAGCGATATGTTCAAACCTTCAATATGAGCAACAATGTGAAAAATCCGTGCCGACAGGCGAAAACGTTGTGCAAAAGCCCAATAAATGCACTTCAAGCGGCCTATCGGCATAATTTGACTGTATAGGGCGCATAATGCGCCGCAATAAATCAGCGAGGTGCATATAAATGAGATTATTACAACGTGGCGATACGGGAAGCGACGTGCGCACGGCACAAACGGCGCTTGTGCGCGCGGGGTACGACCCGGGTGCGGTAAACGGCGTGTTCGGTGCGGCAACCGAAAGGGCCGTCATACGCTTTCAGCGCGTGCTCGGGGCAAAGCAGGACGGTATAATAGGCCCCGTCACATGGCAGTATCTTGAGCCGTTCGCACTTGAAAGCGACAGCGATGTGCTTCGGCGCGGAAGCAGGGGCGTAATGGTAAGGCGCCTGCAGGAGGCCCTTGAAGAATCGGGCAATTCCCCCGGCACCATAGACGGGCTTTTCGGCACGAGAACGCAGAGTGCACTGGAAAGCTTCCAAAAATCGGCGGGGCTTGACGCAACGGGCGTTGCAAACACCGCAACATGGCTTGCCATAGCTCCGTTTATAGATTACAGTGACGTATATCTTCGCCGCGGGGACAGCGGTATGCTCGTTACCATACTTCAAACCGCGCTCAATTCGGCGGGCTACTCGGTAGGCACGGTGAACGGCAGCTATAACACCGCAACATATAATGCCGTAGTCGCGTTTCAGCGCGCGAACCGCATAACGGCGGACGGCATTGCGGGGCCGCGCACATGGGCACTGCTCACGCCGTACTTGAGCGGGGAACTTATATCCTATACCGTTCGGCGCGGAGATACCCTTTCTTCCATAGCGCGCAACTACAATACCACGGTTGACGCCATATTGCGCTTAAATCCGCGCGATGACCCGAACCTTATCTACCCGGGCGAGGTGCTTATAATACCGGTTGGCACAAATTAACATTTTTCGGCTTGACATCGCACAAAGCGGCAAAACGGGCGGCGTTTCGCGGTCTCCTTCGGCCATGCCGATGCGGGGCCGCATATTTTTATTGAGAAATCGGGCTTTATGTGGTAGTGTATATGCATAAATTTATATATTTGAGAAAGGATATATCAATTTATGAGGTTTACAAAACGTGCGCTTTGCATTCTGCTTGCACTGCTTACGGCCCTCAGCTTTACGGGCTGTATACGCATAGACCTTGCAAAGCTTATAAAATCCGCACTGCCCGCCGATACACCCACTCCCAAGGCTACCGCCGAAGCCACACCCACGCAGACGGACAGCGCGGCGGCCGCCGAAAACGAGGCCGCATTAAAGGCCCTTGACGAGGAGATGTTCGCATCAAGTGTAACAAGTGATGCGTTAACATTCCACCTCACCATTGCGCACCCCGAGAACTTTCCCGAAATCACGGATGTGCCTTCGGGCTGGGGCGATTTCACCTATGAACGCGAATGTGAAGCAAACGAAGAAAACATCACCTATCTTGAGCGTCTTAATGCCATAGATCGGGATGCGCTTTGCGATGATTCCAAAATAACCTATGACACTCTGCTGCAATTCCTTGAAATGAGCATTGAGGAGCATGAGTATTACTATTATAACGAGGTGCTTGATACGCTTGTCGGCTTCCACTCGAATTTGCCGCTGAACCTTGTGTTCTATGATATGCACAGTGCCGAGGATGTTGAAGCATACCTTACTTTACTTGAAGATACACCGCGTTATATTTCTCAGGTGCTTGCCTTTGAGGAAGAAAAATCCGCCGCAGGCAAGTTCATGCGCGACAGTGCGCTCGATACCGTGCTTTCCCAAATACAGGACTTCATCGATTCGCGCGATACCTGCTTCCTGCTCGGCACATTTGACGAATCAATAGCCGCGATTGACACCCTTGACAATACACAACGCGCCGCCTACAGCGCACAAAATGAGGAGCTTGTCAACGCGCTTATAGATTCCTATCAGCTGCTTTATGACGGGCTTGATGCACTTCGCGGCACCGCAACAACCGATGGAGGATTAAGCGAGTACGGTGATGAGGGCAAGGCCTTTTTTGCCGCAGAGCTTAAATACAACGCCTGCTGTGACATAACGCCCAAGGGGGCACTGAACGTGCTTTACGATGAGCTTGACGCACAGGTTGAACGCCTTTATAAAGCGCTGGTTGAGGATTCCTCCGTATATGAAAAATTTGATACGCTATGGCTAACCATGGGTTCAACGGAATCAAATCTGAACTATCTTGAAGAGCTTATGTCGGATTACTATCCCGAGCTTAAATATCACTCCATAACGTTTATGGATTGCCCGAGCGAGCTTGAGGATCAGTTCAGCCCCGCGGCATATCTTATCCCGCCCGTGGATGACCCGAGCGAAAACCTTATAATACTCAACCAGAAAACACTCGGTGATGATACGCGCTACCTTGACACCCTTGCGCATGAAGGGTACCCCGGGCACCTTTATCATTATCAGTACATACGTACACTGCTCGATAAGACCGGTTATACGCGCCAGACCTTGTCCCTTGGCGGATACTATGAGGCATGGTCCCAGTCGGCAGAGGTATTCTTTGATACGTACAATACCGAATTCGGCTCCGCATACTGCAATTTCGTGAGTGCCAACACCACCATATCAAGCCTGATTTTGCCCGCAATAGCAAGCATAGAGGTGAATTATTACGGCAAAACGGCAGATGACCTTGCGGAGCTTGTAGCAACCTATTTCGGTGAAGAATCGGCGGCCGAGCTTGCGGAGCTTTACTATCAATATGCCGTTGAAAACCCGTTCTACTTCTTGGAATACGCAATGGGCTTCAGCATATATCAGCAGAAGCTCAGAGAGGCTGAGGAGCTTTGCCGCGACAATTTCGACCTGCGCGATTTCCACGAAACCTATCTTAACATAGGCCCGACGTATTTCAACATATCCATGCCCATAATGGACAACTGGATAAGCGCAAATAAATAAAGCGTACCGGTACGCGCGTGAACGACACTCCCATAAAAAGCGGAGTGTCGTTTTTTTGGTATATAACAAAAAGCCCTGAAAATCAGGGCTTTTTTATGGCGAGAGTATGTGGGAATCGAACCCACCTGGGCAGCTCCTCACCACCTGCAACGGTTTTGAAGACCGCGGGGCACACCAGCACCCATCTACTCCCATGTGCGCGGGTATTATAGCATGTGGGTGTGCGATTTATCAAGCGTAATTTGGATTTTATTCTCCAAAGCCTTTATTCAGCTTGCGGAAGTCCCCGTCCTTACGGGTAATTCCAAGCTTGTCAAAGTATTCAAGCACGGCAAGCGCATACTTTCTCGATGTGGAAAGCGCATCCCTGAATTCGGCAAGGGTTATGGTATCGTGCTCGGCAAAGTGCGCCTTTGCCGCATCGCGCGCCTTTATATACGCCTCACGCGAGTAGCATATCTGCGGTGTGAGCATCACAAGCTCCCCGCCTGACACAACGCTGTCCAGCACCTGCTTAAGGTCGTTGCGCTCGTTCATGGGGAATGTGGCCGCAACCTCGTCCACCGTTGCAGGCTCTATGCCGTATTTTTCGTATGTTTCAAGAAGTTTTTTGCGTATTGCGGTCTGCCGCTTTGTATAATGCACGCTGAATTCCGCCGCCGCAAAACGTTCACCCACACGCTTTATCGCCCCTTCACGGCAAAGCTCCGCAATTATGGCATCGGCCGCGGTCTGTTCCGTGTTTTTGAACGCCTTCTGTCTAAGCTCGGCCGCCTTCATGCCCGCGTGCAGCGGGTTCTGCGCATGATATGCGTTAAGTGCGGCCTTTGCCCCTTCCGCCGCCGCATCAAGTGCGCGGGAGGATATATACCTGCCCTCAAGCGGTTCCACCGCGCGGCCCGAATCCCTAAGCTCATTAAGCTCAAGTCTAAGTTCCTCCGCGTCAAGGCTAAGCTTTGCGTTGAGTTTTTGCTCGTTGGGCAGAGCAAGACCGAATTCGTCAATTATCTGCAACGTTCTGTCCGCCGCACTGCCGCCCTCTTTTATTTTAAGCGAGGCGATTACCGATTCCACATGCCGCTTGTGCTTAAACGGCGCATCGTCAAGTATTATGCCGCCGCCTATCGTCTCAAGCGGAGAATAGAAGCGGATTACGAACCTGTCGCCGTTTTTGGCGGCTATGTTTTCCGTCATTCTGAGCTGTGCATAGCCGCTTTCGCCGCTTTGCAGTGCATCCTTATCAAGCAGAACCACCTTTGCAAGCATAACGGCGGAGCCATGGTACAAATGCACCTGCATATCATTGGTTATAACGCGACCCGAATCCTTCAAATTGGTAAGCTTAACATCAAGCATACGCGATACCCTTACGGAATCGGGCTTTGCAACACAGTCGCCGCGCTGTACATCGGTTTTCTTTATGTTGGCAAGGTTCACCGCGACCCTTTGTCCCGCATATGCGCTGCTTACGGTTTGCCCATGCACCTGCAGATTGCGTATGCGCGTCTGCGTACCGCTCGGCACAAGCTGTGCAGCATCGCCCTCATTCATACAACCCTCTATAAGCGTACCCGTAACTACCGTGCCGAATCCGTCAACCGAAAACACCCTATCCACGGGCAGTCTGAATGCGGCGCGGACATTCTTTTCCCCCGCCTTGCATACAAGCGTATACAGTGCCTCCTTCAATTCGGCAATGCCCTCTCCCGTGTATGCGGATACGCACATTATGGGTTTATTTTCAAGGAAGGTGCCCTTTGCGCGCTGGGCAACATCCTGCTTTATCATGTCCAGCCATTCGTCATCCACCATATCCTTTTTGGTTATGACAATAAGACCGTCCTTTATGCCAAGCAGCGTAAGTATGTTAAGATGCTCCACGGTTTGCGGCATAAAGCCTTCATCTGCCGCAACAACAAGCATTGCAAGGTCTATGCCGCCCGCGCCCGAGAGCATGTTCTTTATAAACTTTTCATGCCCCGGTACGTCAACTATGCCCGCCTGTGTACCGTCCTGCCACTCGATATGGGCAAAGCCGAGTTCTATTGTAATGCCGCGCTTTTTTTCCTCCGCAAGTCTGTCAGTTTCTATGCCCGTAAGCGCCTTTATAAGCAGGGTCTTTCCGTGGTCCACATGACCCGCCGTTCCGATTATAACATGCTTCATTCCATTGCCCCCTTAGCCGCCGCCGCAACGGTATCAAAATCCGCTTCGTTTATTGTGCGCATATGCAAGAGATACCTTCCACGGTCTATGCGCCCTATTATCGGCGGTTCGCCAAGGCGCAGCTTTTCTTCAAGTCGTTCGGTCGATATACCCTGCGGCTCAATGGCAACCGCATATGCTTCAAGTAACTGCATCGGCACGCTACCGCCGCCGACCTGATCCTCCACCGCAACGGAAACGGCCTTAACGCCCGCATTGCAAAGAGTGTTTGCAAGTGCTTCCGCCTTGGCTTTAAGCGTTTGCGCATCCGTACCCAGCATTTTAAGCGTGGGTATGGCGGCAAACTCCCTTTGTTCGTCATAGCACCTAAGTGTTGCTTCAAGCGCGGCAAGCGTCATCTTGTCAACGCGCATCGCCCTTGTAAGCGGGTGCTTTTTCATCAGCTCTATATATTCCTTTTTGCCTACTATTATACCGCTTTGCGGGCCGCCGAGCAGCTTATCGCCCGAAAACGAAACAACATCCGCCCCCGCCTCAACGCACTGCTGAACGGTGGGTTCATCCCTTATGCCTATGCGGTTAAGGTCAAACAGGCAACCGCTGCCGAGATCCTCAATAAACGGCAGTGAGTTTTTATGTGCAAGAGCGGCCATATCCTGCCGCGAAACGTTCTCCGTAAAGCCCACAATGCGGAAATTGCTTGTATGCACCTTCATTATGGCGCAGGTGTCCTCACCTATGGCCCGTTCAAAATCGCCTATATGAGTTTTGTTTGTGGTGCCCACCTCTTTAAGCCTTGCGCCGCAGCTTTCCATTATTTCGGGTACACGGAAGCTGCCGCCTATTTCAACAAGCTCACCGCGGCTGACTATCACCTCGCCGCCGCTTGCCATTGCGGACAATATAAGCAGCACGGCCGCCGCATTGTTGTTCACCACCATGGCGCTTTCGGCACCCGTAAGGCGGCTTAAAAGCTCCTCCACATGGCTATACCTTTCGCCGCGCTTACCTTGTGCAACGTCATATTCAAGCGTTGAATACCCCTTTGCAACGCTCATTACGGCATTCACGGCCTCCTCGGCAAGACATGCACGCCCCAGATTGGTGTGCAGCACAACACCCGTGCCGTTTATCACTCCCCTAAGGCTGGGTCTTGACTTTAGGCACATGCGCTCATATGCCCTTTCAAGTATTTCGTCATCGCTCGGCAACGTGTCCATGCCGCCCGTAAGTATGCTTTCGCGTATATTATCAAGCTCATCGCGCACCGCCTCGGTCACGCTGACCCTTGGCGCATCCGCAAATAAACGCACTAAGGTGGGCGACCTTAAAAGATCGTCCACCTTAGGTATGTTCCTTAACAAGTTCTTATTCATGCTGCTTTGCTTCCTTTCGGCTTTGGCTGAATCTATTATATCAGCTTTTCGCCTTGTTTGGAAGCACCCTGCGCCAAAGGCCGGGTTTTATTCGCAGCAATACAGCCTTTCGTATTCCTCCCGCTTGCCCGCGTGGACAAGGAATATGCCTTCGCAATCCTCTCCCATGGCATCAAGGTGCATATCGTCCGCCGTGTACCTTACACATGTGCCGCACGAGGAGCTTACCGCCCGCGGCACGGGCATCATTTTGGCGCCGACATTCAGTGCGCCAAGTGCACGGTTTGCCATTATTGCGGCAAGATGGGTATGGAATGTAGCTATATAATCGTTCACTTCTTAAGAGTCAAACGGGATTCCGTTCCTTCCTTTTCCACGCTCACCTGATAGCCTGCGTTGGTGCCGAAGCGGGTGATGTTCTCAACCGCGCACTGATCGTCAACCAATACTTCTATCATTTCGGGGGCGTTAGCTTTGACTTCCTTCTGCACCATTGCAACGGGCATGGGGCAAACAAGTCCTCTTGCGTCTATCATAGCTTTTCTCCTTTATTTTGTCAAACGGTCAATTTTACGCTTCCGCCTTCTTGTTGCGGGGCATATTGAGTATGGAAACAACAAGCACCACGACAATGCCTATAACAACGGCTATCCTGCCCGCGGTGGGAACACCGCCTGCGGCGTCCGCGCTGGCGGCGGCACCGGCAAGGCCGAAGTTGTGGGAGAATGCCGCACCGGCGATCATGCCGAACACGGTTATTGCGCTGTCGCTGTTGCCTTCACCGGCAAGTATGAGCTGCCTGAGCGGGCAACCGCCGAGCAGTACGCTGCCCCAACCGACAAGCAACATGCCAAGCAGATTCCAAAGATGGTCGCTATGCGCAACAGGCTGACCGGAGAAGCTGAGATTGAAGCTGCCAAGGCAAAGGTTGCCGATAAGCACGACAACGAATATTGCCACAAAACCGTACAGCAGCTTGAAATCGCCGAACATGATGCCATCGCGTATGCCGCCAACCATGCAAAGACGGCTGCGCTGTGCCAAAGCACCCACTATAAGGGATATCGCAAGGGCGATAAGTATGGGGGCATGCTTTGAGCCGGGGCCTTCTTCGCTTGCTTTGAACAGCGAGGGCACAGCGACCACAAGAACAAGAAGTCCTATCATAAGCGCAGGGAGGACGGCGCCTTCGGTTGCGCCAAGGGTATAGTTGCGTTTAAGGGAAAATCCGCGCTTAATGAACTGGACACCAATGAATATACCGATAACAAAACCAACGAGTGCCACGAGAGCGTTCAGGTCGCCGCCGCCAAGACGGATGACCATGCGCAGCGGACAGCCGAGGAACGCCAGTGCGCCTATCATTACGAACGCGCCAAGCACAAAACGAGTTGCCGGGGAGCTGCCGCCCTTTGCGCGGAACTCGCCCTTAATGAGTGCCATTGCGCATGCGCCGAGCACAAGGCCGATTATTTCGGGACGTACATACTGTACCTTACCCGCACTGTGCAATCCGCAGGCACCTGCTATATCCCTGAGGAAGCAGGCTATGCAGAAGCCCATGTTAGCCGGGTTGCCGAATGCGGTAAGCAGCACTGCCGCAAGACCGACAAGCGCACCGGCTATGACCACGATCCAGTTTACCTTTTTCATTTCGTGATATCTCCTGTATAAAATAATAATTCAATATAAAAAGAGAATTACACCCTTTTCATATGGTTATAATTATAACTTAATGCAATTCCGTTTACCAATTCACATTATCGAACAATGCGCATGTATAATCGAATCAGTCAATATATCCATTCGGTTGTATAGACTCGATTGTGCCTATTTCGCCTTGTGTGGTTTTGTTTCGGTCATAGCCTGATAAGAGGCTTTTGCAGAAAGTTTTAACCATGCCGCGTCATTATGCCTTTCCGCAAAAGAAACTGCGGCGCAAGCCGCTGTGCCGCTGGAAATTCGGAATTCGGAATGCTTAATTCAGAATTAAATTAAAGCTCTTGTGCTGTGATAGCAAACTTGAATCACGCCATGTCAG
>CAZTFU010000005.1:0-89716 GCA_964612925.1 uncultured Clostridium sp. | reverse complement strand
GAGGCGGATGGCCGCAAGCGGTGGATATGCGAGATGAAATCGCTCTGGATCAGGCAATGGATTACTATGATGCCGTTGTCCACTCCGATATTAACCGTGCCGATGATGTGCAGAAAAATCCCGAACGGGTAAAGCGGCTGATGCGTTCCTATGCAAGAAACCAGGGAGCACAAGTGCCAAACACAGTATTGGCACAGGATGTAGCGGCAAACGATGAGACACCCATCAGCGATGACACGGTTGCCTCCTATGTCAATGCTCTCCGCAAGATTTTTGTGGTCGAGGATATGCCTGCGTGGAATCCGAATTTGCGGTCAAAAACTGCTATTCGCTCGTCCGACACACGGTATTATATCGACCCGTCCATTGCTGCTGCGGCTTTGGGTATCGGTCCGAATGACCTTGTGAATGACCTCAAAACCTTTGGTTTCCTCTTTGAAACACTCTGCATCCGTGACTTGCGTGTGTTTGCGGATGCTCTGAACGGCGAGGTTTATCACTATCGGGATAAGGACGGACAGGAGTGCGATGCGGTCATCCACCTGCGAAACGGCAAGTACGGACTCATTGAGATCAAGCTGGGTGGCGACAAGCTCATTGAGGAAGGTGCAAAGAGCCTGAAAGCAATGGAAGCGAAAATCGACACCGATAAGATGAACGCACCGTCGTTCCTCATGGTGCTCACCGGAACCGGTGATTACGCATACCGCCGTCATGATGGCGTTTATGTTGTGCCCATCGGCAGTTTGAAAAACTAATTGAATTGAGCAGCTGCATATCGGATTCCGGAAAGGCACGCTTTTTTCGTCAGTGAGCCCTCAACATGGGAAAGACAGGTTTCATTTTAATTTTTATGGAAATCATCGCATGTCCTCCATTTTGTCTATTCACTCGGCGTGGCAAAGTATCGCCGCTCACACCTTATCGCCTAAAGCTTCTTTTGTTTTGGGTGAACCTTGGGCAACTTAATACAATCACAGCTTATATCGAAATTATACATTGTTCTGCCTTTATTTGGCAATGTTTTTCCCTGAGAACATAAAAAAACGAGGGTGTTTATCCGCCCTCGTTTGCAAGAAGTTCGATTTATTGGAGATTATGTATCGCTGCTTTTGCCGCGGGAAAAGACCTGCGATTTTGCGTAGTGCAGCAGGGCGATGATTGCAAGCAGTATTGCTATGCAGAACACCACCAGATTCAGTATGCCAAGCTTTGGCCAAAAATTCTTTATAAGCGTTAGGGCAACGCCCGCATTGAAAAAGCCGGCGGCGAATTTGCCGTACCAGTCGGCATAAACAACAATATCCTTTTTGAAAAGGAACAGTCCTGCCAATATCATTATGCCTTCTTTTATGAGCACGACGAGCAGCATCCAAAGCGGAAGCCAGCCCACGGAGTAAAAGCACGAAAGTGCGGCTATTACCATAAGCTTATCGGCTAAAGGGTCAAGCACCTTGCCTATGTCGGATATCCAGTTGTTCCTGCGCGCAAGGTATCCGTCCAAAAGGTCGGTCAAAAAAGCGGTCGCAAAGACCACAAGGCAGGCGAGATATTTCACCTGAGCAAAAAGGTAAATAAATACACCCACAAGCAAAAGACGTATCGTAGACAGTATGTTTGGTATATGCTTCATAAAAACACTCTCCTATATTTGTTATTATAACCCATAAATTAAAGATATTCCATACATTTTAATGTGAAGGCGTGAAATATACGCAACAAAAGTGTGTTAAATGTGTGTAGTTAGACCCTCTGAGATAAGAAACATACGCCTAAAAAGGCACTGTTTGGCCAATCACTTCGTTACTCGGGTCTCGTCATACCTCCAGTATGGCTTCGCCCTCGTGCCTTGTGCTTGGCACAAACATTGCTCTTTTTAGGTGCTGAGCAGTTTTGCGGTAGATATTTTGTGCCGTGACGAAGAAAAAGCGCAGAAGATGCCGGGGTGTATCTTCGAGCATTCTTCTAAAGTCGGGGTGAAAAACAGCATCTCAAAACCGTATGTTTCTTATTTCAGAGGGTCTTTATCCGCTTTTTCGTTGACAGTTGAGCACTTGGGATATAAAATAGTAGGGTAGTTTATTTGCGCGGGGGTTATCTCTGCGCCGAAAACAAAGGAGAAATTTTATAATGCGCAAAACAAAGACCATTGCCCTTGTGCTTGCCGTAATTATGATTGCGGCGGCATTGAGTGCCTGCTCTGTAACCAATCCCAACTATACTGTGCTTAAGGTTGGCGATATGGACATAGGCATAAACGCCTACTATAACTACTACAGCTACCTTGCACAGTTTTATTCCATGTACGGCTTATATGATGTTTCCACCACGAAAGCTTTCAGAAGCATGCAGGATCAGGTTTTTGATTACCTTGTAAACAATGCCCTGCCCATGGTTGTTGCAAAGCAGAAGGGCGTTACCCTTACCGAAGAGGAAGAGGCTCAGGTTCAGGCCGATTACGAAGAACAGCTTGAAAGTATGCTTTCTCAGTACGCTTCTCAGGTAGACGAATCCATAACCGATGAGGCGGAAATCCGTGCTGAAGAGGAAAAGCTGTTCAAGGCCGAGCTTCGCGAAAGCGGCTGGTCCTATAAGAAATATCTTAAAATGATAGAGGATGATATACGCAATGCCGCAATAGGCAACAAGTATATGGAAACCCTTTATGCGGATATCACCGTAACCGAAGAGGATGCTCAGAAGTATTATGATGATCTGCTTGCCGAGCAGGAAGAAGAATACGCTCTCAGCCCCGATGAATACTTCACCGATTATACCAATAAGGTAAACGGTAACGATGCCATCGGCCCTCTCACCACCGCGGAAGGCTATCACTATTATAAGCACATACTTATTAAAAAGAGCGAAGATGAAACGGACACCTCCGAGGTCGATGCAAAGATTGCCGAGGTTCAGGCAAAGCTTGACGAGGGCGTAAGCATAGAAGAGTTTGACGAGCTTATCGCGGAATACGGCGAGGATCCAGGCATGGAGAGCGATCCTTACAAGACAGATGGCTACATGATCCATGAGGCGGTCGTTGACGATTATTACGAAGGCTTTGGCGAGGCTGCGCTTGCCCTCAAACACATAGGCGATGTAAGCGATGTTGTTGAAACCGAGGTTGGCTATCACTTTATCATGTATGTAGGCGATGTTGAGGTCACCACCGTTCCGTTTGAGGATGTTAAGGATGCCATAATGGAAGAGGTGCTTGAGGAGAGAAAGACTGCGACCTATAATGACAGCGTTGCCACATGGAAGCAGGAAATAACCATAACAAAGTACTACGATCGCGTAAGCAGCATTAAATAAGCTTGGATGAAAACTTAAAGCGGGTCTTTGACCCGCTTTCGTTTTGTCATAAATCGGGGTTGTTAAGGGGCCGTGCCCCTTAATTCAAATCCGGCTTTGACGACATATGCGTCAAAACGGATGAAAACCTATAGGTTTTCGTACCTTACGCTCTTTTGCCGCCCGTGAACGAATGTGAGAGGCAAAAGGGCGAGAAAACTCGAAAAAGTGGCAAGTTGCCACTTTTTCGATACTCTTAAAGCGGGTCTTTGACCCGCTTTTTTTATTGCCCATATGTTACGGCGGTCGTGTTTGAAAATGCGGGAATGGTATAATCCGAGTATATGATGCGGAGATGGAGCATGTTTCAAATAATGGCTGTTGAGGATGACATAAATGCGTTGCTAACACGCTGGTATTTCAAACCCATGAAGCAGCTGATAGAAGCCACGCGGCGCATTGCCAAGGACGATCTTTCTGTCAGGGTGGAGGAATAGAAGGCGTAAGGAACGAGCTTGAAGAGCTTACCAAAAGCTTTAACATAATGGCGGAGGAGCTTGGCAGCACGGAGCTTTTCGGGCGGGATTTTATCAATTCCTTTTCACATGAGTTCAGAACACCGATGGTGTCAATACGCGGCTTTGCGCGTCAGCTAAAAAAAGGATATCACGCAGGCTCAGCGCAGCGAATATGCGGACATAATCATAAACGAGGCGGACAGGCTTACAAACATGGCATCAAACATATTGCTGCTTACGCGGGTTGAAAACCAACAGATAATAACCGACAAGGCGACATTTAGACCGGATGAGCAGTTGCGTTCATGTTTATTACTGTTGCAAAAGGAATGGGATGCAAAGGAAATAGACCTTGAGAAGACGGAATTTAACTCAAACGAGGAAATGCTTTCGCAGGTATGGTTGAATATCCTATCAAATGCATAAAATTCAGCAAGGTGGGTGGCACGATAAGAGTATTTTACGCAAACCGGCACAATGGTGTGCGCATTGAAATAGAGGACAACTGCATTGGCATGAGCATGGAAACACAGCGCCATGCGTTTGAAGGGTTTTATCAGGGCGTAGGTTCACGCGCTACAGCGGTGAGCGGACTTGGGCTTAGCATAGCAAAGCGCATAGTAGAGCTGAACCGCGGCGAAATAAACATCACGAGTGAGCCGAATAGAGGAACGCTGTTTATAGTAACACTGCCTACGGAGTAAGCTGAAGCATGGTTGGCGCGGCCTCGGCGTTTGCAAGCGGGTCGAATGATATGTCCGCCGCGCTTGCTATTGCGCGGGCAAGGTATTCAACGGAGTTTAATGCCTGCTCCAGCGTATTTGAATTGTGGCCGATTTCGGCAAGCAGGCAATGTTCGCTGACGTGCTGATTATATCTGCCCGCCTTGACCCGTATATTGCGCACAAGCTTTGTATCTATTGATTCAAGATACTCGCTTAAACACATTGCCAGCGCATAATTTGACTGGAAATCGGGCTTGGCTTCACCCTCAGCCACGTTTTCACCCGTGCCGACAACAAACATTATGCGCGCACATTCTTTACCATCTATGATTATGTAATCATTGGGCGTTTTCGGGTCGTTGCCGTATGCATCGCGGTGCAGGTCTATGAACAGCTCAAGCGAAGGATACTTTGCCTTATATTCAAGCATTGTTTCAAGTGAACGTGAATATGCCGTGGAAAGCTTTGGCGGTTCATGGTCGGTGATATCGTGTATGGTACTGATGCCATATTTTTCGTTCAGCAAGGCACAAAGCTTTTCTCCGACGGCTATAATGTTCATGCTGTTGTTCGTGGTGCGCCATGGCGATGAAGCTTCATATGTGTATTGCTCCGTGGGAAAATACGCTTCCGTTGAGTGGGTGTGGTAAATGAGCACGGTGGGTGCATCCTTGCTTAATGGAAGCGCTTCATGTGCGGATGTATCAACTTTCATAAGCTCAAGCAAAATGCTTCGGCTTACGTTTTCGTCCGCATCAACATGGTCAAGCTCTATGATTATACTACCGCTGTCATCACTTTGGCCGTTTGCATCCGTGAATGTGGATTTGCTAAATAACGCCGCAGTGAAAAGCACCGCAAGCATTATAAAAACAAACGGCATTTTGCCTACGTGCACGGTAGTCTTACGCACCGAATAACGGCCGCGCCCAATGTGAAATCGTTTAGCCATAGCATAGCCTCCCCTCGTAATGGCTATGCGTATCGGGCACATGTTATGCCGTGAAGGCACGCACAATATCGTACTGCGCACCGAAAAGTGCCGCATTGATGCCGCAAGACAGCACCTCACTCATTGTGCTTATAAGCGAATCTATTTCCTTTGGGGTAACTATAAGCTCTCCCGTTTTTTCGCTTATGGCGTTTGCGGCAAGCTCCTTCAGCTTTTCGTCTCCGCTTGGTAAATCAAGCTTATCCGCTATAAGCTCTATCGTGTCGCGTGATATTGTGCTTGCATACACAACCAGCGGAACGCCTATCGCTATTACGGGAACACCCATGCTGCCTTGATTTATACCGCTGCGTGCATTGCCGACGCCCGCCCCCGGCTGTAAACCGCAGTCGCATAGCTGTATAGTGCAGCCTATGCGTTCTGTGCGGCGGGAAGCAAGCGAATCCACTGCGATTATTAGCTCGGGCTTGCATTGCTGCACCGCGCCGTAAAGTATATCGGTGGTTTCTATGCCCGTAACACCGAGCACACCGGGGGATACGGCGCATACGCTCCTCACGTCCTTTGGAAGCGAATCGGGCATGTACTGCTTTATGTGGCGCGTGATATGGATTTGTTCCGCCGTGCGCGGGCCGAGTGCATCGGGCGTTACCGCCCTGTTGCCAAGCCCGGCAACAAGCACTGTGCCGCAACAATGGCCCATTATGCGCAAAAGCTCATCAGAGAGCGCATTTATTACGCTTTGGCGAAGCTCTGCCGTGCCGTATGGCAGTTCGGGCGCTTCAATGGTGATGTAAAGTCCCTTTTCTTTGCCCAATCTTTTTGCGGCGGCATCGGTTTCTATCTTTATTCTTGAAACGGTATAGCCGCGGCTGCTTATTGTTTCTTCACTAATTCCGTCCATGGCGCCGCTCAGCTCACGCGCTTCCATGGCAAGGTCGGTGCGGATGCTTTGGTTCATAATTATCCTCCTTGATACTGCTCTGCTCTATTATGACCGCATCCCGAATAAAAAAACCGCATTTTGAAATGAAATATGCTTGCTTTCTTCAAAAGGCCGTGCTATAATATGCGATGTTCGAGTAAAAATAACAAGGGGGAAACCGTTTTGGCAAACCATAAGTCCGCTTTGAAGCGTGTGGCAGTCACCGCTAAGAAAAACCTTAACAACCGCGTTATTACCTCCAGGGTAAAGACCGCTATAAAGAGCTTTGATAAGACTCTTGAAAACGGCGATAAGGCCGCTATCGATGCCGCCTATGTAAACGCCGTCAGCACCGTTGATAAGGCTGCCGCCAAGGGCGTTCTGCATAAAAACAATGCCAATCGCAAAAAGGCTCAGCTTGCAGTAAAGCTGGCCGCGAAGGCTAACTAAGGTAGCAACAATTACCCTTTATTTGGGTTAAGCAAAAGCCGATCCTGCGATCGGCTTGTTTGCGTACAGCGAATAACTTTAATGCGCCGACGGATTTGAATCATCCGTTTACCGCATCGCCATGGCTGGGTTTGCTTGTTGCTTTATGCGGCGACTCATGCCGACTCAAGGCACACATGTTGTGTGCATAAAGCCAAATCAAAAGGGCCGACCGACTTTGGCGACCCGAAGTTCATTTATGCGCAAGCATCATAAGCGCACGGATCAGCGCATCCTCCGCACGGGCTTGACCCGTTAGCTGCATGATGGTAACCTCACTTAGTGCTTCGGCACAGCTTTCAAGTGCGCTCAACTGCGCGTGCGTCAGCCGCTTTGCGCTGTCACTTACGCGCCATGCGTAGCCGGAGCTTACACCAAGTCGATTGGCCGTTTCTTCTTTTGATAATCGCTTATCCAAAAGCTTTCGTGCCTGCAAGGTAAGCTTTGCCTTGTCACGCAGCCTCTCCGCTATCATAAGCGGCTTTTCACCGTTTTCCATAAGAATGTTGAGCGTGCGCAGACCGTCCGTAGGACGATTGGCAATGAAGTGATCAAGCACCTCAAACACTATATAGTCAACATCTCTCGTAACCGTTTTGGCTATTATTTCCCGCGTTATTTCATGACCCACGCCCGCATAGGATGCGGCCTTGTCAAGCTCATTGTACAGTGCGGCGCAGTCCGTACCCGCTATGGAAACAAAAAATGCTGCGGCTTGTTCGGTTATGGGCGCATCTATCGCGCGGGCGCGCTTTTGAACGTAACGCCGCGCCTCCATTTCACTTAACGGACAAAAGTCAACCTCGCGGTCAAGCTTTTTCATTGCCTTTACAAATGAGCTTCGCCCGTCCGCCTTGCCCTTAATGCAGAATAAAAGCACCGTGCTTTGCGGCACCCTTTCAATGTATGATGCAAGCGTGGCGGCATTGTCATCCGTTGGCACTGCGCGGCAAATCACCACGCGCTTTTCGGACATAAACGGCATGGTTTCACAGGCCGCCGTTACGGCCTGCGCATTGGCATCGTTAAGAATATCGGTATTAAGATCCCTTGTGACGGGGTCAAGCACACCGAGCACGGCGGAAACGGCACTGCTTTTGAGAAATTCCTCCTCGCCGTGCAGCAGATATGCGCCGTTTAACGCGCCCTTATTTGCGGCTATAATAAAATCATTGCGTTCCATATGCTGATTATACTCAATATCGTATGCTTGTTCAAGCAAGAATGACCGCAAGTATCGCACCGCAAAGCAAAACAATTGCGGCGGCAAACTTTGTACGGCGGGGGAGCAGACAGTATCTTGACATTATAAACATTGCCGCAAAATAGAATATGCAGCCAAATGTCCCAAGACTTGACAGCTCTATTACCGAATAGGGCAGGGCGGCAATGCTTTCACTTATGGCTTCACTTGCTCCAAGCAGAGCACGCGCGGGCAGGGCAATAAGTTTGCCAAGCGGCAATATGACATATGATACGGCCAGAGCGACAAAGCACAGCGTAAGTGCAAGCGTTATAAGCGGCACTATGAATATGTTCGCTATTATCGAATATGTGCTGAACGTGCCGAAGAAGGCAAGCGTGAACGGAAGCGTGCCAAGCGTTGCGGAAACGGTGGTTGCAACGGGCGCAAACGCCGCATGGCGCACTTGGCGCATCATGGGCGAATAAAGCATGGCTATACCCGCAACCGCGGAGAAGGAAAGGCAAAATCCCGCGGAATAGATGCTGAGCGGCTTTATACTAACAATAATTATAAAGGATAGAGCAAGTGCACTCAACGTGTCGTTCCTTCTTTTGAAAAGCGGGGCAAACAATATGCACATGAACATTATCGCCGCACGAATAAGTGACGCGGGGAACCCCGCCAGTGCCGCATATATGCACAAAAATGTCCCTACCGCGCACACTCTTACACGGGGCAGATTTGTGGGTATAAGCCGAACAAGCACGAGTGACAGTACCGATACGTGCAGTCCGCTTAATGCAAGCGTGTGGGATACGCCGCATATCCTGAAAAGCTCCCGCTGAAAATAGCCGAGTTGACTCCTGTCACCGAGCAGTATTGCGCGCGCCAATGGAGAAGCTTCATTGAATAATTCGTCACAGCGGCCGCATAGACTGCTTTGTAAATCGCATAGCAGCGCAGGTGTTTCGGCGGAAGCATATTTGGCATCATCTATTGCACGGGCGAATTCTTCGCTTGGCAAAAGGGAATACGGCAGCATACGAATAAGCGCGAATGCAAGAGCGGCAAACATAAGCGTCGCATTGGGCTTTTTTAGGCGATACGCCGCATATGATGCAACAACAAAAAGGAGCGCTGCCCAAACGGCATACGCTCCGCTAAAATGCACACTTATTACAACGCCCGTGCCAAGACCCAAGGCCAACGGCAACAGCGGGCGAAAATTGAAGGCGGTACTTATGACCGGTGCGCCCTTCATTGCGCCGATCAGAAGGAGGCTACTTCATCCGCGGCCTTATTGGCTATGGCTTCAACCTCAACAAGACCGCCGGCGGGCAGCGCGGCTACCTGTACGCAACTTCTTGCGGGATAATTCGGGCCGAAGAATTCGGCATATATGGCATTAACCTTACCAAAGTCCGCAAGGTCAACAACGAATACGGTGGTTTTGAGTACATCGTCAAGGGATGCATTGGCCGCTTCAAGCACGTTCTTAAGATTGGTGAAGGCCTGCCTTGCCTGTGCTTCAACTCCGTCACAAAGCTTGCCCGTGGCGGGGTCTATGCCAAGTTGACCCGAGGTGAAAACAAAACCTTCCATTTCTATTGCATGGCAATACGGACCTATTGCCGCGGGTGCATTGGTGGCGACTATTTGCTGCTTCATGGTTATTTATCTCCTTTTGTTTTGACTTTAGCTTATGGTAACATTGCTTTTGGACAGTGTCAAGGCAATATCCCTGTTCCACATGATGTAGGCCGCTTCACCCGTGTCGGTATAATAACCCTTTCGAATACCCGCACGTTCAAAGTCAAGCTGAGCATACAAAGCCTGTGCGCCAAGATTGTTTTCGCGTACTTCAAGCGTCATCTGCGTTGCGTCAAAAAGCCGTGCCGAGCGCATCATACATAACATTATTCGCTTTGCCAAGCCCTGCCGCCTAAATGCGGGGTCAACCGCAACGTTTGTTATGTGCGCTTCATCATACAATATCCACATGCCCGCATAGCCTACAACGTATCCGTCACGCTCAAGCACAAGGTAATGCGCAACATCGTTCTTCAACTCTCCTGCGAGGGATTCCCTTGACCACGGCGTTCTGAAACACGTTTTTTCAAGCTCATATACTCTGCTTACATCAGCCGAACGCATGGGACGCACTATATCCGTCATTTTTGCTGCTCCTTTGCCTTAAACATACGCTCTGCTTGGGTGGGCCTTAAGTACAGCGGCAGTGCTTCCTGCTTTACGTCGCCGCGCTCAATGTGCGCCGTTGCGGGTAAGGCAAGCATATCCGCGGTAAGCATGTACTTTTCGCTTTGAGCAAATTCGGCATTTATTACTGCGGCAAGTATGCTTTCCCTGTGTATGGCCGCGCCATCGCCCGTGAACACGGTATCCGAAGGGAGCGTTGAAAGCAGCTCCGCTACAACAACAGCCTTGGGGGCAATCAACTCATTGCCCGATTTGTACAGCGCGGCATAGCCGTTGCCGTTGCGTGCATCTATCAAGGCACACACGGGCTTATCCGTGTCAACGGCAAGCGCAAGCGCTTCAAGCGAGCTTACCTCGATAACCGGCTTATTCAGCGCATAGGCCATTGCGTTTGCTATGCACACGCCTATACGCACACCCGTGAAGGAACCGGGACCTACATCGGCACATATTGCCGAAATGCCGTCAAGTGAAAGATCCTTATCAAACAGGGAATCTATAAGCGGCATTATGGTTTCTGAATGGGTAAGACCGTTATCACTTACGGCACAACGTATTATGTTGCCGTCAAGACTTACCGCCGCACTTGCGGCACGGCCGGATGTTGAAATAAGAAGCATGGAATCGTTCATGAAATCGCCTCCAACAGCTTTTCATATTGCTGCCCGTATGCGTAAAGGGTCATTGTGCGCGGTTCGGTACCGCTGCCGTCTATATGGATCTCAAGCCGTTCATCGGGCAGTATATCCTCAACGTTTTCGCACCATTCCATTATTATGGCACCGCCGCGCGCGCGGTAATCATCATAACCTATTGCGTAGAGCTCATCGGCATCGCTAAGCCTGTATGCATCAAAATGGAAAAGCGGTATGCGCCCTGAATATTCGCGTACTATGGTAAATGTGGGGCTGAGTATAGAGCGTATGCCAAGTGCGTCCGCTATGCTGCGGCTAAGCGTTGTTTTGCCCGCACCAAGCCCACCGTACAGTGCGATAAACGCCCCGCCGAACAATTCCGTTCCTATTTTTTTGCCGATGCGCTCCGAATCCTGCTCGCTCAGCGCACTAAGCACAAGCGTGTTCATATCAGTCAAACATTCCCCTTGCAATGCATTCGTTGCGGAAGTCCATAAGCCTGTCCTCTGCAATGGCCTTACGCACAAGTGCCATAAGCCGCTGCGAAAAGCGTATGTTGTGCATGGTTATAAGCTGTGCGGCCAGTATTTCTTTGCACTTTACAAGGTGACGAATATATGCGCGGGTGAAGCCGTTTGAACATGCATAACAATCGCAACCTTCCTCTATAACGGAAAAATCATGCTCAAACGTGGCGTTTCTCAGCATCTTTTTGCCGTTTGAGGTAAGCGCAAGGCCGTTGCGGGCAATGCGCGTTTGCAGTACGCAATCGAACATGTCAACGCCGCGTATCGCACCCTCAACAAGACAATCGGGACTGCCGACGCCCATAAGGTAGCGGGGCTTGTCTTTTGGCATATAAGGCTCTATCTCCTCAAGCATTTCGTACATAAGCGGCTTTGGTTCGCCAACGGAAAGCCCACCTATGCCATAACCGGGGAAGTCCATGTCGGCAAGCCGTTTTGCACTTTCTATGCGCAGATTTTTATATGTGCCGCCCTGTACGATGCCAAACAGTGCCTGATCCTCGCGCGTGTGCGCCTTTTTGCAGCGCTGAGCCCAGCGATGGGTGCGATCCATCGCCGCGCGGGTGTAACGTTCATCGCTCGGCCATGGGGCACATTCATCAAATACCATTGCAATGTCGGCTCCGAGTGCCTCTTCAATTTCCATTACCTTTTCGGGCGTGAAGAAGTATTTTTTGCCGTCTATAAGGGAGCGAAATTCAACGCCGTCCTCCTTTATCTTATTGGCAACGGCAAGACTGAATACCTGAAATCCGCCCGAGTCCGTAAGTATGGGCTTATTCCACCGCATAAACGTGTGCAGACCGCCCGCCTCGCGCACAAGCTCGTGCCCCGGTCTTTCAAAAAGGTGATATGTGTTGGCAAGGCAAATTTCACTGCCCGTGGCCTCAAGGTCGCGCGGTGTCATGGCCTTGACCGTGGCCTGAGTGCCAACGGGCATGTAGCAGGGCGTATTTATTATGCCGTGCGGCGTATGCAGCCGCCCGAGTCGCGCGCCCGTTTGGGCACAGGCGTGTATAAGTTCAAAATGAAATTTCTCCATCCGTTTTCCTCCGATGCATCTTCTGACGAATGCCGCACTTGGGCAGACCCTTCAGGTGCGATATGGCATTATTTTATGGGAATTGAGGCACTGCCGTCAATGTTACAGGAACAGACAACAGTCACCAAAGCTGAAGAAACGATAACGTTCCTTTACGGCATGGGCGTATATCTCCATTACCTCCTCGCGCGAACACAGTGCGCTTACAAGCATAAGCAGTGTTGATTCGGGCAGGTGAAAATTGGTTATAAGCCCGTCCACGGCCTTGAATTTATAGCCGGGAGTGATAAATATATCGGTATACCCGCTTTTTGCGTGTACCGTGCCGACCTCATCGCTTACGCTTTCAAGCGTGCGGCAACTTGTTGTGCCGACGGCAATTATTCTGCCGCCGTTTTTTCTTGCACGGTTTATTTTTTCGGCGGATGTCTCACTCATTTCATAGTATTCGCTGTGCATGTGGTGATCTTCAACGTTTTCGGCCGAAACGGGACGGAATGTTCCAAGTCCAACGTGCAGCAGCACATCCGCAATTTCCACACCCATGGCTTGAACCTTTTCAAGCAGTTCGTTTGTGAAATGCAATCCCGCGGTGGGTGCGGCCGCGGAGCCGCTCTGCTTTGCATAAACGGTCTGATAGCGTTCGCTGTCATCCAAACGCTCCGTTATGTACGGCGGCAGGGGAGTTTCACCGCAGCGGTCAAGAATTTCTTCAAGTATGCCGTCATAATGAAGGTATATTACCCTTCCGCCGGCATCGGTGGGCCCTTCAACCTCGATGCTCAGTTCATCCGTTACCTTATATATAATGCTGCTCTTTGCACGCCTGCCCGGGCGAACAAGCGCTTCGTAACGGTGATCATCAAGCCTTTTAAGCAACAGGAATTCCATAAGGCCGCCCGTATCCTCCCTGTGGGCGTAAAGCCGCGCGGGTATAACGCGGGTTGTGTTCCTTACAAGCACATCGCCCGACCTAAGGTGGGTCAGTATGTCGGTGAATACTTCATCGTGCATCTTTTTTGTATTAAGATCATAGTGCAACATACGCGATGCACTTCGGTCTTTTATGGGCGCCTGCGCAATAAGCTCATGCGGCAGATCGTAATAAAAATCACTTGTTTTCAATGCTGTGCCTCCGTTTTGGACAAACAGACGCAATGCCTATTCGCCTTAGTATATTATATTTGAAAATCGGGCGTATTGCAAGGCACATAAGGGCAAGTATAAAATTTGTTAAAAATTTTTGAATGACTTGACTTGTGCTTTAAGATGGAATAGCATAAGCATATGGGCATGTCCGCGCGATATCGCCCGATAATAAGGAGAATACGATGAAGAAAGTCGTTTATATATACAGGTTTATTAAGGTTGCCGTTACACTGGCAATTTGTGCAGCCGCAATGTGCCTTTGCGCCTGCGAACAGGAGGTAAGCATGAACAATACAAATCTGGTCGAGGTACCCAAACACACCCCGCATCCGACACAAACGCCGCAGCCGACAAGTGAGGCTGAGGTGCAGGCAAGCCCCACGCCCGAGATGAGCGAACAGGTCGTGCCGTCAAGCTCTCCCGAGCAGAGCATGGACGTATCGGGACTTGCGGGCGAAAAGCTTATTGCACTTACGTTTGACGACGGACCCTACGGTGAGACCACGAACCGCATATTGGATGTTGTTGAAGCATATGCCGACGAGAACGTGCATGTGACATTCTTCACACTCGGTTCGCAGGTGGAGAAATTCCCCAATGTTGTAAAGCGTGCAAATGAGCTTGGATGTGAAATCGCAAACCACACCTATGACCACAAGAACCTTACCAAGATATCAGAGGACGAAATAGTCACGCAGGTTGAAAGTGAGGCGGATCTTGTTGAAAACCTGATAGGCATTCGTCCAAGACTTGTTCGCCCGCCGTACGGCGCAAAGGATGATACCGTTCGCGCAACGGTACAGTATCCGCTTATACTGTGGAGCATAGATACGCTTGACTGGAAAACGAGGGATGCTGACAGCACCGTTGAGGAGGCCATGAAGGCTACTGACGGTGACATAGTGCTTATGCATGACGTTAGGGAATCCACTGCGGAGGCGGCGGAGAAGATAATCCCCGCACTGTTGGAACAGGGCTATAAGCTTGTGACCGTAAGCGAGCTGTTTGAAGCCAAGGGCATATCGCTTTCGGCGGGGCAGCATTATCGAAAGGCAAAGTAACGAATGAAAACGCTGCTTATAACGGCATTTGAACCGTTTGGCGGGGAAAGCATAAACCCGTCCGAATTGGCTGTGGAACGACTTGCGCCGAATATAGGTGGCATGAAGCTTGAAAAGCGTTCGCTCAAGGTATCGTTTTTGGACGCTGCGGAAGGCATACGCCGATATGTGGATGAGGTTAAACCCTCGGCCGTGATATGCTTGGGTCAAGCGGGCGGCAGGGCGGCAATAACGCCCGAACGTGTGGCGATTAACATAATGGATGCCCGCATTGCTGACAATTCCGGCTTTATGCCGAATGACGAAAGCGTTGTTGTGGGTGCGCCGAATGCATTTTTCTCAACATTGCCTATAAAAAGCATTACGAATGCCATTGAAAGGGTCAACGTGAAGGCGGCAATATCGAATACCGCGGGCACATATGTGTGCAATGCGGTAATGTATTCGCTGCTTGAATACTTAAGCCATGCGCCGCGATTTATACCCGCGGGCTTTATACATGTTCCGTATATAGAAGAACAGGTTGCGGATAAGCCGGGCACACCGTTTATCCCGATTGACGATATTGTGCGCGGCATTACGGCCGCGATAGAATGCGTAAGCGAAGCATTGCCGAGGGGCGGCAGTTTATAAGGAGGAAGCATATGGAGTATTTTTCTTCCGGCGTAACAAAGGATAAGCTGATGCTTATGCACGGGCTGAAGGCACTGAATATGCAGCCCACAAAGGAACAGCTTTCCGAATTCTTTTGCTCATATGATCTGCTTGGGTATTTTGAGGTGCAAAATGCCGCATACGAGCTTGAGGAGGAAGGACTTATAAGTGCGGTGCCGCGCCCGTACGGACAGGCGTATTTCATCACGCCGCAGGGGCTGGAAACGCTTGAAATGTTCGCAATGCAGTTGCCCAATTCATTAAGGGAAAGGATAGCCGAAAAGGCGCGGGAGTTTGCGCCCGAGCTTATAAGGCGCACGCAGTATTCAACAAGGATAGATCGCGATTCCGCAAGCCGAAATGCGCGGCGCGTAACGCTTAGGGTGATGGAGCCCCACGGCGATTTGATAAAGCTTGAATTATTGCTTCCCGATGAGGAAACGGCCCGCCACGTCTGCTCCGTATGGGAGGAACGCAGTCAGGCCGTATACGGAGCGATATACTCCGAACTTATGCGCGATTAAACAAACTTGAGCAGGTTCATTATACTTTCCTGCTCATTTTTTAATGCCCTTGTGCAAAGCTGTTTTGCATCGTCATCACAGCGCACAAATTCATTTTGCGCACGGGAAATGTTAATAAGGCTCATTGCACAGCCCTGCACAAGCATTTCCGCAAGATGGGAGGGCGTTGCGTCAACGGCCGTGTTCAGCATAAGGCCCGCCATTATGGGCTTTTTCTGTTTTTTGCTTGCACCACAGCCGCAGTTACAACGCTCGTCAAGCAGTTCCTCCGCCTCGGTAAAAATGCGGTGGTAGGCGGCAAACATATCCGCCATAACGGAACGGAAGGAAGCATCCTTACAGCGCTTTATAAGGCGGGAAAGCACGGCCTTGCCGATGTCGGCACTTTCACTTATTTCACGGCAAAGCTTTACCGTATCATTCATAAGATCATCTCCTATACTTTTTTATATAGTCTGCCTGTAAAAAAGTTAAATATTCATCCGCGACTTGTCCATAATAATCCAATGTATTATAATTAAATATTGACTGTTGAAAAAATTAGTGCCGCAATATATGCGGTAAAAGGTGGAGGAAATATGTCCAAGGACTATACCGTAAGCGATATAAAGGTAATGGAGGGGCTTGAGGCTGTGCGTATGCGACCCGGCATGTACATCGGCTCTACCGGTTCGCGCGGGCTGCATCACATGCTTTGGGAGATAGTTGACAACGCCGTTGATGAGGCCGCAAACGGCTTTGCGGACACGGTGAATGTTACACTTAATAAGGATAACTCCGTCACCGTTGAGGATAACGGGCGCGGCATACCCGTGGGCATACACGAAAAACTTGGCGTAAGCGGTGTTGAGGTGGTGTATACTCAACTGCATGCGGGCGGCAAGTTTGATAATGACGCATACGGCTATTCGGGCGGCTTGCACGGCGTTGGTGCAAGCGTTGTGAACGCACTTAGCGAATACGTTGTGGTTGAGGTTGCAACGGAAGGCAAAAGCTATGTTCAGCGGTTCCACAGCTACATTGATGAAGATGGGAAAAGCCACTCGGGTGTGCCGCAGGGCCCGCTTGAGGAAACCGGGCGCACAAGGCGGCGCGGCACAAGGGTAACGTTTCTGCCTGACAGAAACGTTTTTGAAACGATTGAAATGAGCTTTGACATAATATCAAAGCGGCTTAGGGAGCTTGCATACCTTAATAAGGGTGTGCGCTTTACGCTGTGCGACGAACGCGCACGCGGTGACAAAAAGGAAAGAGAATACTGCTTTGAGGGCGGCCTTTCGGACTTTGTGCGCTACCTTAATGCGGACAAAACGCCGCTGTATGCGGAGCCCATACATATTTCGGGCAAAAAGGACGGCATTGTTGTTGAACTTGCCATGCAGCACAATGACGGGTATACCGAAAGCATATTTTCATATGTAAACAATATCCCCACGACCGAAGGCGGCACGCATGAAACGGGCCTTAAAAGTGCGCTTACCAAAATAATGAACGATTATTGCCGCAAGGTGGGCACGCTGAAGGACAAGGATGCATCGCTTAGCGGAGAGGATTTCCGCGAGGGACTTACTGCCGTGCTTTCACTTAAAATGCATTCCATCCAGTTTGAGGGGCAAACCAAAACGCGCCTTGGCAATACGGAAGCCAAGAGTGCGGTAGAATCTGTATTGAACGAGCTGCTTGTGCCATATCTTGAGGATCTTAAAAATGCGGAAACGGCATCGCTTATGGCGGATAAGGCAATAAAGGCCGCAAAGGTAAGGGAAACGGCACGAAAGGCCAAGTCAATGGCGCGCGAAAAGAGCAAGCTTGAAAACGCACCGCTTGTGGGCAAGCTTTCAAGCTGTACGGGTAGGGATTATAAAATAAACGAGCTTTTTATAGTCGAAGGCGACAGTGCGGGCGGCAGTGCCAAGCAGGGCAGGGACAGGCGTTTTCAGGCGATATTGCCGCTTAGGGGCAAGCCGCTCAACGTTGAAAAAAAGCGCATAGATCAGGTACTGCAAAATGAGGAATTCCGCAGCATAATAACCGCAATAGGCACGGGCATAGGCGAGGATTTTGACATTTCGGGTCTAAAGTACGATAAAATAATTATCCTTTCCGATGCCGACCAGGATGGAGCACACATAAGGGCAATACTTTTGACCTTCTTCTATCGGTATATGAAGGAACTTATTACCGAGGGGCATGTGTATATGGGTCAGCCGCCGCTTTACAAACTGCAAAAGGGCGAAAAAATACAGTATCTTTATGATGATGCCGCACTTAACAAAGCACTTAAAACGGTCGGCAAGGGCTATAGCCTGCAAAGGTATAAGGGACTTGGCGAAATGAATCCCGAACAGCTTTGGGAAACGACAATGAATCCCGAAAACAGAACGCTGATACGGGTAAACATAGAAGATGCGGCGGATGTTGAGCACCTTGTTACACTGCTTATGGGGGATAAGGTTGGCCCGAGAAAGGAATACATAAGCGAATTCGCCAATTTCAACAAGGTGGATGCCTTTGAAGAAAAGGCACGGCGCAGTAAGGATGAAGGGGGTATGCGGTAATGGCTAAAAAGGATGAAAGGCCGCCCATTGCAACGGACAAAAATATACTTACAAAAAGCATGGACAGCGTTATGCACGAATCCATGCTGCCCTATGCCGAACACGTTATATTGGAACGCGCATTGCCCCGCGTGGAGGACGGACTCAAGCCCGTACAGAGAAGGATACTCTATACCATGCTTGGCCTTGGCAACACGCCCGATAAGCCGCACAGAAAAAGTGCGCGTATAGTGGGCGATTGCTTGGGTAAATATCATCCGCACGGCGATACAAGCGTATATGATGCAATGGTACGCATGGCGCAGGATTTCAATATGCGTGCACCGCTTGTGGACGGGCACGGCAACTTCGGCAGCATTGACGGCGACAGTGCCGCCGCAATGCGCTATACCGAGGCACGCATGACGCCGCTTGCATTGGAATTGTTGCGTGATATAGATAAGGATACGGTGAAGTTCACATTGAACTTTGACGATACCGAAAAGGAACCGGAGCTTTTGCCCGGCCGTTTTCCGAACCTTCTCGTAAACGGTGCAAACGGTATAGCGGTGGGCCTTGCAACGGCAATACCGCCGCACAACTTTGCCGAAACCATAGATGCCGTAGTGGCGCAGATGGAAAACCCCGATATAAGCCTTGATGAGCTTATGAAAATAATACCCTGCCCGGATTTTCCCACGGGCGGCTACATACTGTCGTCAAGTGAGCTTATCAGTGCGTATGAAACGGGCCGCGGTAAGCTTACCGTGCGCGCAAAGTGCCACATTGAGGAACAGAAAAACGGCAAAAAGCTTATCGTTGCAACCGAAATGCCGTATCAGGTGAACAAGGCACGTGCACTTGAAGGCATACTCAAAATAACGCAGGAGAAGAAAGCCATGTTTGCGGGCGTGAGCGACATACGCGACGAATCCGACAGAATGGGCATGCGGGCCGTTATAGAGGTAAAAAAGGATGCCGATGCCGAAAGGATACTTCAATATCTTTATAAATACTCCGACCTTCAGGTAACGTTCGGCGTAAACATGGTGGCGATAGCGGAAGGAAAGCCGCAACAGCTTGGGCTAAAGGACATGTTGCGCTATTACATCGCCCATCAGGAAAACGTTGTTACGCGGCGCACTCAATATGACCTTGACGCGGCACTTAAACGTGAGCACATATTGAATGGCCTTTCGATAGCGGTGCTGAACATTGATGAGGTGATTGCGATAATCCGCGCCTCAAAAACGCCCAAGATAGCCCGCGAATCGCTTATGAAGCGGTTTGAACTAACTGAAATTCAGGCGCAGGCAATACTTGACCTGAGACTGCAAAGGCTGACAAATCTTGAACTGCTTGCCATTGAAAAGGAACACAAGGACATACTCAAAACCATAAAGGATCTGCGCAGTATACTTGCTTCTCCCCAAAAGCTTCATCAGGTCATAAAGGAAGAACTTGGCGAGATAAGAGAAAAATACGCTAAGCCCAGAATGACCGAGCTGATAGACGCGGAACCCGTAATAGAGGTGAACGAGGCGGAAATAGCCGCAGTGGATGTAAGCGTTTCCGTAACGGGTGACGGTAAACTGAGGCGAGTTGCCAGAAAACAGAAGGATACATTGCTCAATGAAGCCGAAACGCCGATGTGGACATTTGATACCGCAACGGATAAAAAGCTGAAGCTGTTCACGAACCTTGGCAATTTGATAACACTGCGCGTGGACGAAATTGCGGAAACAAAGCCCGGCGCAAAGGCCGTGAACCTCAATACCATTGCCGCACTTGAAAAGAATGAAAGGCTTATCGCTTGCTTTGATGCGTTTGAAGGGGACGAGCTGCTGTTCTTTATGAAAAACGGCAATGTAAAGCGCACAAAGGCCGAGGAATACGTTACAAAAACCAAGCGTATTCAGGCGGCCGCGTTGAAGGACGGTGACGAGGTAATAGGTATAGAGCCTTTACTTAATGACCGCACTATACTGCTTGTCACGCGGCGCGGCATGAGCATACGCTTTGAAACGGATACCGTGCCCGAGATGGGGCGCGTTAGTGCGGGCGTAAAGTGTATAAAGCTTGACGCGGGGGATGAGGTCATGTACTTTGGCCAAATAACCGATGAAGGCGAAATATTGACCATAACCGACCGCGGCTACGCAAAGCGCAGCTTTGTATTTGAATATGATATACAGGGGCGCAACGGCAAGGGGTTAAAGACGTTTGATTTTAAGAAAAACGGCAGCAACGGCACATCAATAGCCGCCGTGTTCCACGTTACGGTGCCTTTTGCCTTTGACGTAGAACAGTTCCACGGCACAAAAACGCACATAGACACTACGGAGCTTGTTCGTATAGAACCGCGCGCCGGCAAAGGCACGATACTTGTTATGGCATTGCTTGACGATGTGGTTATCGGCGCACACAGGCAGGATACATAACACGGCACCGTTTATCATATCAATTCTATATAACGAATTGATATGGAGAACGGATATGAGCTATACACGGGACGAAAACGGACTTATTATGCGCGGCACGCTTGTCAGGCCGCTTACGGCGGAACATGAAGCATACGGTGAAACGCTGTATGTCGGGGCGATAGAAATACTGCGGCTGAGCGGAACTGCGGACACGCTGCCCATAACGGTTCCCGCTCGGGCGATGAAGCCGCTTTCCTTGGGCGATACGGTAGAGATTGGCGGGGAACTGAGATCGTATAATCGCCATATGGACGGTGCAAGCAGGCTGCTGATTCGTCCTTTTGCGAAAAGGATAGTGCGCGTTGATGGGCAGCTTGCGCCGCTGAACATGGTGACCCTTTCGGGAAGCGTATGCAGACCCACGGTATTTAGGGTAACGCCTTTCGGCCGCGAAATAACGGATCTGCTTATTGCGGTAAACAGGAGCCATGGCAAGGCGGACTATATTCCGTGCATAGCATGGGGCAGTGCCGCACATGCGGCAAAGGAGCTTTCGGTAGGCACGCGGATAAGCGTAGAGGGTCGACTTCAAAGCCGCGAATATACCAAAAACGAAAACGGCAGCACATATGCAAAAACGGCATATGAGCTTTCCTGCATAAGATTGGACGTAAACGAATAGACAAAGGGAGTTTGTACAAATGTCAATGGATGGGCTGAGCCTGTACGCATCGGTGCTTGAAATGCGCGCTGTGCTTACGGGCGGCAAAATAGATAAAATACAGCAAACGGACAAAGAGGAACTTATTCTGCTGATAAGAAACGGCGGGCAGAATTTCAGATTGCTTTTGAACGTATCCGTGGCGGGGAACAGGGCACAGCTTACGGAGCTTAAAAAACAGGCACCTTCGGAAGCACCCATGTTTTGTATGCTTTTAAGAAAGCGCATCACGGGCGGAAGGGTGCTTGGCTTTGATCAGGATAGGCTTGACAGAACCCTTAAAATAACCATAGAAACCTATAATGAGCTTGGCGATATGGCGGAATACGCAATGTACTGCGAGCTGATGGGTAAGCATTCGAACATAATACTCGTGAACGAGCGCAACGTGATAGTTGATGCCATAAAGCATGTGGGCTTAGGCATGAGCAGTGTGCGCTTTGTTATGCCGGGGCTTGAATATGCCCCGCCACCCGCGCAGGACAAGCTTGACCCGTTAAAAGCAAGCGCGAGTGAAATATGCGCCGCCCTTGACTGCGGCACAAAGGAAATAGGTAAGGCGCTTTCGGAAGCGGTTTTCGGTCTTTCGCCTGCGGTAGCGGGTCGGCTTGTGCAAAGATACACGGTAAAAAAACGGTGTGATGAGCTTTGCCGAGAGGAAAAGGAGCTCCTTGCCGAAAAGCTTGTTTCATTCTATGAAGATATGGCCGCAGGGAAGGAAACCGTAAGTGCGGAGCTTGATGCCATAGGTGAAACCGCCGCGGTGTACCCGTTTAAGCTTGACGGGAATGATATAAAGTCATATGACAGCATAGGTAAAGCCTTGGACAGCCTGTATGTAAATACGGACAAGCGCGAATGGGCAAAGCGGCACGGTGCAAGCGCACGCAAGGTGTTGCAAAACAACATTGAACGTTGCGAAAAAAAACTTGCCCTGTATGCCGATGCATTGAACTGCGAGGAACAGATGGAACAATGCCGCATTTACGGCGAACTGCTTACGGCAAATCTTCATGCGCTTAAAGGCGGATCGGACACGGCGTTTGTGCTGAACTACTATGCGCAGGAGCCCGAAAAAATTGCCATTCCAATGGACAGACAGCTTTCTCCCGGCGAAAATGCACAGCGGTACTATAAAAAGTATCAAAAGCTGAAGGCCGCAAGGAATATGGCACTTGTACAGCGCGAACAAACGCTTGACGAGCTTAGCTACCTTGAAGGACAGCTTGATAATTTGACAAAATGCACCGCTGAAAACGAACTTGAGGAGCTTATTGATGAACTCAAGGAACAGGGCTATATCAAGCGCGACAAAAACGGCAAAAAGAAGATGAAACAGGCCGCATCCAAACCGATGCATTTTGTTTCGTCGAACGGTGCGGATATATTCGTTGGCAAGAATAACCGCCAAAATGATGAATTGACACTTAGGTTTGCTTCCCCAAACGATATTTGGCTGCACACAAAGAATATACCCGGAAGCCACGTTATAGTGAGGGGTGCAAGCGAATCGGATACCGAAACGCTTGAACAGGCCGCACTTCTTGCGGCATACTACAGCCGAGCACGCGGAAGCGAAAACGTAGCCGTTGATTATACGCAGAAGAAATTTGTGCGCAAGATTGCGGGTGCAAAGCCCGGCATGGTAATATACACGACGAATAAGACCGCATTCGTTACTCCGCGGGAGGAAGCGATAAAAGCCATAAAGCAGCTTTAAGTAAAATTCATAGTCCGTACCGTGAGCGAATAATAATTATGTAAAACGCAAACGGAGGAGCGGAATTATGATAAAGCGAATATATATCACGCTGCTTTTGACTGTGGCGATGCTGCTTGTGGGCTGTGGCGGAGATATTGAGACAAATGCGGAACCGTATGACATCGATGCCGACAGCGAAGCGGGTATGAGGCGCACCGTGCTTTACTTTAGGGATGACGATGGGTTTATCGTGCCCGTGATGAAACTTATACCATGGGAAGAGGGCATAGGAGCGGCCGCAATAGGCAACCTTGTTGACAATGCGGAAAACCGAGCGGCCACAAGCGCACTCGGGCTTAATGCAACAATACCCGACGGCGTGGATTATACCCTTAGGATAGTCGACGGGGTGGCCACACTTGACCTATGCGGAATGGGCGCACTGAAGGATGCCGAAAGCGAACAGGCAATGATAGTGAGCATAGTCAACAGTCTTTCGGAATTTCCCGCAATAGACGCCGTCAGTATAACCTTCAACGGTGAAAGGGTGACAAAGCTTCCAAACGGCAGCACGCTTTCACAAACCATGACGGCATTTCCGCTGAATGCGGAGGATGGGGAGCTGAGCACCGCCGCAACGGGCGCGGAGCCTATGACGCTGTATTTTGCCAATTCCTCGGGCAGTTTGAATGTGCCCGTAACGCGGTATGCCGTGGGTCGTGGCTTTGCCGCGGCGGTAGAACAGCTTATAAAGGGGCCCGAGGATTCCGCACTTATGAACAGCTTTCCCGAAGGAACGCGGCTTTTGAGTGCTCAGCTTGACAACGGCGTTGCAACGGTTAATTTGAGCGAGGAATTCCTTGCGGCGCAGTATGTTGAAGGCATGATGCAAACGGCATACGACACGCTGTACCTTACGGCGTGTGCGATAGGAGAAACAAACGAACTGAATGTGTTTGTGGAGGGTGAGGTGTGTGCCTTTACGGCTGAATGCAGTGCACCCGTTTATGCAAACACGTTCCAATAAATAATTTGTACAAAGGAGAAACGGCAAGAATGAAGCTTGTTATTGCGTCCAATAATGCGCACAAAGTGCGCGAAATAAAGGAAATACTCGGCGGCTTTTTCAGCGATATTCTTTCATTGAAGGAAGCGGGTATAGTAATAGACGTTGAAGAGGATGGCGAAACATTTGAACAAAATGCTTTGAAAAAAGCGAAAGAAGTGCTTAACGTGTGCGATGCCGATGCCGCACTGAGCGATGACAGCGGGCTTATGGTCGATGCGCTCGGCGGTGCACCCGGCGTATACAGCGCGCGCTTTGCGGGCGACGGACACGATGATGCCGCCAACAATAAAAAGCTTATCGAGGCGATGAAAAATGTGGACGATGCAAAGCGCACCTGCCGTTTCGTTTCCGCGGTAGCCCTTGTCAGAAGAGATAAGGAACCCATAGTTTGCCGCGGCACGGTGGAAGGGCGACTGCTGCGTGAGCCGAGGGGATATAACGGATTCGGCTATGATCCGCTTTTCTTTTACGAACCGCAGGGACTTTCGTTTGCCGAAATGGATGCAGAAAGCAAAAATGCGATAAGTCACCGCAAACGTGCATTGGAAAAGCTTAAGGCGGCACTTGAAGCGGAGAAAAAACTATGATAGTCGGCGTTTTCAGTGATACACACGGGGACACTGCCGCCGCAAAGCGAGTATATAATGCCCTCAAGGAAGCGGATGCATGGATATTCTTGGGGGACGGACAAAGAGAGGCGGATATTGTTGAATCTCTGTCTCAAAAACCGATGTATAGCGTGAAGGGCAACTGCGATTCGGGCGACATTCCCAAAGAACAGGTTATAACGCTTGGCGGTGCGAGAATATTCATAACACACGGGCATATGTATGCCGTTTCACTCGATTTGCTGAGAATTGGACTGAGGGCGCGGGAACTTGATTGTTCCGTTGCCTTGCACGGGCACACGCATATACCCAACATAGAATACATGCCGCATGTTCAGATAGGTTGCCCCGGCAGCCCGTCCGACCCGCGCGGCGGAAAAAGCAAAAGCTTTATGAAGCTTGAAATAACAAACGGCGAAGTGAGCATGACCATGCTCAGTGCCGAGCGCATATGAGTAACTAAAAGAGGAACGGTCAGACCGCTCCCCTTTTAATATAAAACCGATGGAAATCAATCCTCGTGTTCGATGACTATCTTGCATTCATCGTTGGTGCCGGAAGCGAACAGCTTAACAAATGCCTTTTGTATGGCTTCCGCGGTAGCGGGAATTACGGAAGTTATTGTGGACATGAAAAGTTCCTTGTTGTCACGCACAAGCTCGAATGCCTGCTTGAAATCCTCCCATGAGAAGTAAAGACCGGTTTTAAGCGTTGCTTCTTTCAAATAAAGTGCCATGGGCGTGAAAGAAGCCTTGGCCGCGTGCATACCGAGCATTACTATGGTCGCACCCGACTTTGCAAGGCCGAGAAGCGAATCGTAATCATCAACACCAACGCAGTCTATTATGTGCTTAAAGCCGCCCGCGGGCGTATAAGCCTTGATCTTTTCCGCATATTCTGGATCCTTTACGGAAAGGCAAACGTCAACAAAGTCGAACGTATTGCAGAAATCAACGCGGGATTGGCTGCGCCCCGTCATTATGACCTTGCCCGCGCCAAGTAGCTTTGCACATGCCGCGGCATATATGCCGATGGGGCCGTTGCCCGAAACAAGCACATCCTCACCCTTCTGTATGTTAAGATATTTTACTCCGTGCAATGATACGGCAACGGGTTCAACTATCGCACCAAGCCTTGTGGACATATCCTCGGGCATGGGTATAACATAATCGCCGCGAACCCTGACATACTGACCGTATGCACCGGGAGCGGATACGCCCGGATTATCAAGCATCATCTGTGCACAAAGCTGTTCCTGACCGGCGCGGCAGAATTCGCATTCGCCGCAGGAATTGAATTCGGCCGCAAGCACCTTTGTGCCCTTTTCAAAGCCGTATTCGCCGCCATCTTCAATATATCCCGCAAATTCGTGGCCGGGAGTAAAGCCAAGTCCGCCGTAATTGAGCCAGAACATATTGTCCGACCCGCAAATGGCGCAGTCCTTAACCTTTACGGTTACCCATTTTCCACCCGCGGCGGGCATGGGTGCTTGAGAATCAGCAAAGCTTTTTGCGGCATCGACTACTACTGTTTTCATATTGGTTATATCGCTCCTTATAAATTATTAGGGAAAAGGATGGAAGAACCTTTTCTTGCTTTAATTATAACATTCACAAACTAAAGGTCAACAGTACATTTAATTAAACCGTGGCAACAGGATGAACGCGGTGTAAAGCTTATATTCCTTGACAGCAGAAGAGGTGCAGCATATAATATCGTTACACGATATCGATAAACGATATCGACCCGACAGGGAGGATATAACAATGCCGAAAAAGGCGATGGAAAACCTGACCGAATCAATGTTTTATGTACTTATGGCACTTATGCGCGGACCTATGTGCGGCACGGAGGTTGTGCATTTTGTGCAGGATAAAACTGCCGACAGAATAAAGATAGGGCCTGCAACATTGTATACCGTGCTTGCTAAATTCGAGGCGGAGGGGTACATAGCGGAAACGCAGGTTGACGGTCGCAAGCGTACCTATTGCATAACCGATAAGGGGCGCGGGGCATATCGTGCGGAACTGAGACGGCTTGAAACAATGGCAGACGATGCAAGAACGGAGGAAATGTATTATGGCAAAGCGTGAAAGACGGATAATACGGATGTTGCCCTGCTCGAATTATGATATTGAGGGGCTGCAAACATATTTTGAAACGATGGCAAGCGAAGGCCTGCACGTTAAAAAGGACGCCTTATTTGCGGGCTTTGCATCGTTTGAACGCGGAGAAGCGCGCCAAGTGCGCTACAGGGCTGACATGGAAGAAAGACGCGGCGGCATTTTCGGTGATAACGGCACAAGGCCCGATGCCGACAAGATTGCACTTTGCGCAGAACTTGGGTGGGAGTATGTCGATTCGTGGAACGGCACGCATATATACCGCTGTGAGGACAGTGCGGCGCAAGAGCTGAATACGGATGCGGAGATAAGAAGCATGGCGTTGAAAAAGGTCGTAATGGATCAGCTTGTAAACGTGGTCATACTCGGTTTTTGGCTATTGGTATATCCCGTGCTGAGACTTTCGGGCCTGATATTGCCGAGTATGCTCGCGATAGGTTCGGATCTTGTGCTGCTTTGTGCGGCATTGATAACGGCAGACATTACATTTGAAATAAAGAAGCTTATTATGCTGCAAAAAATAAAGCGCAGGCTGAATAACGGCGAAAGCATCGCAAACAGGGTAAGGCGCAGCAGCGCCGCGCATATCGTGCCGAGGGTGGTGTTCGCACTTGCGGCAATAGCGGCGGCATGTATGTTCCTTATAAGGTGGAGCGATGATGCATCGGGCAAGAACGATGTTCCGCTTTCGCAATATACGGAAGAACTTCCCTTTGCCACAATAGCGGATATTGTTGACGGGGAATACCACAACACAAACCTTTTGAACTCGGATAAGGTTCAGCGGCGCAACGATTTGCTTGCGAAGGATATAATCGTCTACCGCGAAACGGCTACCGTTAAGCAAAGCGACGGTACGGAATTTTCGGGCGGGCTTATGGTGGATTATTATTCCATGGCAAGTGAAGGTTTGGCAAGGGCCGCCGCAAAGGAACTTGCACGCGCAGCAAGGTTAAAGAAAAACTATGAGGTGATAGAGCTTAGCGACATGGGCGCAGATTATCAAAGCGCATATTATGATAATACGCACATGCCCACGGTGATACTGCAAAAGGGGAATACGGTGATAAAGGCACTGCTGTACCAAACGGGCAGCCACACCGTAAGCATTGAAGAATGGGCCGGCGAATTGATGAAGCAGTGCCACTGAACATCATGGCAGGGTAAGCAGCCTAAGTGCCACAACGGTTGCACCGCTTAGCATTACGGCAAGCAAAAAATTGATATCGCAGCACAGAAGCACAATAAGAATCAGCATGAACAGCACGGCGGAGCGTAGCGTCTTTCGTTTTACGCACCGCCTTTTTACATATACTGTTGCCGGCCTTCGCTGTAACATAATTATCCCTCCTTATATAGTATAATACGCAGACGCATTACCCTTTGCCACGGGTTTATGTGCCGCATATTGCCGCACGGATGGAACGAATTCGGAATACATTGGTTATATAACCATATGGAGGCCAATATGAACGGCGATAAAGCATATATACTTGAATTTGACGGCGTAAGCCTTAATTATCATGACGCGCAGGGCGAAACGGCCGCTATAGCGAACTTGAGCTTTAATGTAAAGCGGGGAGAGTTCGTGTCGATAGTCGGGCCAAGCGGCTGCGGGAAAACAAGCGTATTAAGCATAGCCGCGGGAATTGCCGAACCGAGCGGCGGCCGCGTTAAGCTGAACTGCGCAAGATCGGGCTATATGTTACAGCGCGACCATCTGCTTGATTGGCGCACGGTGGAAGGGAATGTGCTACTGGGGCTTGAAGTACGCAAGGAGCTTGACGCCGCCTCGCGCGAATACGCGTTGAAGCTTATAGACACATACGGCCTTGGCGAATTCATAAGGCGATACCCAAGTCAGCTTTCGGGTGGAATGAGGCAAAAAGTGGCACTTATACGCACACTTGCCATGCAGCCGGAGTTGCTGCTGCTTGACGAGCCCTTTTCCGCACTTGATTTTCAAACGCGGCTGATGCTTTGTGATGAGGTACATTCCATACTCAAACGCGAAGGCAAAACGGCAATACTCGTTACGCACGATATTTCGGAGGCCATATCCATGGGCGACAGAGTGCTTGTATTCAGCGCACGCCCTACAAGCCTTAAAGCGGAGCATTATATAGACATAGTCGAGGAAAGGCCGCTGCTCAGGCGCAATGCGGAAAACTTCAAAACCTATTTTAATACTATATGGGGGGAACTTGACCATGCGGAAACATAAAGAACGTTATGATGCACAGTATTCATCGGAGCATATGCGCTATCTTGCTTCAATAGGCCGCCACAGGCGCAATGTGACTTTTGCACGGTGGGCGGTGCTTGTAACGGTGGTGGCACTATGGGAGCTTTTCACTCGGATAGGAATAATCGATCCGTTTATTGCAAGCTCTCCCGTAAGGGTAATGGAAACCGTTGCGCGGCTTTACTCTGCGGGTGAACTTTTTGAGCATATAGGGATAACACTGTATGAAACCGTGCTCGGCTTTATATTGGGCACCGCGGCGGGCACGCTGAGCGCGGTTGCGCTCTGGTGGTGGCCCGCACTTAACGAGGTGCTTGATCCATACCTTGTTGTACTGAACGCACTGCCCAAAATAGCATTGGGACCGATACTTATTGTGTGGTTCGGCGCGGGCGTTGCGAGCATAGTAGTAATGGCACTGCTAATATCCTACGTTGTGACCATAATGACGGTGCTTGCGGGCTTTAACGAAATAACGGGCGAAAAGCAACTGCTTATGAAAACGCTCGGCGCAAGCAAGCTGCAAATATTTACCATGGTGGTGCTGCCCGCATCGTTGCCCACTATAATGAATGCGCTAAAAATAAGCGTTGGAATGAGCTGGGTTGGCGTTATAGTGGGTGAATATCTCGTGTCAAAGGCGGGGCTCGGTTATCTTATAGTATACGGCGGGCAGGTATTTAAGCTTGATATGGTAATGGCGAGTATAGTCGTGCTGTGCATATTGGCGGCAATTATGTACTATGCCGTGGCATATATCGAAAAGAAGCTTGTAAAGGCCCTCTGAGATAAGAAACATACGCCTAAAAAGGCACTGTTTGGCCAATCGCTTCGTTACTCGGGCCTTGTCATACCTCCAGTATGGCTTCGCCCTCGTGCCTTGTGCTTAGCACAAACATTGCTCTTTTTAGGTGCTAAGCAGTTTTGAGGTAGATATTTTGTGCCATGACGAAGAAAAAGCGCAGTAAGATACCGGGGCGTATCTTCGAGCATTTTTCTAAAGTCAGGGTGCAAAATAGCACCTCAAAACCGTGTGTTTCTTATTTCAGAGGGCCTAATGCCGCGCCGACACATATAAATCGTTTAAGCATATGTATAGGCGATAAGCATGGCGGCAATACTCCAAGGCATAAAAGTTGTTTGGGAGGGTAACATATGCCTTTTTCTTTTGGTAGTTTGTTTGCACAGTATGCGGCGGTCGATCTCGGCACGGTTAATACCGTCATTGCGGTAGAGGGGCGCGGCATAACGCTTAATGAGCCCACTGCGGCGGCATTTTATACCGACGAAGGAGAAAACAGCACAATGTGTGCGTGCGGAGCGGAGGCGATACGCCTTCACGGCAGAACGCCCGGTGGGGTGAACGTGGTTTACCCGATGAAGGACGGCGTTATAGCGGATATGTCACTTGTAAGAGAGATGCTGGAGGAGTTTTTCAAAAGAGCCTTCTCGAAAAGACGCGGAGCGGCGGGTACAAGGCTTGCAATATGCCTGCCGATGTGCGCAACCGAGCTTGAACGGCGTGCGCTTATCGATGCGGTAAGGGCGTGCGGTGTGCGCGAGGTAACGGTTCTAAGTGAGCCGCTTGCCGCGGCCGCGGGCGCGGGGCTTGACGTTATGGAGCCCGTGGGCAGCATGATAGTCGATATAGGTGGCGGCACGACGGATGCGGCAGTAATAAGCCTTGGCGGAATAGCATCATATTGCAGTATAAAAACGGGCGGACGGAATATGGATGCGGCAATAAAGGAATACATCTCGTCACAATATGGGGTAAGGATAGGCGAAAAGACTGCGGAGGAGATAAAACTCAAACTCGGCGCGGCACTTATAGGCGGCACGGAAAGGAGCCGTTTCAAGGGCAGGAGCATAAAAACGGGTTTGCCCGAAACAGTATGGCTCAACGGCTCGGAAGTGAGCCACGCAATAGCCAATGAAGTAAGGCGGGTTGCGGACGCCGTAAGGCGCACCCTTGCCGATACCCCGCCCGAGCTTGCGGGAGACATAATGGATACGGGCATTGTTTTAAGCGGAGGAGGGGCACAGCTTAGGGGACTTGACAAGCTGATAGCCCACGAAACAGGGCTCAACGTGAGAATTGCGGAGGATCCGATGTACTGTGTAGCACTTGGAGCGATGAAGCTGAATGAAGCGGGGGTGATAGGCCAAACGCAAATGTACGCATAGTTTAACTTAGTGTGACGTTTTGCGCAATCTTCTTGCACGCATGGCGGCAAACCATTATAATAAATAAGTCAAAGTATGCTGTTGGCATATTACTGAGGAAAGGGAGCCGAAATGCGCGGAATATTCAAAAACAAGCCGCTTATAATAATGCTGGTCGCGATACTGCTGCTTGGGGTACTTGCGTTCATAACGAGTGCGGACAGGTCGGTATCGTGGGTGGAAAGTACGCTCGGCTCCGTACTACAGCCGGTGCAGACGTTTGCGGCAAAGGCTTCCAACGGAATAATAAACTTCGTACAGCGCATATTCAAAACAAGCGATGCGGATAAGGAACTTGAACAGCTCAAGGTGCGCATGGCTCAGCTTGAGCAGGCGGAGGTTGAAAATTCGGCACTGAAGGCGGAAAACGAACGGCTTAAAGAACTGCTGAACTATGTTGAAACACTTGAAAACTACGAATATGTGACCGCCGTTGTTACGGGCAACAGCCAAGGCATATGGTTTGAAACGTTCACAATAAACGCAGGACGCAACAAGGGCATTGAAAAGGATATGAGCGTTGTTTGCGCGGATGGGCTTATAGGGCGCGTAATTGAGGTCGGTGCAAACTGGAGCAAGGTAACCTCGATAATAGACGCCTCAAGCGAGGTCAGCGTTATGGTGGAACGAACAAGGGATATCGGCGTTGTGCGCGGAGCGTTTTCCGCGGATGGGGACAATCAGCTTGAGCTTTATTATCTGCCGAGCGGCTTTGACTTGGTTCCGGGGGATAAGATTGTTACAAGCGGCATGAGCAGCATATTCCCCAAATCCATAGTGGTGGGCACCGTAACGGAGGTTACTCGCCGCTCCGCAGAGGGTACGGAATCAAATGCCATAGTGGAGAGTGCCGTTGATTTCGGACACCTTGAAGAGGTGCTTGTGCTTATAGAAAAAACGGAGGTGGAGTAGCCCATGCGAAGGTTATATATAGTTATAGCCGCTGCGGTGGGGCTTTATCTTGATTCTGTATTTTTTGCAAGGGTGAATATAGGCGGAATAAGGCCGGACATGATAATGGCACTTACGGCAAGCCTCGGCGTGCTTTTGGGCATGAAAAACGGCGCGATATTCGGCGTTGTGATAGGGCTTATTGCGGATGTGCTCTTTTCGCCGATGGTAGGCATAAGTGCAATGGGCTATATGTTTGCGGGCATGATAGGCGGGGCATTTTATCAGAAATACTATGCGGACAATATAATCATTCCCGCGCTTGTTGCCATGTGCGGTGCCGTATTCAAGGAATGCGCAATGGCCTTGGCTTCCGCCATAAACGGAGCGGAGTTCGACTTTTTTGCAATACTCGGCACATATATACTGCCGTGTAGTGTATTTACGGCGGTATTGTGCATGCCGCTGCACGCACTTATGCGCAGGGCACTTGCGGGGCAGCTGAAGGTGGAACATAATTATGAACGCGACAGCCGCGCCCAAGGAGGCGCAAGATGAAAAAGCCCATATCCCGCATAATAATAGTGTGCCTGCTTATGCTGTGCATGATGGGTGCGCTTATATATCGCCTTGCCACACTGACCATAAAGGAAGGCCAAACGTGGGCGGAGACTGCGGACAGCCGTTCCACCCAAACAATAGCCGTAAAGGGCGAGCGCGGCAAAATAACTGACAGAAACGGCGTTGTGCTTGCATACAGCGAAACCTGCTACAACGTTGAATTTTTGCGCGACGCGGACAACAGAACCAGCTATGATTCCGCCGTATATACCGAATCCCTTATAAAGGCAATAGAAATAATTGAACGAAGCGGCGGCGAAACGATAAACACATCCTATATCGTAATGGATGAAAACGGTGAAATAGCATATGATTGGCGAATAAGCGGCGTTGAAAGCAGCACCGCGATAGAGCGCGTGCGCCGAATACGCTATAAGAACTTTTGCGAAGGTATGTATATATCGATAAAGGATCCTGCCTACAAAGAATATCCCAAAGATACGACAAAATGGAACATGGATCTTTGGCCCACTGCCGAATATGCATACAACTACCTTAGAAAGACATGGTATATACCTGAGGAATATACATTTGAACAGGCAATAAAGATAATATCCATACGGCAGGAAGTCAATCTGAACAACTACAGGGCGTATGAGCCTGTAACGATAGCCTACAACGTAAGTCAGGAAGTTGTAAGTGAAATTGTCGAACGCTCAAGCGAGCTTGTTGGCGTACAGATATCGCAAAGCTCAACACGAGTATATCCGCGCGGCGAAACCGCGGCTCACATCGTGGGCTATCTTTCAAAAAGTGCGGATACGGTAAGCGCATCCAAACTTATTGCGATGGGGTACACGGCCGAACAGCTTGAACCGTACTACCTTAAAAATGATGACGGCACATATGCTTTGAACGATAACGGCGATTATCAAATAGATATGACGGATATGGGCTACTCCTATGATGATTATATAGGTGTATCCGGCGTTGAATATACAATGGAGGCATACCTTACCGGCGCGACTAAGGAGCATCAGGGGCAGAGAAAGGTTGAAATAAACAAGAATCTAAGCATAACAAGGGAAATTTCATATATTGCGGCAACGAACGGCAACGATGTTATGCTTACCGTTGATATTGAATTGCAGACCGTGTGTGAAAATGCGCTTTCGACCCTTATTGCCAAAATGCGGGAGCAGGAGCAGCAAATGATAGATGAGGATGCCGAAAAGAACGAAAAAGAGCAAAAATATCAGGGTAAGGATATAGATCTTGCCGCAACGGGCGCAATAGTCGTTATGGACCCGCAAAACGGAGAGGTGCTTGCAAGCGCAAGCTACCCGTCATACGATCCGAACTGGTTTATGCAGGGGCTGACCAAAGAACAAAGCGAATATCTTTTCGGTGAGGAGGCGGAGCAGAGCACTCCGTTGAGGAACAAGGCTGTGTCCGCACGTTACGCGCCGGGATCCATATTCAAACCGCTTACGGGCATAGCGGCCGTGAGTGAAGGGGTAGTGGATATAGAGGAACTTGTCAACGACCATGGCGACAGCGGCTATTATTACTTCTATACGACGGATGAAAACGGTAAAACGACCGTGCAAAAGCAGGGCGCACCGCGCTGCTGGAGCTATAAAAATCACAGCGACCATGCCAATATAAATCTTACGCAGGCTCTTACGTATTCGTGTAACTATTACTTTTGCGAAATAGCGAACCGCATGGGTATAGATACACTTAACGAATGGATAGGCAAATTCGGCCTTGATACCAAAACGAATATCGAGCTTACGGGCGAAGCAAGCGGCGTAGGCGGCGGACAGAAGGTGCTTTTTGACAACGAGCTTTTGAATGAGGACGGAGAGCTCAATATAAGCGGGCAAAAAACCAGTCTGCCGGTACTTATATACAACAGGATCCGTGAGAGACTGCGCGAATATGTTACCCGCCGCAGCATGGAAATAGATGAACAGGCAATAAGAAAGTGTGCACTGCGGCTGATGATGCTTCAGGACGGCAACGGCCTTGACGGTAAGGGACCCGATATCCGCAAAATATTGAGTGACGAACTTGGCATACCCGAGGGATTCAGCATAACGCAGAATTGGACGAGCGAAATAGTTACTCTTTTGAACGAAATACAGTGGAAGCCGACCCAAACTATACGCGCGGGCTTTGGACAGGGTACAACGCTTGTTACGCCAATGGCGGTTGCACGCTATGTAAGCGCAATAGCCAATGAGGGTACTGTTTATGATGCAAATATAGTTGAACGTATAGTTGATGAAAACGGCAACCTTGTAGAGGACAAAGCCGCCGATGTTTATGCGACAATAGGAGATGATTCTGCCGAATGGGATGCGCTGTGGTCTGCCGTTAAGCAGGGCATGACGGGCGTTGTGTCCGCAGAGGAACACGGCACGGCAGGTGGCAAATTCTCACAGGAGTTTACCGAAAAATACCTTGACAGAATAGCGGGCAAGACGGGCTCCGCACAGATAGGTATAAATTCAATAGATATTGAAAACACAAGCTGGTTCGTATCCTACACTCCGCGCGAAGGTGAAGCCGAATTGGTGATAGTGATATGCGTGCCCTCCGGTTACGCGGGCGTGTGGGGCGTTAGTGCGGCGGAAGAAATATACTCCTATTATTTCAATAAGCAGGATTCCGCGGCACCGGAAACGCTTGTCGACATAGGCGGCATAGTGCCGTGATATGCGAGTGCTTATAATTGCACAAAAGCAATTTTAGATATTTATTTTTAGGAGGAAACACAAATGGAAATGCCAAGCAGGGTTGCATTTAACCTTTTCGGCAAGGACATATACTGGTACGGAGTCATAATGGCGGCGGCCATAATTGTGGCAGTGGTTATTGCATGCACCGAGGAACGCCGCAAGGGGCTTAAAAAGGATACGGTAACCGATATGTGCCTTGTTGTGATCCCATCGGGCGTTGTGGGCGCAAGGCTTTATTATGTGCTGTTTGAACTTGAAAGCTATCTTGACGATCCGATATCCATACTGTACATATGGAATGGCGGCCTTGCGATATACGGCGCTGTGATAGGCGGTTTGCTTGCCGCATTCATATTCGCAAAAGTAAGAAAAATACGGTTTTTGACCCTTGCGGACATTATCGCACCCGGCCTTGTATTTGCGCAGGCGATGGGACGTTGGGGCAACTTCTTTAATCAGGAAGCCTATGGTCTGCCCGTAACACAGGAAATGCTTGCCGCACACCCGATATTGGGCTACTTCCCCATAAGCGTTCCTATAGAAGGTACGCACTACTTTGATAAGGCCGTATGTACTGCGTGTGCAACCGCCGCAAACGGAGCGCATTTGCACCTTGCAACATTTTTCTATGAATCCATGTGGTGCCTTATCGTGTTCTTTATACTCTGGTTTACACGCAAGCGCACGAAGCATGACGGCGATACGTTCTTCCTTTATGTGTTGCTTTATTCGCTTGAACGCACGTTTGTAGAGGGCCTGCGCGGGGACAGTCTTTGGATAATCAAGCCATCTGCCGCGGGAATGACGGACGGAGTCAGGGTATCGCAGGCACTCAGCTTTGCGCTGTTTATGTGCATACTTGCGTTTATCATAATAAGGATGGTAAGGGAAAAGAAAACGGGAACGCTGATGTGGCCAAAGCCGCTTGCGGTGTGCGAATGCGAAGAATGTTCCGAATGCAACTGCGCGACGGAAGAAGCCGAAAATACCGAAGCCGAAGAGGAGTGTGAATGCTCGTCATGTAAGACAACGAGTGAAGAGGACAACGCACAAACCGAAGAGCCGAACGAAGAGGATAAGGACAACGAATAAATGAACGACATAAGCTCCGAACGCAACCTTACAATGATGACGGACTTATATCAGCTTACCATGATGTATGGCTATTATAAGTGCGGAATGGCTAAAAATGAGGCTGTATTTGATCTGTTCTTTCGCCAAAGGGATAATAGTGCTTATGCCGTAATGGCGGGCACGGAATCCGTTATAGATTATATAAAGGGTCTGCATTTTGCGGCGGAGGATATAGAGTATCTGCGCTCACTAAAGTTGTTTGACGAGGGCTTTTTGAATGTGCTCGGCGAGATGCGCTTTACGGGTGAAATATACGGCATGAAGGAAGGCACGGTGGTTTTTCCGTATGAGCCGCTTATTCGCGTAAAAGCACCCATAATGCAGGCTCAGCTTGTTGAAACGGCACTGCTCAACCTTGTGAACCATCAAACGCTTATCGCGACAAAGGCTGCAAGGGTGGCCTACGCCGCGGAGGGTGACGGAGTGATGGAATTCGGACTTAGGCGAGCGCAGGGACCCGATGCGGGCATATACGGTGCAAGGGCGGCAATGATAGGCGGCTGTACGGGCACGAGTAACGTGCTTACGGGGCAAATGTGCGGAGTGCCCGTATCGGGCACGCATGCGCATAGCTGGGTTATGAGCTTTCCAACGGAAATAGAAGCATTCCGCGCATATGCCGAGATCTTTCCCGATAACTGTATGCTGCTTGTTGACACATATGATACGCTTAAAAGCGGCATACCCAATGCTATAACCGTATTCAAAGAGCTGAACGCAAAGGGTCACAGGCCAACGGGAATAAGAATGGATTCGGGCGACCTTGCATACCTTTCAAAGTGTGCAAGGCAAATGCTTGACGAGGCAGGTTTTGAGGATGCGAAAATATGCGCAAGCGGCGACCTTGATGAAACCGTAATACGCGACCTAAAGGCTCAGGGTGCAAAAATCGATCTCTGGGGTGTTGGCACAAAGCTGATAACCTCTATGGATTTCCCTGCGCTTGGCGGCGTGTATAAAATGGCGGCGGAAATAGTGGATGGCGAGGTAATACCCAAAATAAAGCTGAGCGAAAACGTTGTTAAGATGACAAATCCCGGCTATAAAAAGGTGTATCGCTTTTACAGCAACACAACGGGCATGGCACTTGCCGACCTTATCGCATTGGAAGGGGAAGCACTTGACTTTACGAAGCCGCTTACGATATATCACCCCGAGCAAAGATATAAATCAAAAATACTGTACGATTACGAGGTGCGGGAATTGCTTGTTCCGCTGTTCATAAACGGAGAGCAGGTATATGAATGCCCGAGCATGGGTGAAATCCAAAAATATGCCAGGCAGGAGCTTGCTACATTTTGGGAGGAAAGCAAGCGACTTATGAACCCGCATGTGTACAAGGTCGATTTGAGTGACGAATTGTACGCACTTAAACAAAAACTTATTGAGGAGCTGCGCCATGGGCGACAGGGCGAATAAAAACATAATATTGCTGTTGCTATCGGTGCTTACGGCGGGAATAATGTGCGCCTGCGTGCGATTTGAAAGCAGTATAGACCCCGCCGCCACGCTGCCGCAGCCCACGGAATCGGCCGTGGCGGAGATTGAGGCAACACCCGAAGCCACACAAACGCCGCTTGCCACGACGGAGCCTACTCCCGAAGCTTTGCAACAGATAGAGATGTATGATGAGCTTGGCGCGTTTATAGCGGATTCTCAGCATTACAGACGGTACATATCGTTTGAAAACATTCAGGTGTATGAACAAGCGGAGGATACGTTTGTCGATATGCAGGCGGTGAACGAGTATCCAAAGTCCATAGTATGCGCACTGTATATGCGCTTTACGGATGAAAACGGCGAGCTGATTGCAGAATGCAGACTGCAAATGCAGGACGGGCAATATCTTATTACGCTCAATCCGGGCACCACCACGCTTTATGCGCAGGTGCCGACGGATATGCGCATAACGGGGGCGGATTTCACCATAGAATATGATGAAACCATAGATGTACTGCCCGATGCCGCACAATAACGACCGCTTACGGCAGAATACGGAGGTGCCGCATGGAATTTGTAAGTGATTATATGCTCGATCCAACCCTTAGACACGCTCTCAATGCGCTTACGCGAAGAACATTCGGCTTTGACTTTGAAGAGTGGGTAACTCAGGGCTGTTTTGAAGGGGATTATATACCGTTTTCGTTTGTGGAAAACGGCAATATGATATCAAATGCTTCCGCAAATATAATGGACTTTGTTCAAAACGGAAAGCGCCGCAGATATATTCAAATAGGTACCGTCATGACGGATGAGGCCTACCGAAACAGGGGACTTGCCGCGCAGCTTATAGACCATATAGTGAATAAATATGCCAACGAGTGCGACGGAATATACCTTTTTGCAAATCTTTCGGCACTTGGGTTTTATCGCAAGGCGGGATTTAGCGAAGGCGTTATTGAGCATTTGCCCGTGCTTAAATGCACAAATATGTCGCGTGACAAAAGCGTATGCGCATTTGTACCCGTGGACGCAAACGATGATGCAATGAAGCAAAAATATATGGAAATGCTGAAACACGGCGCGGTCAATTCGGCACTTGAGCAGGTGAACAGGCGTGCGTTGCAGCTTTTCTACACTGCGGATATGGAGAACGTATACTATGCAAGGGACATTGACTGTTTTGCCGTAATTAGCGCAGACAATGGAACCGTAACGCTTGAAAGTATAGTGTGCGGCAGTGCCGTTCCGCTGAAACGTGTGACAGAGCGCATAAGCGGGGAATATGAAAGGCTTTATTTTGGCTTTTCACCGCGTGGTGAGGATGCAAGCATGTTCGACTTTCTGCCTTATAACGGTGCGGACGATTACAGGCTGTTCTATATGGGGGATAAACTTAAAAGCATAGCGGAAGAAAGACTTATTTTCCCGCTGATGAGCCATGCGTGAGCGCGACGAGATAGGAGGTAATGCCGTGGCAGGATATGTTGTGGGCATAGGTGCGGCCAATATGGACGTACACGGCAGGAGCATAAACAGCATTAAACTAAGGGATTCAAACCCGGGCAGATTAAATCTGTCCGCCGGCGGCGTTACAAGAAACATACTGGAAAACCTTAGCAGGCTCGGCATAAATACGCACCTTATAAGTGCCGTCGGTACGGATGCGTTCGGTCATGGCATTATAGAAAGCTGTAAGAGCGCTAAAATAGGCACGGAGCATCTTATGTTGCTTGAGGGCGAAAACAGCTCAAGCTACATTGCAATGCTTGACGATAACGGTGACATGTTGCTTGGTATGAGCGATATGCGAATACTGAAGCGGCTTACGCCGGAGCATATTCAAAATAATGCCGCATTGATAGCCAATGCCGATATGGTGGTGATAGACGGTTGTCTCAGCGATGTTACCATAGAGGCCATACTCGATGTTACAAAGAATACGAAGGTGGCCGCGGACCCGGTATCAACGGCGTATGCGCACACCATAGCAAGGTTTTCAAACAGGTTGCACCTTATAAAGCCCAATCTTATGGAACTTGAGGTGCTTAGCGGCATGAAGGCGGAAACGGATGAAGAAATAAAGGCATCCGCTGCAAAGCTTATAAACAACGGCACATTTGCGGTGGCGGTCAGCCTTGGGGCACGCGGCTGCTATTATGCCGATGCGATGGGAAAAAGCTTTTTTCGCTCTTTTAAGGCCGTTGAGACGATGACAAATGCAACGGGCGCAGGAGATGCGTTTATGGCGGGGCTTATAAGCGGAATGGTGCGCGGAGAGTGTGCCGAAAGGAGCGTTGACCATGCTCTTGCGGCGGGAATTGCCGCAATAACAAGCGGCAGCACAATAAATGAAGGTATGAGCGAAGCTCTTTTGACCTATATCACAGAAAATTACAGTTAACGGAGGATATTTAATATGGAACTGAACAGGTATATAGACATTAAACCTGAAGTTGCGGAAGCCTTGGCGGAAAACAGACCCGTTGTTGCGCTTGAAAGCACGATTTTAAGCCACGGTATGCCTTATCCCGAGAACCTTTCATTTGCCGCAGAGGTGGAAAAGGTCGTCCGCAGTGAGGGCGCAGTGCCCGCAACAATGGCAATAGTCAACGGCCGCATAAAGATCGGTCTTACGTCGGACGAGCTTGAATTGATGTGCCGCGCGGAAAACGTGGGCAAGGTCAGCCGCAGAGATTTTGCCATATACGTTGCCGAAGGAAAGTGCGGTGCAACCACCGTTGCAAGCACAATGATGTGCTGTGCTTATGCGGGAATACAGGTTTTTGCAACGGGCGGCATAGGCGGCGTACACAGGCATGGCGAAACGACCATGGACGTATCCGCGGATTTGCAGGAACTTGCCCATACGGACGTTGCGGTAGTATGCGCCGGTGCAAAGCAGATACTTGACATAGGGCGCACACTTGAATATCTTGAAACGATGGGCGTGCCCGTAATAGGCAACGGAACAGGCGACTTCCCCGCGTTTTATTGCAGAAAAAGCGGCTTTGGCGTAGACTATGCCGCCAACGATGAAACCGATATAGCAAAGCTTATACATACCAAGCGTGAACTTGGACTCAAGGGCGGCATGCTTATAGGCAACCCCATACCCGAGGAATATGCAATGGACTTTGACTATATGGAAGGGGTAATACAGAAGGCACTTGAAAAGGCGGACAAGGCAGGCGTTCGCGGCAAAGAGATAACGCCGTTCCTGCTTGCAAACATAAAGGATATTACGGGCGGCAAGGCGTTTGACGCAAATGTTAAGCTTGCATTGAACAATGCCCGTTGCGCGGCAAAAATTGCGACCGAGCTGAGCAGAATGGATCAGGAATAATTACCGCGATATGCAGTATAAAGAAAGAGCGAAGGACACTCTTCGCTTCAGCTTGTCAAAACATCGGGGTTGTTAAGGGACGGTAGTCCCTTAATTTATTCCGGCTTTGACGACATGTGCGTCAAAACGGATGAAAACCAATAGGTTTTCGTACATTGCGCCCTTTTGCGCCCGGGAACGAATGTGAGAGACAAAAGGGCGAGAAAACTCGAAAAAGTGGCTTTTTGCCACTTTTTCGACACTGCAAAAAGAGCGAAGGAAATCCTTCGCCCTTTTTAAGTTTATCGGGATCAAAGTCCCATTTCTTCCTTGACTTCCTTGAAGCATTTCACCGCAAATTCAAGGTCCTCTTTGCTGTGACCCGCGGAAACCTGCGTGCGTATGCGCGCCTTGCCCATGGGCACGACGGGATAGCAGAAACCGATAACATACACGCCCTTTTCAAGCATGCGGGCGGCGAATTCCTGCGCGGTGCGTGCATCGTAAAGCATTACGGGAACTATAGGATGGGTGCCCGGAAGAACGTCAAAGCCGAGCTTGCCAAGCTCACTGCGGAAAAATGCAGTGTTCTCGTGTACCTTGTCGCGCAGTGCGGTGGATTCGGTAAGCATTTCAAGCACCTTGAGACTTGCCGCGCAAATTGCCGGTGCAAGTGCATTGCTGAAAAGGTACGGTCTGCTGCGCTGCCTTAAAAGGTCAACTATTTCCTTGCTTGCGCAGGTGTAACCGCCGCTTGCCCCGCCGAGAGCCTTGCCGAGCGTACCCGTGACTATATCAACACGACCCATAACGCCGCAGGCCTCTGCCGTGCCGCGACCGTGTTCACCCATGAAACCGACTGCATGCGAATCGTCTACCATTACAAGAGCACCGTATTCGTCCGCAAGGTCGCATATTGCGGGCAGGTTGGCAATGTAACCGTCCATACTGAACACACCGTCCGTTGCAATAAGCTTTATACGGCAATCCTTGGCCGCCTCAAGCTGTGCCCTGAGGTCTGCCATGTCATTGTTCTTGTAGCGGAAACGCTTTGCCTTGCAAAGACGTATGCCGTCTATAATGCTTGCGTGGTTCAGCTCGTCCGAAATTATTGCATCCTCAGCACCGAGAAGCGTTTCAAACAGACCGCCGTTTGCATCAAAGCAGGAGGAGTAGAGTATGCAGTCCTCCGTGCCGACAAATTCGGCAAGCTTCCTTTCAAGCTGCTTGTGTATATCCTGCGTGCCGCAAATGAACCGCACGCTTGACAGACCAAAGCCCCATTTGTCATAGCTTTCCTTGGCGGCCTCGATAAGGTCACGGTTGTTGGAAAGGCCAAGGTAGTTGTTGGCGCACATATTGAGTACGCCATGCGTGGCCGTGGTGTCTATACGGGCGCGCTGTTCGGTGGTGATTATGCGCTCATCCTTGTATGTGCCCGCCTCGCGGATGCCTTCAAGTTCCTTTGCATAGATTTCATATGCGTTTTTCATTGTGACTTGCTCCTCCTTTTTATTTATCCCAGGAAAGTATTACCTTGCCTGAATGACCGCTGTTCATGGCCTCAAAGCCCTTTTCAAATTCGGTATAATGGTAACGGTGCGTTATTATGGGCGAAAGATCAAGCCCCGCCTGCGTCATCGCAATCATTCTGTACCATGTTTCAAACATCTTTCTGCCGTAAATGCCCTGAATGGTCAAACCCTTGAATATTACATCATTCCAGTCTATTACTGTACCGGGGCCCGCTATGCCGAGCAGCGCCACCTTGCCGCCGTTGCGCATGGATTTAAGCAGCTGATTGAGTGCATTGCCGTTGCCGCTCATTTCAAGGCCAACGTCAAAGCCCTCAACCATGTTATGCGCGGCCATTGCATCTTCAAGCTTTTCATGGGTCAAATTGACCGTTGCCGTTGCACCCATTTGCTTTGCTATATTGAGCCTGTAATCGTTAACGTCGGTAACTATTATATTGCGTGCGCCGTTCTGACGGCAAATGCCAACAGCCATCATGCCTATGGGACCCGCACCCGTGATAAGTACGTCTTCACCCACAACATCGAACATCGTTGCCGTGTGCGTTGCGTTGCCGTATGCGTCAAAGAAGGATACTATCTCCTCGGGTATACCGTCGGGAATGAGTATAACATTGGTTTTGGGTATACAGACATATTCGGCAAATGCACCCTGTCTGTCAACGCCTACGCCGCGGGTTTCCTTGCACCACTGACCGTTGCCCGCGCGGCAGTTACGGCAGTGACCGCAAACTATATGACCTTCGCCCGATACTATATCGCCAACCTTGTATTCGGTAACGCCGGGGCCGAGTGCGGCAATCTCACCTACGTATTCATGACCTATTACCATGGGCGGGTTGATATGCTGCTCACTCCACTGATCCCAATTGTAAATGTGCACATCGGTGCCGCATATGGCCGTTTTGTGTATTTTTATAAGCACCTCACCTATACCGGGCTCCGGAACGGGTACCTGTGTAAGAATAAGTCCTTTTGCGCGCTCCGGTTTAACAAGCGCATCCATCATTTTCTGCATACCATAAACCTCGCATCCTGATATTGTATTGTAACTGTGCTGTCCACACTGTACAGACATATTATACGAGCTTATTTGACTTAAATCAATGCCATATCAACAAAAAGGCCGAAAACAATACCTGATTGTTTCGACCTGTACGCTTTGCGTGTGCTTGTGTACGCCAATGGAATACACTTTACTTGGAATACATATATGTAAGCTCACCGGATTTATTGACAAGCGAATATTCACCCTCAATACTTACAAGGGCAAAACCATCGCTGAATGGATCGGCGGTATCGAATTGCGGTTGTATTATGTATTCACCGTATATGTTTATGTAACCCCACATACCGCTTTCGTAATCCTGCACTGCGGCAAGACCGTTTGAGAAGGAGCGTGCCTCGCGGTATTTGTTGCTTATTTCAAGCGAACCGCGGGTGTTTATAAAGCCCCATTTTCCGTCAAGCTGAACCGCCGCATAGCCGCCTGAGAAGCTGAGCCCGTCCTGATAGCGGGTTTTATAAGCGGTTTGAGCCTTGCTGTTGAAAAAATAAACCTCACTGCCTTCGCGTATAAGGGCATAACCTTCATTATAGGCCGTGCCATATTGCTTTGAGGACAGTGTAGCTATCTTTTCACCGACCTTATCGATTATGTAACTGTTGCCGCTTGAGGAGCGGGCAAAGGCAACATCCTCACCGTAATCACTTACCTCGGACCATTTTTGGGATACGGCAACATCTCCGTTCACATCGATAAACCCGTATTCGGAGCCTGAACGCGCCATTGCACGGCCGCAGTGAAAATCACCTACCTCACGGAATTTATAATCTATTATAAGCTTGCCTTCGCGGTCTATATAGCCCCACTTGTCGCCCGATTCAACGGCGGCCTTATCCTCACTGAAAACGCTTATATGCTCCCAAACGGGTTCGACTATCCATGTACCGCTTTTGTCAATAAGCCCCCAGAGACTGCCTTGCGCGGCGAATGCAACTTCACCGTCAAATTCGGCAGCATCCGAATATATTGCATCTATAACAACCTGACCGGATGTGTTTTTGTATCCCCAAAGGCCGTTTGCGTCGTAATAAGGTATAAGCCTGCCTGCCGTTGAAGGCTTTGGCGTTGCGCTCGGCACAACGGAGCCCTCGGGTGAGCCGACAGGAGTAACATCGGGCGATTCGTCGGGCTGTGCATCGGCATCGGTTGCATATGCGGGGTCACTGAGTATGCTTACGCCGCCCGCACTGTAGCAGAGGGCGAATATCGCAACCGAGAGTATTATTGAGCCTATTAAAATAAGCTGGGGTTTAAGCATTTGAAAAAGAGTTTTTTTCTTGTGTGCCATGGTCATTGTCCTATCGGTTTTGGTAACGGTTAGATTTTAACAGAATCCGCACATAAAATAAAGAGTAAAAAAACGGAGCCGTTCTGCGGTAAAAACGGCTCCGTGCAGAAAACTGCCTGCGGCGGGAGGGGGGTCACACTGCAGGCGCGAGACCGGCAACGTCAGTTCTTATGCTCCGAATAGAAGGTTTCGTAATCCTCAAGCATTTCCTTTAGCAGCTTTGGCGTATCCAATCCATACGGACAACGGGATGCGCACGCGCCGCAACCAAGGCAATTGTCTATGCGGTGCATCTTTTTGTACCATCCATCGCTCATATACGGCTGATAAGGTGAACGGCGCAGTAATCGGCTCATGCGGGCCGCCTGCGGAATGTCTATTCCGGCGGGGCAGGGGAGACAATAGCCACAGCTGCGGCAGAAGTTCCCGCTAAGTTCCCTACGGTCACGTTCTATTATAGAACGTATCTCATCCGTGATGGCGAAGTCACCCGCTTTTTCAAGCGACAACCATTCGTCCAATTCCTCTTCAGTCTGTATACCCCAAATGGGTACAACGTTATCATATTGCTTTATGAAGTTCATGCAGGCCTTGGCATTACTAAGCAGTCCGCCTGCAAGACCCTTCATTGCTATAAAGCCCATATCCGCTTCCTTACAGCGGCGCGCAAGGTCAATTTCTTCCTTTGTGCCGATGTAGCTGAACGGAAATTGCAGCGTTTCAAAAAGTCCGCTTTCTATGCAACGCTCGGCAAGATCCAGTCGGTGGTTGGTTATGCCTATATGCCTGATATAGCCCTTGCGCTTGGCTTCAAGTGCCGCGGCAAAGGGACCGTTATCATCATCAAGCAGGGGCATGGTCGGCGGATTGTGGAACTGAAACAGGTCGATATAGTCGGTATTCAACGCACGAAGGCTATTTTCTATATGAGCCGTAACGGTTGCCTTATCCTTGCCGCCCGATTTTGTGGAAATAATTATGTCATGCCGAACATCACTTAGCGCAAAGCCAAGCTTCAATTCGCTGTCGGAATACATATTCGCGGTGTCAAAATAATTTATGCCACTGTCATAGGCTTTGCGAAGCAACGAAACGGCGTCATCAATGCTGCGCCTTTGAATCGGCAATGCACCGAATGAACAAGCCGTTACCATAAGCTCAGTGCGGCCAAGGCGAATCTTATCCATGCATCCTCCATGAAACGTATTCTATACGCTCTTTATAAGATACAACATCGTGTCGAAAAAAGCAATACCTATGAATGAAATTCTTTATTCCGAAATGGAATTATACACCGAACAACCATCGGTAACAGTCAAAATGCGAAAAACAGGGCTGTTATGAAACAAGTACCATAACTTTTATATACCGCAGAATATCATATTTATACAGAAGTTGCCGAATTGAAGCCATACTTCCGATTAAAGCTAATGCGTCAATATGCTTTCTTCAATATATCTCCTTCTATATTGATAATGTCATCCAGTGCTATCCTTTTGCCGTCTGTCAGCACAAGAAAACAACCGTATTCATCCACGCGCTTTACCGCTGCCATTGTTTCCGTATACGTGCCGCCGCATTTTAATTCATCCGGCACAAAATGGGTTATGTGAAGCATGGGTCGTGCGGCTATGTTTTTCTTTATGACAACAAGAGCCTTATTTATGCGCTCCTTTTCCTGCTCGTCAAGTTCTATTCTTTGTTGAGTTACTCTGGCGGATTCGTCAAGTGCCGCCTCATACCCACTCAATGCCGCAAAGGGAGAAAACTGCGCCGCTCGCTCACTCGAGCTCATCGGCAGGTGCCTTGCGGATACATGGTGCGGCATGTGCAGCATGTCATCATATTTATTGCTCATTCCCTGTGTCCCCCTATTTGATGATTGCGTTCGCGTGCGGTTGCACCCTCTTTAAGGTTCATGCCCTTTAATATCGCATTCTTGCCGAATCGCTTTTTTATTGAAAGCATGGCCTGCTGAGCATGCCTTTCACGTTCAAGCTCCGCTTGTGCACTTAACTGCGCCTGTTGATCCGTAAACATGTCCATCTGCTGTGCTTGAGGGTGCTGCTTTATGGTCGCTTCACTTACTATTCCGAGCGCCGCAACCGTTAATCGCCGCACAAGCAATGCCTTGTCCGCAACCCTATCGAATATACTGAGTACGGCGGAGGTTATAAGGCGTGTGCTTGCTGTGGGTCGAGCCAGACTTACCGTGCCGTGTGCTTGTTTTGGTATTTCCCTGCCGTAAACATCCTTCACTATTTGCCCCGAATAATTGGCACGGCGGTTTTTGTCCTTCAGATTTTCCGTATCGTAGCCTATATATAGTGCTATCTGCCGTGCGGTAAGCCCCTTATCTACAAGCTCAAGTGCCATGTTTTCGGCCATTTCACGCACGACTATGCGCGCCTTTGCAAAATCATACGGGCACTGTAATACCTGACCGCTGCTGATACTGCGCGAATCGGGCGTATACGCCTTTATGTCCGCAATGGTGCAGCTTTCCCATCCCCACGCATGGTCAATGAGCAGTTCCGCATTTACTCCGAAAAGGTTATATAACAGCTCCTCATTATAATATTCATCCGCTTTGCCTATTGAACAGCGCGCAATGTCCCCCATGGTGTGAAGCCCAACGGAGTCGAGACGCCGTGCGTATCCGCGACCGACGCGCCAAAAATCGGTTATCGGAGTATGATCCCACAGTGTGCGCCTATATGACAACTCATCAAGCTCGGCTATGCGCACACCGTTGGCATCGGGCTCGATATGCTTTGCACCTATATCAAGCGCAACCTTTGCAAGGTACATATTTGTGCCTATGCCTGCCGTTGCCGTAACGCCGGTTGAACCAAGCACGTCAAGTATCAGCCGCATGGCAAGCTTCCTTGCCGTAATGCCGTATTTTACAAGGTACGGCGTAGCGTCTATAAACACCTCGTCTATAGAATAAACGTGTATATCATCGGGTGCTATGTATTTAAGATATATGTTGTACGCACGGGTACTGTAGCGCATATAGCGGCTCATATGCGGCGGGGCAATAATGTAATCCGCCTCAAGCATCGGGTCGGCGTTAAGCTCGAGCGCATTGCTTGAGCTTCCGCTAAACCGTTTATTCGGTGCACTCATGCGCCTTAGGGCGTTTACCTCCTTCATGCGGGATACTACCTCAAAAAGCCTTGCCCTGCCGCCTATACCATAAGCTTTAAGAGACGGCGATACCGCAAGACATATCGTTTTCTCCGTGCGGCTTTCGTCCGCAACAACAAGGTTTGTGGTCAACGGATCAAGACCGCGTTCAACGCATTCGACCGATGCGAAGAATGATTTCAGATCTATGGCTATATAGGTTTTTCCGCTCACGGCCGTGCTCCTTTCATGCGCAGAACATATGTTTGCATTAAGTATACCACACATATTCCGTTTGCGCCATAGCTTTATTTGTGCGGCGGAATATGGTATACTGAAATACAAATAAACCTATGGGAGGTAAACGGTATGAAGGTTTCACCAAGCCCTTTTTTACAGCAGAAGAAGCCGCTGTTAAAGGAACTGCTGAATGCGTTGCAAAAAGAATATGAATATGCAAGCATACTCGGCCAAGATTGTTCGGCAAAAACATATAATGTTTCGGGACGAGGAGCGGGAGCATCTCAGGATGGTATGCTTACACGGCGCGGCTTTGTTGTGCGCGTGATGGATAAAAACGGTTATGGGGAATACTCATTCAGCGATATAAGCAAGGACGATATGCCCAATATCGTTTCCGCAATAGGCAATGCCATGCGAGAACTGAGCGTGCTGCCAAATGGGGCAAGCTTTATGGAAAAGGGCATTCCCGCGGATGAAAAGGCGTGCTTTGAGGCGGCAAGCGAATATGAACTTCACCCGCGTGAGCTTGGGGACAAGGAAATACTTGATCGCCTTACTGCACTGCGCGAAAAGGGCATGGCGTATGACGAACGCATGGTGGATTTCTATGCGGCCTGCTCATATCAGGAAATACACAAGCTGTTTCTTTCAAAAAATCGTGACCTTATGCAGGACCTTCTTTGGACATCGGGCGTACTGCTCGGCATAGCGCGTAAGGGGCAGGAGATAAAGCAGTCGCATCACGGTTGCAGTATACAGGGCGGTGCGGAGCTGCTTTCAACTCTCGATGAACACGTTGAGCGCACGGCAAAAACGGCAATAGAACTGCTTGACTCGGAACCCATGGTACCCGGCGAATACGAATGCATATGCGATCCCGATGTTACGGGCATGATAGTGCATGAAGCATTCGGCCATGGCGTGGAGATGGATATGTTTGTCAAAGATAGGGCACTTGCAAAAAGCTATGTCGGCAAGCAGGTGGCAAGCGAGCTTGTCACCATGCATGACGGTGCGGCGGTGGGCAACCAAACGGGCAGCTATTTCTTCGATGATGAAGGCTCCTTGGCGCACGATACGATAATAATAGATCATGGCATACTTCAAACCGGCATAAGCGATATTCGCTCCGCGGAAGCACTCGGCACCGCGCCCACGGGCAACGGCCGCCGCGAAAGCTTTGAACGCAAGGCGTATACGCGCATGACGAATACCTTCTTTGAAGGCGGCAAGGATAAGCTTGAGGATATGATAGCATCCGTAAAGTACGGTTTTCTGCTTCAGGAACCCAGTAGCGGCATGGAAGATCCCAAAAACTGGGGCATACAGTGCATGGTATCCATTGCGCGCGAAATAAAGGACGGCAAGCTTACGGGCAGAATATTCTCCCCGATAGTGCTTACGGGTTATGTGCCCGATCTTTTGAAATCGATATCCATGATGAGTGAAAATGTATTCCTTGCGGGCGGAGGCTTCTGTGGCAAGGGATATAAGGAATGGGTAAAGGTATCCGACGGCGGCCCGTATATAAAGGCAAAAATACGCTTGGGTTAAGGAGAAAAAGCAATGAAACAGGCAATACTCAATGCGCTTGATGCGCTGAATATAAACGAATACAGCATAACCGAAACACATAGATCCTCTGCTGAGCTTTTCTTTATAAAGAAAAGGCTTGATATGCGCCGCATAAAGGATGCACATGAATACAGCGTTACCGTTTACAACGTTTTTGAACAGGACGGCGTGAAATTCCGCGGCAACAGCACGGTACTTTTGTTCTCGGGTGCGGATGCGGATGAGGTTACCGATGCGCTCAGCGATGCATACACTGCCGCGGGCTATGTTAAAAACCCGTACTATGAGCTTTATGCGGGCACCAAGGAGGACGAAAAGGAAATGCCCTCTTCACTTGCCGAGTATACCCTTGCTTCGGCGGCGGAGCTTATGGCAAGTGCGCTCTTTGCGCCTGATTCACGGCAGGATGCTTGGCTGAACAGCGCGGAGGTGTTCATAAAGCGCACAAAAATGAGCATATTCACATCTGCCGGTACGGATGTTTCATTCGTAAAGTACGGTTGCAGCGGCGAATTTGTTGCACAGGCAAAGCAACCGCAGGATGTTGAACAGTATTTCTCCTTCTCCTATGACGATCTTGACACGGCCGCATTAAGCGAAAAGGTAAAGCATGCGCTTGATGCCGTTTGCGACCGCGCTCATGCGCACGATTGCCCCGCCGCAGGAACCTATGACGTGGTTTTGAGCGGAGAACACATGGCAACGCTGATGCAGCTTTATACCCGCCGCGCACACGCATCAATGGTATATCCGCATTATTCGGATTGGGAGGTCGGCACCGCCGCACAGGGAGAACTTGACGGAGGTGAGGCCATAAACCTTACCCTTGTGCCAAGCCTGCCCTATTCGGATGAGGGTATTCCCATGAAGGATCTTGCACTTCTTAAAGGCGGCATAGTGCAGTGCATATACGGTTCAACGCGCTTCTGCCGCTACCTTGACATAGAGCCCACGGGCGACTATTCCCGCGTAAGGGTAGACAACGGCACGGTAGCATTCGACCAAATGAAAAAGGGCTGTCTTTATCCCGTTTCGTTCTCCGATTTTCAAATGGATCCGATGAGCGGCCACTTCGGCGGTGAAATACGCCTTGCGTATCTTTATGATGAAGAAGGTGTGAAACTGCTCACGGGCGGCAGTATAAATGGCAGCATGTTTGATAAGCAGGGCAAGCTTACATTCTCTGTCGATAGGTATTCGGATGCTTATTATGAAGGGCCGTTTGCCGTGCGCATACCGAACGTAAATGTATCGGGAAAATAAAAGGCAAAGTGTCGAAAAAGTGGCAGCTGCCACTTTTTCGAGTTTTCTCGAGTTTTGCCTCTCACATTCGTTCGCGGGCGGCAAAACTCGCAAAGTACGAAAACCTATAGGTTTTCATCCGTTTTGACGCACATGTCGTCAAAGCCGGAATTGGTTTAAGGGGCTGCCGCCCCTAAGGCCATCTGGAATAATAAACATACGGTTTTGAGGTGCTATTTTGCACCTTGACTTTAGAAAAATGCTCGAAGATACGCCCCGGTATCTTGCTGCGCTTTTTCTTCGTCACGGCACAAAATATCTACCGCAAAACTGCTTAGCACCTAAAAAGAGCAATGTTTGTGCTAAGCACAAGGCACGAGGGCGAAGCCATACAGGACCGTATGACGAGACCCGAGTAACGAAGTGATTGGCTAAACAGTGCCTTTTTAGGCGGGTGTTTACTATTTCAGCTGGCCTTAACAACCCTGCTTTTTCGACGGGCTTATGGTTCGGAATAAAGAACAAAATAAGGCCGCGTGAGACGAAAGCAATGCTTTCCCACTCATGCGGCCTTTATTTTATCATGCAAGTAAGGGTATAACGCCGTCTATCCATTCCTCCTGTGCGCTTAGCCCAAATGATATGCGCATAACGTCCGTAATGTCGGATACGGTCAGTATACTTGCATTAAGATTGGCAAAATCGGCTTCATAATTGGTCTTGGGGATTATAAGCGTTTGCGCACCCGCTTCAATGCCGGCGGCAAGCTTTTCCCGCACGCCGCCAACACTTTTAACCTCGCCGCGTGACGTTATTTCTCCCGTCATTGCAAGCATCGGAATGGGCGGTTTTAAGGTGATTGCACTCATCAGTGCAACGGATAGGGCTATGCCCGCGCTTGGCCCGTCCATTGGGATGCCGCCCGGCACATTGAATGTAACGTCATAATCGTTCATGTCCAACCCAAAACGGGATGTAAAGCACAACATTACGTTTTGCGCACTTGCAAGTGCCGTGCCCTTTCGCTTTAGTTTTCTTGAACGAAGATCTATTTCTTCTTCCTCGACCATGCCGAGCAGCCTCAGTTTGCCCTGCCCATGGGCTACGCGCCGTGCCGTGCATTCTATTTCTATGCTCACGCCCGTGCCGCTCCCCGACACGGCAAGCCCCGCACAGACCCCTGCGGTGCTTTCACGGCGAATTTTGCCCTGAACACGTGGCGAATGGTGGCATGTGCGTGCCACCCAACGTATATCATCAATGGTTATCGTGCCGCGCCCTTCGTCAAGTGCCGCACCAGATGCAAGCTGAATCATGTTCACCGCATCCCTGCCGCCGCCGCTGTAACGCGCACATTCGCTTATCGCATCGGAATCCGTTTCAAAGCCTATCCTTGCAGCGGCACCGCTTGCTATGGCCTCCAGCTCCTGCTGCCCCAACGGGTCAAAGAAAAGTTCAACACAGCGTGACCTCAGTGCGGCTGGAAGCTCCTCGGGGCTTCGCGTGGTGGCACCTATCAGTCTGAAATCCGCGGGCAGACCGTGTGCAAAGATATCATGTATGTGCGCGGGAATGGCGGGGTTGTCGGGCGAATAGTATGCACTGTCAAAGAACACACGCCTGTCCTCAAGTACTTTCAGCAGCTTATTCATCTGTATCGGGTGCAGTTCGCCTATTTCATCAAGAAAAAGCACCCCGCAATGAGCCTTTGTTACGGCACCCGCCTTTGGCTGCGGTATACCTTGTGCCCCAAGTTGACCCGCGCCCTGATAGATCGGGTCATGTACCGAACCTATAAGCGGGTCCGCAATGCTCCTTTCGTCAAAGCGGATACAGGTGGCATCAAGCTCTATGAATTTCGAGTTCTCGTTGAACGGAGAATCGGGACGCCGTTTGGCCTCCTCAAGCACAAGTCTTGCCGCGCACGTTTTGCCTATGCCCGGCGGACCGTATATTATAACGTGCTGGGGATTGGGACCGCACATTGCCGCTCGCAGTGCGCGTATGCCCTCCTGCTGACCGATTATATCCTCCATGCGCACAGGACGGGCCTTTTCACTTAACGGCATGTTCAAAGACTGCGCACGGAGCGCCTTCAACTGTTTTAATTCGGCGGTCTCATCCCGCGCGCGCTCAACTGCCTTGCGCTTTGGCTTTGGTTGAGCCTTTGCATTGCGCGATGAAACAAACCACCATATTGCTCCGAATACGGCAGCCTGTGCCGCTATCCATATAACTATTTCCATTGTTTTGCCGCCTTTCGTTTTTGCTGACGATTTACTACTCAAATAGTATGGCAAAAAACGGCCCGACCGATATGCGGCAAAGAATGGAAAATGCTTATTTGCTACGCAAGTGCTTTTTCAAAAAATGAGGCAAACACGTCCGCTATAAGCCTATAGCCCTTTTCGTTTGGGTGAATACCGTCTATACAGACATATTCTCCGAGTGTATCATTGCGTGGGAAGGCCGCCCTTACATCAACGAGAGGAACGCTTTTCGATTTGGCTACGCTTGCCGCGGCAGATGAATACGAACTATGTACGTCATATATCTTCTGCACACTGCCGAGCCATGTGAGTATGTTCTCGCGGCTGTTGCCGTTCCTTATTATAAAATCGAAATAACGCTGAGGATCTATCGGCGGCAATGTCATCATTATGGGCTGTACGTTTTGAAGCCTTAATTCATCAACCATGGCGGCAAGGTTATCCACAAAATCGGCCATGCTTGTAAAAGGCAAATGCTCGCGCTGAGGGAACAGACTGATTTCATTCCAATGGAAATTGCTGTCGTTTCCGCCAAATTCAACAAGTGCAAGCTCACAATCCATCCCCTCGGCTATATCGCGCCGAAGAATACTATGCCCGCGCTGCACGGTTATGCCGAACCGGGCACGGTTTTCGGCCTCTATGCCGAACCGCTCGTACAGCGTGGACAGATAACGGTTCATTATGGCATGGTAACGGTAGCCGTTGTCAAGCACGGTGCCCTTCATTATCGAATCACCGTATATGTTCGCCCTAAGAATCTGCTTCATATTTACTCTCCTTTCTCGTGATGTGTATAGCAAGTACACATTTGATTAACAGTTTTGCCAACATCTAATATAATGTATTAGATTATCTGAATTATAATACCCATAATGAGCAAAGTCAATGTACAAAACCGTGAACATAATGAAAAAAGGTTGATTTTGGCATAATCTATGTTTGCAAAAGAGGTGTGGTTGTGATAAGCTATACTGACGGCGGTATGTCCGCCTGTTTGCTATTGAATAATTTTGTTCGGAGGATATTATGGCAAATTTTGAAAAGCTTGAGGGTAACAAGGTAAAACTCAGCATGAGTATTCCCGCTGCCGATTTTGAAAAGGCAGTGGATGCAGCTTATTTGAAGCTGCGCAAGAACATTGCACTGCCGGGCTTCCGCAAGGGCCATGCACCCAAGGGCGTTATAGAGAAGAACTATGGTTGGTACGTGTTCGTTGACGATGCGTTTGACATTGCCTATCCCGCAGTTTACGAAGCTGCTGTGAAGGAGCATGACGTAAAGCCCGTTGACAGGCCGGAAATCACCATCACCAGTGCCGAAAAGGGTCAGGATGTCGAATTTGAGGCCGTTGTTACCGTTATGCCCGAAGTAACTTTGGGCCAATATAAGGGTATAGAAGTGGCAAAGCAGGAGTATAATGTTACGGATGAAATGGTGGAGGCCGAAATCGAGCGTGAGCGCGAAAAGGTTGCCCGCATGATAGATGTTGAGCGTCCTGTTGAGAACGGCGACGAGGTTGAGCTTGACTACAGCGGCACTGTTGACGGCGTGAAGTTTGACGGCGGCACCGCGGAACATCAGCAGCTTACCATTGGCAGCGGCATGTTCATTCCCGGCTTTGAAGAGCAGATGGTCGGCATGAGCATCGGCGAAGAAAAGGATCTTAACGTCAAGTTCCCCGATGAGTACCACAGTGACGAACTCAAGGGCAAGGATGCCGTATTCCGCGTTAAGGTACATGCCATTCGCATGAAGGAACTGCCCGAGCTTGATGACGAGCTTGCCAAGGACGTTTCCGACTTTGATACCCTTGAAGAGCTTCGTGCGCATAAGCGTGAGGAGCTTGAGGAAAAGGCAAAGCAGGAAGCCAAAAACAACAAGGAAAACGAGATTATCACAAAGGCTGTTGATAACGCAACCGTTGACATTCCCGAGGTTATGGTCGAACGTCAGATGGACCATATGCTCAACGATATTCGCTATCGCCTGAGCATGCAGGGCATAACGCTTGAGGATTACTGCAAGTTCACCGGAGCTACCATGGAATCCATGAAGGCCGAAATGAAGGGCGATGCGGAGCGCCGCGTAAAGACTCAGCTTGTGCTTGATGCCATAGTTAAGGCCGAAGGTCTCAAGGCTGATGAGGAAGAGGTCGAAAAGAAGCTGAATGAATACTGCGCTCAGTTCGGTGACAGGGCGGAGGAATTCAAACAGAAGCTGAGCGAAGATGACAAAGCATACTTTGAGGATCAGGCCATAGTCGATAAGACTCTTGACATGCTTTGCAGCAGCGCGGTTGAGAAATAAGCGCATAAACGCGCTGACAATAATATAAAGGAGGCGCAAAAATGGGCCTTATACCAATGGTAATAGAGCAGACCAATAAGGGTGAACGTTCATATGACATTTACTCAAGGCTGCTTAAAGACAGAATAATTTTCCTTGGGGGAGAGGTTACCGATGATGAGGCTAACCTTATCGTAGCCCAAATGCTTTTCCTTGAAGGGGATGACCCGGATAAGGATATAAGCCTGTATATAAACAGCCCCGGCGGCAGCGTGACCGCAGGCATGGCCATATATGATACAATGCAGTACATCCGCTGTGATGTTTCCACGATATGTATCGGTATGGCGGCAAGTATGGGCGCATTCCTGTTGGCGGCGGGAGCAAAGGGCAAACGCCGCGCCCTGCCTAACAGCGAAATATTGATACATCAGCCCCTTGGCGGAGCGCGCGGACAGGCGACCGAGGTTGCCATCCATGCGGAACAGCTTATAAAAACAAGGGAAAAGCTGAATAAGATATTGGCTGAGCGCACCGGTCACACCGTGGAGCAGGTTGCACGCGATACCGAACGCGATCATTACATGAGCGCGGAGGAAGCACTGCGATATGGGCTGATAGACGAAATAATTCCTCCAAGGAGATGACCTGATGGCAAAAACAGACGAGAAGGGAACGGTAAAGTGTTCCTTCTGCGGTAAGTCGCAGGATGAGGTCAGCCGCATAATAGCGGGACCCGGCGTATACATTTGCTCTGAATGTATTGAGCTTTGCAGGGAAATAATTGACGAGGACTTCACAACCGAGCCCGAGGAGATGACCGATCTGCCAAAGCCCAAGGATATTGTGGAAATACTCGATCAATATGTTGTGGGTCAGGCCGATGCAAAGCGCGCACTTGCGGTTGCCGTGTATAATCATTATAAGCGCATCAGCGCACCCGAGGATAGGGACGATGTTGAACTGCAAAAGAGCAACATAGTTATGCTCGGGCCCACGGGCAGCGGCAAAACTTTGCTTGCGGAAACGCTTGCCAAGATGCTTCAGGTGCCGTTTGCCGTGGCCGATGCAACAAGCCTTACCGAAGCGGGCTACGTTGGTGAGGATGTTGAGAATATACTGCTCAAGCTTATTCAGGCGGCCGATTATGATGTTGAACGCGCTGAAAAGGGCATTGTCTATATAGACGAAATAGACAAAATTGCCCGTAAGAGCGAAAATCCGTCCATAACGCGCGACGTTAGCGGCGAGGGCGTTCAGCAGGCACTGCTGAAGATAATCGAGGGTACCGTTGCAAGCGTGCCGCCGCAGGGCGGGCGCAAGCATCCGCATCAGGAATTTATTCAGATAAACACATCGAAGATACTGTTTATCTGCGGCGGCGCATTCGCGGGGATAGAGGATATCATTTCCCGCCGTACCGCAAAAAAACTGATGGGCTTTGGTGCCGAGGTGGCAAGTCAAACCGAAAAGAATGTGGGCGAAATACTTAAAAAGATACTTCCCGAGGATCTTTTGAAGTATGGCCTTATACCCGAGTTCATAGGCAGGGTGCCCATAATAGTAACGCTTGAGCAGCTTGACGAAAACGCCCTTATGGACATTTTGACAAAGCCCAAGAATGCCCTTGCAAGGCAGTATAAGAGGCTGTTTGAAATGGATGGAGTACAACTTGAGTTTGATGAGGAAGCCTTACGCGAGGTTGCACACCTTGCCATAGAGCGCAAAACGGGCGCACGCGGATTGAGGGCTATACTTGAAAATGCCATGATGAGCATTATGTATGAGGTGCCTTCGATGGAAAACATTCAGGGCTGCGAAATAACCAAGGGCGTTATAGACGGCACATCCAAGCCCGTCTACACCTTTGGCGCACTGCCCGAGGGCACAAGCGCAAGCTGAGCCGAATACGGCGGCATAACTTAATAAAGACACAAAAAGCGGTATAGAATATACCGCTTCTTTGTGCCGCGAAATACTGCGGCAAAGCAAATACGCATATAAAAAATCGGCTCCCATAGTCTTAGTGGAGCCGATTGTGCTTTAGCTGTTGTTTATCAGACCTTGAAGTTTACGCTGGTGTCGCCCTGCTCGTCCTTGCCGAATTCGTAGTCCTTACCGGGAAGGATGGCGTTGAGCACTATACCGACTATGCTGGCAACGGCCAGACCGGAGAAGCTGATGGAGCCGATGGTCAGTGCGCCGTCGCTGGAGTTGGTTATGCCAAGTGCAAGCACCATGATTATGGCCGCGATTATAACGTTGCGGGACTTGGTGAAGTCAACCTTGTTTTCGACAACGTTGCGTACACCGACTGCGGATATCATACCGTAGAGTATCATGGATACGCCGCCGATGGTGGCAGTGGGCATTACGCGGATGAGAGCCGCGAACTTGGGGCAGAAGCTGAAGATTACCGCGAGCACTGCCGCAATGCGGATTACGAAGGGGTCATATACCTTGCTGAGTGCAAGCACGCCGGTGTTCTCACCGTAGGTGGTGTTTGCAGGTGCGCCGAATATTGCGGCCATGGAGGTGGCAAGACCGTCACCAAGCAGGGTGCGGTGCAGACCGGGATCTTCGATGTAGTTCTTGCCGCAGGTGGAGGATATGGCGCAGATGTCGCCGATATGCTCAACCATGGTGGCAAGGGAGAGGGGAGCGATGGTGAACACCGCGGTGATAAGCTTGCTTACGTCAAGGTCGCTCCTGGTGAACAGACCGATAACGGTGTCTTCCATCTGGAAAGGCAGGCCTATCCAAGCAGCTTCCTTAACGGGAGTGAAGTCCACAAGGCCGCATACGGCAGCTACTATGTAGGAAACCAAGAAACCAAGCAGAATGGGGATTATCTTAATCATGCCCTTGCCCCAGATGTTGCAGACAACGACTACCGCGACGGCAAGCAGAGCTATAAGCCAGTTGGTGCTGCAATTGTTGATTGCGGAGGAGGAAAGGGTGAGGCCGATGCAGATGATTATGGGACCCACAACTATTGGCGGGAAGAAGCGCATAACCTTCTTCATGCCGAAGAACTTGAAGCAGGCCGCAAGCACAACATACAGCAGACCCGCTATCACAACGCCGAAGCAGGCGTAGGGAAGCATTTCGGTGTTGGGAACATTGAACACACCGGGGTTTGCGGGATCCTCAAGGAAGGGGGCGATGGCCGCATAGCCGCCGATGAATGCAAAGGAAGAACCCAAGAATGCGGGAACCTTACCCTTTGAAATAAGGTGGAACAGCAGCGTGCCGAGACCCGCGAAAAGCAGAGTAGCAGATACGCTAAGACCTGTCAGCGCGGGAACGAGTACGGTTGCGCCGAACATTGCAAACATGTGCTGGAATCCAAGCACGATAGTCTTTGGCCAACCAAGCTGGCCCCTGGCATTGAAAATGCCTTCGTTGTTCTGGTTCATTGCGAAAATTTACCTCCTGCGTAAAAGTTAAACTTATTTTATGAGCATCGCGGCTCATAACGACCATAAAAAAAGACGGACAAAAAATCCGTCAACTACAAAAGAAAAAATCGGGAACAAAGAAACAAGGTCATAATGGGCTTGCTACCTACAAGTTTCAACATACTTTAACTTGCTCCTTTCCTTTCCGCATTTTTTTCTGCCGAATACTATACCATGTGACAAAGCTAAATGCAAGCAGAAAAATTTATTTTTGAAAAATAATTTTTTTAGGCAAGCTCGTCCGTGTCGAGTATCAGCCTTGGTATGAATTTAAGGTGATCGGCGGAGCATAAACAGTATTCTATGCCGTTGCGTTCGCCCTCAAAAGCGTTAAGGCAAGCCTTGTTGTGAAGGTGTGCATATATAAGCTTATTTATGCCGAATTCCTCGGCGAGTGCCGTAAAGCCCGAAGGCTGCCGCCGCTCATTAAACGGGGGAAAGTGCAGCATCAGTATGCGCACGGTGTTTTCGGGTAACTTACTGAGACTCATTCTTAAACGGATAAGCTCCCTTTCGTATATGGCTTTGTCCTTGGTTTCGGAATAAGCGGAGGAGCCTGGGCAGACCCAGCCGCGGCTGCCGCAAACGGACACACCGCCGAATGAAAAACAATCATTTTGCAAAGCGTAACAGCCGCTTGGCAATGCCGCACGAACCTTGCCGAGTGCGTTCCACCAGTAATCGTGGTTTCCCCTTAAAATAAGCTTGGTGCCGGGCAACGCACCTATGAATTCAAGATCGCATATTGCATCGTCAAGCCGCATCGCCCAGCTGATATCCCCCGGGATAAGCACAATATCGTTTTCGGTTACACGTTCACGCCATGCGGAGCTTATTTGCTGCGGATGGTCGATCCATGTCGAACCAAAAACATCCATCGGCTTATTGGAACTTCCGCTTAAATGCAGATCTCCTATGGCGAATACCTTCATCTGGCAATATCACTTTCTGTTGCTTCGTTTTGCTTCGGGTTCCGATTCCGCTTCATCTTCAAACTCGTCATCCTCATCGATATCATCATCCGAGGAAAGCTCTTTATCTATTTCGTTAAGCTCGCTTTCGGGTATTTCACCCTCAACGGGCATGGGAACCTCCATTTCGTCAAGCGTAACATCGCCAAGTACAAGATCATCGGGATCGTTTATGGTTGCGCTTACGCTGTCCGATTGCTTTTCCTGCCTGCGCGCCTCCCTTAAACATATCGCGCAAAGGTCACTGCCCTTAACGGCGGGATTTTCACCGCATTCGCTGCACATATTGATGCTGTCGTCAACGTCACTTGTGCCGCCCTTCATTTCACGGCGACATACGTTGCAGTATTTTTCGTCATCCTTTATATAATTCAGTTCGCAGCGCGGGCATTTTCTCAAAGCCATTTTGCCACATCCTCCAAAGTTTTGTTTTTACTTCCACTATTATGCTTACGGCATATAGTTATGTCAAGTGGCTTATATAAAATGTACACATTATTTGCGTCTTATTCCGAAATCGTAACCGTATCGTTCACAATGGCACCTATTCTTGCAAGCAATTCATTGCGGCCGTCTCCGTTTTCGGCACTGTAGCAAAGCGCCCATGGCGGCGCACCGAGCAGCTTTGCATTTGCGTTTGCGGCTTGCTGACGCTTTGAACGGGCAAGCTTGTCCGCCTTTGTCGCAATCAGTGTATACGGCACGCCATAGTAGATTATCCATTCAAGCATTTGCTTATCGGCGGCGGTAGGCTCATGACGAATGTCTATAAGCATAAAAATGTGACTGACGTTGCCGCTTGAAAGGTAGCTTTCCATAAGCCTGCCCCAGCTTTCCTGCTCTGTTTTGGATACCTTTGCATAACCGTAGCCGGGAAGGTCCACAAGGTAAAAAGCGTCATTTATTCTAAAATAGTTTATAAGCCTTGTCTTGCCGGGACTCGCGGAAATTCGTGCAAGCTTTGAGTTTCTGCACAGCGAGTTTATAAGGCTTGATTTGCCCACGTTTGAACGGCCGACCATGGCTATTTGAGGTCCACCCTCGATGAACTTTCCGCCAAGACCTACGCTCGTTTCGAAGACGGCCTTTTTGATATCAAACTTTTCCACCGCTATTCCTCCGTTATTGAACCGCGCTTACGCCGTTTTGAGCCTGTTGCGGTACGCAAACCGCATTGTTGCGTTGCGGATAATGTTCAAGCGTGTTTCTTATGACCTCAAAAGCGTCGGATACGGGTATTATCTCAATGCCGTCCTTAACCTCGTTCGGCACATCATGTAGATCCTTTTCGTTGGAACTCGGTATAAGCACACGCTTGACCCCAACGCGATATGCGGCAAGCAGCTTTTCACGAAGTCCGCCTATTTCAAGCACACGCCCGCGCAACGTTATTTCGCCCGTCATTGCCGTATCGGAGCGCACGGGTATTTTTGTAAGCGCGCTTAGCATTGCGGTCATTATGGTTATGCCGGCACTTGGCCCGTCCTTCGGCACGGCACCCTCGGGAACGTGCAGATGAAGATCGGTTTTGTCAAATGGAAGCTCAATACCGAATTCGTCCGCATGAGCCTTTATAAATGTCAAAGCCGCACGCGCACTTTCCTGCATAACGTCTCCAAGCTTGCCCGTTAGAATTATCTGACCCGAGCCCCTTACAGTCTGCACTTCTATTTGCAGTGTTTCGCCGCCAAAGCTTGTCCATGCAAGGCCGTTTGCAAGGCCGATTTCGTTTGCTGCGGCAATGTCACCGTGCGCATATTTGGGTACACCGAGATATGCACCAAGCTTTTGCGTGCCAACGCGCACACGAACCTTTCCATTGCCTATATCCATTGCTGTCTTGCGGCACACGGCGGCTATTTCGCGCTCAAGCTCCCTTACGCCTGCTTCGTGCGTATAATTGCGGATAAGGGCAACAAGCGCATCGTCGGTGATGGAAAGCTGACTCCTTTTAAGACCGTGCTTTTCAAGCTGTTTCGGTATAAGGTGACGCTTTGCTATTTCGACCTTTTCCGTTTCAAGGTAGCCGCTAAGCTCGATAAGCTCCATCCTGTCAAGCAGGGGCTTTGGTATGGCATTGCGGTCGTTTGCCGTTGTTATGAACATTACCTTTGAAAGATCATATTCCTGCTCAAGAAAATGATCGCGGAATGCGAAATTCTGCGCACTGTCAAGCACTTCGAGCATGGCCGCGGCGGGGTCACCGCGCATATCCGCGGTAAGCTTGTCTATCTCGTCAAAAAGCAACAGCGGATTTATGCTTCCCGCTTGACGCATTGCCGCAATAACGCGCCCCGGCATTGCACCGATATATGTGCGGCGGTGGCCGCGAATTTCGGCCTCGTCGTGTATACCGCCAAGGCTCATCCTTACAAAATTGCGGCCGAGTGCGCGCGCTATGCTTGATGCTATGCTGGTTTTACCCACGCCCGGCGGCCCGACAAAGCAGATTATCTGCCCGTTTACCTTGCCGGTAAGCCTTGCCACCGCAATGTGCTCGAGTATGCGCTGCTTAACCTTTTCCATGCCGAAATGATCATTGTCCAGCACCTCACGCGCATGGTCTATATTAAGATCGTCTTGAGTTTCTTCCGTCCACGGCAGTTCAAGCATGCATTCTATATAGTTGCGCATTTGCGGCTGTTCGTGCGATGCGGCGGGCAGGTCGCGGAAACGGTTTATTTCGCGTTCAAGCTTTTCGCGTATGGCGGGCGGCATGGACTTTGCCTTCAGCTTTTCCATGTATTCTGCGGCCTCATCCTGCTCCGTTTCGCCAAGTTCCTTGCGTATTGCCTTAATTTGCTCGTGCAGATAGTATTCACGCTGGTTTTTGTCCATACTGCGCTTTACCTCTGCCGCAATGCGCTTATCGGCACGGCTGATTTCAACCTCATCAGTAAGCGTAGAGAGCACAAGCTTCAACCTTTGTTCAACGTTTATGGCGCCAAGCACCGCTTGACGCGAATCGGCCTTTATAAATGCCGCGTTTGCAACGGCATCGGCATACTGCCCCGCATCTTCAATCCTGCGTATGGCCTCGGCGGATTCGGCATTTATTCTGCCCGAAAGCAAAACATATTCACCGAATACGGAATCTATCCTGCGGCGCAATGCCTCGGCTGTGAACGGCTCACCCGATTCATCCAATGTCGTTTCAACGGTTACGGTCATGTAACTGCCGTATTGGGCACCGATTATACGGGCGCGGCAAAGTCCGAGCACAAGCACGCGCATTATTCCCGCAGGCATACTCACGGTTTGCCGTATGCGGCATATAACGCCCATTTCATGCATATCTTCCGCCTTAACGCTGGTTTTCGCGCCGTCCTTCTGTGCGGCAAGGAAAAGAATGGAATCCTTTTTGTCTGCGGCCATTGCGGCGCGGCGGCTTTCTTCTCGTCCTATGTCAAAATGCAAAAGCTCGCCCGGCATCATAACAAGTCCGCGGAGCGGTACTGCAGGCAGCTTCATTTCTCTTTCAAGCGTAAACTGTTCCAAATTATCGATTTCCTCTTTCCGATGAGCACATGCGCTCACCCTTATATCTGATTATACATATAATTGCGGCAGGATACAACAAAATAAATAAGCCGGACGGTAATGCGACCGCCCGGCATAAGTGCAATGTTTGATTCAGCCTTATAGCGGCTTATTTTGCGCTGAGGTATTCGTCTATCGCCTTGGCCGCGGTTTTGCCAGCACCCATTGCGGATATAACGGTAGCTGCGCCCGTTACGGCATCACCGCCGGCATAAACGGCCTCACGGCTGGTCTTACCGGTGTTTTCCTCAACTATTATGCCGCCCTTGCGGTTAACGTCAAGACCCTTTGTTGTGGACTTGATGAGCGGGTTGGGGGAAGTGCCAAGTGCCATTATCACGCAGTCAACGTCTATATCGTATTCACTGCCCTCTATCGGCATGGGACGACGACGGCCGGAAGCATCGGGTTCGCCAAGCTCCATCTTCTGGCAATTCATGGCGGCAACGCAGAACTTGTCATCACCCTTTATTGAAAGGGGAGTGGTCAGCAAGCAGAATTCAATGCCCTCTTCCTTGGCATGTTCAACTTCCTCACGCCTTGCGGGCAGTTCGCTCTCACTGCGGCGATAAACTATCTTAACGTCCGCGCCAAGCCTTCTTGCACAGCGTGCGGCATCCATTGCAACGTTACCGCCGCCGACTACCGCAACGCGCTTGCCATGCATAATGGGAGTGTCACTGCCTTCGCGGTATGCTTTCATAAGGTTGATACGGGTAAGGAACTCGTTGGCAGAGTAAACACCCTTCAGGTTTTCACCGGGAATGTTCATGAACATGGGAAGACCTGCGCCGGAGCCGATGAACACAGCCTCATAACCCATATCGAACAGCTCATCTATCGTAAGGGTCTTGCCTATGACCATGTTGGTTTCAACATCAACGCCAAGTGCGCTGAGATTGTCGATTTCCTTCTGAACAATGGCCTTGGGCAGACGGAATTCGGGTATGCCGTATACAAGCACGCCGCCTGCGGTATGCAGTGCTTCAAATACGCTGACCTTGTAGCCCTTGCGTGCAAGATCGCCCGCGCAGGTAAGGCCCGAAGGACCGCTGCCGACTATTGCGACCTTGTGGCCGTTCTGGGCGGGGATTTCGGAAAGAACGGAGGAATGTGCATTGTGCCAGTCGGCAACAAAGCGTTCAAGGCGGCCTATGCCCACGGGTTCACCCTTTATGCCGCGCACGCACTTGGATTCACACTGAGTCTCCTGCGGGCAAACACGGCCGCAAACTGCGGGCAAGCTGGAATCGCGGGATATGACCTGATATGCGCCCTCGAAGTCAAGTTCGCGTATTTTGGCTATAAACTCGGGAATGTGTATGTTTACGGGGCAGCCGTTCACGCAGGGCATATTCTTGCAGTTAAGGCAGCGGGCCGCTTCGTCAAGAGCGATTTCCTCGGTGTAACCGAGTGCAACCTCTTTGAAATTGTGGTTGCGAACATCGGGCTTCTGCGAGGGCATGGGGTTTTTCTTGGGGTTCATGTTAGGCATTTTATTTTACCTCCTGCTTAAACAGATTGCATACATGCTCATGCGCTGCGCGTTCGAATTCCTTGTATGTTGTTCCGCGGGACATGGCCTCATCAAAGTCAACTTCATAACCGTTGAAGTCGGGACCGTCAACACAGGCGAACTTGGTTATGGTTTCACCGTTGCGGTGCAGAGTAAGGCGGCAACCGCCGCACATGCCCGTACCGTCAACCATAATGGGGTTCATCGAAACGGTGCAGGGGATACCGGTGGGCTGAGTGGCCTTAACAACGAATTTCATCATTATCAACGGACCGATGGTTATGACTTCATCGAATGTTTCGCCCTCGGCAAACATTTCGTTGAGCGGCACACACACGTTACCGTGACGACCGTAGGAACCGTCATCCGTCATAAGGAACATCTTGTCCGATACGGCGCGGAAATCATCTTCAAGTATAACTATATCCTTTGAGCGGAAGCCTATAACGCTGGTTACGTTTGCGCCCATTTCATGGAGCTTCTGCGCGATGGGCAGTGCTATTGCGCAGCCGACGCCGCCGCCGACTATGCAAACCTTTTTAAGACCGTCAAGCTTGGTTGCGACACCGAGGGGGCCGACAAAGTCATGTATGCTATCGCCAACGTTAAGATGGTTCAGCTTTTCGGTAGTGGCGCCGACTATCTGGAATATTATCCTTACGGTGCCGTTCTGACGATCATAACCCGCAATGGTGAGCGGTATACGCTCGCCGTCAGCATCCACGCGCAGTATTATAAACTGACCCGCTTCGGCTTTGGCAGCCACGAATGGAGCTTTGATATCCATAAGAGTGACTGTTGGGTTAAGGTTCTGTTTGTTAACAATTTGGTACATTGTCCCTTTTCTCCTTAATTTATTGTGCGCAGGGAAGCACATGGATGCCCTGCGTGCAAGCCATAATTACCACTGTTAATAATAACGCAGTGCAGGCGCAAAATCAAGCATTATATGACCGTATAAGCCAATAAACCGCACACGGAAGGAATTGCCGCGTAGCCGCAAGCCGAGACATTCCGTCAAAACCAAGCATGAGCCGATGCACTGTGCACAAGCGTTATTATGAATGAAATAAGGACGGGTATGCACCCGTCCTTACAGAATAATACGATTATTGTTCCCTTTCGGCCAAGGGCAGAATGTGTTCTTTGAAGAATGCACTTGCACTCTCGGGAGAAACACCGTAACCCGTGGAGCCGATGGTTACGCACACGCCGTTTTGACAGTTGCCCGTGCAGAACTGGCCGGCAAGGTTGATCTTGTCATGCAGGCCGTACTGTTCGATAAGCTGTTTGAAGCTCATCATAACATTGTAGGAACCGCGCAGGTGGCAGGAGGTGCCTATGCAGACCTTCACTTCCAACATTTATTCTTCCTCCTTGTGGCCGTAATGCACATGCAGTAGCTCGTGTACGCGACCTTTGAGCACTCCGTCATACAGGCTCATCATAAGCGGGTTTTCTTCGCTGCGCTTTATGCTCAGCATCTTGTCCGCGCTGTAAAGGGCCTTGCCGCGAACTTCCTTAGTGGCATTGTTGCCAAAGGGCTGACCGCCGCCGGCAACGCAACCGCCGGGGCAAGCCATGACCTCTATAAAGTCATAATGCGTGCCGTTCTTCATGGCCTGAATAATGTTTTCGGCATTCTTGAGACCGCTTACTATGGCAATGCGCACTTCCTTACCGCCATAAGGAATAACCGCTTCCTTAACGCCCTTCATGCCGCGCACGTTGTTGAACGCTATGGACATAAGCGCCTTGTTGCTCTTGTCGGTAGAAAGCCTGCGGAGCACCGCTTCGGTCACGCCGCCGGTCACGCCGAATATAACGCCTGCGCCGGTGTTGGTGCTGAACACGGAATCAACCGCTTCGGGCTCAAGCTCGTCAAAGGCGATACCGGCCTTGTGTATCATCTGAATAAGCTCCTGCGTGGTGATGACGTAATCGGTTTCGGGTACGCCGTCATGCATGAATTCTTCGCGGGCACATTCGAACTTCTTGGCCGTGCAGGGCATTACCGCCACGCATACGACGCGCCTTGAAGAAGTTTCGTATTTTGCTTTTATAACAGAGGAGAACATCTGCATGGGGGACTTGCAGGTGGATATGTTCTTCATCAGCTCCGGATGGTTCTTTTCGCAATACTGTATCCATGCGGGGCAGCAGCTGGTTATAAGGGGCAGATTCTCGCCGGCTTCAATGCGCTGGAGGAACTCGTTGGATTCTTCAAGCACGGTAAGGTCGGCACCGGTGGCGGTGTCATATACTTCGTCAAAACCAAGACGACGCAGTGCGGCAGTTATGCGGCCCATGGAGTTTTCGCTTTCGGGCAGACCGAATTCCTTGGCTATGGCAACGCGCACGGCGGGTGCTACCTGAGCCACGACCTTTGTGTTCTTATCGTTAAGCTCGGGCCATACGCGGCTGGTATCCTTGCGGATAACTATTGCACCGGTGGGGCAGACCGCGGCACACTGACCGCAGCCCACGCAGGGAGAGTTGGCGATAGGCTCGTTGAATGCGGGACCTATAACCATCTTGGAACCGCGATATACAAAGTCTATTGCACCGACATTCTGAACCTCGTTGCACATACGCACGCAGTCGCCGCAAAGTATGCACTTATGGGCATCGCGTACAATGCTGAGACTTGAAGTATCAAGCTCGGGTTCGGGCTTGAGATTCTTAAAGCGAATGTGGTCAATTCCGAACAGGCTTGCAAGCTCCTGCAGGCGGCACTTGCCGTTCTTCTGGCAGGTGGTGCAATCGCGGCAATGGTTTGCAAGCAGCAGCTCAAGTATCATCTTGCGGTGCTTATGCAACCTTTCGGTGTTGGTGTAGATTTCCATACCCGCCTTGGGCACGGTGGAACATGCGGCTTCCATACCGCCATGGCTGTTTTCAACCATGCACATACGGCATGCGCCATATACGGAAAGTTCGCTGTGGTAACAGAAAGTGGGCAGTTCTATGCCGGCCTTGCGTATTACTTCAAGCAGATTCTTCTCACCGTTTATCTCAACGGGATTGCCGTCTATGAGCATATATTCTTTGGTTTCCATTTTGCTCAGTCCTCCTTAATGGCGTGGAATGCGCAGGTGGATACGCACGCGCCGCACTTTATGCACTTCTTTTCGTCAATGACGAAGGGGGATTTGATCTGGCCGGATATTGCGCCGACCGGGCAGCCCTTGGCGCAGCGGGAACAGCCGCGGCAAAGCTCGGGATCGATATGTATCCTCTTGAGCTTGGAGCAAACACCCGCCGGGCAGCGCTTATCATAGATATGCGCTTCGTATTCTTCGCGGAAATACTTTAGCGTGCTGAGTACGGGGCTCGGTGCAGTCTTGCCGAGGCCGCACAGTGCCGCCGCGGAAATGGTGTCCGCAAGATCCTCAAGCAACTCTATATCACCGTCCTGACCCTTGCCCGCAACTATGCGCTCAAGCACCTCAAGCATACGCTTGGTACCTTCACGGCAGGGTACGCACTTACCGCAGGATTCGTTCTGGGTAAAGTTCATGAAGAAACGAGCCACCTCGACCATGCAGGTCTTGCTATCCATAACAACAAGTCCGCCGGAGCCGATCATTGCGCCGACCTTCTTGAGGGAATCGAAGTCAAGGGGTATCTTCAGGTGTTCGGTGGTAAGGCAGCCGCCGCTCGGACCGCCGATCTGCACGGCCTTGAATTCGCTTCCGCCGCGCATACCGCCGCCAACGCCGTATATGACTTCTTCAAGCGTTGTACCCATGGGCACCTCGATAAGACCGGTGTTTTCAATGTTGCCGGTAAGGGCGAATGCCTTGGTGCCGGGGCTGTTTTCGGGACCTATGGATTTATACCAATCGGCACCCTTTATGATTATCTGGGGAACGTTGGCAAACGTTTCAACGTTGTTCAGCACGGTGGGCTCGTTGAAAAGACCGTGTTCAACCGTGCGCGGAGGCTTTACGCGGGGGAAGCCACGCTTACCCTCTATCGATGCGGTAAGTGCACTGCCTTCGCCGCAAACGAATGCGCCGGCACCCTTGTTGATGTGCATATGGAAATCAAAACCGCTGCCGAGTATATTGTCGCCCAAAAGACCCATTTCTTCGGCCTGAGCAATGGCGTTTTTCAGCCTGTCAACGGCCATGGGGTATTCGGCACGAACGTAGATGTAACCGTCATGCGCACCGCAGGCAAGACCTGCGACCATCATGCCCTCGAGCATTCTGTGCGGGTCACCTTCCATTATGGAACGATCCATGAATGCACCGGGGTCGCCCTCGTCGCCGTTACAGACTATGTACTTAACAGGGGATTTCTGCCTTGCAACCTGACTCCACTTGCGACCGGTGGGGAATCCTCCGCCGCCACGACCGCGCAGATTGGAATCGGATATGGTCCTTATGATATCATCGGGAGTCATATCGAACAGGGCCTTTTCAAATGCGGTATATCCGCCTATTGCAAGGTATTCGCGTATTGAAGTGGCATCGATATGGCCGCAGTGCTCAAGCACTATACGGGTTTGCTTCTTATAGAAAGGAATATCCTCCTGGCGCTTGCGCACAACGCCGCCCTTTTGATAGGCAAGGCGTTCTATATGCTCACCGTTCATTATGGTGCGTTCGACTATTTCCTTGCAGTCCTCAACCTTTACCTTGGTATAAAGCCAACCCTCGGGTTCAATACGCACAAGGGGACCCATTTCGCAGAAGCCGTGGCAACCGCTCTTTTTAAGACCTACGGACTCTTCGTGGTCATGGGGTTCGTCCGCAAGCTCAACGGTGCAGGGTATGCCGTTTTCGCCAAGCAGACGCTTCAGTTCGGCATATATGTTAAGTGAACCGCCGGCTATACAGCCCGTGCCCGCGCAAACAAGTATTTTGCGCTTCTGTTCGGCAAAGCTTTCCGCGCAAACACTGCGTTCTTTAATAAGCTCTTCTCTGTTGTGCAGCATATCAGCCTTCCTCCTTCAGGTGCTTTATCAGTTCGGACGCCTTGTCCGGAGTCATGGCAGGGTGCACCTTATCGTTAACGGTAATTACCGGTGCAAGGCCGCATGCGCCAAGGCAGGATACGGTTTCTACCGTAAACATGAGGTCATCCGTGGTGGCTTTTTGAGCAGAGAGACCAAGCTCGCTTCTAAGCCTTTCCAAAATGGGCGTGGAGCCGCGGACATGGCACGCAGTACCGTCGCAGCACTTTATTACGTACTTGCCCTTGGGCTCAAGGGAGAAGTTCTCGTAAAAAGTTGCCACCGAGTAGATGCTCGCGCAGGGAACGCCGAGCCTCTTTGAAAGATGCTCGAAAATCTCACGCGGCAAATAATGGTAGTGCTCCTGTATTGCCTGCAATATGGCAATGATAGCACTTGGCTTAGCACCGTAATCGTCAACAATACTGTCGACCACGGCGAAGTCGAATTGGGTTTCCATCGTTCTAAAGATCCTCCTGAATGTATTTGCTTTTAATAAGCAAAAATTTTTATTAAAAATAACTTACGTTAATCTTTTTTCCCATCTTTTCAAGGCACCTTGCCAACTCCCTTACCAACTGCATCTTTATGGTGAAGTTTATCGGAAGGTCCGTGTTCTGGTGTGCGGGGTTAACGGCCTTGCCAACGAAAAAGTTGATGTCCGTCGCATCCTCAAAAAGCATTCTGGCTATCCTGCTTGCACCGTCCTTCTTGTAGCTCCACTTTTCAAATGAAGTGTTGTCCGCAAGGTAGTTTATGGCATATTCAAGCACCCTGTTTATGGTAACCACGCCCTCGGTAACAAGGTCAACTCCCTCTATTTCCGCCGTTGGCGGAATGGAAGGGTCGTGGAATTCAAGGTTCGGGCGCAGCGGTTTTTTTAGGTATTCGGCGGCTATTGTGCTTGTCGTGCCGCCGCACACTATATGCTTGCCCTCCTTTGCGAAGAACAGGGCCATCATCTTGCTGCAATCATCGCGGTTTGAAGGCGGGCCTATTATAAGGCTTACGGGTTCGCGCCTGCGTATCCTGACCGTGCATACGGTTGCATCGTCGCCGGGCTTTCCGTCATAAAGGCGGTTTGTCTCGCCTATCAATATGGTGGAAAGCGTTTTTGCCGTGTACCCCACATCCCAAAACGACGTGATGTAGTCTATTATATCCTCACGCTTCCAACCAAAGTTGTAGCTCAAACCTATGCCGGCGTGCTCCACTCCGTCCGAAAACGCAAGGAATGTGTCGTGCTCCTGAACGTCAAGCTCCGCCTTGAGCACCTTTTTGCCGCCGATAAAGCTGTCATGGAACGGGATGTCAACGCTTTTGCCGTTCCTGAGCATTATGACGGGCGGGTTATCGTACTGTATTATTTCAACCTTCTTGTTACTTGCTATTTGGATTATGGTGAAGGTTGAATATGCTACTTTCCTTACGGAGCACACGGGAAGCGTTTCAACAAGCGTTTCTACCGCGTCCTCAAGCTTTAATCCCGCTGCAAGCATGGTGGAAAGAATCTTTGAGGTAAGCGTTGATAATATGCTGGCCTTAACGCCGCTGCCAAGCCCGTCCGCAAGCACGACTATTGTCGATTCACCGTCCTCGGGCTCGACTATTTCGACATGGTCGCCGCAAAGCTGTTCGCCGTCATGATTTATGCTGAGGTAGCCTATATCCGCGCAAAGGTTGTTAGCCGTCATCATTTGCAATGGACTCCTTCAGCTTTGTTAAGGCGATCTTGGTTTCGGCGGCCGTTTCACCCAGCAGGGATGCTATTTCCTGCACTATGCGCATCTGCTTGTCCACGACCTTGTCCGCGGTTTCAATGGTCTGGCGGCTTAGTGCTTCCTTGCTTTTGCGTTCGCTTTCTTCATCGGTAACGTCACGGAATATGCCGATAAGGTTGCCCGACTTTTTATCGTTGACTATGGTCAATTCAAGATAGATATCGTATTCAGCATAATAGTCACGCTTGTTCTTTATGTGCTTTCCGTATTGGGAAGCGTTTATAAAATCTATCGGGTCGATAAGGCGTATAAGCGGTTCACCCATCACGTCTCCCCTTGAATGAACGTGCAGCATGCGCATTGCGGCGCGGTTCAGCTGCTGTATCTCGTATGAATCGTTCACGACAAGTATGCCGTTTGGCGTGTTGTCGAGTATGTTGCCGGTAAAGCGTTCGGATTTTTCCATAAGGTAGGGAAGACACATATTTATTTCCGCCTTGCCCTGATATATGGCTTCCGCTTTATCGCGGCAGGTATTGTAGCCGCAGGTGCCGCAGTTGAGCTCATCATCCTTTGTAAGCTTGCCCATCTGACGCAGTATTTCCATAAGCTCGGTATGGCTCGGCTTTGCCTTGTGCAAAACAGTACTGCGGTATTTGTTTACAAGCGAAAGTATGTCCGGCTGTTCAACGTCAAAATCCTCACTGCCGGCATAGCTTGCCACGGCCTGATAGTCCCTTACGGAAGAGGGGTGATTCCTGCGCATGATGGGGCCGCGCACACAGCTGCCCGCGCAGGCGGACATTTCGATGAAGCAGTTCTTTATCCCGCCGTTACGGATATCCTCAAGTGCGGGAATAACGTTATCAAGCCCGTCTATGGTGTAATAATCATAGTCGGGATTCTTATATGTCATCGTGTTAAGCACGCCACCGCTTGTCGGAAAAAGCCGCGCACGGGTCTTTTCATCGTGATCGCGCCGCTTTTCAAGCTCTATACCCTTCTTTTGTAGCATGGATGCAAGCTCCGTAAAGGTAAGCGCCGCATCGACACCAACACGTTCCGCTTCGTTTTTCTTTGAAAGGCAGGGGCCTATAAATATGGTTTTTACATTGCCATAGCGCCGCCGCATGTCTGTACAGTGCGCCTGCATCGGCGTCATTACGGGGGCGAGACAATCGGTAAGCTCCGGGTAGTATTTTTCTATAAGAAGATTTATCGTGGGACAGCAGGAGGTTATTACTATACTCTGTGTGCCTTCTTTTGAAATGCGCTCATATTCGCGCTTTACATATGTTGCGCCTATTGCGGTTTCCTCAACGCCGGTAAAGCCGAGTTTCAAGAGCGCTTCACGCATGGGTTCGATGCCCACACCGTCAAAAAAAGCGGTAAAGCTTGGCGCTATGCTTGCGTATACGGGTGTGTCGGAGGAGAGCATTACGCCCACAAGCTCCGTTTCGTCAACTATTTGCTTTGCATTTTGGGGACAAACAACATAGCATTCTCCGCAAAGAATACATTCGTCACTTATAACGTTGGCCTGATTGCCCGAAAAGCGTATGGACTTTACGGGACAATAGCGAATACATTTATGGCAGTTTTTGCAATTCGATTTTTTGAATGTTATGTATTCCATAGCTGCTCCTTAAGCGGCGTACTATGTACCCAACCTTGGCATGACCTCATTATTGAAGAAGGAGGCCGTGGTATCCGGCGTGACCGAAAAGCGTTCACCATCTATCAGCACGTTTACGCCGCTTTGACACTGGCCTATGCAAAACGTGCCGGTAAGCTCAATTCTGTTCATAAGTCCGTTTTCGCTTACAAGGGCCTGCAGCTGTTCCACTACTTGGCGAGAGCCTTTAATGTGGCAAGAGCTGCCGATACAGATGGTGATCTTCATTGCTCAGTTCTCCTTTTTACTTGTATTTATTTATTTTTCGGGGATAAAGCCGCTGAGTATGGCCCGTTCCCGTTCGTTTGCCCTGCCGAAGCGTGCGGCGGCACATATCGGCAGAAAATCCGTAACACAGCGTTCAAGCGCCGCGTCATTTGCACTGAATAGTTTAAGGTACTGCGTACAAAGCTTTGCGCTTGAGTTCAATTCGTCAAGCATAAGCTGAAGATAAGTGTCCGCAACGTCAAAAATATAGTTGCCCCGTGCGGCGTTTGCCCAGTTGAGCACGCTGAACGCCCCATCCTCCGCAATTATGATATCACGCGGCGCAAGCGCACCGTGGCAGGCGGCGTTCCCATCGGGCAGGCGATAGAGTATTGCATACAGCCTTGCGCGCAGTGTGGGATCCGATATGCCGAACGTTATCTCCCTGTGCAGCTTATCCGTAAGCGGGGGGAGCAACGGCGCATTGCATGCGGCAATACTGCGCTGGATCTTTATAAGCCGCATAAGCAAGGCTTGGGTATCCTCAGGTTGATCCTCCACAAGGCGAGCCATGGTTTTGCCGTGCGCATACTCATAACGAATGGCCCAGCCGCCGCTTGAAGGAAATATTTCCTGTATGCGCGGCACACTTAAACCGGCCGCCTCAAACTGTGTCTGATTGAATGCCTCAAGCATAACGCTTGCCTTGGTATACGGGCGGCAGAAAAGCTTTATAACGGAATCCCCGTCCTTATAGACGGTTTTTCCGGTGCTTACGGCTATTATCCTGTCCGCGGCAATGCTCATTATATGAGGCAAATCTCCTTAAACAACGTTATTCGGCCCAAACAGACATAATAACTCAGCCTATTCATAAAGCCTGCTTATATGATATCAAATAAAACCCGTTCTGTAAACACATATAGTTAGATTGATGTATGAAAACTGTCAATCAAGTGTCAATTTCATAGACCGTTTTACTTTCATAAGCTCATCTATAAATGCATTGTCAAGCGAAGAAAGCTGATAACCCGATTTATATATGAGAATATCGCGATATACGGTGCCTGCGGGGGCGTAGGTGCGCTGTACCAATCCGCGCCGTTTAAGCTCCTGTTCGGGCATGGGGGAGGAGAACGTGAATGAGCCGTGTACAGTGTTCAGCATGGATAATGCGCTGCTGCAATCACCCACGAAAACATGCTGTGCGGTATCAAAATCTATATCGTTCTTGCGGGCAATGCTAAGTTGCAATGACGGGGCATTTGCGTCTGCAATGGCTATTTCACAGCAACTGTAAAGGTCACCGTGGTCTATGCTTGACTTATCAGCAAGCGGATGTGTTGCGGACATTGTAATTACGGGGGTGAATTCGCATATCAGCTCAAAGCGCAGATCCTTTTCTATAAGCAGTGCTTTAAGGTTCTGCTCCTGGGAGTTTTTGCAGCGCAGTATGCCGAGATTGTAGCCGTTATCGGTTACGTTGCTTATGGTGCGCGTTTGCGTTGCCGCGGTAAATATAACCTCGGCGCGCTTAGATCCCTCAAGCCCCTTGCAGAAATTGCCAAAAGCCAATGTTATATATCCTGCGCTCGGTACGGATATGGAAAACTGAGGCACCTTTTCAACGCCGCTTTTGTACATGGCCTCCATCGCGTCAACCTGAGCGAGTATCCTGCGGGCATAAATAAGGAATTCCTCACCCTGCGGAGTAGGGAATATCCCTTTGGGCGTGCGGCGGAATATGGAAATGCCAAGCCCCGTTTCAAGCTCCTTTATGGCTCGACTCAGGTTCGGCTGTGCGGTAAAGAGAATTTCCGCGGCCTTTGTGACCGAATTCGTTTCGGCAACGACAACGGCATATTTAAGATGAAGCAGATTCATGTATACGACCTCCCGTAATTTGGTCCGAAAAGCCCTTTTGGCAATCGATGTTTTCTTCGTATTGCATAGAGGCATAATAACCTTATTCTAATACTATCTGATTTTATCATAATACGGCGCATAAAGTAAACAGTGCCTTATGTTACACGCGCATAAATGTTTACAAAATGGTAAAAACTGTATGGGTTGAAGTGGAAAGAACTGTGGAGTATAATCATAAAGAATAAACATAAGCAGAAAGGTATTGTTTGAACATGAAAACACGCCGCCGCAGAAGACGCAGAGTCACGGCAAAATTTGTGATAATACTCGTACTGTTCATAATCGTGCTTACGCTTGGCATATTGGTGCTTGGCAGCCTTGGCAGTGATGACGGGGATAATGATCCTAAGGAAAGTAACAACGTCGGCTTGCTCGACTCGCTTTTCAACAAGAACACACCTGAGCCCACGCCCGAGCAGACCGTTGAGCCGGAGCTTACGCCGGAGCCCACATCAACACCGCTGCCCGAATTCAGCCCGTATGCGGTTGAGGGCACAAGACCGAGCGATTTCGGCATGACGACCGCAATTGAGGTAAACGGGACTGTTGTTGAAAGCTATGAGCGCGAAGAAAAAATAGATTTCGGAAACGGCAGCGACTATACCGAGCTTGAGGGTATAATAACATTCCGCGGCAATAACTTCCGCGACAATGCGGCGTACGGCACGGCTACCATAATCGAAAAAACGCTTGATGATGCCAATGCATGGACCGTAAGCACGGGCAGCGTGCCTAAGGTATACGGCTCAGGCGCATGGACGGGATCGGGCTGGACGGGCCAGCCGCTTATAGTTCGTTGGCCTGAGGAAACCAAGCGTATAATGAATCTATACGATTCGGCAAAGAATAAAAAGGATCTTGTGGAGGTTATATATGCCACGATGGATGGGCATATATACTTCCTTGATCTTGATACGGGTGAACGCACTCGTGACCCGATTAATATGGGGCGTTATCCGTTCAAGGGTGCGGGTGCACTCGATCCGAGGGGATATCCGCTTATGTATCTTGGGTCGGGCGATGACTGCAAGGATGACGGAACGGGTTCATCCCACGCATCGATAATCAGCCTTATTGACGGCAAGGTGCTTTATGAGTTTGGCGAAAAGGACGGCTTCAGCCTTAGGGATCTTTCCTATTTTGACAGTTCGGCCCTCGTGGACGCCGAAACCGATACGCTGATATATCCCGGTGAAAACGGCATACTCTATTTGATAAAGCTGAACACAAACTATGATGCCGCGGCGGGCACCATATCCGTATCGCCCGAGGTGGTGAAGTGGCGTTACAGCGGCTCGCGCACCAACAGCACCGCCACATATGACGGGTCAAAGGGTTGGTGGCTCGGCATGGAGGACAGCGCGATAATATGGCGCGGTCATTTGATAATAAGCGACAACGGCGGACACATGATGTGCCTTGACTTGAATACGCTTGAGCTTGTGTGGGTACAGGATGTGCTGGATGATACCAACTGCACTGCCGTGCTTGAACTCGAGAACGGTCATCCGTACATATACTGTTCAACCTCGTTCCACAGCGGCTGGCGTGCATCCGAAACATCAAAGGTGTCCATACCCATTTGGAAGCTTGATGCGGAAACGGGCAGAATTGTTTGGAAAAATACCGATTATTCCTGCCAGACGGTATCGGGCGTGTCGGGCGGTGTGCAGGGCTCGTTTGCAATAGGCAAGGGCAGCCTCAGCGACATGGTGTTTGCTCCCGTCGCAATGACGGACGGTCATCGCGGCAAGCTTGTCGCATTCTCAAAGGCCGATGGTCACGTTATATGGGAATGCAACTTTGCGGGCTATCCGTGGTCAAGCCCCGTGGTGGTCTATGACCAAAACGGCAGCGGATACCTTATACAGTGCAATTCAACAGGCTATATGCACCTTATAGACGGGCAGACGGGAACCATACTTTATGAATTCTCGCTTGGCTCAAATATAGAGGCATCGCCTGCCGTGTTCGAAAATACCGTTGTTGTCGGCACACGCGGCCAGCTTATCTATGGCGTGAAGATAAAGTAAACGTTATAATTCAAAACAAAAAAGTACCCGATCATGCACGATTGGGTACTTTTATTTTGCCTTACGGAGCTATCCTTTTTGCTCGGTAAGCCTCGATTTTTCATATGCAATGCGCGGATAATTATCCTTTTCCACATAGATAATGCCGCAGCGTGTAAAGCCGAGTTTGTCGGCGATGTTTTGCATTATCACGTTATCTGTATGGGTGTCTATCCTTAAATGACCACATTGTTCGTACATTCGGTTTATGCAAAACGCGGCCACTCCCTTGTGAGTTCCATCGCTTGCAAGGCGGTGTATAACGCCGTAGGGACTTTCGTCAAGCCATGCGCCCGAATGGATGGTTCTGTAGGTGGGCTCGATATCACGGCCGAAGAAGAAGGCAAATGTGCCTATTACCGTATCGCTGTCATCAACGCATACAAAGCTTGAACCGTTGTGTATATCGTCAGCTATCAACTCCATGGGCGGCCACTGCGTGGGCCCCCACTGTGTCGGGTTGCCGTTTGCGGCCATAAATGATCGCGCGCGGGTGTAAATATCCTCTATCCGCACAAGGTCGGATTCTTTTGTGGGGCGAATGTTCATCGAATACTCTCTTATTTATCGTATTTGACACATAATCAAGGCTTTTCAACGGGTGCAGTTACATTGTCCACGGGCTGTCTGTCCCATGTAAAGCCCTGCCCGCGCACTTCTTTTATCTGAGTTACGGTAACAAATGAGGCGGGGTCAGTCGATTGTATAAGCTCTATTGCGCTATGCAGCTTGCGCTTTGGTATAATGCACAGTATGCCCTTTTGCTGCTTGCATATATGACCCGTTTCGATATATAGCATGGTCACGCCGGCTTCAAGCTCCTTGAGCATTTTTTTACGCAGTTCCTCATATTTGTCGGATATGACCATGACCTGAAGCTGCGTTTGGCCGGAAACGAGCACCTTGTCGAGTATGAACGTTTCTATTATAAGCAAAAGCACGCCGTAGAGAATGTGTTCAAAATCTGTATATAGTGCCTGCGTTCCCAAGATAAGAAAGTCAACTATATATACGGCGGTAGCAACGGGAATGTGGAACCATTTGTTTATAACAAGACCCAAAACATCGGTTCCTCCCGATGAAGAACCTATGCCCATTATCATGCCAAGTGCCATACCGAGCAATCCTCCCGCAAAAATGGTAGCGATGAGCGGATCCTGCGTTATGGTTGAAATATTGGGTATCTTTTGCATTACGGATAGAAAAACGGGGTAGAGGAGAGAGCTTGTTATCGTCGTAAGAAAAAACTTCTTGCCAAGGACTATCCCGCCGAGTATCAGCACCAATATATTGAATATCAAAACAATGGTTGCCGTATCAAGCGGTATAAAACGGCTGAGCACAACACCCACGCCCGTAGCACCGCCCATAATGATATTATGCGGCAGAATAAATGCGGCAACAAGAAATGCGAATATGAGGTTGCTGATTACCAAAACCAACGCACTTTTTATTCTCTTGAACAGCTTTTCCCTTGTAACTTTCATATTACCCATCCTTCAGCTTGTACAAAATCAGTTTTCGCCAAGCATTATCTGCAATATTTCAATATCGGTTGCATGCATGCCGCATCGACCCATTCTGCCAACGCTTTCAATGGTGCCCTCAACATCGTCCATAACAAGTCCTTCGCCCGGCTGAAAGACATGTCCAGCCTTGCTTAGCTCATATGCGGTTATTGCGCAGTCAACGGCCGTGGCTATTTTGGCCGCACATGAGGATTTTGCACCGTCGCATACCATTCCGCCCACCGTCGCAATGGTATTTGTCACGGTATCCGCCACCTGACGGTAAAGCGTTTGGGCACTCAAACCTTCGCCCAACAAAAACGCAATGGCCGCACCCGCACCGCAGGCCGCACTGACGGCACCGCAATATGCGGACAGACTGCCTATGTATTTCTTTTGATGTATGGCTATCAGGTTGCTGACGGCCAAGGCCTTGACCATCCTGTCATGGGATATGCCGTATGCATCCGCATATATTTTTATCGGAATGGATACGGTAAGCCCTTGGTTGCCGCTGCCCGAATTTATGACAACGGGCATTGCACAACCGTTCATTCGCGCATCACTGCCCGCGGCGGCATATGCCTTTGCGGCGGTACGAACGGTATCACGATCGATCTTATTTATACCCGAAAGCAGTGTTTTGCCCACCTGAGCACCGAACGGATTCGTAAGTCCGTTTTCGGCAATGGACATGTTGCAGTTTAGTTGGTATTCAAGCAGTGATATGGTATCCTCATCCGAAAGCATACTGCTGTATTCCAAAATGTCGGCAATGTTAAGCAGTGCCTTGTCGGGATCGTCCTTAACGGTTATCTCGTTGCAACTGTTGTCTTTACGGAACAGTACGTTGCCGTTCTTCTCAATGCATGTAACGTTTTTGTGGTAATTGCGGATTTCCACCGCGGCGGATTCCGACCCTGCATCAAGTCGAATGAGTATATACAGGTTTTCCACATCTTTAACCAACGAACAGCGGCAAAAACCGTTGCTCAGCAGCACTTTTGCCTGTTCGATATGTTCACGGGTTATGGATTCAAGCACCTCGAGGTCACGATCGGCATCGCCGCCGAGTATTCCCAAGGTAGCGGCTATGTCTATACCCTTCATACCGCCGGAATTGGGTACGGTCACGCCCATAACGTTTTTTACGATGTTTCCGCTGCAATACACGTTGCAATGCTCGGGCATTTGCCCCAATACCTCGCGTGCCTTTGCCGCCGCAAAGGCGATTGCAATCGGTTCCGTACATCCCATGGCGGCCACCAATTCGGATTTAAGAATACGGCTGTAGACCAATGCTGTATTATGCTGCATACCATAATCTCCTTCTGTAAATTTCTTATTATAATATAATTGCATATTGTCGGATTTGCAATGCTTTCGGTGGATTTTGGCGGCCGTTTTGCCCGCTTGAATCAATTATATATAATATCAAATACAATATGGACGAGGTACATAAAAATCGGAAGTAAATTGTATCTTTGCACCAAAAAACATATTGACTGCATCAAAAATCGGCCTATAATATTCTCCCGAGAAAGGTCGAATGAACTATGGAACATGAAATAAACAATGAATCCGAAATAGCACTAAGAGAAAAACAGATATACGCGGATTATCCCGTACCAAAGGCGGTCGCCACAATGATAATACCGACCATTATCAGCCAAATAATAACCGTTGTGTACAACTTGGCGGATACGTGGTACGTTGGCCTGACGGGCAATGCGGCGGCGGTAGCGGCGGTTTCATTATGCCTGCCCGTTTATAACATAATGACGGCGATTGCGAACCTGTTCGGAATAGGCGGTTCAAGCGTTATTACAAGGGCCATAGGTGAAGAGCATCACCACAGGGCAAGGCGCGCATTTGTGCTTTCCGTTCGCGGCGCATTGATAACCGTTGCGGCTTATTCACTTGTGTTGGGCATTGTTGCAAGGCCGTTTTTAATGGCTATCGGCGGTGATGTGAACAGCATAGACTTTGCGGTAAAGTATGCGGTAATAACCATGGTGATAGGCGGCATACCAACCGTTATGTCTGCGGTTTTTGCGCACCTGATCCGCAGTACGGGTCAAGCCAAGGTGGCGGGCTTCGGCATTACGCTGGGTGCGGTATTGAATATGGTACTGGATCCGCTGCTTATGTTTGTATTGCTGCCCCGCGGGAATGAAGTTGTTGGTGCGGCGATTGCAACGGCACTGTCAAATGCCGTTGCCGCGGCGTACTTTATATGGTATTTAATAAAGCACAGGGAGGTTTCCGTTTTCCGTTTTACATTGGAAAATCACCGCAGCGTTCGCATTACCACATGGGATATAATTAAATCGGGAATCCCGAGCTTTTTTCTGCTTGCGGCAGGGCAAATATCAAACTTCTTCCTTAACGGCATGATAGCGGATATGGGTGCAAGCGCGGCCGTTGCGGGGATAGGCATTGTGCGCAAAATAGATTCGCTTGCCTATGCGATAAATCAGGGCATTACACAGGGAATGCTGCCAATAGTGGCATACTGTTTTGCCTCCCACAGGATAAAACGGATGAAAACGGTCGTTGCGTTCTCCGCGGTATTGACGGTGGCGTTTTCGCTTATTTGCAGTATTTGCTCCTATTTGTTTGCACCGCAGCTGATAGCGTTCTTTATCAACGATGCGGATACGATACTTTACGGAACCAAGTTCCTAAGAATATTGTGCATTTCCGTTGCGATATACCCGCTGCTGTTCGTTATAGTTGCGGTATTTCAGGCTGTTGGTGAAGGGGTCAAGCCGTTTATACTTTCATTGCTTCATAAAGGGTCGCTGGATATTGTGCTCTTCTTTGTTGTGAGAAAACTGTTCGGCTTGGAATACATATTATATGTTGCGCCCGTAATGGCTACGGTGGCCCTTATAGCGGGAATCGTGTTGATATGTCGCCTGTTCAAACGGCTTCATATGGTTGAACAGACGGAATAGTTTTGCTTGGGCTAAATTCATGCCCCAAAACTACGGATAATGCGTTAAAACGGATATTTGTTGATTTTTCATATAAACTATGTTATGCTTTACCTGAAATATATGTATGAAAGGGTTCGCTCGGCTAATGTCGGCGGTGGAATGGGGTGAAAGTCCCCGCGAACAGGTCACTGTGATGTCTCCGCGAGAGAATAAGTCAGATACACCGTGAATCTTTTTGCCTCCTGCCTGTAATCGGGATGCCCAACTTATTTTTGTTGCCCGCAGGCTGTGTCTGCGGTTTTTTATTGCGGGAGATTTATTTCATTTTGTAAAGGAGTGTTGTCCGTGAAAACGGCAAAAAAGTTTTTGACTTATCTGGTTATAGTGGGTTTGGCGTTGGTGTGCGCCTTGAATTATCAACTGTTCGTTTTTCCCAATCGATTTGCACCGGCGGGACTTAACGGCATTTGCACAATGATCCAGTATTTATCGGGTATAAGTGTTGGATATCTGAGCCTTATTATCAACATACCGTTGGCTCTTTTGGTGCTGAAAAAGGTCGGTTCCGACTTTGCCGTGCGCAGTATGCTGTATGTGGTATCATTTTCCGTATTTTTGATATTGCTTGGGAAAACGGATTTAAGCCGCTTTGCATATGATACCGACAGCAGCACGATCTTAGGGCCGATCGTGGCCGGTATAATCAACGGCGCATGTTATTCGCTGCTTGTGCGTTGCAGCGCCAGCAGTGGCGGAACGGACTTTGTTGCGGCGCTTATCCACAGGGTTCATCCCGAGCGGAGCTTTTTTTGGATAACGTTTGCAATCAATGTAATGGTGGCCGTCAGCAGCTATTTTGTTTATGACTTTATGGTGGAGCCGGTTATTCTGTGCATCATTTACAGCTTCTTGTCCAGCACGGTATCCGATAGAGTGATGAAGAGCGGCCGCAGTGCCGTTCGCTGTGAAATCGTTACCGATTATCCTGAGGAACTATCATCGGAAATCATACGACGGCTGCATCACAGCGCCACACTGATTCCTGCAAAGGGCATGTACCAGAATCGGGAAACCAATATACTGGTATGTGTGGTAAACAAGGCGCAGGTTCCTGCATTGGCGGATATAGTAAGGGAGTATCCGAACACGTTTGCCGCGTTGTCGGGCGTAAATGAGGTAATGGGCAATTTCAAAAGGTTGGATTCCAACGGCCTCCCTCAAAAGGAATTGCTTGATAAGGGCGAAAACCCAATGGCATAGCATTTGGATTTATACGGAAGGAAATTTGAAATGACCGAAAAAAAGCAAGTGGAAATCAGCGTGACGGACTTTGTAAAAAGCTGTGTGGACGTAGAAAAGTTTTTGGTTTATTGCCAAGCTTGTCGTGGCTATGGCAAGACATGGTCTTGCCCGCCGTTTGATTTCAAACCGCAGGAAGTTTGGCAAAACTATAATACCTTGATACTGCAAAGCCGCAAGGTGGAGGTTCCCCAAAAGATGCGAGAAACACTGTTTTCTTCCAAGGAGCTGGACAGTGCAAGTCATGAACTGCTGCGTGAAGAAAAGCGAGCCATGCTTGCGGAGTTACTTGAAATGGAAAAAGCATTTCCGAACAGCATGGTGCTCTCCGCGGGAAGCTGCGATGTATGCCCTGCGGGTACATGCACACGACTTGCAGGACATCCCTGTCGAAACCCGAACAGTATGCGCTATTCTATAGAGTCCTTGGGAGGCGACGTTGGCAAAGCATTGAACAAATATTTTGATACGCAGATACTGTGGGGAAAGGACGGCCGCATGCCGAAATACTATGTATTGCTTGGCGGGCTGTTAAAATAAACAGGCGATTTTGCCTGAACGTAACAAGGAGGTATTGATTATGGAAAACAAAGAGAAAGACGGACTGAATATGAAGCCGGAAAACAGCAATTATTCTTTTTTTCAACATAAGAATTGCGAGTTTTTTCCGTGCCACAAAACCGAAAAACCCGATGACTTCAATTGTCTGTTTTGCTACTGCCCATTATATACGTTGGGTTCGGCCTGCGGCGGCAACTGCACATGGCTGCCGGACGGCACAAAGGATTGCAGTGCATGCTTAGTGCCACACGGGCGCGGCAGCTACAACTATGTTATTTCCAAGTTCGGCCTGCTTTCCGATTTGGCTAAGGAAAATCGTTGAGGTGCTATATGAATGTAAGTTGGTTCAAGGATCAAGACCATCTGGTCTATATCAATGCGGACAAAGACCTTGCGGAGCTGGAATCGCGGCTTAAACTACCCGGATTGGCAGAGGCGGCGGAACATCTTCACAAGCATCCTACTCCCGATGGGTATTCCATTAAGGGCCGCCGTACCATGGCACGGCTGTTTATTCCGAACATGGTGTTTTCGGAAAAGATTGAAATGGGCGAAAACGTCTTTTTGTACTTCGGAGAAATGACGGAATGCTATGTACTGTATTGGATTAGATAGGCTAACTGCCGCAAGGCGGGATAAAACCGCGTGAATATAGAAATGGAATAAATATAATTGTGTTTTCATTTGAACAGCCATAGTAAAAAACACCGTTTGGGCTAATTGACCAAGCGGTGTTTTTTGAATGCATACTTTTATTATCATGCGGTCAAAGCATGCTGGGTTGATGCTTTTATGCGGCCGTTACTCCGCTTCCGTGCCCGCGGGCTTGGGAGCGTTTGCAAACAATTTGCGATGCGTAACCGCATAATAGATTATAAACGCTATTGACGTAACCACCCATGATATGGGATAGCTTAACGATACCGTGAACATGCTGTTGTTTATGGGCACGGCCGTGTATATCCACGCCACGCGGAAAACGCATATGCCCGTTGCGGTTATAATTGTGGGCAGAAGCGTGTCGCCCATGCCGCGCAACGCGCCGCTGAATATTTCTATGGGCACAAACAGCCAGTAGAACGGGGCGAAATAGCCAAGCAACCTTATTGCAAGCGCAAGCACTTCCGCATCATCGGTAAACAGACCGAAAAGCGGCTTGCCGAACAGCAGCAGCACCGCACCGAAGCCGCCTGTTATACCAACGCCCATAAGAAGGCTTATCTTCAAGCTCTTTTGTATTCTGTCAACCCTGCCCGCACCGTAGTTTTGACCTACAAATGTCATTGATGCCACACCGAGTGCGCCAAGCACCATCCACGTTATGCCGTCCACCTTGCCAAGTACCACCCACGAAGCGACCGTGTTCGTGCCAAAGCGGTTTACGGAGGCCTGAATAAGCATGTTTGAAAGCGAATACATTATGGACTGGAAACCCGCAGGCAGACCTATGCGTATCGTGCGGGAGAGTATGTCACCCTCAAAGCGCATTTGCTTCATAACAAAGCGATATTCTCTGTTTGATGCGGAAAGCGACATTACTACCATCACTGCGCTTATCGCCTGTGCCAACACGCTTGCTATGGCAACGCCCGCAACACCCATATTGAAAATAAGCACGAATGCAAGGTCGAGCACCACGTTGGAAAGGCATGCCACTATAAGGAAATACAGAGGACGCTTTGAATCTCCCATTGCGCGAAGTATGGCGGAACCGACATTGTAAACCATGTTGGGCACCATGCCGAGGAACATTATCCTAAGGTATAATGCGGAACTTTCGAATATATCCTCAGGCGTATCCATCCATTTAAGAAGAAGCTCCGTGCCGAACAAGCCTATAAGCATTATCACCGCACCGCCGACAAGTGAAAACAGCATTGCCGTGTGCAACGCACGGCTTACGCCGCGGCTGTCATCCGCACCGAAATACTGCGATATTATTACGGTTGCGCCGCTTGACACGCCGGTAAAGAAGCCGATAAGCAAATTCAGTATGTTGGATGCGCTGCCGCCTACCGCCGCCAATGCATCCGACCCGACAAACTGACCGACAACTATTGCATCAACGGTATTATAGAGCTGCTGAAAAATAGAGCCGAGCATTATCGGAAAGAAAAACAATAAAAGCTGTTTCCATATCACGCCCGACACCATGTTGCCGGATTGTAAGGTACGTTCCCTTTCCATGTTATCATTATCTCCCAAAAATCATTTTAGCTTAATAAACGGGCTCACCTCGGCAAAAGCAAGGTCAACCCTTTCGTAATTGAATATAACGCATATCGGGCATAAAGTCAAGGCATGCGGTGTCACATTACAGCATTTCGATTGCATGGAACTTTCTTTCAAACACATGCTCAGCAAATGCATTTACGGCATGTTTGAGTTCCTCACGCTGCTGTATGGGCAATGCAACCCGTTCAAGCTCGCTGTCCTTCAAAAGAAGTATGCGCCGCATGGCTTCAAGGCTTAATGGGCTTATTTCGTTCGCACCGACCGAACGTGCGCAATCCATACATAGCGCACCACCGAATTTTGCACCGAAGGCGGGTGCCTTTTGTGCCCTTATGTCCGTATCGCACAGCGCACATTCGGTTACGGACGGAGTATAGCCAAGCGCGGCAAGACACTTGAGCGCAAAGCATATTGCCATGTCAACGCTGTTGCAATCGCCGTATGCAGTATATGCAAGCGCGTAGCGCAGCAACGAATACAGTGCCCTGTTTGCCGTTTCCTCAGCCCCGGCATTTACTATCGAAAGCATATAACTTGCCGCCGCAAAGCGATCTATATCCTCCCGCAGGGGATAATAACTTTCGGCTATGGCCGCACTGTCAAGTACAAGCTTGTCCTTTGTGCCAAACAGCATAAATTCGCCCGTCACAAACAATTCGCTTGCCCCGATAAGCGGACTTTTTGCCCGCCTGCACCCGCGCGCGGAGCAACTCACAATACCCTGTTCATATGTAAACAGGGTAAGGATTCTGTCATTATCTTTGTAATCAACATAGCGTGTTACTATGCCGTTCAGTTTTAGACTTGGCATAATGCACCCCTTCAAATTGCACATCGACCGATTGTCGTACAGTTGAATTATATCATAAAGTTTAGCGTGCGCACATATACATCATTATAAATAAATGTATTTTGTTTGTAAATATACCTTGACAGGCGAGGTATATTGGTTTTATACTATATATTGTAATCAAGAGTAAGGAGGAAACGATATTGTCCATTGCATCGGATATAATTCGCGGACATACGGATGCTATAATACTTGCACGATTAAGTGCGGGTGACAGCTACGGATATGAAATAAACAAAGCTATACTGCGCAAGACTGACGGTCGTTATGAATTGAAGGAGGCTACATTGTACACGGCCTTTAAGCGACTTGAGGAATCGGGCTGCATAACATCCTATTGGGGTAATGAAGCCACAGGGGCGCGCAGGCGATATTATTCCATAACGGAACGCGGCAGGCAAAGCTATGAAGCATTACTTGAAGAGTGGAATGATGCGCGCACACTTATAGACAAACTTACAAGCAAGGAAGGATATTGAAAATGGAGAACATTAACGAAAACAGGATACGGCAGCATATAGAAAAGTTGTTTTCTGCCGCGCCGAACACGACGGAGGCTCATAACATACGCGAAGAAATGATAATGAACACCATTGAACGTTATCATGATTCGATAAATAACGGCATGGAACCCGAGCGCGCCTACGCCGCCGCAATAAACAGTATAGGCGATATCAGCGAACTTATAGCAAGCCTTGGCGGGACACAGTCGGGTGCTTCTGCTCCCGCCGCCCCTGTTCGGGAAAAGAAGGGCGGAGTCGGGCGCACGGTTGCGATAGTTGCGGCAATAATATGCGGCACGATATTGCTTGTTACCATAATCGGCTGCATAACGGGCGTAAGCATATTTAACAGCATTGTCAAAAGCGATATCGTATCAAACAATGTATCAAATGCAATGAACTATGCGTTCGGTGGTGATGATACGGGTTTTGACAACCCGTTTGCCGTCAATAATGCCTATTCGATAACCGCAGACGGCATTACCGACATTTCCATAGACTGGATAAGCGGCAGCATAATCGTGCAGCCGTATGACGGAACGTGCATTTTGATTGAGGAAAGTGCGGAAATGGCCATTTCACAGGATGATGCACTGCGCTATAAGCTTGACGGTAACAAGCTTACCGTTCGCTTTTGCAAAAGCCGTTCATGGAGCGGCATTGATTCATCCTTGGCGAACATCAACAGCATTATTGCACCGAAAGCGCTTGTTGTCAGCGTGCCGCGCGCAATGCTTAATTCCGACGAGCTGAGGATCAAGCTGAATTCCGTATCCAACACAAATTGTATAGAAAATGCTTCGCTCAAGGAGCTTGAGATAGAAACGACCTCGGGCGGAATACTGTTAAAAAACGTAAGCGTTGCAGAGAAAATGGACCTTGATACTGTATCGGGCGAGATTGATGCCGAGGGTTGCCGCGCAAAAGAACTGGATGCTTGCAGTATATCGGGCGATATGTATGTAAACGGCTGCTTTGAAACAGCGGAATTTGACGGCACATCGGCAAGCGTGTATTTTTCGACCGAGGAGAGTATAAAGCAGCTGAAAGCGGGGACGGTGTCCGGCGATGTCACGCTGAACCTTCCGACGGAATTGGGCTTTACAATGGATGTTTCAACCGTATCGGGCGATGTATACGATTTCAGCACCACCAACGGCCTTGCAAGGAACGGCAATACCTACACATACGGTGACGGCAGTATGCATTTTGACATAGGCACGGTGTCCGGCGACATTACGGTATCAACGTTCACGTTGGAGCAATAATGCTTTATCGGCCCATTTCGGCTCCGTAAAAATTTAGGTGTTGCAATACGCGCGAATTTGTTGTAAAATAGATTTCGCGTCGGGGATGTAGCCCAGCTGGTTAGAGCGCTTCGCTCACATCGAAGAGGTCGGGGGTTCGAGCCCCTCCATCCCCACCATAACTGGACACCAATTTTGATACAATGGGTATCACGATTGGTGTCCAGTT
>CAZTFU010000004.1:0-89932 GCA_964612925.1 uncultured Clostridium sp. | reverse complement strand
TTCTTGCTCGGTGGTGGGTAACGCAGGCCCAGTTGTCCGTTTTTCCATATAAATCACCGATTTCTTTGAAAGACAGTTCCCCAAACACACGCCACATGAAAACCTCTTTGTATGGTTCGGGAATATCGTGCAGGATTATTCGTATTTGCCGCGCATCATCCCGCATACCGATTTGATCCTCAATAAATGTGGGGTCTGCTATGTTTGTCAGCTCGACTTCATCAACGCTTACAATTCTACTGTTCTTTTTCAGATAAGAAAAGTAAGCATTTTTTGCAATACGACAGAGCCATACTCGCATATCGCATTCGCCACGAAAATCGCCTATGGACTTCAACGCCTTGAAGAATGTTTCACCCGTGATTTCCTCCGCAATATGTTCATCGCCCGAAAGCCGCCTGATATATTGATATACCGATTTGAAGTAGGTTTGATATATCTCTTCAAACTCCATTGCGCTACCACCTCCTTTCACTTATAAGACTTCGCAGATGAGGAAATCTTACAGGATTTTTGAAAAGTCGAGGCGGCGAAGCCGATGATTATTCCGTCGATTCGCCGCCACACAAATTATGGTTGATTTTTCTACTGCATATGAGCCTTAAAACCAACGGTGCAGAGCTATCTTACACCTCTTCCTTCAGCTTATCCGCAAGGTCAAGCTGTTCCCACGGCATGGACGGGTCACCGAAGTGGCCGAATGATGCCGTGCGGCGGTATATCGGGCGGCGCAGGTCAAGTGCGCGGATTATCGCTTCGGGCCTCAGGTCAAAGCTGCGGCGCACGGCGGCAAGCAGTTTATCCTCCGCAACCTTACCCGTTCCGAACGTATCTATCGAGACGGATACCGGCTCCGCTACGCCTATCGCATAAGCTATTTGCAATTCACACTTTTTGGCAAGGCCCGCTGCAACTATGTTCTTTGCAATATAGCGTGCGGCGTATGCCGCGCTTCTGTCCACCTTGGTTGGGTCCTTGCCTGAAAATGCGCCACCGCCGTGCCGCGCAAAGCCGCCGTATGTATCCACTATTATCTTGCGGCCCGTAAGTCCGCTGTCCCCGTGCGGCCCGCCTATAACAAACCTACCCGTGGGATTGACCAAAATGCGCGTTGACTCGTTCATAAGTTCGTGCGGAACGGTTGGAAGTATAACTTCATTGTATATTGCATCCTTCAGCATGGCTTGGTCAACATCCGCACTGTGCTGAGTTGAAACAAGCACCGTATCCACACCCACGGGGACTCCGTTTTCATAAACAACACTCACCTGAGCCTTTCCGTCGGGCTTTATAAAGTCCGCACCGCCGCGGCGGTATGCGCCGAGCCTGCGTGTTAGGGCGTGAGCAAGGTAAATTGGCATGGGCATGTATTCTTCCGTTTCATCCGTTGCATAGCCGAACATCATGCCCTGATCGCCTGCACCGGTGGTCATATCCGCTTCTTCACCCAGCTTTGCTTCAAGCGAACGGTCAACGCCAAGCGCAATATCCGCGGATTGCGTATCAAGCGAAACAAGCACGGCACAGCTGTCCCCGCTGAAACCCGAGGAACTGTCCGTATATCCTATGTCGTTTATTGCAGTGCGCACAAGGGGCGCAATGTCCACCCGCGCTGAAGAGCTTATTTCGCCCATCACCAACACAAGACCCGTCGTGGCCGCACATTCGCATGCCACGCGGGAGGCGGGATCTGCGGCAAGGTAAGCGTCAAGCACGGTATCGCTTAAAATGTCGCACACTTTGTCGGGATGACCTTCCGTCACCGATTCCGATGTAAAAAGCTTTTTCATAAAAATAAAACCTCCGTTTCGTATATCCTGCCCAATCATGGCGCGGTTGTTTCGCGAGAAGTGCATTCTTTTTTGCTTTACGGCAAAATAAAACGCCCCGCGAAAAACGAGACGAAGGAGTATCGCTCATCTTTCGGCTAATGCCGCGGGAATTGGCACCTTGCGCGCACGCAGGTTGCCGGGTTTCATAGGGCCCGTCCCTCAACCACTCTTGATAAGGCATATATTCATTTTTACAGCGCATATGTTAGCACGGCGCGCCCTTTGTGTCAACCCCCTGTTATAGTGCGGCGGAGTATGCTATAATATAAATAATATTTTTGCAGGAGATTAAATCGAAATGACAGCCGTAAATACCGAAATGTCACTTGCGGAGGCGTTGCAGACGCGCGCCGAGATGAAAACGCGCATAGCACAGCTTCACAGCCGCCTTAACGATAATGCGAAGGTGCAGGAGGGTGATACCCCGGCGGAGGATCCGCTGCGCCTGATAGAAAAGCTCCGCGCGGAATGCAGTGCGTATGAGGAGCTTATTTGCCGCATAAACGTAACGAATTCCAACACGTTTGCCGAAAACGGAGAAAGCCTTACACAGCTTCTTGCAAAGCGGGATGCACTGTCCCTTGAAAATTCGATTTTGCGGGATTTTCTTCAGCAGGCAAGTCAGCGCATAGACCGTTATTCAAAAACGGAAATACGCATACTGTCCACGGTTGACGTTGCCGCAATTCAAAAAACAGTCGACGCAAAGGCGAAGGAGCTTAGGCAGCTTGATTCGACCATACAAAAGCTTAATTGGAATACACAGCTTAAATAAATAAAAATTGGTTTCTTATTTGCGGATGCGGATGCTATCTCTGCCGACTGAGAATGAGTCGGCATAGCTATACGGCGGGTCGGGGTACGACGCCTTTTCACAAAAATACCCGTCACACTGCACATTATACACCGCACAAATGCACTTGGCACAACCGGGCATCAGCCGCAAGATAAGAGGGTGGGTTAGGGGAAATATACTTATTTGAAAGCAAATCAAAGTGCGGGTAAGCCGCCGCAACACAGCATTTTTAGAGGAGGATAAACCATGCAAAAGCTTATTAAATTCCTTGCCGTTTTGCTGACGGTAATATATGCCGCAATGCTGATTTACTTGGTCGTGGAGCTGTACACAAGCGGTAGCGGCATAGTGGATTGCATTTTGCACGGAACCGCATCTCAGCGTTACATGCTTCTGCACCGTCTTATAATGACCGTGCTCAGCGTGCTTATGTGCCTAAAGCGGCCGCCAATAAAACGGCGATATATTTTGCTTATCATGGCCGCGCTTATATTTATCGCAAGCTTACTTAAAACCGTTTTGCAGCTTGTTCCGATAGCCGCCGAGAACGGTGACGCCATGCTGCTTCTTCTCCGTTCCGTATTCAGTTCGGGCGGCTTTGGCGGCGATTTGGCAATGCTAATAATCGCGGCAGCCCTTTTTGTAATGTGCAATCGTGAAAAAGAAGAATAATAGCGGGGCACAGGCGAACCACGCCTGTGCCCGTGCGCTTTAGCGGTCGATATAGTAATAGATTAAATCCACGGGCTTATCAAGCCCCTCATGCCAAAACGCCTTATGGCGAATGCCTTCGCCGGTAAATCCCAGCTTTTCAAGCAACTTTGCGGAAGGGATGTTTTCGGGTAAAACACCCGCCACCACCATTTCAAACAGCAAATCCTTTCTTAATAAATCCACAACCGCAGATATTGCTTCAAATGCATATCCCTTACGCCTGTGCTTTGGAGCAATGGCATAGCCGATTTCCTTTGCCGAAACTGCCCTTGAATCATCATCGAATACATTTATGGTTCCGATAACTTCGCCGGTAGCCTTGAGCGCGATCACATATTGTCCGTCCCGTTTTTCAAACAAATTCATTCTATCCCAAAAAGAATCGTCCATGGAGGTGAACGGCTTACATCCGTCCAAATACATTCCCTGCGCATCCGACATGAATGCAAAGCATGCTTCGGCATCATCCATGCAAAACCGCCTTATTATAAGCCGCTCCGTTGTCAGAACAAGCCTTGGCAGCAGCAACAGTGAAACAGCATATGCCAAAAATGATTCGTACATGGACGCATCTATTTTAGCATCATTCAGCACTATGCTGTGAATCGAATTATCGGCCGTAAGCTCGTATGCGGGGGCAGATGCATCATTTACATTTGTAATAACGGCGAAAATTCCGTATTTTTTGCAAAGCTCAATGTAGCGATTGTGTATATGTTGTCTTTCCATGCTGATACTCTCCTTGGGGTGCTTTCTTCCGTTTTTTTGCAACCGAGTTCGTTCGGCCTTAAATTTTCTCTTTTCTTTCTTAAACAAAAAAGCGGCGACTTTCTTTTGAAAATCGCCGTTTCCTTATGGTGCGGTCAGTGAGACTTGAACTCACACGGTTGCCCATACGCCCCTCAAACGTACGCGTCTGCCGATTCCGCCATGACCGCAAATATGCGCCATTCATAAGCTGCAAGAGATATTATAACGGCACTTTGCCCACTTGTCAATCATTGTTTTTAATCAGCGGCGCATTTTTTTGCATTTGCACGAAATGGTTCATAAAAATGCCGCACATACCGCGGCGTACAGGTGATATAATATCCGCATGAAGGGTATTGTTAAAACAGTTTTATTCGCATGCCTTGCCGCGCTAATGATGTTATGCACGGGTTGTAAGCATACCGTGCCAAAGGCCGATGCCATACTCGGCGAAACGTGGGTGCTGTTTATAAACGCCCAAAAGGGAGATGCCGCGCTTATAGCCGTAAACGGCAAATATTACATGGTGGATACGGGTCGCAAGGAAAATGCGGAAGAGCTGTGCGCCCTGCTTAAATTTTACGGTGTTGAAGAATTGGAAGGAGTGTTCCTTACCCACTCTCACAAGGACCATACGGGCGGGTTGAGTGCGCTTTCAAAGAAATTTCCCATAAAGGCGGCCTACCGTGCCAACTTTGCCGAAACGAACAAGTCAGGGAAGGCAAAGCTTGACAAAAAGTTTGATAAGCTTGGGCTTGAAGGCCGCGTGCTCTATGCGGGCGACACCATGGAGCTTGGCGGCGGTGCATATATACGGGTACTTGCTCCTCTTGAGATGAATGAGGATGATGATAACGACAATTCGCTTGTATTTATGCTTTATGCAAACGGTCACAGCGTGCTTTTTACGGGGGATATGCAGTTTGCGGAGGAGAATACGCTGCTTTATTCTGGCGCGGACATACACGCCGATGTATTAAAGGTGGGCAACCACGGTAATCCTGATGCCACGAGTGACGAATTTGCCGCGGCCGTTTCGCCCAAGGCGGCGATAATAAGCACGAATACGAACCACGATACCGACTCCGCAAACGAGCGCGTTATTTCCGCTCTCAGAGATGCGGATATTTTCATCACTCAAAATGATTCCGTCGGCGTGCTTGTTCGCCTTGAAGCGGAAGAAAACGGCGGACTTGGCATAGCATATGCGGGCGAAATACAATAATTGTGAACAACTAAAAAATATTTAGTGAAATTTGGGGTTGACAATCCCTATTCGGGTTAGTATATTATATACAAAATTCCGGGACGGGGGATATCCGTCGGAAAGGAGCGCGGTATGGCAAAGATGTTCACATCGGTTTTGTGTGCGATGGCTTCGCTTTCTGCGCTTGAATTTGAAACTCGATTCGCGCTTGCGGGTCTCCTTATTCTTGTAGGGCTGATTATACGCAGCCTTATTAGCCTTGTAATAATTACGGGCAGGAGAGCACGCCGAGCATAGCGAATACAAACGCGAAAAATTAGGCGGTTCTCCTTTAAGAAAAAAGGGGGCCGCTTTTATTTTTTAACAAAACCAAATTTATTTGCACCAAACGGAGGAAAGCAAAAAATGAAACGGGTATTTGCACTGGTAATGGCAGCGGTAATGGCTGCGGTAATGTTTGTCGGGTGTTCGAACGGAAACGGTTCGTCATCCGACGGTGACACCATAAAGGTAGGCATACTCGGGCCGCACACGGGTGAATACGCCGCATACGGCCTTGGCGTGCGCAACGGCGCGGAGCTTTACTTTAATAAGGTAAATGAGGCGGGCGGCATAAACGGCAAGAAGATCGAGCTTGTAATCTACGATAACAAGGGCGACGATACCGAGGCTGTAACCGCATTCACGAGAATGGTTGATGATGGTATAACCGCACTTTTGGGTGACGTGCTTACGAGCAACACTCTTGCGGTCGTGGGCGAGGCGGCGGCCGTGAATATGCCCATGATAACCCCGAGCGCAACGGCGGCGGCCGTTACCGTTAAGGAGGATGGCACCGTTTACTCCAATGCATTCCGTACCTGCTTTATAGACCCCTTCCAGGGCGAAAAGATGGCGGGCTTTGCCAAGGACGTGCTTAATGCAAGCACCGCCGCAATATTTGCCCAGACAGGTAACGATTACGCACAGGGCGTTGCGGAAGCATTTAAGGCAAAGGCTGCGGAACTCGGTATAACCATAGTTGCCGAAGAAGGTTACGCCAAGGGCGACGTTGACTTCAAGAGCCAGCTGACCAATATTGCGGCCGCCGCACCCGATGTGGTATTCTGCCCCAACTATTATGAGGATGACGGCCTTATCGCAACTCAGGCCCGTCAGGTTGGTGTAAACTGCACTCTCCTCGGCGGCGACGGCTGGGGCGGCGTAAGCAAATATGCATCCGCGGAGGCACTTGAGGGCAGCTACTATTGCAGCGGCTATGCACCCGGCTCCACCGAAGAAGTAAAGCAGTTCGAGGCTGACTTTGCCGCAAGCTATGATAAGAGCACTTTGAACATGTTCGCGGCCACCGCATACGATGCCGCAATGGTACTCTGCGCGGCACTTGAGAAGGCCGAACAAAGCGGCTATGAGTGTGGAAGCGAAGAATACAAGCAGGCCGTTATAGACGCAATAAAGAGCGAAGGTCCCAACGTGAAGGGTATCACCAGCGAATCGGGCTATACCTTTGACGAAAACAACAACCCCATAAAGAGCGCCGTTATAATGAAGCTTGTTGACGGCGAAGAAAAGTTTGAAATGATGTATTAAGCTTCCTATTTACGGATCAGGTTTCTCTTTTGACAGTCCGCACACGGGTTCGTTGCCTTGACCCGTGTACGGGCGCGGCGGGGACGGGGTCGCAGTTTCTCCATTGTGCTCCTTGTACCCAAAAAGGTTTAGCCCCTTTCCCGCCGCATTTTATTTAAGGCAATTTGATTTTGAAAGGTTTGCTCTCAGGTTATGTCAGTTTTTACTACTATAATAAAGCAGCTCATAAACGGCCTTCAGTCGGGTTCCATATATGCGCTTGTGGCCTTGGGATACAGCATGGTTTACGGCATAATAATGCTGCTGAACTTTGCCCACGGTGACATCATAATGGTGGGTGCATATATAGCATGGATGATGATGGCGCAGTTCGCACTCAACCCGATAATCGCGCTTATAGCGGCAGTTGCGGGGTGTGTGGTGCTTGGCGTGCTTATCGAAAAGGCGGCGTATAAGCCGCTTAGGCAGTCCCCGCGCATATCGCTGCTTATAACCGCCATTGGCGTTTCATACTTTTTGGAAAACGTGGCGCAGCTTATATTCGGCGCAAACGCCCGCGTTATACCCACGGTGATTTCGGCGGAGCCTATCCAATTGGGACAGGTTTCTTTGCCCGTTGAAGCGCTGGTAACCATAGTGGTGGCAGGCATATCCATGGTTGCGCTCACATTGCTGGTCAAGAAAACCCGCATGGGCAAAGCAATGCGTGCCGTAAGCGAGGATCCGGGTGCGGCGCAGCTTATGGGCATAAATATAAATAAGACCATATCGTTCACGTTTGCGGTGGGTAGCGCGCTTGCAGGCATAGGCAGCGTGCTTTACTGCTGTGCATACCCGAAGGCCACGCCCACGATGGGTTCCATGCTGGGACTTAAGGCATTCGTTGCGGCGGTGCTCGGCGGCATAGGCTCAATACCCGGGGCGGTCGCGGGCGGCTTTGCCATAGGCATAGCGGAAACGCTTGTTTCCGCGGCGGGACTGAGCGTGTGGAAGGACGGCGTTGTGTTCGCAATACTTATAATCGTGCTGCTGTTCAAGCCCACAGGGCTTATGGGTCGCCCGATGACGGAAAAGGTTTAACGCGGGGTTTTGAACATGAAAGAAAAACGATTCGTTCTGCCCAAATGGGCGGCATATATAATAAACACCGTGCTGTTTGCGGCGTTCATAGTGGGCGGCAATGCGCTGTTCACGGGCGGCGCACTGCCTAACTTTGTTACCAAGGTTGCAATGCTTATCGCAATTCAGGTGATATTGGCCGTGTCCCTTAACGTTTCAACGGGCTATTTGGGTCAGCTTCCGCTTGGCCACGCGGGCTTCATGGCGGTCGGCGCATATGCAAGCGCAATATTCATGACGCGCACAAATATACCATCCGACATTGCATTCCCGATAGGCATAGTTATAGGGGCTGTGGTCGCGGGCCTTTTCGGTGTGCTTATAGGCATACCTGCGCTGAGATTGAAGGGCGACTACCTTGCAATAATCACGCTTGGCTTTGGCGAAATAATCCGCGTGGTGCTGCTGAATATCGATTCGGTTCTCGGCTTTAAGCTTACAAACGGTGCGGCGGGCCTGCAAAGCATACCCAAGACCACAACGTTTGTAAACGCATGGCTTATGGTGGGGCTTACCTGCTTCCTCATACACACGTTTATGAAATCCCGCCACGGCCGCGCCGTGCTGTCCATTCGCGAAAACGAAATAGCGGCCGAATCCTGCGGCATAAACACCACATATTATAAAACGCTTGCCTTCAGCATGTCCGCCGCGTTTGCGGGTGCCGCAGGTGCGCTATATGCGGGGTATATAGGCATACTTAACCCGTCAAACTTCGGCTTTATGAAGTCGATAGAAATTCTTGTAATGGTAGTGCTTGGCGGCATGGGCTCAATGGCGGGCAGTATAGTGGCCGCAATAGTACTTACCGCCGCGCCCGAGGCACTGCGCGCATTTGACGATTACCGCATGATAGTCTATTCGCTGCTGCTTATAGTTACCATGATATTCAAACCGTCAGGATTGCTCGGCAGGTACGATTTTTCCATGAAGCGCATAATAGAAAAGGTCGTGAACGGGGAAATGTTTTCTTCCTTTAAGCGCGGCAGGCGCAAGAAAGGAGCGGAAGAAGCATGAATAAGCTTGTAAGGGAGCCCAGCTATAACCTTATACCCGAAAGGGATTTGGGCAAAACGCCCATACTCGAATGTCGCCGCATTGGCATAGACTTCGGCGGGCTCAGTGCCGTGGATGAATTTACAATAGCCATAGGCCGCACGGAGATATGCGGCATAATCGGCCCGAACGGTGCCGGGAAAACGACCATATTCAATCTGCTGACCAACGTTTATCGCCCAACGCGCGGCTCCATATTGGTCAACGGCGTTGATACGCTCGGCATGACAACGGATGAGGTGAACCGCCGCGGCGTTGCGCGTACATTCCAGAACATTCGCCTTTTCAAGGACCTTACAGTTGAGGAAAACGTGCTTATCGGCATGCATAACTCAATGAAATGCTCTGTGGCCGAGGGTATGCTGAGATTGCCCAAATATTGGCGTGAGGAAAGACGGGCAAAAGAGAGAGTGCGGGAGCTGCTGCACATTTTCCATATGGAAGATATGGTCTCCTATCAGGCGGGCAGTCTGCCCTACGGCGCACAAAGGCGGCTTGAAATCGTCCGTTCGCTAGCAACAAATCCCGGCATATTGCTGCTTGACGAGCCGGCGGCGGGCATGAACCCGTCCGAAACGGCGGAGCTTATGGAAACCATACGCAAAATAAGGGATGAATTCCAGATAGCCATAATGCTTATAGAGCACGATATGAAGCTTGTCATGGGCATATGCGAGGGTATAGCCGTGCTGAACTACGGCCGCATAATCGCAAAGGGCACACCCGATGAAATAAAGAACAACCCCGTTGTTATCGAAGCGTATCTTGGTAAGGAGGATGCATAATGGGCACCATGCTTAAAGTGAACGACGTTCACGTTTATTACGGTAAGATACACGCCGTTAAGGGTATAAGCTTTGAGGTGAACGAGGGCGAGATAGTTTCCCTGATAGGTGCAAACGGCGCAGGTAAAAGCACCATACTTAAAACCGTGTCGGGCCTTATGCACCCAAAGAGCGGCTCGATAGAGTTCATGGGCAAGGATATTGCGCATGTGGAGCCGAACAAGATAGTCACGCGCGGCCTTGTTCACGTTCCCGAGGGAAGGCGCGTGTTTGCGCACATGAGCGTTATGGAAAACATAGAGATGGGCGCATATACGCTCGGCAGGGCACCCGAGGATGCGGTGGAGGACGTGTTTAACCGTTTCCCGCGGCTGAAGGAACGCCGCAAGCAGGAGGCAGGCACGCTTTCGGGCGGCGAACAACAAATGCTTGCAATGGCACGTGCGCTTATGAGCAAGCCAAAGCTTATAATGATGGACGAGCCCAGCATGGGTCTTTCCCCGATATTGGTAGAGCAGATATTCTCGATAATAGCGGAACTTAGGCAAAGCGGCGTTACGATACTGCTCGTTGAGCAGAATGCAAACAAGGCATTGAAGATAACGGACAGAGCATATGTGCTTGAAACGGGAAAAATAACGCTTAGCGGCACGGGCGCGGAACTGCTTGAAAAGGAAGAGGTAAAGAAGGCCTACCTTGGCGGCTGATGAGTGATTTGCGGAACTTCTCCATATAAAACAGTAAATCCGACTTATGATTATACTCATGAGTCGGATTTTGTTTGTTTGTTGCTTTGATATGGCCGTGCGGCCTTATTGCAGATCCCTGTAATACAGCCCTGCCGTGCGGCGAAAATCGGGCGGTTGCTTTTCGGTGAAAAGCGTATATATGCGCTGCGCCTCTTCCCTTGATTCGACAGTATAGCGCAGCGTTACAAAGTCTATGCCGCCATATGGCTTGTCGCCTATGTAGAGCGGCACGCTGTTCAGCAGTTCCGAATATTTTCTGTCGCGGCAAAGCATGGTGAAGCGTTCGTGCTTTTCGTCCGTAAGCACGTTTTTACCCGTGCAATTACCACAGCCATGCTCATAGCGTGCGGGACAGGCGCGCATTTTCATAAGCGCAAGATAGCCGTAGCCCACTATGCCGCGTTTCATATCGCCGCCGAGCGCGCGTATGCGGTTCATTTTCAGTTCAAATGAAAGTGTTGCATCCTCAAGGCCAAGTGACTTAAACACCTCAAGCGATGCGCCGTTCATTATGTTAAGCGATGTATCTCCATGCACCTTAAAGCCCATTTCAAGGCCAAGCTGTACCTGACCCAAATTGTCCGCAACAACGTGTTCAAGCCCAAGCCGCTTTAATGTACAAAGTTTTTCACGAAGCTTTAGCATATCGGACGGGAAGCACAGCGCGGGCAATTCGCAGTAAAGCCTTGCACCAAGCTTATCGATAAGCTCTGTATGTGCAATTATTTCGTCAATGCCGAGTATTATCGCCTCCGCCTCTTCGCAAGGAAAAAGCTGATCAGCCCGTTCAAAGCGCAAGCGTATTTTGGGGGAACCGCTTATGATATGCGGTTCAAGCCGTTTTAATCGCGCACCCGTGTTTTCATACGGTTCACGCTTTGTGCGCAGTGCGTCAAGCTCGGCTATCGCTTCGCGACGCAGGGTTTTAAGTGCGGATACGGGCAGAATCACCCCATCCTCTATATCAAATTCAATATTCTCTATATAATACGGAGTGCCGCCGGTTTGAGATATGGCCTTTTTTGCGGCGTCGCACGTCAGTGGCTGTGTTTTTGCCCGCTCTGCACTTATGCCCTCTATATGGGCCGTGTGTTCGCCGTCACTTAGCGTAAGGCATGATGCTTTGCCCAAGTGCGCCTCAAAAAATGCATAAAGCGGTATCGTCTGCGGTTCGTTTGCATAGAGCGCGGCAAGTTGCGGCAACACCTGTGCCGCGGAAACCACATCCTCCTTACTGCGCGCACCGAACATTCCCGCCGTGCGGTGAGCGGTATAATAACCGTCCGTAAAGCCGCTCCTTGAAAAAACGGCCTTCAGCGTTTCCATATCGGGCCTTTCGCCACGCTGTGCCTGCTTGCAGGCGGTAACGGCGGCGGCAACATACTCGGGCCGCTTCATGCGCCCCTCTATTTTAAGGGCGTGTATGCCGCTTTTATCAAGCTCCTCCATGTGTTCTATCAAAGACATATCCTTGAGCGAGAGTGCACGTTCCTTTTTCCCAAGCCTGAAATTGAGTCTGCACGGCTGCGCACATGCGCCGCGGTTGCCGCTCCTGCCGCCTATCATTGCGCTGAGATAGCATGCGCCGCTCATGCTCATGCAATGCGCACCGTGTACGAAGCATTCTATCTGTATTGGGGAGGCGGCATGTATGGCGGCGATTTCATCCGCGGAAAGCTCTCGTGCAAGCACAACCTGCGCAAAGCCGAGCCTTTCAAGCAGAACGGCCCCTTGTGCATTGTGCACGGTGGTTTGTGTGGAAGCATAAAGCGCAAGCGATGGATACCGCGCCTTAACAAGCGCCGCAACACCCATATCCTGCACTATAACGGCATCTGCCTGCGCGGCGGCGATATCGTCAAGCTCCGCGGTAAGCGAATCAAGCTCATCGTCGGCAACAAGCGTATTCAGCGTTACAAAAACCTTTACGCCGCGCCTGTGGCACTCCGCCACGGCCTGCTTTAGATCCGTTTCGCCGAAGTTTTCCGCATTGCGCCGCGCATTAAAGCCCTTTGCGCCAAGATATACCGCATCCGCTCCGCAGCGAAGCGCGGCCTTTAGTTGTTCCGCTCCGCCTACGGGCGCAAGAATAAGCGGTTTTGTACCGTGCGCTTCCATGCACCGCTCCTTTCGCCGTTAAACGGCCGCTTTTGATACGCTCACCCATTCGGAGCCGGGCGTGAAGGATGCAAGCTCGTCACAGGTAAGCTCTATTGCGCTGTTCGCGCTTCCGCATGCGGGAAACACGGTTGTAAAGCGCTTTAATGAATCATCAAGGTAAACTTTAACACCTTCGGGCAGTGCAAACGGGCACACCCCGCCAACGGCATGACCCGTCATCTCGAGTGCTTCCTCCGCACTGAGCATACGCGCCTTAAAGCCAAAGCGAGCCTTGAAGCGGGCGTTATCCACTTTTACGTCCCCCGCCATGACTATTATCATGCAACCCGTGGTGGTGTGAAAGGAAAGGGACTTTGCTATCCTTGCCCCCTCAACGCCGAGTGCCTCGGCCGCAAGAGCCACGGTGGCACTTGAATGATCAAGCTCAAGCACTCGTTTATCCGCATCAAAACGGGCAAGGTATTCCCTTACTTTGTTTATGGATGACATAATTGTTCCTCAGTCGATATCGTAGAATACTTCCTTGGGCGGTTCGTCAAGCTGCATCGGGTTTCGCATTATGCTTTTAAGCTGCTTAAATGCGGTTGAATAATAGAACCCGTCGCAAATGCGCTCGTCGGTAACGGCGGTATAGGATATGAACCGCTTTTCGGTAAGCTGACCATCGCTTTGTATTTCAACCTTGGTCTGCTTGGGACCGAAGGAAAGGAACACCGGCACATTGCCGAAATCATACAAATGATGGAATATGGGCGGTATGCCGAGTGAGCCCATGCTGGTTATAAACATACTGCCATGGAACGGGCTGAGGTCGGTAAGCGCCTTGGGCAGCGCACCGAAGTAGTCAAGCAGTTTAAGAAACCACACCGCAAATTTCAAGAACAATCCGGGTATGTGGCTGAGTATGCTTGCGGTGCTGTCAAAGCTTGAATCCTTACCGCTGCGGGCAAACTCAATTTCTTTTTGGAAAAGGTTATAGATATCATCCGCAGTGGCATTGCGATCGGGGCGAATCTTTATTACGGTTTCAGCCGCATCGCTCTTCATTTCAAGCTTTACGGTAAGGTTTATTTCAATATCGTCCCTTGCATAGACCTTTTGCCCCGATATAAAGCGATTTATTGCGGGGCGCTGTGAGATGCAACGCACATACGCCGCAACCAACACATGCATTATGCCAAAGCCCGCAAGCCCATCATCCTTGCGCTTATGGCGAATGTAGCGCTCAATGGCTTCTATATCCACGCTGTCCACAAAATAGTTGGACGAACCGTTTCTGTTGACCATAATATAGCTTGATACACGTGCCATGGGATCAAGCGACCTGAGCAGTCGCCCCTCCTTACGATCGCCAAGGCGTTTTTTCCTGATTTCTTCCATGCGATAAAAGTCTCCGTATAAATAAGTGCTTAGCGTTTCCGCCTGAAAGCATTATATGTTGCCTTTCGCGCCGTGTCAACAAAATGGGCTCTACCGCCCGCAAAAACGGGCCATATTCTTTACAAAAAGCGCAGACAGCAAGGCGAATGGAGGGAATAGAGCGGTTTCATGGATTGCAAGGAGATTTGTTGCATTAAAAAAGCACCTGCATAAGCAAGCGCCTTAGGGTGGTGGAGATAAGGGGACTCGAACCCCTGGCCTCAGCATTGCGAACGCCGCGCTATACCAACTTAGCTATATCCCCACGGCAAAGTGTATTCTACAACATTTTCGGAAGAATTGCAAGTGTTTTCTTTTGAATATACGCTATAAGATCGACTGCAATGCGGAAGAGAAAGTCAATCTCAGCGCAAACGGATTTCGATTTTCATTTCAATTAACCTTGACCCCCCTGTGAACTTTAGGGTCGCTAATGCCGTACCCCGAAAGCAATAAGATCGTAATTACAGCCACGGCGATGAAAATCATAACGAAGTCCATCCTTTCTTCATCACGGCCCTGTTTCCCCGTTTTTCGGCAAAATGCGGCATAAAACGTGCCCGAAATGTGCCAAGTTGCCTTGCGCGGGAGAAAAAAGCGGACTATGATAATCCAAAATTGTATGTTTTTCGGAGGGATGTATGAAAAACAGCACCGTTGTCATAGTTACGGAAAGCGCAAAATTCAATTCGGAGCTTGAAACATGCTTTAGGGCGCGAGGATGCGAGAGCGTTATTTGCTTCAATGAGCCCATTGCCGCGTTGAAGGCGCTCGGCGGCAGAGTAACGGCCGATATTGTTATTGTGGATGTAGTAATGCCCAAGTGCGACGGCATACAGCTTGTGCAAAGTCTGAAGCGGCGCAACAAGTGCCCGAACACGGCATTTATAGGCATGCTGCCGTATTCGTCCGCCGCCGCAATAAACATAGCGTTAAAGGGCGGCATGGATTACGTTATGGCAATGCCGACCGCGCCAAGGGATATAGCATCGCGGGCACAGAGAGTATTGGATTCCAAACATAACGACGATTATCACATGGAAAGCATAAGTGAGGCATTACTAAACGACATACGCCAAGATGAAACGCTCGACTGCGACGATTTCGTGCGTCACACGCTGATAGACATAGGCATATCGCCTCGGCTTGAGGGATACAACTATATGCTCAGCGGAATAAGGCTGTATGTGAAATGCCCGTCAAATGAAAGACTGAGGATAACGCAGGACGTCTATCCGCAAGTGGCAACGGAGCACGCTACCACGCCGCAGGCCGTGGAACGCAGCATGCGCTACGCCATAAACACGGCATGGCTCACGGGGGACATTGACGCACAGGCAAAGCTGTTCGGCTACTCCATAGACTGTGAACGCGGCTACCCCACCAACAAAGAATGCCTTACGGCCATTGCGGAGCATGCAAAAATGTGGCTGAAGGCGAAGGGAAAGCGCACCATTTCCGAACGAGAGAATGAAGAAAAGTAAAGAATGAGGGAGAACATGCCGCATCCCCAATCACGCATAAAGTGTTCTGTATAAATTATTATATACAAAGTATCCGCTTGCCTTAATAACAAAACGTGAAGTGACAGTAATGATTCGCGCCACGGCCGCTTGTTATATCAAAAACCGTACTGACTATGTTTGCCCATTTGGTGGTTTGCCGCACCGTATTTGCATTATTACCCTTTCTTAAGGCGGGTTTTATGGTATAATAATAGTGGGTGAATATAGTTGCGGCTATGCCGCGGCAAAGGGAGGACTTTTTATGGCAAGACGCATACTGCTTGTTGATGATGAACCGCTTATGATAAAGGGATTGAAGCGTACCTTGGAGCAGGACGGTTATGAGACCGATTCCGCCTGTGACGGGGAGGAGGCTTTGCAGAAGCTCAACAGCGGGCATTACGATCTTGTACTGCTTGATGTTATGCTGCCAAAGCTCAGCGGCATTGAGGTTTGCCAGATAGTGCGCGAAACAAGTGACATACCCATAATCATGCTTACCGCAAAGGGCGAGGATATGGATAAAATACTCGGCCTTGAATACGGCGCGGACGATTATATGACAAAGCCGTTCAATATACTCGAGGTGAAGGCACGCATAAAGAGCATACTCCGCCGCACGGGTGCCAATCGGGAAACGCCAAAGCTTGAAATGAACGCAAACGGCCTGAGCATAAATATAGGCAGCCGCAGTGCAACGCTTGACGGCAAACCCGTAAGCCTTACGATGAAGGAATTTGACCTGCTTCAGCTTTTCATGAAGGATCCCGGCCGTGTTTTCAGCCGTGATGAGCTGCTTGAAACCATATGGGGGCAGGATTATATAGGCGATTTCAGAACGGTAGACGTACACATTCGGCGGCTTAGGGAAAAGATAGAGCGTGACCCGGCTAACCCTGAATACATACTTACCAAGTGGGGAGTGGGCTATTACTTTGCGCAGTGAACGTAAGCATTTCTTCGGCTCGATAAGGGTCAGGATGGTGGCGATATATCTGTCCGTTACCATTGTGGCCTTACTTTCAATAAGCTTTACTGTAGCAATACTTGTTGAATCGTCACTTGTGGATCAGCGCATAAAGCAACAGCAGGAGGCCACGACCCGCCTTGCGCTTGAACTCAGCCAAAGTATGGATGAAGATGCGGACACTCTCTATTCCCTTGCATTAAGCCGCGCACAGGAAATGGACGGAAGGGTGCTTATAATGGATACGGATGCGGTCGTGCAGGTGGATTCCGCATCCTGCCAAACGGGCTATATGCTTCCCTACAGGGAAGTGCGCGATGTGCTTATAGGCGGCAAGGAGGCGGCGCACGGCTTTCATTTAATAGAAAACGGCACCGCCAATGCATTGAGTAAGGATGGATCAAAGTGGGCCGTATATTATACCGCACCCATTACGGAAAACGGAGTGTATCTCGGTGCGGTGCTTTTCAGCGCGCTTATTCAGGATGTTGAGGACAGCGTTGGCGATATAATAGCGGAAATAGCGATAGTATTCATAATAGTTGCGGCGATAATGGTAGCGTGCAGCTTTGTACTTTCGGGCTTTGTAACAAAGCCCATAGTTGAATTGACCCACGCCATACGCCGCATGGGGCGCCAAGGCAGCGGCGTTAAGGTAAACGTGCGCGGGCAGGGCGAGGTTGCAGAGCTTGGCCGTGCATTCAATCGCATGAGCGAACAGATAGAGGCGCATGACAGAGTGAGGGACGAATTTGTGTCCAACGCATCGCATGAGCTTAAAACTCCGCTTGCAACAATGAAACTGCTCAGCGAATCCATATTGTACGAGGATAATCCCGACCCCAAGGAAATGCGTGAATTTTTTGAAGATGTGAACCACGAGGTTGACAGGATGTCCAACGTTATAACAGACCTGTTAAGACTTGTGCAGTTTGATGAGGGTCAGCCCATGCTCCATCGTGAGCCCATAAAACTTAATGAGCTTACAAAGCGCGTGGTTGCACGGCTTGAACCGCTTGCCCAGAGCAAGGGGATAAAGCTTACATTCTCGGGCACGGAGGCGGAGATACTCGGTGAAGAACGCCAAATAGAGCAGGCCGTGGTCAATCTTATAGAAAACGCAATAAAGTATACCGATTACGGCAGCGTCAGCGCAAGTGTTAGAAATGACGGGGAAGAGGCGTTACTTACCGTTAAGGATACGGGCATCGGCATACCCGAGGAGGCTATTCCTCACCTGTTTGAAAGGTTTTATCGCGTGGACAAGGCGCGTTCTCGCGGCACGGGCGGCACGGGGCTTGGCCTTGCCATAGTCGAAAGAATAGTCGAACTGCACGGCGGCACGGTAAACGTTGAAAGCGAAGTGAACCGCGGCAGCGTATTTACGGTGCATCTGCCGTTGAGAGAGGAGGAATAGTCCGAAAATGAAGCGTATTGACAAAGCAAAAAAATTGCTTGCGCTTATTGCGGCGGTGATTATGCTGCTGTGTGCGGGCTGCTCCAACGGCGTTATAAAGGAGGACAGCGTTCACGAGGATCTTCCGCCCATAGACCCCGAGGCGGGCATTGCAAAGGACATTCGCGTAAAGCTGTATTACCGATTGAATGATGAAGCGTACCTTGTCGGTGTTACCGCAAGCATAACCGTTTATGCGGGAGAGCAGGAGGAACGCGCAATGATACGCGCCCTTATGGAGGGCACACCGCCGCTTAGCGGCAACATATCCTCGGTTATTCCCGAGGGTACGGAAATAGTTGATGTTGCGCTTGAGGGAGGAATACTTTACGTTACCCTTTCCGAGGACTTTTTCACCACGGATATAGTGGATGAGGCCGTGTCGGACGGATCCAGACTGCTTGACGGCGGCTTTATAACCGCGGCCGAGTATGAGGAACGTGTTGACGCCGCCAGACGGGAAATGTACCTTACACGGCGGCTTGCGGCGCAGTCCATAGTCAATACCGTAACGGCAAATGATAGTGATGTGCGTGTTCAGCTTTTATTTGAAATAAACGGCACGGCAATGCGCGTAAACAGAACCGAAATCGGACTTGAAGCATACGGTAGCGGCAGCAACGACCTTGTGGAGCCCATGGAATTTGATTCTACCGATGTTGTTACGGCCTCGGCGGTGGTGGAATGCACCCTTGAACATATTCGTGACGGCGAATACGACAAGGCATATCCGCTTATTGCGGAGGTGGAGCAGGGGCGCGCACAAAAGCCCGATTATGCAAGCTTTGAAACGCGCATGGCGGAGCTTAACAAAATAATAGGTTTTACCGTGCGCGGCGAAAAATCATCCGGCAATGGCACTGAAATGGCGGTAACGCTTGACATAACGATGGAGGGCGAATCCGCACGGCGGCTTACATTGACGCTTAAAAGCGAGGGCAGCATATACAAGCTTGGTTACGAATCGCTTATAAATATGCTTGGGGGTGAGCTGTAATGCCGAAAAAAGGTTTAGCATGGCTGCTCGTTATTGTTATGTGCATGGGGTTTATATCGGGCTGTGCAAGGGAGGACAACTATACCCCCGCGCTTGAACCGAGCAAGGATGAACCGCCAAAGCAGGGCGAAGAAACGCTTGCCAAGGGCGAATTTGAAGCTACCCTGTATTTTATAGGCGAGGACGGCACCCGCCTTACCGCCGAAAAGCGGCAGGTGAAATGCGAGGAGGGCGAAAGCATGGCTCTTTGCACCGTGCGTGAGCTTATGGCGGGACCCGATAACATGTCGTTGACTCGTTCCGTACCGAGCAGGCTGAAGCTTGATAAGGTGGAAAAGTCCATGAGCATATGTAATGTGTACCTTAGCGGCGGCTTCCCGGCGCAGGAATCGGACTGGCTGACGGTGCGCCTTGCAATAGCGGCAACGCTTACCGACACACTTGGGATACAGGCCGTGAACGTATATTATAACGGCAAGGAGCAGGGCTACAACAGCCATGCGATAGGCGAGGCACGCTATAACGGCGAAAGCATAGACTTCTACAAAAGCGATATGGAGGAAAAATACGGCGGCAGGGGAGGCAGCGATGAAGCGGCCAAATACATAAGCCAGCATGTAACGCTTTATTTTACCAATGCCGAAAAAACGCTTATTGCGGCACACAGCGTTGAATTGAGCGTTTCAAGCGAGGCAACGGTTATGGATCTTGTGACCGTGCTTACAACGAAGCTTGCCGCGGGCGTAAGCGGAGAAGATGCGCTTGAACCCGTGCTTCCCGCCGATTTTGTGCTTGCATGCGCACCCGAAATAAGCGTTATAGGCGATGACGATCGGGAGGGTGCAACGCTTTCACTTTATGCACCAAAGGTAATAGATCTTATCGTAAAGCAGCCGAGCGGCACATATGATGCGAAACTTATCAGCGCCGCGCTCACCCTTACCATAACGGGATATCTTCCGGGTATAAGCGGCATAAGGCTTTATATCGAGGACGAAAACGGCGAACGCACACAGCTTTTTGAGCAAGAGGAATACCTTTCCCGTGATATGTATTCGGATATGCTTGGCACAAGCGTGAGCGTTGATTATCCTGATGAGAACGCATCCATGCTCAGACGAGAGGATAAGATTGTGCCATCAAACGAGGAATACGACCTTACCGCACGAATATATACGCTGATAGAGGCTCAGCGTACAAGCGGGCTCGGCTTTGCTCCGCTTGATAAGGAGGATGTTGAGCGCGTTTACCTTGCGGACGGTGTAGCGGTAATAGAATGGAAGGCGGGATCAATGGATAAGCTTTGCGATGCGCTGAGCTCCGCCGATGACAGGCGGGAGCTGCTTATAATATACAGCTTTGTGAACACGCTTACCGAAATACCCTACATCAAAAAGGTGTGGATGAGCGAATGCGGCGAAAAAATGGGCACGGTGAAGAACATATATCTCGGCAATGCACTGCTGAGGAACCCGGGACTTATAAGTAACGACAGGTAAGGACAAGGCACATGGAGAATAACGCTAAAAGGGTAATAATAGGCATGAGCGGAGGAGTTGATTCCTCCGTTGCCGCACTTGTTTTGAAGGAACAGGGGTATGACGTTACGGGCGTATTCATGAAAAACTGGGAAGAAACGGACGAAAACGGTGTTTGCACCGCAACCGAGGATTATCAGGATGCAATGGCTGTTTCAAGAAAAATAGGAATTCCCTGTTACGGTGTGAACTTTGCGAAGGAGTATAAGGATAGGGTGTTTTCCTATTTCCTTGATGAGTATTCAAAGGGCAGAACGCCCAATCCCGATGTATTATGCAACTGCGAAATAAAGTTTAAGGCATTTCTTGACCTTGCAATGGCCGCAGGAGCGGACAACCTTGCAACGGGGCATTATGCACGGCTTGAGCATTTGCCATCGGGCGAGGTTAGGCTGCTTAGGGCAAAGGATATGGGCAAGGATCAGACCTATTTCCTTGCGGGACTTACTCAATCTCAACTCAAAAATGCGATATTCCCAATAGGCGACATGCAAAAAAGCGATCTTAGGCGCCTTGCGGAGCAAGCCGAGTTGCCCAATGCCAAAAAGAAGGATTCCACGGGCATATGCTTTATAGGCGAACGCAACTTTAAGAAATTCCTTATGGAGTTTTTGCCTGCACAGCCCGGCGATACCGTAACGCTTGACGGAAAGCGGGTAGGTAAGCACGACGGACTTATGTATTATACGCTCGGTCAGCGGCGCGGGCTCGGCATAGGCGGACGCAATGACGGCACGGGCGAAAGCTGGTTCGTTATAGGCAAGGATATGCGGCGCAATCTGCTGATAGTTCAGCAGGGCGAACATGAGGAGCTTTTCTCCACCGCCCTTGAAGCGGACAGGATGCACTTTATAGCGGGTCACCCGATAGAGGATGAGTTTGACTGTACGGCCAAGTTCCGTTACAGGCAAAGCGATGTGCCGGTTCACGTTTCAATGCGCGGTGAAGGGTGCCGCATAACATTTATGCAGCCCGAGCGTGCAGTGACGCCGGGTCAATGGGCGGTGCTGTACAATGGCGAAGAATGCCTTGGCGGCGGGCCGATAGACCGCACCACGCCGCTTAAAGAAATAGTGCTGAAGAACATATAATGCGTCAATTTATGAATAACACAAAGGCCGAAGCGGAAAGCTTCGGCCTTAAAGTATATATGAACCTATTATGCTTTTTGTTCATGCTCGTTGAGCAGTTTCATGAATTCCTCACCCGTTATAGTCTCCTTTTCAAGTAGGTACTCGGCAAGCGTGTCAAGAACGGCTCTGTTTTCGCTTATTATGCGTTCCGCTTTTTTGTATGCTTCGCCTATCAGCTCGACAACGCTCCTGTCAACCCTTGCCGCCGTCTCGGCGGAGCAGGTAAGGCTGCTGCCGCCGCCAAGATACCTGTCGTTTACGGTTTCAAGTGCCACCATGCCGAATTCATCGCTCATGCCGTAGCGCGTTATCATTGCACGGGCAAGGTTCGTGGCCTGCTCTATATCGTTCGACGCGCCCGTTGTTATGCTGCCGAAAACCACCGCCTCCGCCGCGCGGCCTCCCGTGAAGGTTGCAATTTTGTTGAATGCTTCCTCCTTGGTCATAAGGAGCCTTTCGCCGTCCTCCACCTGCATGGTGTAACCGAGTGCGCCGCTTGTGCGGGGCACTATGGTAATCTTGTGTACGGGGGCGGAATCGCTCTGCTTTGCGGCAACAAGCGCATGACCTATCTCATGATATGCCACTATTCGCCTTTCCCTATCCGATACCACCGCGCCTTTGCGCTGATAACCCGCGATTACGACCTCAACGCTCTCCTCAAGATCCTCCTGAGTTACCGTGTCGCGCCCAAGTCTTACGGCACGCAGCGCGGCCTCGTTTATTATGTTTGCAAGCTCCGCACCGCTTGCACCGCTTGTTGCGCGGGCGATAACGTCAAAGTCTATGTTATCTGCAAGCTTAACGTCTTTTGCGTGTACCTTCAAAATGGCTATGCGGCCGTTAAGATCGGGCAGTTCCACGGGTATGCGCCTGTCGAAGCGGCCCGGGCGCAAAAGCGCGGGGTCAAGCGTGTCGGGGCGGTTGGTTGCGGCGAGTATGACCACGCCCTTTTGCGGGTCAAAACCGTCCATCTCGGTCAAAAGCTGGTTGAGCGTCTGTTCGCGTTCATCGTTGGAGCCAAGCCCTGAATCGCGCTTTTTGCCGATGGTGTCTATTTCGTCTATGAATATTATGCAGGGAGCCTTTTCGTTTGCCTGTTTGAAAAGATCCCTTACCTTTGCCGCGCCCATGCCCACGAACATTTCAACAAATTCGGAGCCCGATATCGAGAAAAACGGCACCTTGGCTTCACCCGCAACGGCCTTTGCAAGCAGCGTTTTGCCCGTACCCGGAGGGCCCACGAGCAGTGCGCCCTTTGGAAGCTTTGCACCTATTGCGGCGTACTTTGAAGGCTCGTGCAGAAAACTGACTATCTCCTGCAACGCTTCCTTTGCCTCATCCTCACCCGCAACGTCGGCAAACGTTTTGCCCGTTTGAGCCTCGACATATATTTTGGCATTGGACTTACCGAAGCTCATTGCATTGCCGGGGCCGTGAGAGCCCATGCGCTTCATCAAAAGCCTGCCTATAAACGTGAAAATGAGTATCGGCAGCACCCATGATACGAGTATGGTCATTATGGGTGAAGCCTGCGTGGGTATGGATGAAGCAAACGCCACACCCGCATTGTTCAGCCGCTCTGTCAGGGTATCGTCGGGCCAAATGCCGGTTTGATAGTATTTCAGGCGGCCGTCCTTACCGGTGCGTGCGGAGAAGGTTATGCTGCCTGCGCTTTCGTCGCGGGCGACCTCCTCGACCTGCCCCGCATCAACCATATTGAGAAAATCGTTGTAGCTTACTTCGCTCACTTGATTTTCAAGCAACAGCGGAAAAACGAATATGTTCATAAGCAGCAGCACCAAAAGTGCTACTACGCAATAGTAGATTATCGGTTTTCGGTTCGGTTCACGTTCTTTTATGCTCACGTTGTAAAATGCTCCTTCCGTGCATTGTATCAATTTGTACAATGAGAATATAACATACATACGTTAAGGAAAAACGACGGCAACGGAATATAATTGTGAAATTGGGGCGGTGAATATCGTTTGTATCCATAAATCCATGTATAAATGCCTATTTTTGCCCACACAAGGCAGAATCATTTGACATTAGGCGGCGTGTGGCGTAAAATTATTCTGTGCGATACTGTGCGCATAAAACCATAGTCATGGGCTGTATTACGGCCTAAATCATAAACACTTACGGAGGATTTTATGAAAAACAAGATCATCACTGCACAGCAGGCTGTCGATCTCATTCCTGATGGCGCAACCATCATGATGGGCGGCTTCGTCGGCTGCGGCAGCGCGCTCTCCATCATTGACGCCCTGTCCAAGAGCGGCAAGGGTCATTTCCACACCATCCATAACGATTCGTCCAAGCTTAACGGGCCTGACGGCGATGAGTATTATAGCTGGGCAAAGCTTATCCACAACGGCCAGATAGAAGGCTATATCGGCAGCCACCTCGGCACCAATCCCGAGGCAGTTGAAAAGTGGGCCAAGGGCGAACTGAAAGTTGACCTCGTTCCCCAGGGCAGTCTTGCCGAAATGATCCGCGCAGGCGGTGCAGGTCTCGGCGGCGTTATCACCCCGACCGGCGTAGGCACTCTGGTTGAAGACAGCCCGCTGGTACGCGGCAAGGTCAATTATGACGGCAAAGATTACCTCGTTATGAAGCCGCTGCGTGCGGATGTTGCCCTTATCGGTGCATACAAGGCCGATAAAGCAGGTAACGTATGGTACAAGGGCAGTGCGCAGAACTTTAACCGCGTAATGGCCACGGCCGCCGATCTTGTTATCGTCGAGGCCGAGGAAATCGTCGAAGTTGGTGAGATCGAGCCCGAAAACGTTATGACTCCGGGCATACTGGTAAATTACATCGTAAAGAGGGAGGCCAAATAAAATGGAAAAGAGCTTGATTAAACCCTTCATCGCAAAGCGTGTTGCGCAGGAATTTACCGATGGTATGGTCGTTAACCTTGGCATAGGTCTGCCGGTGCTTTGCACCAACTATCTGCCCGAGGATATAGACGTTACCGTTCACAGCGAGCTTGGTATAGTCGGTCAGGGTCCCGCACCCGATGCCGAGCATGCCGATGCCATGCATGTGGTTGACGCGGGCGGCAGTGCTTCTTCCGTCATAAAGGGCGGCGCATTCACCGACTCTTCCGACTCTTTCGCCCTTATCCGCGGCGGCCATGTGGACGCGGTGGTTCTCGGCGGCCTTGAGGTCGATGAGGAAGGCGGTATCGCCAACTGGATAATCCCCGGCAAGAAGATGCCCGGCATGGGCGGCGCAATGGACCTGCTGGTCGGCGCAAAGAAGGTCATAGTTGCCATGGAGCACACCGCAAAGGGCAACCCCAAGATCCTCAAGAAGTGCCGTCTGCCCTACACCGCCGTTAACTGCGTGAACATGATAGTTACCGAAATGGGCGTTATGAACGTGACAGACAAGGGCCTTGAACTGGTTGAATACAACCCCGAATTCACCCTTGAACAGATTCAGGCCGCGACCGAGGCTCAGCTTATAATAAGCCCCGAGCTCAAGAAGATGGACATGACCGGTTTTGAGGCGTAAGCGTTTCAATTCCGCTCTCTATAAAAGAATAAAAGGAGAAACAACAATGGCAAAGGAAATCGTATTGGCGGGCGCATGCCGTACCGCTATAGGTAAGTTTGGTGGAAGTTTGGCCAACATACCCGCCGTTGAACTGGGCGCGTTGGTAATAAAGGAAGCCGTCCGCAGGGCAGGCATAAAGCCCGAGGATGTTGACGAAGTGCTTATGGGCAACGTGCTCCAGGCCGGTCTGGGCCAGAGCCCCGCTCGTCAGGCCGCAATAAAGGCAGGTCTGCCCGAGAGCGTGCCTGCGCTGACCATAAACAACGTTTGCGGCAGCGGTCTTAAGTGCGTGAACCTCGCCGCGGACATGATAGCCGCCGGCGATGCGGACGTTATGGTAGTCGGTGGTATGGAAAACATGAGCCTTGCGCCCTATGCACTGCCCAACGCCCGTTTCGGTTACAGGATGAATGACGGCAAGGTCGTTGACGTTATGGTAAACGACGGTCTGTGGGATGCCTTCAACAACTACCACATGGGCATCACCGCCGAAAACGTTGCCGAGCAGTTTGGTGTAACCCGCCAGATGCAGGATGAATTCTCCGCCAATAGCCAGCACAAGTACGGCGTAGCCGCCGCTGAGGGCAAGTTTGACGAGGAAATCGTTCCCGTAATGGTAAAGGTCAAGAAGGAAATGGTCGAGTTCAAGGTTGACGAACAGCCCCGTCCGGACAGCACTGCCGAGAAGCTTGCTAACCTGAAGCCCGCATTTAAGCGCGATGGCGGCACCGTTACAGCAGGTAACGCCAGCGGTATTAACGACGGCGCAGCCGCACTCGTTATAATGAGCGCAGAAAAGGCCAAGGAGCTTGGTGTGAAGCCCCTTGCAAAGATAGTTGCCGGCGCAAGCGCAGGCGTTGATCCCAGCATAATGGGTATCGGCCCCGTGTATGCCACCCGTAAGGCTCTCAAGAAGGCAAATCTTGAGCTGAAGGATCTCGACCTTATAGAGGCCAACGAAGCATTCGCCGCACAGAGCGTTGCCGTTGCCAACGAGCTTGGCTTTGACATGGAAAAGGTCAATGTAAACGGCGGTGCCGTGGCACTCGGTCACCCCATCGGCGCATCCGGCTGTCGTATACTCGTCACCCTGCTTTATGAGATGAAGCGCCGCAACGCCAAGTACGGCCTTGCGACCCTCTGCGTGGGCGGCGGCATGGGCGTAGCCACCATAGTCGAAGGTATGTAATAAAATCGGCCTGACCGATAAAGCAAATAAGCATCCCCCCGCATGGCGGGGGGTGCTTGCTATATTTATATTAAGGAGGATCTAAGATGAAAAAGATTTTAGTGCTGATGCTTGCTTTGGCTATGCTTTTGTCGTTGTTCGGTTGCAGCAATGGTGAGGATGCTCAATCTCAGGCAGAGAATAATTCAAGCAGTCAACAGGAAGAAAACGAAGAAAACAAGGCAACGGAATTTACATTTGAGCTATCTGAAGATGAAGAACGCACGGTTGAAAATCTCGTTTTTGACGAGGACGTAACAATCAGCGGAGATTTTGGAATCATCATTTTTGAGAACTGCGTATTTAACGGCGACATTATCAATACCGCAGATTGGTTTACCAGAGTAATTCTTTCCGATGGGACAACCGTAAACGGTAATTGTGTGTTCAAAAACACGATTAAAGAAGCGACAATGGACACTCCCGTGCCTAAATTTATCAGCCCCAATACATTGAATATTGTGTGCGAAGATTGCATCGGTTCATGTATATTGGATGATACCGAGGGCAGCATTGTATTCAACGGGGAAACATACTCCTTGGCCGATATGGAATTCTATTATGATGCCGAAGCAAATGAACTTATTCCTTATGACGGACAGGATATAACCGAACTCTTTGTCGGTCAATGGTGGGAAAACGGAGAAAAAGTAATGCAGGCGTTCTGCGATTAATCGGGAAATAGAGAATTTTCGGTATAAAAAACGGTGCCGGCGTGTATGCTCGGCACCGTTTGTGCTTTTTGTGCTGTTATTTTACCTCCGCAAGGCGGCAGAAAACGTCCACTGCGGTCTTTATTATCTCATCGGGAAAATCGAACGTTACCGTATGGTGAGGAGTGATGTCGCCTGCGCCGACGTCAAAATATGCACCGCGGGTCAGCTTTGTGTAATGACCGAAATCCTCGGAACCGCGCTTGGGGTAGGGGAAGAAGTGTACGGGAATATTCAGCTCGTTACAGGCACTTATTATTTTGTCAACGTCCTCATCGTGGTTGCGTGTCTCGGGGAATTCGTCGCAGAACTCCGCATGATAGCCAAGCCCGTATTCCGCGCTGAGAGCATATGCCATTGCATCAACGCGGCGGGTGAGCTCATCAAGCTCATTCTCGTATTCGGCGCGCAATGTTACGCGCAATACGCCGCTGCTTGCCGCCGTGCCGAATGCCGCTTCACCTATGTCAACCTGTATAACGGTGCACAGCACAAGGCCGCGGTGATCCTCCGCACGGTAAAGCGCGGGCAGGCCGAGTATCATGCGGGCAATGGCGTTGGCACTGCTGCGGCCGACTCCGGGGTCGGAGGCGTGCGCGGGTACGCCCTCAAAGTACATGCTCATGCCCTTTGATGCGCATTGCAGAGAACCGTAGCGCAATATAACATCGCCAAGCGGATAGCCGGGTTCGTTGTGGTAACCGTATACGGCCTCAATTCCTTCTTCATTTATCAGCACGGCGCATTGCTTTGCACCGTCTCCCGTTTCCTCGGCGTGCTGGAATATAAAATACACGGTGTTGTCGCAACCGCGCTGATCAACCTCCATTGCAAATGCGGCAAGGGATGCGCTGTGCCCGTCATGCCCGCATTTGTGCGCAACGCCGGGCACGGTGGAACCGTAGCTTAGGCTTATCGTTTCGTCAATGGGCAGTGCGTCGATATCCGCGCGGAAGGCAAGCTTTTTGCCGCCCTCAATGCCGCGGTGCAGTGCATAGAACCACGCGCCCCTGTCAATTACCTCAAGAGAAGTGTGCTCCCTCAAAAAGGCCATAAGCCTTTGCTTTGTGCCTTCCTCGTGATTTGAAAGCTCGGGATGCATATGCAGCTCGTGCCTTAATTCAACGGCGGAAAGGTAATTCTTTTCCTGCATAAACAATACCTCCATATTAAAATGGGTGTGCCGTGCTTGAATCAGCAACGGCTCACCCTAACGTTTTTGCCCATTTCTTTAAGACTGCTCATAAGGCGGTTTATCACTATCGCCTTTGCGTCCATGCCTATATCAAGGTCATCGTTTGCGCTGTTTTCAGCCCTGCCGAAGAAGAAGTTTATATCCGTTGCCTGTTCAAACAGATAAGAACACAATAGCGATACGCCGTCGGTTGCGTTGTTTATGCTTATGCTCAGCCTGTTGTCCGAAACATAGCGTTCCGCAATATCCGCGACCTGCTGCAACGTTATTATACCCTCCGTAACAAGATCCATACCGTCTATTTTGGCAATGGCGGGCACCTTGTCCGTGCCGCTGTTTTCAACGGGCACTATAGGGCGATTCAGATAGCGGCTTATCATGTGCGCGGTAGAACCGCCACAGCAGATATGGCTACCTTCCTTTGCAAAGAAAAGCTTCAGCACGCGGGCATCATCCTTGGGGTCTAAGGGCGGGCCTATCATAACGTTCACGGCTCTGCGGGCACGCACCTTGAAAACCAGCACCGTCATATCATCATCATTTGAGTCCATGCACAGCACATTGCCCGCCTCAACAAGGCGCGCCGCCATGTTTTGCGGGGATATGTCGGGAGTGTACCACCGCTCAAGGAACTTCACTATGTCGCATCTTGCCCAGCCGTTTGGCGAAAGCTTGCCTATGCCCGCATTGGTTATTCCGTCCGTCATAAGCACAAGCATATCATTTTCCACAAGCTCGATATTGCTTTCGCATATCTTTTTTTCGCCTATGAAATGTATATTGGTGTCATAGTCAACGTTTTTACCGTTCCTGAGCAATATAGCCGCTGGATTATCGTACTGCACAAGTCTTACGCCGCCGCCCGAAAAGCACGCCAAGGTGAATGTTGAATAGGCAAGTTTTCTTTCGCGGCACATGGGCAGTGTTGTTGCAACGGTTTCTATGCATTCATCAACGGGCAAACGGTTCAACATCATGGTCGACAGCATATTTGCCGTTAACGTTGAAAGTATGTTTGCCTTAACGCCACTGCCAAGCCCATCGGAAAGTACGGCCACAAGCTCGTTGCCGTTCTTCTTGATGGAATAGGAATCTCCGCACAGCGTTTCGTCGTGCTTGTTTATGCTTGCGTGGCCGCTTTCGGTGAACAGTTCAACCATATTGCTTACTGCTCCTCATTTTCAAGCATAACGGCTTCCTTCAGGCGGGATATCGCAACCTTTGTTTCCGCCGCGGATTCGCCAAGCAGCGATGCTATTTCGTGTACTATCCTAAGCTGTTTATCAACTATGTCATCCGCCATGCCCGCAACCTGCGTTTTGTGCCGCATGACCATGTTTTGCCGCTGCTTTTCGCGGGTCATGTTCTTCATTATGCAAATGACTATGCCGCTTGAAGCATCATAGTAAAGGGATTGCTTCAAATAAAGATTGTATTCGGCAAGATAGGCAAACTTTTCGTGTGCGGCCTCACCGCTTGAAATAAGATCGACAAAGTCAAACTCATCAAGCAGAGCACTTACCTCGCGCCCCAAAATATCCGCAGGCTGTACGCCGAACATATCGCAGGCGGCATTGTTTATCTGCTGTACGCGAAGGTCCATATCGACCGCCAATATGGCGTCGGGCGTGATGCTGAGTATTTTATCCGAGAACGATTCCGCACGCTTTTTCATGTACGGCATGCACATGGTTATTTCCGCCCTGCCCATAAGCACGGCTATTGCCTTTTCACGGCAGGAGGCATAACCGCACATTCCGCAGTTGAGCTCATCCTGCGGGCCTTCCTTACCCATTTTTTTGAACACGGCCAAAATCTGCTTTTCGGTCGGGGGCATGTAGTATGTGCGTTCATCCTTGAAGGCGGTGTGTATATTTTCTATCGGCTCAATACCGAAATCGTTTTCGCCATCGGCATCCTTTGCAATTTCAACATAGCTCCTTGCGGTGCTTCTGTTCATGCCGCGGAATACGGGGCCGCCTATGCAGCTGCCCTCGCAAAAGCTCATTTCTATAAAGCAACCGTCAAGCTTGCCGTCAAGCGCATCGCGCACGGCACTCATGCAGGCTTCGGGCCCGTCAACGGCAACGTAATTTATGCCGTTTTGGCGCTGCATTGTGTTAAGTATGCCGCCAGATACGGGGAAGAAGCGCGAAAGCCTTGTTTCTTCATCTTCACAGGGCACAACCGATATATGCGAGGCGGTGAACCAATCGTCAAGCTCGTCAAAGGTTATGGCATATTCAAGCTCGCTACCGTTCTGCTTACATTCGGCCTTTTTTGATATGCACGGCCCTATGAAAACTATTGCGGCAGTGGAGTCCGATTCGTGTATAAGCTTTGCGTGTGCCTGCATGGGGGTAAGCACGGGCGCAAGCAGATCTATAGCCTCCGGACAATGCTTTTGTATATATAGATTAAGTGTTGTACAGCAGGAGGAGATCACGGGCTTTTTTATGCCGCCGCTTAAAAGACGTTCGTATTCGCTCTTTACAAGATATGCGCCCTCCGCCGTTTCACGGGCATCATAAAAGCCGAGCTGCTTTAGCGCATTGCGCAGTGCGCCAAAGCCGCAACCGTCAAAATACGCGGCATATGACGGCGCAACGCTTGCATAAACGCGCCTGTCCGAATTAAGCAGTGCCTTTACCGCATCCGTTTCGTCGGCACCGTGCTTCGTGTGCTGTGGGCAGGCGATTGTACAGTTTCCGCACAGTATGCAATCCCGTTCAACTATTGTTGCACGGTGATTTTTTACCTCTATGGCCTTTATGGGGCAAACGCCTATGCATTTGCAGCAATCCTTACAGTTTACGCTTTCAAATTGAAGTATGCCCATGCCGCACGCACCCGATTAGTTAAGCCTTGAAAGAACCTGTTCTTCAAATATGCTTTGGGCGTTTTCAATGCACACGCCAAGCACAAGCTTATCATCAATTTTTACGGATATGCCGTTTGCACATTCGCCAAGGCAGAATACGGGCAAAACGTTTACTTTGTCGGCTACGTTGTATTGCTCAACAAGCTGCTTGAACTTGTCCATCAATGCATAGGAGCCCCTTTTGTGGCATGCACTGCCGATACATACGGAAATGGTTGTCATTATTCTTACCTCCGCTTAATTATTCTTCGTTCGTGTTGCTTGCTTGACCCTCTACAGGCATTTCGCAGTATCCTTCACTGCCTATGGTGGGTGTAAGTATCTGAATTACCCTTATTGCGTCCGCAATGGTATTCTCCGTGGAGGATCGACCGTATGCATCGACTTGGGCAAAATTCTTTGAACTGTGGCTAAGACATGCGGGGCCGCCTATGCAGCCGTTCACGCAGGCCATGCCCTCAATAAAGTTTTCTTTCAGCAGACCCTTTTGCTTTTTGAAAAGGGCGGTTTTGCATTCGGCTATGCCATTGCAGGATATGGCGTTAAGCTTGAATTCATCATCGGTCACGCCCTGCTCCTTAAATGCTTCCGTAACGGCTTCGGCAAGGCCGCCGCAGCGCGCGAATATGCGCCCGTAGAAGGATGCATTGTCAAGCTCCGCATTGGGCATTGCGGTAACGTCTATTCCGCGGGCGGAGAACATCGCCTGCATTTCTTCAAATGTTATCGTGTAATCCACATACTTGCCGGCATCGGTATACTTGGTTTCCGCCTTCTTTGCTATGCAGGGTCCTATGAATACCACGTGGCAGGTCGGGTCTATCTCGTGCAGCCATTTTGCCATTTCGGCCATGGGGGATAGGTTGTGCGAAATATGCTCCTCAAGTGAGGGGAAATGCCGCTTTATGTAATTTACGAATGCAGGGCAGCAGGATGAGGTAAGGAAGCCCTTCTCCTTCAGCTCCTGCGATTCAAGCCATGCTATCATGTCCGCACCCCATGCGGCCTCCACCACGGCATGGAAGCCCAGTGCCTTTATGCCCGCGACTACCTGTTCGGGGCGGGCGTTGGGGTATTGGCTGGCCATGCTCGGCGCGACCACGGCGTATACATGGTAATCCGTGTTCAAATTGGAATTGCGTATAAGGGATATTACGTTTGTAATATAAGACTTATCCGTTATTGCGCCAAATGGGCACTGGTACACACATGCGCCGCAGGAAATGCACTTTTCATCGTCTATAACGGCCTTTTCGGTTTCCTGATCGATGTGTATAGCTTGGGCCTTGCATGCGTTTACGCACGGGCGCGTATGCTTAACTATTGCGGAATAGGGGCAGACGCTCATGCACTTGCCGCATTCGATGCACTTTTCCTTATCTATAACGGCCTTGTGATTGACAATGCTTATCGCATCGCGCGGGCAATTGTCCTTACAGCGGTGTGCAAGGCAACCGCGGCATGCATCCGTTACCTGAATACCGTCAACGGGGCATTCATCGCATGCAATGGGCAGTACGCTTATAACCGTTCCGTCCTCTTCACCGCCGAGCGCCATACTTACACGCTCGTTTATAATAGCTCTTTCCTTATATATACAGCAGCGGAAATTGGGTTTGCCGTCCGGTATTATACGCGGGGCTATCTCCATTATCCTCTGCGGTGTAAGCTCGTTTCTGTAAGCAAGCTTGGCAACCTCCCTAAGGACGTTGTATTTCATTTTCTGAACATGGGTATCAAATAACAGGGCCATTAGCTTCTCCTTTTCGGCGTATGCCGCCAAATTCCATCAGTCTAATTATAAGGGACGGTTATGAATTTTGTCAATCGTGCGGGGCATATCCGAAATATTGTTATACTATATACCAAACTATATATCATAGGCCATATCGAAAATATGCCGCGTGATGGCACGTCTGCATGGTGCGACTTGTGTGCTATACGGCAAAATGGTATAATATTTTTTATGGAAGAATTAAGGAATGTACTTATGTGGCATGCGGCGCGCTACCCACTCATGCGGCCTGCGGACGCCGTGAAGCTTATATATCAAAACGAATTCGGCAGCGGCCATATGGTGAAAAACGAGGCTGCCGCGCTTGAAAGGCTGCGCGCGGAATACGCGGCTACGCATCCGCGCACCGATATTCCGCTGTACGAGCAAATAGGCGGCGGGCTTGTGCGGCTTAATCTTGCCGCGCTTGATGTGTGCACAATGCCGCTTGAAACGGTGAATTCGGCATTTGCGGCAACGGCCAATGCCGTGCGGGGCAACATCGAATCCTTCAGGCAAAAGCTTAAACTATTATATTTGCTTTGCGAAGCGGGCACATTCGGCTTTGATACCGAAGAACTGAGAAAATACCTTGCGGAATACGAAAAGGCGGGTTTTCCTGTGGTATCGCACAGCGAGGAGTACAGATCAGCCTACAGCCCAAGCTACCGCGTGATATTGCGCCGCCTTATCATACCTGAATAGGAAACCGTTTAAGCGCGGGGTAAGGCGTTGCCTGCGGACTTTGCAAACCTTCCGTCATCCGCTTCCGACATATCATCAAGCATGCGTTCCAACAGGCCGTTTGCGGCAGCGTAGCTTCCGTTTTCAACAAGCTTTTTAAGACAATTATCATTATATACTATCCTTGTGAACCACAAGGCGTGGTACAGCGTATAGGCTTCCCACGCCGCATTGCTTTCATTTTCACTCAGCGGCCTTACGGAAAGGTAGCCCTTGAGCAGTGCGGGAAATAGCTCCTCCCGATAGGATTCGCTAATGCCGCTCGGCAAGTCCATTTCGTATGCGGTAAGCAGACCCTCCATCACAAGGTCGGAGATAAGCACCTCATCGCCCGCATTATTATAGTCAAATACCGTAAGTCCGTTTTCGGACAAAACAAGGTTGTTTATGGAAATATCGCCCTGAACGGCCGCCTTGGGAAGCGTATCCCATACGTCACGCAAACGCTCAAGCTTTTCCGCACGTAGTGTTTTTATTTGATTAACTATGGCTTGATCTAACTTTTCATTCTCCGTTATTTTGCAAAAATCGGGGAAAACATCCACATCGTTCCAATATGCGGCAGAGAACAGCGTTCCGCACCCTATTTTGCACCCGTTTACAAGTGAGACGGAGTGCATGTGCGCCATAAGTTCGCCTATTTGGTATGCAATATTCGTATTGATTTCGGTTATCTCATCGCCGCACCAATCCTCAACCGTAACTATGCACGGCAAATCGTGATATGTGAACGCTACGGCATGGCTGTCACCGCTTTTATACCTAACGGGAGTGCTTATGCCGTGGCGGCGCATGACCTCTGAAAAGCGGCTTTGGCTTTCTATCTTGGCCGTTTCCGCATTTATGTCATCGTCCTCATGCACAAGCTTTATTACAAGCACCCTGCCGTCCGTCAGCGCAATGCGGTATATCAGCTTCATGTGTCCGTTATCCTCTATGGCGTGGATGTACGGCTTTTTATCCACTATCTGTCCGCGAATTTCGTACAGGGTCAATATTGTTTCGACTACTTCGGTTTCTATTGTCTTTTCCATTGTTCGTTTCAAATTGTATGGCCGTTTGCATGCTCCTCTTTATCTGAAAGGCGGCGCATAGCGATTATAGGTATTGCCGCAAGAATTGCGACTATGGCCGATGCAAGGAACACAGTGTACGGCGGCACAAAGCTTTCGCCGTTCATGCCCATTGCATCAAGGCCGATCAACAGCGATATCACGGGGCCTATCATCATGGGAATAAGCACGGTAAAGCACATGCGCACGCCCTGATATCGCCCCTCACAGCCCTTTGGAATATGGTTTTGAAATGTGGATGTAAAGCTTGCCGTAAGCGAAAGTATGCCGCCCATCATAAGCGTGCCGCCAATGTATATTACAGCGGTTCTGAGCCGACCCTGCATATATTGCAGCAAGAAGAATGATGCGGTGCCCGCGACCGTCATTATAAGCAATGGCATGCGGAAACGCGCACGGCCGAACTTATCTCCAAACATACCGAAAATGCCCGTGAATGCGGCGGCAAGCACGATTATAACCGCCATGGGCACAACAAAACCGTCCCCAAGGTCAAGCGTTATTACAAGAAAGTTTATAAGATAGGAAAAGAATGTCTGCTGTGCAATGCCTATAATACAGGCCGCAGCAAGGCTTACATACAACAGCGGGTTTTCGCGCACGGTGCTTGGCTTAAACCCGTAAAAGAAGTCAACACCCGATATCGCGGGACAAATATCTTCCTTATCCGTAAGCGTAAACAGCGCTATTATGCCCGCAATTATCGGAATTATGCCAAGCACTGTGAAAAATGCCGCATTGTTTTCGGCTTCAGCGTCATACATGCCGCCAAGCCCTATAAATACTATTACCACCGCGACCACGCTCAGCACGCTGAGCACCGAATTTACTCTGCCGCGGTTGAGCGGATCGGTATTGTCCGCAACCCACGCATTGAACGCGGCATCGTTTGAGGTTGAACCCGCAACGGTCATTATGCAGTCAAATACTATAAGCAGTACGGCCGTTATCGCAACACCGCCCTCCTCAACGCGCATGGGTAAAAGTGCGAAAAGCATTATGGTAAAGCCCCATATTATATATCCCCACGCAATGAAAGGCTTGCGTTTGCCTGCGCGGTCACTTGCATTGCCTGCAATGACCGTTGTAAGCGTTGCGGTAATTGCCGAAAGTATCACCATAAGTGTGGTGACAAGATACGCCATGTCCGCCCTGTGCGAATTTGCAAAAATATCCTGCGCAAGGGTTGAAAAATACATGTTCTCAACTATCCATGCGATTTGACCCACAAGGCCGAAAAATATCGTTGCGAACCACGCCCGTCCGCCTACCTTATTCCGCATAATGCGCTCCTTATTTCTTTTTTATATAATGAATGAGTGTCCAAATAACCCATGCTATGCCGCATGCAAGCAACATGAACGCGCAGTAAAGCGCAAGTATTAAATAACCTAAACCGTCCCAACCCTCTGAGGAGGAGGCAAGTGCCATAAACACAACCCCCGCAATAAGCAAAAGCAGCACGGGCAGCAACCGCAACAGTTGGCTTTTCACCTTAAAACACAGCAACAGCTGCAACGGTAAAACGATAACGGCGCATACGGCTATCACTATTACGGTCAGGTTTGCGTCACCCATCCAAACACCAAACACGGTTGTACCTCCATTTATAAATCAATAAAGCGTGCCTGCCGAAAAATCAGTTTTCGACCACGGTCAAAAGCAGTTCCTTCAGTTCATCAAGACTTGTTATACTGTTTACTCTTGCACGAAGGGACGCGCTGTTGCGCATGCCCGACAGGTACCATGAAACATGCTTGCGCATTTCAATAATGGCACGTTCGCCGCGTCGCTCGGTAAGGCGTTCCGCGTGGTCAATGGCCGCGGCTATACGCTCGGCATATGTGGGCGGAGTATATTCCTCGTTGGCAAGTGCCGCCTGTATTTCCCTGAAAATAAACGGGTTTCCTTCGGCACCGCGGGCGACCATTATGCCGTCGCAGTGGGTATATTCAAGCATATTCAGCGCATCCTTTCCGCTGAATATGTCTCCGTTGCCTATCACGGGTATTTTGACCTCTGCCTTTATTCGGGCGATTATATCCCAATCCGCTTCTCCGCTGTACATCTGAGCCCGTGTGCGGCCGTGTACGGTCAGCATTGCCGCACCGCTTTCTTCCGCCATTTTGGCAAAGCTGAGTGCGTTTATGTGTTCATCGTCCCAACCCTTGCGAAATTTTACCGTAACGGGTAGCTTGCTTGCCTTAACTACCGCACTTATTATGCGGGAAGCAAGGCACTCATCCTTCATAAGCGCACTGCCTTCGCCGTTTGAAACTATCTTGTGGGCAGGGCAACCCATGTTTATATCTATAAGCTTCAGATTGGGCTGTGTGCGGCTAAGCTCTGCCGCCGCAAGCGCAAGCGTGTCACTTTCCGCACCGAAAAGCTGCACACCGTAGCCCAAGGCAATCTCCCTCTCGGATGCGTCAAGCAGAGTAGTGGTATTGCGGTTGTTGTATTTCAGCCCCTTGGCGCTTATCATTTCGGTATACGAAAAATCCGCACCCATTTCACGGCATATTCCGCGAAACGATGCATCCGTAACGCCTGCCATGGGCGCAAGCAGCACGGGCGTTTTACCCTGTGCAAAAAGCATGTCGAGAGCGTTGCCCATGCTTATTGCGCATCCTCCTGCCAAAGGCTCATGTCGGGCGTGGGCTTGACCTCCGCTTCGGGGTCGCGCTGTAACAGTGTTATACTGTTTATGTACCAGCGTGAACCATCCCGCTTGAAAACCACCTGATAGCGACCCGCTTCCCATTCGGGGAGTTCGGGTGCCGTTTCATCCTCTGCGGTGTTGCTTGCGGCATTTATTGCGGCAAGGCGAGCATCGATTGTCATGTATGCGCGCCTGCTCCACGGCAAAACCGATATTTCCTTCACATCAACGCGGTAATCATAGCTTGCAACGGTAAAATCGGCATACTTGCCGCTGTCTATTTCGTGATCGTTGTTAAGGTATTCCTCAGAAAAATAGGGCGTAAGGTCAACGCCGTCACTGCTTTGACCGTATGTTAAAATGGCCTCCGCACGTTTGGCCATGCCCTCGGTTACCAATATATACAGGTTGCTTACATGAAGTCCTTCTATAAATACGCCAAGGCACAGTGCCACGATAGCCGCCGTTATTATAAGTGCCCTCAGCACATACCATATTGAACGCTTTGCAATGCCGTAGCTGTTTCGCGCCATATTGCGCCTCCTTTATGTTCATATAATAAAATCATACCATAGTATGCCGCCGTATGCAAATGAACACAATATGAAAGTTGGCTATATAGGCCCTCTAAGATAATAAACACACGGTTTTGAGGTGCTATTTTGCACCATGACTTTAGAAAAATGCTCGAAGATACGCCCCGGTATCTTACTGCGCTTTTTCTTCGTCATGGCACAAAATATCTACCTCAAAACTGCTTAGCACCTAAAAAGAGCAATGTTTGTGCTAAGCACAAGGCGCGAGGGCGAAGCCATACTGGAGGTATGACGAGACCCGAGCAACGAAGTGATTGACCAAACAGTGCCTTTTTAGGCGTATGTTTATTATCTTAGAGGGCCTAATGGGGCTTGTAATTTGTACGCACAGCGATTATAATATAAATAAATTTAATACGGGTATTACAAAAAGAAAGGAAAGGAACACAATGGATATTTTTTCGGTGATATCGCTTTTCGGCGGGCTGGCACTGTTTTTATACGGTATGCACGCCATGAGCGCCGGCCTTGAACGATTATCGGGCAGCAAGCTGCAATCGACATTGCAGAGAATGACGGCGCACACATCAACAAGTCTTATATTCGGTGCGGTGATAACCATCGCAATACAATCCTCATCGGCACTTACGGTAATGCTTGTCGGCCTTGTAAACAGCGGCATAATGCAGCTTGAACAGACCGTAAGCGTTATACTCGGCGGTAACATAGGCACGACCCTTACCGCATGGATACTTTCACTTTCCGGTATCAGCGGGGACAGCATATTTATAAATCTTCTCAAGCCGGAAAACTTTTCTCCCATAGTTGCCCTTATAGGCACAATAATGATAATGGTAAGCAAAACCCAGAAGCGCAAGGATATAGGCGGCGTATTCGTTGGTTTTGCTATTCTTATGTATGGCATGACGCTTATGTCAAGCTCGGTGGCTCCGCTTGCCGACATGCCCGAGTTTACAAGCATATTGACCGCATTCAATGCGCCGCTGCTCGGCGTGCTGGTGGGACTTGTGTTCACGGGCATAATTCAGAGCAGTGCGGCAAGCGTGGGTATTTTGCAGGCACTGTCGCTTACGGGCTGCATAACATACGGCATGACGATACCGCTTGTTATGGGTCTTAATATAGGCACCTGCGCCACAGCACTGCTTTCAAGCATAGGCACCACGAAAAATGCCCGCCGCGTTGCGGTTGTTCACATAACGGGCAAGGTTATAGGCACGCTGTTCTGTCTGGCGGTATTCTACGGGCTTAATGCCGTAATCGGTTTTGATTTTATAAATTCTCCCGTTACGGCGGGCGAGGTTGCACTTTGCCACACCATATTCAACGTTATAACTACAATAATCCTCCTGCCGATACGCAGCGTGCTTATAAAGATATCCCATCTTATCGTTCGCGGCGATGAGGAAGGCACCAATGAGGTATTCCTTGACGAAAGGCTTTTGAACACGCCCGGCCTTGCCGTACACGAGTGCTACAACATAACCGTGCGCATGGGTGACATAGCGCGGGATACCGTGTTTATGGCAATGGATCTTTTACCCAATTATGACATTGAAAAGGCTGCGGAGGTAAAGGCGCGCGAAAACGAGCTTGACCTTTATGAGGATAAGCTTGGCAGCTTCCTTGTAAAGCTATCCTCTTCCGCATTGAGCTATGGGGACAGTGCCAACGTTTCAAAGTTGCTACACAATATAGGAGACTTTGAACGCATTGGTGACCACGCGCTGAATATTCGCCAAAGTGCCAAGGAAATGCACGAAAAGGGGCTTACCTTCAGCGAACATGCCCGCGAGGAAATAGATTTGCTCTTTAGCGCACTGCGGGAAATAATCTCCCTTGCAATCGATGCGTTTGCCGATGACGATCTCGATAAGGCCGCGCGTGTGGAACCGCTTGAGCAGGTAATAGACGTGCTTATCGCGCAGATAAAGCGCAAGCATATAGAACGCCTTCAGGCGGGCAGATGCACAATAGAACTTGGCTTTATACTGAATGATATACTTAACAACTGTGAACGCATAAGCGATCACTGCTCTAACATTGCCGTATGCGTAACGGAAATTGACCGCGGTGAATTTGATACCCACGAGTATCTCAACACCATAAAGAGCGGCAACGATGCCCGCTATAAGGCCGACTTTGCCGAATACGCAAAGAAGTATGAAATACGGTATGCAAACCCCTCCGTGCATAAATAATTCATGTGGAGCAGAACCGCATAAAATTAGCTTAAACAAAAACTCACTCCCGATAGGAACGCTTCCGTCGGGAGTGAAGCATATTTGTGCAAAATCCCCCGATGCCGTCAAACGGAGTCGGGGGATGTATGTTTTTCTATGGGTCGATTCTCAACTGTCGAGATAATATTCGCCGCGCCTGTAATCGTAAACCGCACCACGGGTGAAATCATCTATGCTTTCAAGCACTTTACCCGTGCCTATGGCCACGCAGGATATGGGATCTTCCGCAATATAACAGGGCACCTTGGTATGCTCCGCTATAAACTTGTCCACACCGTAAAGCAGTGCGCCGCCGCCGGTTATGCATATGCCGTTTTCGGCCACGTCACTTGCAAGTTCGGGCGGAGTGCGCTCAAACATGCTCCTTACGCTTTCAAGTATTGCCTGAAGCGGTTCCTCAAGCGCATCTATCATTTCGTTGCTGCTTACAACTATCGTCTGCGGCAGACCCGATATAAGGTTTCTGCCCTTTACATCGATGAAAAGCTGTTCCTTGCGCGGATATGCGGAGCCTATGCGTATCTTCATTTCTTCCGCCGTGCGCTCACCTATAAGCAGATTGTGCTTTTTACGCATATAGCGCACTATGGACTCGTCAAACTTGTCGCCCGCTATTTTTATGGATGTTGAGAGCACCGCACCGCCAAGAGATATGAGTGCAATGTCGCTTGTGCCGCCGCCTATATCAAGCACCATGTTTCCGCGCGGTTCGGCAATATCTATGCCCGCACCTATTGCCGCGGCAATGGGCTCCTCGATAAGGTAGGTGTGCCGTGCGCCGGCCTCCTCCGTTGCGTCTATAACGCTGCGCTTTTCAACCTCGGTAACACCGCTCGGCACGCAAACGACAACGCGCGGCTTAAAGAACACATGGGTCCCGACCACCTTTTTAAGGAAGTGGTGTAGCAGCCTTTCCGTTATGTCATAGTTTGAGATAACACCGTCCCTCAGCGGACGAATGGCGGTTATGTTGCCCGGTGTGCGGCCAAGCATGCGCCGCGCATCTTCACCTATGGCAAGTATGCGGCCGGTTATCTTTTCTACCGCCACAACGCTCGGTTCCCTAAGCACTATGCCCTTGCCGCGAACATACACGAGTATGCTAGCGGTACCAAGGTCAATACCAACATCATTAAACTCAAAAAGACCCATATGATTAACTCCCTTCGGCGGGGAAACTACTCGTATCCCAATAATAACAGTATTTTACCACAATATGCATCACCTTGCATTAGCAATTTTTGAACAAATTATAAAATTTATGTTAATCCGAGCCAAAATATGATATTGACCCTGATTTTGCCCCAATTTGCTCCAAAAGCTACATCCAAATAACAAGCACACGCTTGAGGAAGCATGTGCTTGCGGTATACTGCTTTTTCGAAACTCTCCTTATTGAACCAGCCGCGGCGTTTCCATGCGGACATAGGATGCAAATTTCTGTTCCGTTGCGGTAAGGGATGTATCCTTCCTCCATGCTATATACAGCGGGCGGTTCGCCTTGTTTTCGGTAATATCAAACGCTATGAGCCTGCCCGAGATTACCTCCTCCTGCGCGGCAAGAAAGCTCATTATGCTTATGCCCATGCCCTGCGCAACGGCGGCCTTCACGGCCTCGGGGCTGTCCATACGGGCAATTATCTTCAACTCCGAAATGTCCGCTTCCGCCGAAATAAGGTATGTTTCCGCCGCCTGCTGCGTGCCGCTGCTTTCCTCACGGGCGATCATCGGCTCCTCCTTTATAAGCTGAAGCCCCGTTACGCCATGCTGTTTTAGCTGGCGAAAACGGTTCGAGTTTTCGGCTATCACAACAAGCGTATCCATTGCTATCTGGTGGCTTATAAACCGCTTTGGGTCGGGTTGTATACCCATAAAGCCTATCCTTGCTTCGCCTTTTTCAAGCATGTGGCGCACTTGGTCGCTGTCGCCGCGCTTTACGGCAAAGCGTGCCGCAGTGTTCTTTTTAAGAAAGCCTGTCATAAGCTTGGGCAAAAGCCTTTGCGCGGGAACCGTTGATGTTGCAATATTAAGCGTTGCCGCGCCGCTTGACTCACGCATGGTTTCAAGGGCTTCACAGCGGTTTATTATCTCCTTTGCCGCAGAATACACCTGCCTGCCCGTATTGGTAAGCTCAAGCTTTCTGCGTGCACCGCGAAGTATAAGCTGAGTATCAAGCTCATCTTCCAGGCTTTGTATATGCGTGCTTACGGTGGACTGGGTAAGGTGCAGCTTTTCCGCCGCGCGCGTAAAGCTTGCGCATTCCGCCGTTACGACGAATGTTTCAAGCTGTCTTAGGCTTATTTCAAGCATGTGATATTCTCCTTTTGTCCCCAAACCGATGCGATGGGGGATATTTTATATCTTGGACGGCAAATACGCGCCGTGCGGCGGATCTACCGTTTTTATCAATGTGACAAGTCGTGTGCGATGTGCTATGCTTTTAATATCAGCAAAAGGGGGCACAATGCACATGGATACCATTTATCTTGACAATGCGGCCACATCATTCCCCAAGCCCGCCGGCATGAGCGACGCGATGAAGGAATATATGGACAATATAGGTGCAACCATAAACCGTTCGGTATACTCGTCCGCCGCGGAGGCGGGCATGGTCGCACTGAGCCTGAGGGAGCGTGCAAAGCGGCTTTTCAATTTTAACGAAAAGGCAACGCACGTTATAATCACCCCCGGCGCAACGGCCGGACTGAATTTTATAATAAAGGGCTTGTTAAAGCCGGGTGATCACTGCATAGTGAGCAGCATGGAGCACAATGCCGTAATGCGGCCGCTTATGCAGCTTGAGGGCGTAAGCTTTGACAGACTCCCCTGTGATGAGGAAGGGAGCATACTGCCAAACCGACTTGAAGGGCTTATTCGTAAGAACACGCGCCTTGTTATAATGGCGCACGGTTCAAACGTATGCGGCACCGTGCAGAATGTCGCCGCAATAGGCGAGGTATGCCGTGCGCACAATATTCCCTTCGCACTTGATGCGGCACAAACGGCGGGTCATTATCCGGTGGATTTTACCGCGTTCGGCCTGAGCGCACTTGCGGTTCCGGGGCACAAGGGTCTGCTCGGCCCCACGGGCATAGGGCTTTTGCTTTTGAGTGACGGCCTTGCGCACACGCTTGATCCGCTTATTGCGGGCGGCACGGGCAGTGCAAGCGACAAGGAAACATTGCCCGATTATTTGCCCGACAGATTCGAATCGGGTACGCCCAACATGGCGGGCATATACGGCCTTGAACATTCACTCGGCTATGTTGAAAAGCGCGGCATAGCATCTCTGCGTGAACATGAAATGCATCTTGCCGCCCGCTTTATAGACGGCCTTTCAGGCATAGACGGTGTGCGTCTTTGCGGCACGAGGAACCTTGACCGCCGCGTTGGGGTAATATCCGTTGACTTTATGGAACGCGACAATGCGGAAATGGCATTTTTGCTTGAAAGCGAATTTGGCATACTTACCCGTTGCGGTTTGCATTGCGCACCCAATGCGCACAAAACGCTCGGAACCTTTCCGCAGGGCACCGTGCGCTTTTCGCTCGGCTTTGCCAATACGGAAGGTGACGTTGATGCGGCACTTAACGCAATAAGGCAGCTTGCCGAAAGGTAAGCATACGCATTTCCCGATGAGGTGAATATCGCGCATCGGCACTCGGCAGTAGTGCCGATGCGCCGTTTTATTTATCTCAATCTTATCCTTGCCCCGCCCCGATACTCGTTCACGCGGCCGATCTTCTGTGCGCTCGGTACGGCACCTTTAAGCTCGTTGAACAGCGCATCGGCATCCTTTTCGGCAACGGCTATAAGCAGTCCGCCCGCCGTCTGCGGGTCATAAAGCATGTCCTGCTTGGCAAGCTCCGTATCGCCTGCGTCAACGGCGTGTTCGGCAAAGGTGCGGTTACGGTACATGCCCGCAGGCAGTATGCCCATGCGCGCAAGCTCAAGCGCCTCGGGTATAAGGTCTATATCGTCAACGTGCAGTTCGATTTCCGTATCGCTGCCCGATGCCATTTCATATGTGTGCCCCATAAGGCCAAAGCCCGTAACATCGGTGCAGGCATGAACGTCATACTTTACCATTGCATCGCGCGCGGCCTTGTTAAGCGTGGTCATAAGGGAATATATAAGCTGCTCGCCTTCCTTTGAAAGCATATCCGCCTTGTTCGCGGTGGAAAGTACGCCTATTCCTATCGGCTTTGTGAGCAAAAGCACGTCGCCGGGCCTTGCGGCGGAATTGGTCAGCATCTTATCGGGATGAACAAAGCCCGTAACGGCAAGACCGTATTTTGGTTCATCATCGTGTATGCTGTGGCCGCCCGTTATAAGTGCGCCTGCCTCGTACACCTTATCATAACCGCCCTTGAGCAGTGCATGGACCGCATCCATGGGCATTTTTTCGGGTATCGCCATTATGTTGAGACAAAGCTTCGGCTCACCGCCCATTGCATATATATCGGATAATGCGTTTGTGGCCGCTATCTGCCCGAAAAGGTACGGGTCATCCGCTATCGGTGGGAAAAAGTCCACCGTTTGAACTATTGCAAGTTCATCGGTGAGCTTGTAAACGGAAGCATCGTCACTTTTGTCAAACCCAACAAGAAGGTTGGGGTCATGGTGTACCTTTATGCCGTCCAACAGCTTTGCAAGTACGCCCGCGCCTACCTTTGCGCCGCACCCGGCACATTTGGCCAATTTTGTAAGCTTGATATCCTCGCCTGCCATGGTTAAATGTTCTCCTTTTTGCCATCGGCCTTTTTGACCGACATATCTCATAAAATATTATCGCAAATATCAATAAAAAAAGCAAGCAAACTTATATCGTTATAAAAAATTCAACCGCTTTTACTATCGCAAAGCACGATATAATACCGCGCACGCGGCGTGCCTTATGCATATTATGAACAAAGGGGCATGTGACCCCGTAAAAACAAAAAGAAAAGAGGAAAATATATGGCAACAAGAATAACCAATCAGGCTACGTTAACATATCAATACGGCACAACAACGGCGCAGGCTTCATCGAACGTGGCAAGTGTCCTGCTACAGGAAGCACTTGCCGCATCAAAGACAACGCTTGATACCGCATATCGCCGTGGGGGAGAGCTGACATACATACTCAGCGCTACAAACAGCAGTGCCAATGCCCTTACAAACGTTACCCTAAGTGATAACCTTGGCGGATATACTCCCGCGAGCGGCACGGCAATGGTGTATCCGCTTACGTATACGGGACCTGCACAGCTTTATATAAACGGTGTGCTGTCGGGCAGTATTACGCCGACAAGCACTACATCGGGAGTCGTATTCACAGTACCGTCCCTTGCGTCGGGAGCTACGGCAACCATACTTTATAAGGCAACGGTCAATTCAAACGCGGCACTCGGTTCAACCTCAACGATAGTTAATACCGTTACCGTTGCGGCCGATAACATAGCGGACACTTCCACCGCCACGCACACCGTTACCGTTGAAGATTATGCGGATGTTACGATAGTCAAGGATATGTCACCCGCAACGCTTACGGACGGCAGTACCATAACATATACATTCACGCTTTATAATTACGGCAATACTGCGGCCACGGGCGTTGTGCTGAGCGATACGTTTAATCCTGCGCCAACAAACCTTGCCGTAACAATAAACGGTACCGCTGTGCCCGCTTCGGATTATGTTTATGCCTCGGGCGTACTCACTCTGCCCGAAAGCGGAGCCGATACCACGCTTTCCGTGCCCGCGGCAACGTATACGCAGGATTCTTCAACGGGAGAAGTTACCGTATCCCCGGGTATAACAACGGTAATAGTCACGGGAACGATATAATGGAATAAGCATAAAATGCGCAAAGTGGCAATAAACAGGGCCTTTCACAGCCTGCTGAAAAAATGGGGTTGCTCTCGGGCTATAGCCTCTTAATTAAATTCCGGGGTTTTCCGACATGTGCGTCAAAACGGATGAAAACCCATAGGTTTTCGTACTTTGCGCTTTTGCCGCACGGGAACGAATGTGAGAGGCAAAAGCGAGAAAACTCGAAAAAGTGGCAATTTGCCACTTTTTCGACACTATAAAATCCGACCCGTGGCGGAAGCCTACGGGTCGGGAGTGGATTTGAGTTTTAGTCTATCACAGTACAAAATGCAGGAAACGCAGTGCATCCATCCAGTCCGTGCAGTCAAACTCGACCGTGCGTGCGCCGGTCTGCTTGGCATTGGGGTAGAAACCGCCGCGATATGCCTTGAAATGCTCCTTGAAATTTATTTCGATATGGAAGCTTTCGGGCATGGGGAACATGCATTCCTCCTTGGTTTTTGTGGCTACGGCATTGGCTACGGTTTCGCGTATCCTGCGCACGGCAACATCAGGGTGCAACGTAAGTGCGCCGCCGCCCGTCCCCTCGTTTATGGGCACGGTCGCAATGTTAGGTGCAACACTGTTCATCCATTCGCAAAGGCTCTTGTCGCCGCAGGCACAATATACAGGCACGCCGAGATAGCTTGCGGTAAGGGAGTTGAGCATAAGCTCGGGCGCAAGCTCACCGTTTATTTTAACGTAGTTGTTCTGCGTGTTCATTGTGTGGGAAAGGGGATTGCCGTTCACCTGAGCCGCGCTGTGGTAGCCCGTGAAAACTACGCCGTCAAAGCTTTCGTCAAGGCCGAACATCATTGAAAACGGATGTCCTGCCCAGCCGCGATATACCCTTGCGTATTCGGGCAGTTTGGCGGGGTTCAGGTTACGTGCGCTGTCATGTGCATCCTTAACGACTATTTCTTCAATGCCCGATTCGTGTGCGCCTTCGCAAGCGGCGGCAACCTCGCGCGTCATTTGGTTTGCAAAGTAGTCGTAATCGTGCGGCATACTGCGTTCGGTCTCGTTCCAGTTGACTATGCCGGCGGTTCCCTCTATATCGGCGCTGATAAACAGTTTTTTCATTTGATGGTTCTCCTTTTTTGCTTGATTTGTTGTTTTTGCGGCTTAAAAGCCGTATTTGTCCAAAAATTCGTTTACAACGGAATAATACTTTTCCCTGTCTTGACTTATGCTGCGCACATGCCCCGCATCGGGACAGATGTACAGTGCCTTTTTGCCGCGCTTTGCGTCATACAGCTTCAGTGTGCCGCCATAGGGTATAAGCCTGTCCCTCGTGCCGTGGATAAGCAACAGCGGCAGATCGGGTGCGCCGTTGTGCGCCTTCAGCTCCTCAAGCGGGGAAACGTCCTTATAGCCGAACCCCGCCCTCAGCCGCAACAGCTTGTCTGCGGGCCACTCGAACGGGCGACTCGGCAGCCCTTTCATTGCGTTTATGCTGAACATGAGCTGATCGTGAAGATCGGCAAACGGACAATCCGCAACGGCAAAATCGGGCGGATTTTCACCGAGTGCGCACAATATCACCGTTGCACCGCCCATGGAATCGCCATGCACGCCAACGGTACACGGCCTTTCGGGATAGCCCTTGTCCTTACGCGCAAGTGCGACAAAATCGGCAAGGTCGTACCGCTCCTTATAGCCCATTGTGCAGTATTTCCCCTCGGATGTGCCGCTTGCCCTTTGATGGTACAGCAACACATCATATCCGCGTTGCATATATATGCGCGCATATTTAAGCTCCGATTCGCGCCGCACCCAAAATCCGTGTGCAAGCACGCACACCTTTGTTGTGGGCACGCTTGCACGGTACCAGCAGTAGTCAAGGCGCACGCCGTCCCGCGCGATAAGGCTACCCTCCTCGTCGGGCACCATTGATGCCATTTCGCCAGCGGCAAAGTTACCGCGTTCGACCTCAAGCTGTTCCACCTCTTCAAGTGAGGAATGTACGGGGTCGATCACCTGACTTACCAGCACCCATGAAACCGCGAATACGGCTGTGACGGACAGCACTATAAGCGCAAGCAATATCCATACCCAAACCATGGTACGGAATTACTCCTCGTTTACGTAGACCCTTGGTGCGCGCTTTGTAACAAGGCAGATAAGTTCAAGGTTGTTTGTGCCGAGCTTTGTTGCGGCCTCTTCCCATGTTATGGAATCGCCGCCTATAAGCGTCACAACGTCACCGCGCTTTACCTTGTCGGGGTCAACAAGCGCCATGCACATATCCATGCAGACGCGGCCTGCCTGCGGATAGCGAACACCGTTTATCGTAACGGTGGTGTTGTTTGAAAGTCTGCGTGAATAGCCGTCGGCATAGCCCGCAACTATTACGGCGGTGGTAAAAGGCCTGTCCCCCTTGAAGGTACGGCCATAGCTTACCGTTGCGCCCGCGGGGAAGTTGCGCACCTGAGATACGCGGCTTTTAAGCGTCATAACGGACTTGAGCGGCCCCACCTGCGGTTCACTGCTTGGATACATGCCGTAAAGCATTGCACCCTCACGCACCATGTCTATCTGGGATTCGGGGTGATAGAGTATGCCCGCGCTGTTGCTGGTGTGGCAGGTTTCGGGCCTGAGGCCGCGCTCGGTAAGGTAGTTCATGACGAATTTATAGTTGCCGAGCTGCCATGCGGTGAACTCGTCCTGCTCGGGCACATCGGCCACGGCAAAATGAGTATACATACCCGTTACCTTAACGTTTGACAGCTTGCTCATGCGCTCGGCGGCCTGCGCCGCGGCAAGCGCCGCTTCCTCACCCTGCGCAAAAAGACCCGCACGGCTCATGCCCGTATCAAGCTTTATGTGTCCCTTTACGGTAACGCCGAGTGCGCTTGCGGCCTCGTTAAGCTCCATGGCATGGCTTTCGTCAACAAGGGTCTGGGTAATGTCAAACTCGGCAAGCACGTTCGCGTATTCGGCGGGGGTAAAGCCGAGCACCAGTATGGGCTTTGTTATGCCGCCCTGCCTCAGCTCAACGCCTTCACTCAAACATGCCACGGCAAACGCATCCGCTCCGCACTTTTCAAGGAATCTGCCGCAGCGTACCGCGCCGTGACCGTAGGAATCGGCCTTCATTACACACATGACCTTTTTGCCTGTTTTGCGGGCAAGTTCATAGTTATGCTTCAATGCGGCCAAGTCTATTTCCGCCCATGTACGAGCGGTTTGAGAAATAAGCTCATTCATAATATCGCCTCCGAAAAAGTGGGCCTTCGCCCTGATAATGTACAGTTTATTCCTTTAGGGCAACAGTGTCAACATGGGGCAAAAATATTCATTTAGGCAGGGCATGATGCACCATGACTGCCGAATATACAAAAACCGCCCGTTGTATGAACAAGGCGGTTATGATTGAACTTTATTCTTTAACTATGTACGGGGCGATAAGTTCGGCATCCTCAATTTCACTCAGGCAAAGTTCAACGCCTTCTATCTGCCCATCCTGAAACATCTGCGTGAGTGCGATATACTGGCAAAGCGTGGATTTAAGGTTCAGCCTGTCCCCTTCGCCCGTAATAAGCTCAACACGCCCTCGGCAGTGGTTCACCGCATCAAAGAAGCGGTTCGGTTCGACGATGTTGGTTATCTTCATCCGTTACTCCCACTCTATAGCGCCTACGGATTCAAGATATTCCTCGGCAAAATCAAGATAATCTTCACTCAGGCGCATTGCAAATTCCTTGTATTTGGGCCAGCGCTTCTGCATTCCCGCAAAGATGAGGTCGTATGCATCGTCATCGTCGTAATCTTCGCCCTCGTCCGCACCGCTTTTGGCCATATACTCGTTGTCAAGGTCAAGAAGATCGTCAACTATCTTTTGAAGCTCACCCTCCTCAAGAAAGTCAAAGTCGCCCTCAACGGTGAACTTGTTGATTATGTAGCCCTTCATTTCGTCAATGTTGATATCGATATACATTTCATTATCCTCCTTATAATTGTATATATGTCAAGGCGTTGTATCGCTTTCGCCTTGCTTATCGTCATTATCCTGCGGTATATGGTCATCGTTTGCTTCCGTAGTGTCGCGATATTCTTCACCTGTCGTTTCGGCAGTGTGCCGCTCATGACCGTATTGCGCACTGCTTTGGCCGTTATTGTGTCTCGACGAGTCCTGCTCCGTGCGCATGCGCGCGTCAAAGTAAAGCACGGTATCGAGCGCGGCATGGTATGTGCCGATGAACGCGGCAACAAACAACAATGCTAACACGGCAAATACCATGATCACGACCTCTATTGCCTCAAATTGCTTCAGCGCAAGATAGCCTATTGCGGAAACGGCAACAACGGCGGCATACGCAACGGCAAACACAATTAACTCGACAAGCGTGAACAGCAGCTTTGCACAAAGCGTGCGCTTGTACCGCTTAAACCCGAGCGTCAAACTGCGGCCGACCGCGGCAAAGCCCTTCTTATTCTCGTTTATTGCCGCAGGATATGTAAAACTGAGCGGCACCCTTATGCAAACGGAAACTATAGCGCTTATTATGATTATCAAAAGCACGACTATTGTGGCTTCCGTACCCATACCGTGTTCAAACGGGTCGACAAACTCGAATATACTACTCGACGTGCCCATCAATATTGCCGTAAGACCCACGAGAACCGTAACCGTGCCGAGTATAACGCTTATAATATACACGGCAATGCCCGCAATAAGATTTGCTACGCTTTGGCAAAGGTTAAGCGGAAAGAATTGCTTTAATCCGAATTTTGCACGGTGAAAAAGCCGAGAAAGCGAGGAACTTTGCCCGTAAATGCGCATTGACATTTCCGTATAAACGGTGCCGTTGATTATCGGGTCAAGTACAAGCCATGCGGCTAACATGATAACAATGGCAAGCAACGCATCCAGCAATATAAACACGGTAACGGTACCGTCGTACCAACCCGCACCGTTAAGCAATGCCGCTATTGCGGGCGCACAAAGCACTGCAAGCGCCGCCAATGTCGTCATGCGCAGCAGAAACACGAATGCGGTCGTGCCGAACAGCCTTCGCTTCATGATTGTCCACGTTATGCCGAACACGCCGCGCATTGTAAGCGGGCGCATGGGTATGGGCTCGTGAGTGTTTTCCATGCAATCCTCCTTGCTATATTAAAGCAGCTTGTATGTCTGCTGATAAACGTCTCCGCTGCCTATGGTAACAACAATATCACCGCTTGATGCATTGGCATCAAGATATTCCCTTATGCGTTCAAACGTGCCAAGGTACAAAGCATTGCCGCCGGATGCGTTTATGGCATTCACCATATCCTTTGCGTGAACCGTGCCGTCATCCTTTTCGCGCCCGGGATAAATATCGGGCACAAGCGTGGCATCCGCAAGGTTAAAGCACGTTACATCGTTCAAAAACAGGGTTTTTGCCCTTGTGTATGAATTGCACTGGAACACGCAGAAAAGCTTGTTGTGCTTAACGTTTTGGGCGGCTTTCATTGTGGCCTCTATCTCGGACGGGTGGTGGCCGTAATCGTGATATATCCTCACCCCGTTCCTTTCACCGTAAAACTCAAAGCGGCGGCGGGTATTGTGAAATGAGGAAAGTGCGGCTGCAATATGCGCATCATCCGCACCCGCTTCGCGTGCAACGGCCACGGCGGCTATTGCGTTTACAACGCTGTGTTCACCGGGAATTTGAAGCTGTATATGCATTATCCTCTCGCCCTTGAACATTACGTCAAAGCCGGGGAAGCCGTTATCGTCATAAACTATATTAGCGGGGGTATAGTCGGCATTTTGCATGCCGTAGCTGAGCTTTCTTCCGCTGTAGCCCTCAAGCAGAGTGCGCACGCGGAAATCATCGCTGTTGCCTATCAAAAGCCCGTTTTCGGGAAGGAGCGCAACATATTTTCTGAATGCCGCAACAATGTGCTCCATATCGCCGTAATAGTCAAGGTGATCGTTGTCGATGTTGTTTATAAGGGCTATGGTGGGTCTTAGGGTGAGGAAACTTTCAACATATTCGCAGGCTTCCGTAATGAACATATCATGTGCGCCAAGCCTTACCCCTCCGCCCAAAAAATCGACAAAGCCGCCGACATGCACCGTGGCATCGGGCCCGCCCTGTTCGCATATGAGGGCAAGCATGCTTGTTATGGTGGTCTTGCCGTGGCAGCCCGCTATGCCCACTACGCTTTTGTAACCTTCCGTAAGCTGCCCAAGTGCAACGCTTCGCTCTATTTCGGGTATGTTACGCCGTGCAGCTTCAAGCCGCTCAACGTTATCCGCCTTTATGGCGGCAGAATATATCACCATGTCACAGTCGGCTATGTTTGCGGCATCATGTCCTATAAACACCTTAACACCGAGTTGCTCAAGTCTATCCGTAAAGGGGGATTGTGCCCTGTCCGACCCCTGAACATAGTAGCCGCGACTTTTCAATATGCTTGCAAGGCCGCTCATCGAACAGCCGCCTATGCCTATGAGGTGTATTTTTTTATGCTCGCTTATATGCGCCATGTCAATAGCCTCCAAATCTTTTTCAACATATTATTATATCATATGCCCCGTGCTTTTGCACACCCGATAAAAGGGCATATCCGAAAACGCATTCATTGCTGCTTTTGCTTTTGCTTCGCTTTCGAATATTCCAAAGCATGCACTGCCGCTGCCGCTCATCTCCGCAGCAAGCGCACCCAAGTCCGTAAGTCGCCGCTTTATTTCGGCTATTTCCGGCAGAATGGCTTCCGCCGTGCTTGAAAGCGCGTTTGAAACGCTTCCGCACAACCCCGCCATATCGCCGCCGAGTATGGCCTTTTCCGCATCACCGCTGTGCGCGGGTGCATACGGTGGAACAAGTGAGGCAAAAAGTCGCTTTGTCGATATTCCTTCCTTTGGCTTTATGATAAGGCAGCAAATGTCCGTGTCGGGCAGGGAAGTTATTATTTCTCCGCGCCCGCGGCAAACGGCAAGCCCTCCGCGAAGAAGAAACGGCACATCGGATCCAAGTTCCGATGCAAGCGAGAACAGATCACCTTCACTCATGGCGTTGTAATGCTCCTGCATAAGTCTCAGCACGCCCGCGCCGTCGGCACTTGAGCCGCCAAGCCCCGCCATTTCGGGAATGTGATTCAGTATAAAAATGCTTGCACCGCCCGAGCGGGTACGCCTCTGGTACTCGTATGCCGCACGGAAAGCAACGCTGTCACGGGGCAACGAAATATCCGATATGACCTCTATGCGGTCTGAAGAAAAGTCCGCATATATCTCGTCAAACAGGTCAATGGTCTGCATTATCGTGCAAAGCTCATGGTAGGAATCACTGCGCTTGCCCATAACGTCGAGCGTAAGATTGATCTTTGCATATGCTTTTATTTCGGCATCATATTTCATCATTTTTATATTATACTATGTATTTTCAAACTTTTCACTTATATTGCCGCTTTTTAATGCTATAATATTGATCATGGAAAAGAACATGAATGATTTCGAAGAAGAATATATGCCCGTTGAGCGCAAGCGCTCAAAGACCGCGCTGTGGGTATCGCTTATTGCATGTGCCGTAATTGCCTGCACCGTGGCTGCCGCAAGCATTTTTAATGCCGCGCCGCTCTATCCTATGGTGCCACAGCCGACCACGGAGCCGACCCCTTCCGCACAGGCGGTTGAAACCACTCCCGACGTGACACCCGAGATTACTCCCTGCGTGACGGAAAGCACACCTGCCGCAGAACAGGAAGCGTTCGTTGATACCGCAATAGTCATTGACGGCGAATGTATAGGCGTGCTTGCAAGCAAGGAGGCCGCAGAAGAGGCGCTGGATGAGGCGGTTTACGCATTTGAGCTTAAAATCAACCTGCCCGGCAGTATGGATTCGTATATACAAAACGAGGTGGAGCTTGTCGCCGCGGCGGAGCTTGACGATGCCGCAACCGCCGAGGTGATGACGTATGAAACTATGCTTGAACTGCTCAGCGGCGAAAACACACCGCTGAAGGTTATAACAACGCTCAGTGAAAAGCGCACGGACATAATAGCTCACGAAACCAAAACGGAAAAGGATGCTTCACTTATAAAGGGCACCCGACTTGTCAAAACATATGGAACAGACGGCGAAAGCCGCACCGTTACCACTACCGAATACATAAACGGCGTACAGCAGGGCAAAAGCAAGACGGAAACATTTGAAATAAGCCTTAGGGTGGATGCCGTGATAGCCGAAGGAAGCATAAAGGCGGACAACCATACGGAACCCGGCAAGCGGGAGGGCGTAAAGGGACCGTCTGCGGAGGGTTTAAGCTTTATTCGCCCGACAAAAAGCGGCAAGATAAGCCAAAATTTCGGCCAACTCAACGGCATTTTGCACCTTGGCCTTGACCTTGAGGCGGACGAGGGCGACAATGTGCTTGCATCGGAAGCGGGCACTGTGGTAAGCGTTATGGAACGCGGCGGTTATGGTCTTGTAGTGGAGATACAGCATGAGGGTGGCTTCCTCACTCGCTACGCACACCTTAAAGAAAGCCTTGTATCACTCGGTGATACCGTGGCGCAGGGCGACGTTATTGCCCTTGCGGGCAGCAGCGGCAATGCCGATAAGGCACATCTGCATTTTGAACTGCGCTGTAACGGCACGGCCTACAATCCGAGATTTTATTTGAAATAAGCCGATTTATCCGAAATAAGCTGATTTATTATATAAAAAACCCGATGCTTTATATGGTATCGGGGCTTTATAATGCCGACGAATTGCATGTCGTATTCCGTCTGTACGGCGGAGCCGAAAGGAACGCACATCATACATTGCCGCTCAGCCATGCCTTCATATGTGAAACAAAACGCTGTGCGGCGGCATTGTCCTCGTTTGCCTTGGGTATGGCCGCGCCTATGGTACGGCTTGCACCGTTGTCGAGCGGAAGCAGGGCAACATGACTTGCGTGACCGCTTAGAAGAAGCTCGGGCATTATGCTTATGCCAAGTCCCTGCTCCACCATTGCTATAACGGCATAATCATCCTTTGTGGTGTAACGCACATGCGCCCGCACACCCGCCATATCCAGTGCGCGGCGGGCATCGTTGTCACTGTTTTCCATTATGGAGATAAAGCTTTCGTTTTCCGCCTGTGCAACGGGGAAACTCCCGGCGTTGGCAAGCGGGTGCGACTTGGGCAGAACCGCAAGCAGTCTATCCTCCTTTAATGATATACAGCGGCAGTTTTCGGGGTAATCGGGCATTGTTACGAAACCTATGTCTATGCTGCCTTCCTCAAGCCATGTGTTTATGTCGTGATAATCGCCGTTGAGCAGACGAAATTCCACATGCGGACATTGCGCATCAAAGCTTTTTATCATGCCCGGCAGCCAGTGCACGGCAACGCTTGTGAATGCGCCTATGCGCACTGTGCCGCCGCTGCCGCTTCGTGCCTCGCGCGCGGCCTGTTCCACGCGCTCCATTGCGCTCAATACGCCGCGAACGGCATCTATAACGTGTGCACCCTCCGCCGTAAGCTCAACACCGCCGCGCGTGCGCTTCATAAGCTTCAGCCCAAGTTCCGCCTCAAGCGCACTTATGCCGTGACTTACGGCACTTGGCGTACAGCATAGCTGTTCCGCCGCAAGGGCAAGACTTTTAAGCTCAACCGCCTTAACGAACATGGCATACTTTGCTTCGCTCATAATAGCCTCCGTTTAAGTGAATATAATTCATCTTTCGTATTATTCTATATGATACGGCACTTTTTCGGCAAATGCAAGCGATTCCAATAAAAAATTGAAAAATACGCTTGCTTTTTGAATAATATGCAACTATAATACGCCGATATAAATTGCTTGCGCAGCATAAAACATGAATTTATTTCATGTTAGAATATGAGGAGGATCAAATTTATGGAACGGGAGCAGTTACACATACTGCTGGTAATGGCGGCATATATGGCGGCCGTTATAGGCATAGGCATATACTTTGCCCGCCGCGCCAATGCCGATTCGGACAAGTTTTTTCTTGGCGGCAGGAGTCTTGGCCCTTGGGTAAGCGCAATGAGCGCGGAAGCATCGGACATGAGCGGCTGGCTACTGATGGGTCTGCCGGGGGTTGCGTACTGGTGCGGCCTTGCGGATGCATTTTGGACTGCGGCAGGGCTTGCCGTGGGAACGTATATAAACTGGCTTGTGGTATCAAAACGGCTTAGGCGGTATAGCATAATAGCGGACAATGCCATAACGCTGCCGGACTTTTTTTCAAACCGCTTTCATGAAAAGAAAAAGGTTATAATGGGCATATCGTCCGCATTTATATTGATATTCTTTACCGTGTATGCGGCAAGTTGCCTTGTTACCTGCGGCAAGCTGTTTTCATCACTGTTTAATGCGCCGTATGCGCTGATGATGCTTGTTGGTGCGGCGTTTGTACTGCTGTATACGCTGCTTGGCGGCTTCCTTGCGGAAAGTGCAAGCGACTTCATGCAGGCGATTGTAATGGTTATCGTGCTTGTGGGCGTGCTTTGGCTTGGCACGGCAAACGCGGGCGGGTTCAATGCGGTTATGGAAAACGTAAGCGCATTCCCGGGCTTTCTCGAGTTTTTCGGCATAGCAAGCCCCGTAACGGAAAACGGAGCTCAGCTTGTGTCAAACGGCAACCCCGTGTTCGGCGCACGTGCGGATTACGGTGCGCTGAACGTTGCAAGCATGCTTGCGTGGGGACTCGGCTATTTCGGCATGCCGCAGGTACTGCTGCGCTTTATGGCCATACGCAGGGAAGATGAGCTTAAACGTGCGCGGCGCGTAGCAATGGTGTGGGTTATTATATCGCTTGCGGCGGCAATATTTATAGGCATAGTAGGCCGCGCACTGTTCCCCACGGCGCTTACGAGTGCAAGTGAAGCGGAAAACGTGTTTGTACACATGGCGCGTACATTGTTGCCCGCATCGCTTGCGGGGCTTGCAATGGCGGGCATACTTGCGGCAACGATAAGCTCCTCTGATTCATATTTGCTTATAGCCGCCTCCGCATTTGCAAAGAATATGTTTCAGGGCATATTCAAAAAGGATGCCACCGATAGGCAGGTGATGCGGCTTACGCGCATAATGCTTGTTGTAATAACCGCGATTGCCGCACTTATGGCACTTGATGAGGACAGCGTTATTTTCACCATAGTATCGTTTGCATGGGCGGGCTTTGGTGCAACGTTTGGGCCGCTTATGCTCTTCAGCCTTTTCTGGAAGCGTACAACACGCCAAGGAGCAATAGCGGGGATGCTTACGGGCGGCGGCATGGTTTTCCTGTGGAAGCTTGTTATAAAGCCCATTGGCGGCATATTCGGCATATACGAGCTATTGCCTGCATTCCTTGCGTCAAGCGTGGCAATAATAGCAGTATCAATGCTCACTTCCGCGCCGCATGTGGATATACTGCTTGAGTTTGACAAAGCCGCAGGCAAAAAATAGTATATCATGGCGCAAAGCCGAGAACGACTGCACTCCCGAGGGTATATCCTGTCGGGAGTGTTATTATATATGTAGAGCAGTAAACCTGTTCACGGTTTTGTCACAAATAGCCCTTGCGTTGGCGGCGATAATGAGTTACCATTCATTTTGCGGGAATGTTTCGCCGCAAACCCTTATACAATAAGAATCGGGTGTATTATAAATGGATGATATTTTAAGCTTTATTTCAAACCTTGCGGGCAGCAGTGTGTGGCTTGCACCGCTTATCGCACTTGTGGCGGGGCTGCTTACAAGCCTTACGCCGTGCTCGCTTTCGACCGTTCCGCTTATTTTGGGCTGTGTCGGCGGGCTTGACGAGCATGAACCGAAAAAAGCGTTTTGCCTTTCGCTTATGTTTGCGCTTGGGTCAACGGTAACGTTTACGGCACTTGGGGCAGTGGCGTCGCTTCTCGGGAATCTTTTGAACTCACTTGGCGTGTGGTTGCACGTTGCGCTTGCACTGCTGCTTATAGCCATGGCATTGCAGATGTTCGGCGTGTTTGAGCTTATACCTGAGGCTACCATAAAGGCAAAGCCGAATAAGGGCTACGGTGCCACGTTCCTTGCGGGTCTGCTTGCGGGGGCTTTCTCTTCGCACTGCACAACGCCCGTGCTGATTGCCCTGCTTGCAATAGTTGCGGACCGTGCAAGTACCCTTTACGGGATAATACTGCTTGTTATATTCTCCGTTGGGCACGGGGTGCTGAGCATTATTGCGGGCACGAGTGCGGGACTTGTGAATCGCCTTATGAACTCCCCGAAATACATGAAAACGGAAAAGATTGTGCGCACGGTGCTGGGCATAATAATTCTCATTGCCGCATTTTACCTTGCGTGGGAGGTAATAAGTGAGGCGTTTTTCCACGCACCGCACGTTCATTAAATTGATCTTCAAGGGCGCACATGCCGAACTTAAATCGCTTGTGCGCCCTCAATTTACGCCTTAATATGCACCGTGCTTCAAAAGTACACGGAAATTTTACAGCATTTCGACTGTACATATCGCCAAATATGAATTAGAATTATAATAGAAGTGTTGTACCCATGGAGGTATATATGGATAATCCGTATTTTATAGTCAATCCCGTTTCCGGCTCCGGCATGGCGGCGGAAAAGTTCGGTGAGCTTTCCGCTATACTCAAACAACGCGGTATAGATTTTTCGTTTGATTATACCGCCGCCCCGCATCACGCTACGGAGCTTGCAAAAAAGGCGATAGCTTCGGGGCATAAGCTTATTGCGGCAGTTGGCGGGGACGGTACCGTTAACGAGGTTGCCGCCGCCCTTATCGGCACGGATGGTGTGCTTGCGGTGCTTCCGTTTGGCACGGGCAACGATTTTACCAAGGTAATGGGCTTTGCAAAAACGGTGGAAGGGGCTATAAACACCCTGTTGCACGGCGTTGTGAAGAATGCGGACGCGGCCGAGGTGAACGGAAGGACATTTATAAATGTTGCGGGGCTGGGCTTTGACGTTGACGTGCTCCGTGCGACTGAAAAGCATAAGGAAAAGCACAACGGTATGCTTCCGTATATGCTCGGCATTGTAGATGCACTTTCGCACCTGAAGGCAATGCCGCTTACTCTTGAGCATGACGGCATAAAAGAAGAATGTGAATCGCTTATATTAAGCGTGGGCAATGGCCAATATATCGGCGGCGGCATGCGCGCCGTGCCCATGGCCGACCCCATGGACGGCATGCTTGACGTGTGCTATATAAGTAAAATAAGCACACTGAAGCTTATCACGCTGCTGCCGAGTTTTATAAAGGGCAAGCACATGAAGTATACAAACATTGCGCACCACATACGCACAAAGGAAATAAAGGTGAGTTGCCCGACTTCGTGCACGTTGCAGCTCGACGGTGAGGTTGACCTTTCAACGCCCGCCACTTTCCGTGTGCTTGAGGGCGCGCTAAAGGTGTTGCTTCCCAAGGAAGCATAATTTGCGGAGGGGAATATGTCAGGACTTTATTTTATAGTTAATCCCGTATCGGGTTCGGGCGAGGGTATGCGCCGCTTTTCACTCGTGCGCGGCATAATGGAACAGCGCGGCATGGAGTACCGCTATTGCTTCAGTGAATACCCGGGCCACGCGGTAAAGCTGGCAAGAGAGGCCATAGCCGCGGGCGAAACGCGCATAATCGCAGTCGGCGGGGACGGTACGCTTAACGAGGTTGCAAGCGTTGTAAAGGATCACACGGGTATAAAGCTCGGCGTGCTGCCGTTCGGCACGGGCAACGATTTTGCGCATGGCATAGGGCTTCCCGAAAGCGATGAGGAGCTTGTTGATGTGCTCGGTTCCGACATAAGTAGGCCGCTTGATGCGGGCATGGCGGGCGGAGCATTCTTCATAAACGTATCGGGCTACGGCTTTGATGTGGATGTTGTAAGGTATACCGACAAGTATAAGCGCAAGCTTAACGGCATGCTGCCGTATCTTTTGGGCATATTCGAATCGCTCATTCACCTTTCCTGCGCAAAGACGGATATAGTAACCGATGACGGCAGGCATTTCAGTGCGGATGCCATAATGCTTACTGCTTGTAACGGCCGCCGCTTTGCGGGCGGAATAAATTGCGCCCCCGATGCCGAGTATGATGACGGACTTATTGACTTCTGCCTTATAAAAAAGGTATCAAGGCTTAGGTTTTTGTATCTTCTTCCGAAGTATATGAAGGGAACGCACCTTAAATACAAGGAATTTATATACTTTAGGGCAAGGAGCATACAGGTGAGCACCGACCTTCCCACACGGATAGAGTGCGATGGTGAGCCCAAGGGCACAACGCCTGCGGAGTTTTGCGTGCTACACGGCGTGCTTGACTTTATAACGGGCAAGTAGTTTATATGAGAAGAAAAGGCGCAAAAAGGGCTACCGTATCCGTTCGGCAGGTTGTTATGGTCTTGCTTGCCGCCGTGCTTGTCGCGCTCGGTGTATTTGGGGTACTTACGTTTTTGAAAAGCCGTTCATCGTTCGGCACGGTGATGGAGCTTCCGTTTTATTCGGAGGCCGAATATGCCTATTCCGATGGTATATTCTACTATGTTGACGGCACAACGCTTGTACGCTATGACCCCACGAACCCCGATGGTGCAACAAGCATAAGCCTTGGCACGACCAACGTTACCGTAGCCGCCGAAAACGGTACCGCCGTGCTTTATTCGGGAAGCTCCGTTCAGATAGTCGGCACGGAACAGCTTATAGACGTGGGCGGGCAGATAATTTCGCTCAACTGCGCAAAGAATCACATTGCCATACTCAGGCGCGATACGAGCGGAGCGGATGCCGTGCTTGTTTACTCAAAAGAGGGTACGCTTGTCGATATAATAGAACAGCAGACCGATATGATAATCGGCTGCGGCTTTTATTCGTCCTCCGCATCCGACCTTATGTGGACGCTTACGCTTTCAACTTCGGCAACAACACCCGTAACTACCCTTACAACGTACAGCTATACCGTTCAGGGCGGCCAAACCGTTGCCGCAATGAGCGGGGTGATAAGCGTGAATTCGCAGCTTGTGGACGGGGTTGTTTTCACGGATGAAAGCATATTCATTTCGGGCACGGAGCAGCTTATACGGTGTGATGCCGGCATAAGCGGCGAAAGCTGGCGGCTTTTGACATACGGCTATAGGCTTGAGGATCATTCTACCGCCTCAACCAAGCCGCTTTTCCTATTCGTTCCGCGCGGAGTCGATGCGATGAACGAGGTAAAGCTTTACAGCGTAAGTGAGGCCGCCCAAAATAACGCCACGGCGCGCACGGTTCAGCTTAGCGAGGATATCCATTCCGTAATGGCGTGCGGCGGCAAAATGGTGGCATTTTCGTCAAACAGCATTTGTAAATACAGCGCCGCGGGCGTTAAGGGGGACACGTTCGCACTTGAATTTACATGTGTGGGCGCAAAGAAATTAAGCGAATCGGACGTGCTTTGCGAGGCGGCGGACGGTTCATTAAAGCTTGTGCGGCTTAAATAAGCGCACGATACTTTTGTAAAGGAGGTAACGAAGGATTGAATCTTTTGGATATTGCCGTTATAGCGGTGTTGGCATTTTTTGTGCTGCACGGGGTATATCGCGGCTTTTTGCCAACGCTTCTTTCAATAGGCGCATACATACTTTCGTGGCTTGTTGCAATAGTGCTGTTGCCGGTAGGCTCAAGCATAATACGCTCAAACGATAAGCTTTTTAATACCATGCTTTATTATACCGAGGGCAGCGAATATGTAAATGATGTTGAGCTTGCAAAAACCAACATTTCGGAAATCAGTACGGATACGCTCAATTCCGTCTTTATAAATGCGGATATGCCGTATCCGCTTGCAAAGAACATAGCGGACAACATTGCAAAGGAAACCTTTGCGGATGAAGGAATAGTAACGCTTGGCGACTATTTTAACCAAACGATAGTTATTCTGTTTATAAACATACTGGTGTTTATTGTCATATTTGCCATTGTGCGCGCGCTGATAGCGTTTATCATAAACGGTGTTGACTATGCATGGACAATGCCGAGCCTTAGAATTGCAGACCGTGCCATCGCAGGCGGAGTCGGGCTTGTGCGGGGCATACTTGCGGCGTTTCTGCTTTTTATGCTGCTGCCGCCCGTGCTTATTGTGCTTCAGGGCAAATTCAAATTCCTTACGGATATGGTAAATGAATCCGTAATGGCGCAGTTCTTTTACAGATCAAATTTTCTGCTGGGCATGATGCCCGGTTGCTGAGGAGGTAGCACATGTATCTTGCCGACAGTTGGCTTGATTATGAAATAATGGATGCCGGCGGCGGCGAAAAGCTGGAACGCTGGGGCGACGTAACATTGCTCAGACCCGACCCGCAGGCCGTTTGGCCCATGGGACGCGGCAATGCCAAGAGCGATGCGCATTATATCCGCTCATCGTCGGGCGGCGGGCACTGGGAATACAACGCCTCCCTCAGCGATGCATGGACGATACGCTGGCGGGAGCTTAGCTTTATCGTGCGGCCCACGGGCTTTAAGCACACGGGCCTTTTTCCCGAACAGGCCGTAAACTGGGCGTGGATGCAGGATATAGTGCGCACGGCAAAGCTTCCCAACGGTGAAAAGCCGCGTGTACTGAACTTGTTTGCGTATACGGGCGGCGCAACATGTGCGCTTGCAAGCGCGGGCGCAGAGGTGGTTCATGTCGATGCCGCAAAGGGCATGGTTGCATGGGCAAAGGATAATCTTAACCAAAGCGGACTTGGGGACAAACCCGTAAGATTTATAGTCGATGATGTTATGAAATTCGTGCTTCGCGAACAACGGCGCGGCAGAACATACCACGGCATACTTATGGACCCGCCAAGCTACGGCCGCGGGCCGAGCGGCGAAACATGGAAGATAGAGGAGGGGCTTTATCCGCTCTTGAAGGAATGTGTGAAACTGCTTGATGAAAATGCACTGTTTTTCCTTATAAATTCGTACACCACGGGTCTTGCGCCAACCGTGCTTTCAAATGCACTGCGCGTGGCGATAGGTAGCGGGCATATTGAGGCGGACGAAGTGGGTCTGCCCATAACTCGCGGCGGGGAGGGACTTGTTCTGCCGTGCGGCGCAAGCGGAAGATGGACAAAAAATTAAACCATATATAACCAAGGAGGATGCTTATATGCATTACACGTTTTACCCCAAGGGAGTATGCTCCCGCATGATAGACCTTGACATTGAGGATGGCCGCGTACACAACATCCGTTATCTGGGCGGCTGCAACGGCAACCTTAAAGCACTTGGCGCACTTGCCGAGGGCATGACCGTTGAAGAGGTAATAGCCCGCCTTGACGGCATTCACTGCGGCGACAGGACTACCTCCTGTTCCGACCAACTTGCCCAAAATCTCAAGCAGGTACTTGCGGCAAAATAAGCCATACACAGCAAAAATCCCCTTTGGTTAAAGGGGATTTTTATATCAGCCGATTTCTTTAAGGCGGCAAATCAATACATAGCGTGCATCGTCAAACTCGTAGGAGCAGGTGGAAAGCGTGACAAAGCGTTCGCCTGTTTGCACCTGTACCGCCGATGTGAAGGTTGAATCCGCCACGACCTTGGCTATTTCCTTATATACTTTATCTTCGCCCGAGGAAGTGTCATAAATGGCGGAATCGCTCTGTATCACTGCGCCCGCAATAACCTCCGCTTTGTAATTTGCACTTGGCGTAAGTATGTATATTGCGGGGTGCGCCTCGTAATAGTCTTGCGATTTATATTCGTCTATTGTGCCGAACATTGCTCCGCTTTTCATGTTGTGACCGTATATTATTGTATTCACGTCGGAAAAATCGGGTGCGCTTCGCCAGTCCATGAATATTGAACCTGCGCGGTTGGTTTCGCCGTTCAAAAGGCGGTGAAGATAATAATCATTGTCCGCCGCCTGCACTATGGGCATATCTATCGGCGTATCGGGCGAATAAATGTATGCAACTATGTCACCGTTTTGTTCAAACAGGGCTGAAAAATCCACACTTATAGGTGCACACTCCTTATCATCAGCTTGCACATTGTCGTAGTGAGGCGCCGTTTCCTCCGCGGCAGCGGGAGAAGGCGTGTGCTGCACAACCGCGGCTTTCGCGGCAGAGATAACATCCGCGTTCCTTTGTTCATCAACGCAGTAGCTTATAAGCATATAAGCGGAAAAAGCAAACACGCCCACCGACAATATGAAAAGAATAAGCCGAATCACTCTTTTACCGTTCATGCGTTTGTCCTCTTATAAATCACAGCAGATAAGCACATATTCATTCGCGTTTTGACCCTCTGTAAGTATCACAAGCGGGTATTTGCAATCCTGCAGCATTTGTTCCGTTATTTCGGTGCGGTAGAGTATGTCCGCCACTTCAAATGAATATCGGCCGCCCGTCATATCGGTAAAGTATACGGCATCGTATACGTTTATTTCTTTATAAAAATCAATTTGACCCCGCTGAGTCGAGGCGTATATCACCATGCTTTCGGCATAGACGGACCCGCTGTATACATACGGCAAAAGTGAAAGCGGCTCCTCTTCTGCGGCAATGGGAAGCGTTAGTGCGTGACTTGGCAACTCAATAAGGCCGACATAGTCCCGCCCGCCTACGGAAAGCACGCTCATGGCGGTGTTTTCTTTTGTCTGCTTTGCGGCCGCATGCGGTTCGGCTATGGAATCGAGTATTGCCGCGCTTACATCCTGCGCGGCCTTTTCACTGCGGCTTATCATTACTTGCATGAATATGATAAGCCCGAGTGCGGCCAATATAAGCGCACAGCCCGCAACTATGCAGGCCGACATTATCCGAGTACGCTTATTCATTTGCTTTTCCTTTTGCCCGTTATGCCAAGCACTATAAGCACAATACCCGAAATGCACATGAGCATTATGTACAGTGTAAGGTTCGTGCTATCGCCCGTTTTTGGGTTTGAGGGCTTATCGCCGACAGGTGTCTTATCCTCGGGCACGGTGTTTGTTATCGTAAACGTGGTTGTATATTTGTCAACGACCGAAACATAATCACTTGGCACGTTCCTTTCGGCAACGTTCCACACGCTGCCGTCATTGTCGGCTATCCATTCGTATGACCAGCCTGTAGCCTCTGACAGTATCACGGTTTTTACGACCGTATAATTCCTTATTATGTCCACCGTTACGGTGTTCGGGCGCGATATGCCGTGATCGTTTCGCCAAAGCTTTACCACCTTGTAACGCACATCATCGTGCGTATTATCATCGGGCGGGTCAACCTCGGGCTTTGGCGCAACGGAAACGGAATAATCCCAATCCTTGGTCTGTGCGTTAAGGTTCGGCAGTGATACAAGCGTTGGGTAAAAGTAATATCTGAACCCATCCTTATTCACGGCCGTCATTGAAACAAAATACAGCCCCACGGAAAGCTTTTTGAACACGGCCACACCGTTTTCATCCGTTTTAACGGTTGTGGTCGGCTTTATTTTATTTGATGCAATGAAGGAATCAAGCGTTGATTTGACCGTATTCCAATCGTCGGATGTATCAATGCCGTTCAGATCAAGCTTTACGGGTGCAAAATCGTTTGTGTAGGTGTACTGAAAATCCGCCGAAACGGATGCTATTTTATATATTGAAACCTCTGCGGATGCAAACTTCAGCCCATCATAACCGTATGTTATGCTGAGCGTACATTCACTGTCCGTGCGGATGGGTTGCGTTGCCTCCGTAGTGGAAACGGCGCATACGTTCGACGGCAATATCAAAAGGCACATACTCAAAACGAAGCATAAAAGTGCCGATACTTTTCTTGTCATCTTTTCACATCCTCCTTTGAAATAAGAGGTTTACTGCCCTTGTTGCGGTATTTTACCATCAACACTATAAGCAGTATAAGCAACATTGGCGCGGCCACAACGGGCGTTGCCACAAGCGAATCTATCCTGTATGCATCGCTTGTTACATACAGCTTCGGTGCGGCGTTCTCTATGCGCGTACCGCGAACAAGCAGCCTGTGCGAATTTATTCCGTAAGGCGTGCAGGTCAAAAGTGTGCAGTGATCCTCGCCGCTTATGATTTGGATATAGCCGACCTCATCAGGCGATACAACTTTTATTTGATCTACCTGATATGTCAGCGTTTTATCCAATATGGTAATTGTAAACGTGTCCCCAAGCTCCAACTTGTCAAGGTCGGTAAACAGCTTTGCATGGGGAAGCCCTCTGTGCGCCGAAAGCACGCTGTGTGTGCTTTCCCCTCCCACGGGCAGGGATGAGCCCTCTATATGGCCGCAGGCGATGTTCAACACCTGTGCGGATACGGTGTGATAAATGGGCAGCTCCACACCAAGCTTTTCAATCGAAACATAACCCATTATGCCCGTGCCGCTTATATCAAGTATGTCAAGATAATCGGCAAGGGAACTGTGGTCGTATAACGGGTCATCAAGCTGCAGCAGTGCCAAATTGTACTCCTCGGCCGCCTCAAACAGGGCGGAATTATCCTCCCCGTTAAGGGATTCAAGTATCTGCTGATAGTTTTCGACCGCCCGCGTCTGCGTTTTTGAGTTCCAGTATTGGCTTACCGCAGGGTACAGCAGTACGCACACGCCGATAAACAGCATAAGCACGAGTATTATGCCCGCCCTGTCTTTCTTCATGGCAGTATCTCCAAAAACGGTCAAAATTATCAGCATAGCGGCGGACAGCGGCTCAGGCTGCCCGCCGCGAAAAATCTGCTGCTAAGGGGTTAAAGATTTAGTCCTCGTAAACGGACATCTTCTTGCGCGTTACCATCAGTACGACTGCCGCAACGGCAATTATTGAACCGAAGGTTATGAACATCACGGTGCCCTGTGCGCCTGTTTCGGGCAGTATGGTACCCTTGTTGTTCACGATGTCGGTTTCAAGCTTGCCGTCGGCAGGGGTGCCCGTTATCCAAGTCTGGTTGTTGGCAGCGGCCACAAGGCCTGTAAGGGTGATATTATCCTCACCGCCAATAGTGTCGTCTATGGTGAACTCTATATCCGCCATGGTGTTGTAACCCGCGGGGGTGGTGGTTTCAACGAGCTTATAGTCGCCATCGTCAAGGCCCTTCCATTCAAAGGTGGTCATTTCTTCGCCCTTGATCTCTTCGCCTATCTGCTCCCACTTGTAACCCTCGGCAGCGGTTTCATCCTTTACTTTCTTATACAGGGTGAAGCCTGCGCCGGTAAGGGGCTTCTGCTCTTGATCGACCTTGTTCACAACAAGCTTGTAGGTGAACACAACAACCTTATCTTCGGGGGTTTTGCCGGGTTCATCGGGTTTGCCTTCGCTCTCGTCATTGGGGTTGTTAGAGTACTCAACATTCATCTTGTTGTCGTTGCCCGTGCTGCCGATTGTGGCCTGCTCATTGAGCTTTGCGGTGTATTCAACGGTGATGACGCTGCTTGCATGAGCGGTAGTGTTCTTGAGATCATTGAACACAACCTCAAATGTGCAGCCGTCGGTAAGACCCTCGGTTACAAGCTCATAGCCACTGGTAACGGTTGTGCCGTCTATCTTCACTTTAACGCTGTCAGCATTAAAGGTAAGACCTTCTGACAGGGTATCGTGGAAGGCAAGGTAGTAATGCTTATAGTTGGCATACTGATTTGTTATGGTTGCGCTGAGCTTAAAGGGCACATCGTCACCGATGTCATAGCTTGCGCTGTCCTGCCATTCGCTCTCTACGCCCGTGGAATCGTTCTTGTCCTTTACCTTCTTTTCGCTCGTCACTTCGCCTGCCTTGGCTTTGACTTCTACGTTGGCGACAATCTTAACGACGTAAAGGCTTTCTTCCTGCCCATCGCCAAGCTCGGTAACGTCCTTGAGCAGGTAGTAACCGGGTGCAACGCTGAGGGGGCTCTCCTTCGTTACTGTACCGAGTTTGTCGGAATTGAAGTTGACATACTTCTCGATCTCTGTCAGCTTGTCGGTATCAGAGGAGTTTGTGAGCTTGCCGAGAGCTTCAAGCACATTTGCATCAACGGCGACACCCTCGGTGCCTGTGCCGTTCTTGCCCCACTTTACGTTTGAAAGGGTAGTGCCCGAAAGGTCGCCCGTGAAGATCTGGTAGACTTCATAGGTACGATCATCGGTAACGGTGATGGTGTAGGTTTCATTCGCAAATGCCACGGATGCAACGCCGATGACCATCAACAGAGCCATAATTACAGCAGCAATTCTTTTCATGTTTGTGTTCCTTTCTGAAAACAAAATTTTTGCGCTATATTTTTTGAATACACATCGCGCTTTTGGATGCGGTTCGGGAGAATGGAGGGTTAAGACCCGCTCCGCCTCCTTTTGCGCAATGTATATCCGTATATAACGGCCGCCGATATTATCAGCGTGCCTGTTATAACAAAGGGAGCAATGCCAACGCCGCCCGTGGTGGGCAATGTGTACTGCGTGGGCACATTCTTGACGACATAGCCGTTCGTACCGTCCAAGGCTTCGGTTGTTCCGTCACTGTCGGTCACTCTAAAGGTTATTTCATCGTAGGCTATAGTGACCAAATATGTGTCGGTATTATTCTCCGCATGGAAGCCCGCGGGGAACTTGGTTTCAGTAAGTATATAGTTGTGGCCGCTCGGCAGGTCAGTGAACGTGACAACGCCGTTTTTATCCGATGTGGCGGTGTACTTTTTCAAATCGACACATGTTCCGTCACCGTGGCATATACTGCAATTCTCTGTATCATGCGTAAGGGTAAACTCGACTCCCTCAAGCGGTGCAAGCGTCTGCGCGTTTACCTTTGTGAACGTAAACTCCGCAAGGAAGCCGTGCACGGAGGGGATGGGGAACTGAACCGTCTTATCGTCCGAAACGGTTGTAGTGCCGTTTACCGTCTGTACGGTGCGGTAGGTAAGGAATGTATCGTCATTTGTATCTTGGATGGAGTTTTCCTCATAATTTTCATATTCGTTCTTCAACCTTACGCGGTATTTCAACAAATAGGTATATGTGGTTACTTCATCATTCGTGGCAGAGGTGTAGCCCGATTTTTTCAAGTCCCAACTTATTGTGGAACTATCATCGTCAAATGACGCGGTGTTCTCTTCACCCTCTGCATGTTTGCCTGTAAGGTTGGCAACAAGCTCACTTTTGATATTATAGAAATCTATAAATTCAACCTTATCTTTAATGGTTTTCAGCGGGTCCGTTGCCACCCAGCTTGCCTCGGTAGCAGTGCCGATCTGCGTTTTTATCTCAGCAAATATCTGATTATACGCATCCTTCAAGCCCGCGGTATTTGTACTGTCATAATAATAGTTAGAACCGATGCTGCTTCTCAGCCAATTCTTATAGGATTCTGTGCTTGTTGCATCGCCTATTTCATACGTTGTGCCCGTACGGTCAACAATGGAAATACCGCCAAGAGTTTCACTCGTTTCAATGTATTTCTGTATCGTTTGGCCGCCAACGTCAACACCGATGGAGAATATGGTCGTGCCGCTGTTCTTTATACTTGCGGCCATATTTCTTGCGCGAATTGCGGCCTTGTCGCTGTAGCTTGTGCCGCTTGAACAGGGCACGTTCAGCACATGGTCATAGAATCGACCCGTGGTATCATACGGGTCATAGCCCTTATAGCCGCTTTCCAAATACGTTGTCGGGAAACCGTCCGTCAGCAGTATAATAAACTTGTTCTTATTGGAAACGCCGCTGAGCATATCCTGCGCCATTTTCAATCCGCCCTCTATATTGGTAAAGCGGTTGTGTGCAACGCCGTAGTTATTTGCATTTATTATGCGGCCCGTGTCTGTGCGCATGGTGTTTTTCAGCTTATTGGCTTGGGTTTCGTTTGTACACGCTTGCAAGCCGAATATCTGATGCGCATCCGTATTGAACGCAACGTAGCCCACCTTGCTTACGCCAAGCGTGTTGTTTTCGGCAAAGCTGTCCAAAAAGCCCTCCGCCGCCTCCATTGCCGCGGCATACCTTGTAACACCGCCAAAGTTATCATTCATGGTATTGGAAATGTCCATTACTATAACAACGGCCATGTCGGGTTCGTTTATAACATCGTCTATCTTCTGCGTTGTCTGAACGGTAAGCGTAATGTCAAACACGTTTTCAATGTCCGTGCCGTTTATAGTCTTGCTTACGGTAACTTCGCCGTCCTCGCTTGTTTTGCTGCCGCCTGCCGCATTTATCTGCTCGCTGCTCGGCTTGTCGCTGTCGGGCTTATATTCGCTTGCCACGCTCAATGCCGAAGCACGCAGGGCGGTACTGTCCTGTGCCGCGACCGAATATGACGAAACGGCGGAGGAAGCATACTTTTCCCAATATGTAAAGTAGCCGCTGTCCCTTAATGCAATCCAGTTGGTGCCGATGGCAGCTTCCGCAATGCCGTCGGTGTCAATCGCGCTTTCCGTTTGCGCATAGAAAATGTACGTATCTGCGCCCATGGGGGCAAATGTTATTGCACCGTCCGTTGATATGACCTGCGTTGTGCCGATAAGTGCACCCAGAGAGTCAACATGCGCAACGAACAGCGTTTCACCCTCGGCACTCACCGTTTCGGGGGAAGCCACGGTGAACACAACGCCCGTATAATCGGCCGCGGCCGCTTCGCCGTCCGTTGTTTCGCTTATGGTTATGCTCCACGCGGCAAAGCGTGTGCTTACTGCGGGGGCAATAAGCTCATTCACTTGATCCTGCGTGTATTCAAGCTCGCTTACGTTAAGCGCGGCACCCTCATTAAAGCTGCCGCTTGCGCTTACGCTTACGTCACCCGATTGCGCACAAAGCTCACTTACGCCGCCCTCACTCGAAAGCAGGGCAATAAGCGCCGCCGCCTTATCATAAAGTGCATCCGTTGATGCCGTATATTCAAGTATAAAGTTTTGTTCCGCTTCACCAAGCTCCTGCCACATGGCATACAGCTCATCCGCGCTCATATCCTGCGCAAGGGATACCATATATGCCCTGTATGCGCAATCTTCACTATGCATATCAACGGTTTCGGCATTTTCCGCGCCGCAGTCGCATGCGTGGCTGCCGTTTTCGCCGTCCGCCTCGGGAGAAGGTGAAACATAGGCATTTGCATCCGCTTCGGGTGTGGGAGAAGCTTGACTATCGGGCGTGGGCGTGGGTTCGGGTTCGGATGTGGGCTCGGACTCGTCGGCTTCCTGCGGCGTAACTATGCCGTAGCCGAGTATGGCGTTGCTTGTGCGGATTACACTGCGTGCGCACACGGCGGCGTCAACATCGCCCTCGACAACCTCCATGGAATCGCCGCTTACGCTCAATATAATACCCGCTGTATTGTTGTTGAAGAATACTATATCGCCCGCAACCGGTGAATAATCGCCCTCAGCAAACCGACCCGTGGATTTCCACAGCGATGCCATTGAATTTGCGCCCGTGTTGAAGGGCATTTCGGCTTTATCCGCGCCCGCATAATTCAGGCAGAAGCTTACGAAAATCGCAGACCAGTCCGCATAGGGCAACCCGTACCATGCGCCATAGCGCGTGTAGCCGCGGCGCACGCCGTTTTCATCCGCTTCAAAATTGCGTTCGCTTTCCTTATACCCTATCTGACTGCGGGCAATCCTTACCATGTTTTCGGCCACGGTGCCGTTCCTGTAGCCTGACAGCATGTTCTGCCAATCAAGCTGAGTTTCGGTGTCGGCATTGGGGTCGCTGTAGCACTCTTGGGTGTGGGTATGCTCCTCAACGGTGCAAATAAGCGTCTTTACATAACATTCTTCCGTATGGACATGCGGTTCGGCCGAAACAGTGCAGGTAAGCACGCTTTCGCCGTTTTCGTTTGCACTGTAACAATCGTCCGTATGGGTATGGGGTTCTTCATCAAGGGTGCATATAAGTTCATATGAATAGCAACCGTCCGTATGGACATGCTCCTGCTTGCCGCAGGCGGCATCTCCCGCCATGGTAATGCCGGGCTGACGCATAACAAAGAATACATTTACGGATACAAGAAGGGAAAGCACCAGAAGAATAGCGGTCATCTTGGTGTATCTGTTTTTATCGGAAATGATGCTCTTTAAGCTTTCGCTGAAAGTATCCCGCAACGGTGTTCCCCTCCCTTCATTCAAAATAATACCGCCTTAGGCTAAACCATAAGCCCAAATCGGTTTATGGGCCATACGCGAATGAATACCTTGCCTATTATGTCATCCCGCGTGACGGCACCTATAACCGAGTTTCTGCTGTCAACGGAGTTTGTTCGCCTGTCCCCCATGACGAAAAATCCGTCCCCCGGCACGACATACGGAAATTCAAGGTCGCAGTCGCCAAGGCTTTTTTCCGTAACATACGGTTCGTCAACAAGCATTTCGTTAACGTACACGTTGCCCTCATTGTCTATAACCACAGTATCGTCGGGCATTGCGATAACGCGCTTTAACAGTATCTTGCCCTGATAGTAAAACGCGATAAGGTCACCATATTGAAAATCGTCCGTCTTGAACAGCACGACTATTTCGTCATGCTCAAGCGTTGGGGACATACTGTCACCCGAAATCTGCAATATCGGCAAAAACAGCGTTGTTATAAGCACCGCTACAGCGGCCACAACCACAAGCACCGACACCGTGCCCCTGAGCGCACGCCTGTAATACAAGCCGCGCCGTATGCGCTTGCGCTCGGTTTCTATCTGTTCAAGGGACGGTATTTGTACTTGATGCTGTTTATCCATGCAAGTTACCTTTTATACGCCGAATGAATCGTTAAGCGATTGCAGTACCTCGGTCACCCTCCTCAATTCGGAACGGGAGACCCTGCACTGCTGATCTATTGCGTCCTTTTGGCGGTTGGCCTCGGCAATTATACCATCGGCCTTGGCGGTCGCCTCTTGAAGCTTTGCCGCACATTCGTTATCGGTCTTGGCATATCTGCGCTGTACCTCGGCAAGGTAAGCATCCGCCGCGGCCTGCGCCTTTTCAAACACGCCGCTAAGGGCAAGCGAAGCCTCCGCAACGCTGCCGAGATTTTCAGTCTTTATGGTCCTGTCCTCAAGCGCGGCTTTAAGCGATGCAACCTCGTTTTGAAGCTCCTGCTCGCTTTTTTTAAGCTGATAAATTATCTCTATCAGCTCGGCACGGCCAAGCTTTTTTATATCCTTGCTTTCCATATGCAAGCTCCCTTCCGCATGAGAATGGTATGCAAAAGCGCATACTACCACCAATTCTATGTATTATACACCAGTATAATCACATTTTTCAACACGGTTCTGTGCCGTCCGCGTGAAATATTTGTTGATGTATATGCAATTTATGCATACCGTAGTTGATGGTGAGGCGGGTGAAGCATAATAGACAGCCAGTGTGAACGCCTTATAGCAGTATTCACAAACTGCTTTATTGCGCGCAACGGGCGTTTCTCTGCACTTATTGAAGTGTATTTCGGACAATAAAAGGGCGGCCGCGAAAAAATGAGACAGGAAAACGGCCGCCGCTACGATCATCGGCAGGGATGGAGGGGGGGAAAAAATAACCTGCCGACAGAAGCTTTATTCGATTATGCTTGCTCAAAGAAGTCCTTCGCCACGGCCCTGTGGTCATCGACCATCAGCTTGCCGCGGGAAAACAGCATCGATACGGTATAATCGTTGTCAAGCACCATTATATCCGCATCCGCATTGGGCGCAAGAATCCCCTTTTTACCGCCAAAGCCTACCGTGCGCGCCGGATTTGACGTGAAGAACGAAAGCGCGGTTTCGAACGAAACACCGTATTTCGTATTCAAACGCCTAAGCTCACAAAGCAGGGTGTTCGGCGTTGAGTAGCCAAGACTTACGCAGTTGCCCGCCTCATCGAATTCGGGCAGACTTCCGCAGGAATCGCTGCTCATGGTTATGCGGCTCGGGTCGGCACCCTGTTCAAGTGCAGAGTATACGGCCGCCGCCGTGCCGCAGGAACTTTCGGGAAGATCGGCCGTGAAGTCAACGGTTCCGCCGGCCTTATTGTGCTGTACCGCATCGCTTATAAGTTCACTCGTGCGGCAGCAATGCGTGGGCACGAACAGGCTTGGTGGCAGGTCGCTTTCGTTAACGGCGTCAAATATGGGCTTCAGCCTTGCCTTGCCGTTGCCGACATGTATTGTTACCAACCCTTTTTTATGCGCAAGCATGGAACCCAAATGCACTTGAGAGCCGATATGCACAAGCTCTTTCCACCCGACGTTTGAACCGCGGTGATCGGATATGGCGATCTTTGCGCCGATTATCTCGTTTATAAGGGTCATATCGCCCGCTATATCACCCGTAACGGTGGGGGAGGGGTAACGGTAACTTCCCGTGAGCATGCGGCAGGTTATATTAAACTCCTCAAGCGCACGGCACTTCATAAGCAGTGATTTAAGGCTGCGCGTTATGCCGTCCGTACCAAGCGGGCTTACAACCGTGGTAACGCCGTTAAGCGTCAATTCGCTAAGGCGTATCTCCCTTGTGCGCGAGACGGGGCCAAGCTCACCGCCGCCGCCGATTATATGCACATGAGTATCAACAATACCGGGGCAAACAACGGCATTGGTCATGTCCCAAACCTCAATACCGCTTAACCCTTCCCATTCGGAAAGGTTCGGCGCGATAAGGTGTATCCTCTCGCCCACAATAAGAATATCGTTCTTGCCGATATCCTTCGGTGAAAAAACATGGCAGTTTTTCAATAGCTTAAACATATTTTCTCCCATATATATTCTATAATTGTTTTTCACCTTTGTCCATATCGACGAACCCGTATAAAAAATCCGAAACATCCTGTTCCGTGGACAGAATATCGTCAAATTTTCCGCCCATTTCTATCGCGATGGACGAGGTGAGTATGTTTATAAAAGAAAGCGTTGCCACCTGCGAATTGTAAAAGTACCTTGCGCTTGTGCGGCACAGAAAAACACAGTCCGACCCTTGTGCCGCGGGAGAGCCCATGGTGTCGGTTATGGTGATCACGGGAACGTTGCGGTATTGGCAATAGCTTACGATATTGCTTATCGGTTCGTGATACGGCGGGAAGGACATGAGTATCACCACATCTCCGTTTTGTATGCCCGCAAGCGTTGTCGAAACCGTGTTGCCCTCACCAAGCTGTACCGCCGTGGCCTGTATGCGCAGGAAGTTAAGCCTGTAGCAAAGATAGTCGGCAAACACATACGTTCTGTCATGCCCGAATACGAATATGCGCTCGGCATTGAGCAACTCACGGGCGAAGCGGACAAGCTTATCCGTGTCAAGCTGTCCTATGGTGGAAGAGAGGTTGTTCTGCTCGTCCGCGCACACCATTTTCAAAAGCTGTTCGGGCGTGGCACCCGTGCGATTGTCGGGATGTAGACTCGGCGCGGGCAGAGTCACCGCACGGAATGCATCCTGCGTATGCTCTCTTAGCGCATCTTTAAGCGCGATAAAGCTTTCATAACCGAGTGCCTTGCACACGCGCAGTACCGAAACCTCGGAAACGCAGGTGCGCAGACTAAGCTCCTTTAGCGATAAATATGAAACTTCATCGGGGTTATCCAAAATATATTGTGCAACGTGCCGCTGCTTTTTTGTAAGATCATTCGTCTTGACGCGGATTTCATCCAAAACCGACTTCATTATTTATTCCCTCCTCCGCTAAAATTAAAGCGTTTACTTAATTATATTCCATGTAACTCTAAAATGCAAGCCCAATATTACATAAAATCATTAAAAATATTAAGTTTGTACTTTACAACTGCATTGGTTTGTGTTAGGATACATGCAAGATAGACAAAGTGAATAAAGTCGGTTCTATCTTGGACATATCAGATCAAAAGGAGAACAGGTATGAAAAAGACGATTGCTTTATTGTTGGCCATCATGATGTTGATGGGAATTGCCGCGGGTTGCACGACCGAACCCAATGCGGATCCCAATGCAAACGGCATTACACCGGAAGGCTCACCTTCTGCAAATGACAATGCCGAAACATCATACGAAAAGATTTACAAATCCACGTTTTCAACATCCATAACGTCCATGAATCCGTATTGCACGGAATATACAAGCGACTATAACTTCATCGCAAATATAGTTGAAGGTCTTGTTGAAACGGATATATACGGCCGCAGTGTGCCGTGCATGGCGGAAAGCTGGGAATATAACGACGATTATTCCGTGTGGACATTCCATATTCGTCCTGACATATACTGGGTGGACAGCACCGGTGCCGCCACGGAATATAAGGTTACGGCGGACGATTTTGTTGCGGGCATACGCTACATTGCGGATCCTGCAAACAACGCAAGCAGTATAAGCACCATTCGAAATGTTATAGACGGCCTTTATGACTATTATTATGACCTTGTTGACATTGATGACGGCGAGGATATAGGCAAGACCCACGAGGAAGTGGTGGCCGCATTTGACGAAAGGGTAGGCGTTAAGGCCATTGACGAATATACGGTAGAGTATACCTTATCCGGTCCCTGCCCGTATTTCCTTTCATATGCGCAACTTGATATGACGCTTCCTGTTGAACAGGCATTTCTTGACAGCGTTGGCGAGGATTTTGCCACATCCAAGGAAACCATGCTCTATAACGGCGGCTATTACATATCTCAATGGGATCTTGATAAGAACTTTGTGCTTACGAAGAATGAAAACTATTGGGATATAGATAGCCTTACGCTTGATACTTTGCAGTGGGAATATGTTTCCGACAGCATATCAAGCCTTGAAATGTTCCAACGCGGCAATATAACGGGCACATCCCTTACATCTGAGGAGGTTGCAAGCATACGCGGCGGCGAATGGGAAGATTATGTGTATCTTTCCGAAAAGACCGTTACGACATACTGGTACAGTTGGAATTTCCAAACCAAGAACCCCGAAATGGCCGCGGCCGTGCAGAATGAAAACTTCCGCAAGGCCATATTCGCCGCAATAGATGCCGTTACCCTTTCCGCAATATGGGAACCGAACGATCCCGAGTTCTTCTGCCGCTATACGTTGCTGCCGGAAAATGCCATATTCGACGAGAACGGCAAGGATTATACCGATTACGGCAACCTTGCATTATACAGAGACACCGATCCCTACGATGTTGAAAAGGCCCGTGAGTATATGCAGGCGGCGGTTGCGGAGCTGTGCGAAGCGGACGGTGTAACGCTCAAGAGCGTTGAGGCGGGGCATGTTGACATGCTGCCGCTTACCGAATTCGATTGTGACGGCAAGTTGCCCATAGATATAGTTTATTCCTCAAGCTCTTCCGACAATGAAATGAAGAAGGCCACGCTTGTGAAGAATATGCTTGAAACGTATCTTGGCAAGGAATACGTAAACGTCATACTTTGCTATTCAAGCAACAGCTTCAGTGCGGAGGTGCTTGACCTTGGCAACTGGGATCTTGTGGATGACAGCTACGGCTTGCGCTATGCCGACCCTTCCGCAAATCTCAATCGCTGTGTAAGCGATTACGACATAACGGATTCCGGCTATGATATACCCGAATTCGACGCAATGATAGAGAAGGCTTCGGAAACATATGACATAAGCGAACGGTATGAGGCTTATGCTCAGGCGGAATGCTATCTGCTTGACCATGCGTACCTCAAGCCCTATATGTCGGGCGGCGGTTCATATAACATGACGCGCCTTGTACCCTACACCGTGCCCGGCGGTTACTTTGGACTCAGCAGGTACAAAATGAAGGGTGCGCTTATCCAAACCGACCCCGTAACGAGTGAACAGCATGAGCAACTCAAGCAGGCATATGAGGCCGAAAAGGCCGCGCTTGCAAACGGCTGATAAAATAAAATATTAGTTGAATTTCCTGCGGGGGTGGGCTTTTCCATCCCCGCAAGTATAATAAGGGCGCGCCGTACCGCTGCGCCGCACCGAACAAACATTAAACGGAGGTAATGCCATGACAAGATATCTGCTGTCAAAATTCGCTCAGGCGGTTGTCACCATTGTGCTTGTTGTGCTGGTGGTATTTGCCCTGCTTCGTTTCATGCCCACGGCGGGTTACTTTTCCAAGGAACAGTATAAGGAAATGACCGATGCCGAAAAGAATGCATACTTACGCAACATGGGCGTACTCGATCCGCTGCCGACGCAGCTTTACAATTTCGTTTCGGGGATTTTTCACGGTGATCTCGGGCGCAGCATAACCATGTATCCCAATATGCCTATATCAACCGTGCTTGGTGAAAAGATACCCTATTCGTTGTTACTTAATTTTATAAGCTGGTTTGTATCTGCACTTATAGGTATACCGCTCGGCATGGCCATGGCGGGCAACAAGAGCGGCATAGTTGACGGGCTCGGCATGCTTTATGTTGTAATAATCCGTGCGGTGCCATCCATAATAATTCACTTTTTCATTCAGGTATTTCTTTCTCGCTGGTTCGACCTGCCGATGCTGTTTTATATGGAACAGCCGATATCGTGGGTGCTACCGGTGATTTCCATGTCCATAGGCAGCATAGCGGGGTATGCAACGTGGCTAAGGCGTTATGTTGTTGATGAGGAGAACAAGGATTATATAAAATTTGCAACCGTTAAGGGACTGCCGAAACGGCACATAATGTGGCGGCACATTTTCCGCAACGCCATAGTTCCGATTGCAATAAACATTCCTTCGGACTTTTTACTTATGCTTTCGGGTTCACTGGTTATAGAAAGCATGTACGCAATACCGGGCACGGGCGGATTGCTTATAAAATCCATAACCGCAATGGATAACCCGCTTGTGCAGGTGCTTGTATTGCTTTACGGTGCGCTGAGCGTGCTTGGCGTATTTCTCGGGGATATAGTGGTATCCTTTGTTGATCCGCGCATAAAGCTTGTAAGCACGAACGATGACAAATGATGAGGAAAGCAGAATGGAAGCAAAAGATATTAACAAAAGCATCAACATAGAAGATATTCCGCAGCAGCTTTTTACCCGTGCCGAATTTCACGAGGAGATGAGCGAAGATGCGGGCTTTTCCAATTATTCCTATTGGCGAAGCACACTGCGCACGTTTTTCAAAAGTACGGCGGTAAAGATAATAGTCGCATTGCTTGCATTGCTTGTTGCATATACGGTGATTTATCCCATGATAACGGATCGCGACCCGTATGAGGTTGCACTTTCCGCACGGGATTGGAATTTGCCGCCTTCAAAGGAGCATCCGTTCGGCACGGATGGTGTTGGGCGCGATATATGGGCACGAGTATGGTTCGGAACAAGAACGTCATTGCTGCTTTCGCTTGCGGTAGCGTTCTTTGAGGTGGGACTCGGTGTGGTGGTAGGCGCAGTATGGGGATTCTACCGTAAGCTGGATACGCTTATGTTCGCAATATACAACACCCTTACGAACGTGCCGAGCACCATTTATCTTGTGCTTATAGCCTATGTTATGAAGCCGAGCATACTCACCATAATGATAGCACTTGTCGCTACGGGCTGGATAAGCGAAGCGCGCTGGTTCAGAAGCAGGATACTTGCACTGAGGGAGGCCGATTACAATATAGCTTCCATATGCCTTAAAACCCCGCCGCGCCGCATAATAAGCCGCAACGTGGTGCCGTACCTTGTAAGCCTTATCATAATGGATGTTGCGTTGACCATACCATCCTCAATAGGGTCGGAAGTGTTTTTGAGCTTTATAGGCGTTGGCCTGCCGGCTGACCTTTGTACGCTCGGGAACCTTGTAAATCAAGGGCGAAGTGCATTCCTTGTGTATCCCTATCAGATGATATGCCCAACGCTTATACTCTGCTTTATAACCATATCCTTTTACATTATAGGCAATAAGTTTGCGGATGCATCCGACCCGCGCAATCATTTATAAGAGGTGACTGCAATGAAGGAAAAAATATTCGAAGCCAAGGATGTTACAATAAAATTCAACCTGCGCGGGCACACACTCAGCGCAATACGCAATGCGTCAATAGAACTCTATCGGGGCGAAACGCTTGCCATCGTTGGCGAAAGCGGCAGTGGCAAAAGCGTATTTACCAAATCCTTTATAGGCATGCTTGATGCAAACGGATGGGTGGAAAGCGGCACGATGCTGCTTGAAGGCGAAAACATAGCCCAATACAAAACCGAGAAGGAATGGCTGAGGGTGCGCGGCAAAAAGATAGCCATGGTGTTTCAGGACCCGATGACCAGCCTTAACCCGGTTAAGACGGTGGGCGAACAGATACGCGAGGTGATAACCTATCGCTTTGGCACGGAAAAGGCGGAAGCGAAGCGGCAGGCCATAGAACTGTTGAGACAGGTTGGTATAAACGACCCCGAACAGCGTTATAAACAGTACCCGCACGAATTCAGCGGCGGTATGCGGCAAAGAGTTGTCATAGCAACGGCCATTGCCTGCCGCCCGAAAATACTCATATGCGATGAACCCACTACCGCGCTTGACGTAACCGTACAGGCGCAGATACTTGACCTTATAAAGCGTCTGCAAAAGGAACTGGATATGTCCGTTATCTATATCACGCATGACCTTGGCGTGGTTGCAAACGTGGCGGACAGGGTAGCTGTGATGTACGCGGGGCAAGTAGTCGAACACGGCCTTGCAAACGAAATATTCAGGGATGCGCGCCATCCATATACAAAGGCATTGCTGCGCTCTCTCCCGCAGCTTGGCGTAAAGGGGCACGAGCTTCACTCCATAAAGGGCACGCCGCCCAACCTTTATAAGGAAATAAAGGGGGACGCTTTTGCCCCGCGCAACCCTGATTCCATGAAGATAGACCACATTGCGGAACCGCCCATGTTTAAGGTGACGGATACGCATTATGCCAAAACATGGTTGATGTGCGATAAGGCACGGCAATACAATGAGGAACTTGAAAAACGCAACGAGCGGTTTGAAAACCTCAGCCCTACGCCGCCCAAGGACTTTTCAAACGCAAAGAAGCTTGTAAGCGTAAACGGACTGTGCGTGAACTTTAAGTTGAACAGAAATGAATTTGCCGCCGTTAAGGACGTAAGCTTTGATATTTACGAGGGGGAAACATTTTCACTTGTGGGTGAAAGCGGCAGCGGAAAAACCACCACGGGCAAGGCCATAATGAAGATATGCCACACCTCCTCGGGCGATATTTACTATGACGGTATGCGCATCAACGGCAAATTGACGCCCAATGAGCTAACTTCATTCAGAAAAAATGTGCAGATGATATTCCAAGATCCAATGGCAAGCCTGAACGAACGCGCAAAGGTGGACTACATAGTGTCCGAAGGACTGTACAATTTCCACCTTTTCAAAAACGAAAAGGAGCGCAAGCAAAAGATGGTCAACGCAATGCGCAGTGTTGGACTTACGGAAGAGTATGCAACGCGCTTTCCGCATGAATTTTCGGGAGGACAGCGGCAAAGGATAGGCATCGCAAGGGCACTTGCCGTTGAGCCGCGCTTTATAATCGCGGATGAGCCGATAAGCGCGCTTGATGTAAGCATAAGGGCGCAGGTTATAAACCTTCTAAACGCGCTGAAGACCGAAAAGGGCTTTACATATCTGTTTATTGCGCATGACTTGAGCGTGGTGCGGTTTATATCCGACAGGATTGCCGTTATGTACAAGGGTAGGATAGTTGAGCTTGCCGAAAGCGAGGAACTTTTCCTGAATCCGATGCATCCGTACACAAACGCGCTACTACAGGCGGCACCCATGCCCGACCCCGATGTGGAAAGGGACAAAAAGCTTTCCGTATATGATCCGAGCGTGCATGATTACGGCACGGATAAGCCCGCTTGGGTAGAATTGAAACAGGGCCACTATGTTTGGGCAAATGCACGTGAAGCGGATGAATACCGCGCACGGTTGAAATAATGGGAGGTATGCTTATGGAAGGGACACTTTTTATAGTAGGCGGCGGCCTTATAAACAGCAGTGATGAAGTGTTTTCGGCACTTATAGAGTGCGCGGGCGGCAGCAAAGCAAGGTTTGCGTTCATAGTATCGGCATCGGGACTTGACCCGGACGATACCTTCCGCACATACAGAGATGATTTTGTACGCCTTGGCGCAAAGGAAGAAAACTGCGTGCTTGTGCCGCTTTATGCACCCCATGTGCGCGATGAACGCGGCCGCAACGCAATGAGCGGCGATGCGGACGGACTTGTTGAATTGCTTGACGGTGTGAGCGGCGTTTGGTTCACGGGCGGAGATCAGTATTACACGGCCAACTGTTTTATAAGACAGGACGGCACGGACACGCTATTGCTGAAAAAGCTCAGAGAAATATATGCATCGGGCGGCGTTATAGGCGGCAGCAGTGCGGGAGCCGCAATAATGAGCCGCGTTATGATAGGTTCGGGCAACGACAGGGGCGTGTTGAGTCGAGACATAATGTTCGGCTATGACAAATATGACGAACAATGCGAAAAAGATGACCCGTGTGACCCGCTTACGATAACACGCGGACTGGGCTTTTTCCTACACGGAATAGTGGATCAGCACTTTAATAAACGGCCGAGACTGTTAAGACTTATAGAAGCCTGCCTTAGCAATAAGGAGGGCGTTCGCATGGGCTATGCCGTAAGCGAGGACACGGCGCTTGTTTATCATGCGGGCAGGTTCGGAGTGCTTGGCAGTGCAAACGTGTTCATCGCGGACTGCACAAATGCCGAAAAAACCGCAAACGGCTGCTATCGCGGCATAAGGCTTTTCAGTGTGCAAAGGGGAGACGAATTTGACATTGCCGCTCAGCGGGCCGTGTTTGCACCTGCCGCTACCGAGTGTGAACGGGATTTTGAATTTTATCGCGACTATATAACGGACCTTATAACCTGTAGCCCAAGTTTTGATGCGCAAATGGCAAAATACTATCTGCGCGGAAATGAAACGGATATGTATCGCGATGAGCAAAACGGAATGCCGTATATAAAGGGCGCTGTGGTGTATGAAGCGGACGATACGACGTATCTCGTAACACTTCGCTATTACAGAGGAAAAAATTCACGCGGATATATCGGAAAACATGTTTCGCTTGAAAACGTGTATATGGACATAGAAACCGTAAAGGTGGGTTGACGGGCGAGGGAAATGTGATTATGGCAAAGCGTATATTTGAAAAAACCGTATTCAATTTGGCCGTATGCATATTGGTATATGGGCTTATAATGTGCTTTTCGCGTTTTGAAAGAGTATATGCGGGCTGGTTTGCGGGACTTGCGGGGGCGGTGTATCTGCTTGTGGGGTGGCTTTTTTACCTTAAAACAAAGGGCACCGACCTTACAAAGCTGCTAAAGCGAAAAAAGCCACAGAGCGTGCCGTATTATCTTCAGTCACCAGCCGAAAAAAGAAAGCGACCGCGCATAGGATTGAATTCTCCGCGCCACGGCACGGACGATGACCTTGACGATACCAACGAACGGTATGAAAACGAGCTTACGTTCAAACAACAATGCGTTTGCCGTGCGGCGGCTTATGCGTTGAACGGCATACTGATGCTGATACTCAGCGCGATATGAACGCGCCATGCAAGAGAAAGGATAATGATATGATAAATACAGTCACCGTGAGCGAACACGGCATAACCACACAATACAGCGTGTATACATTCGGCAGTGGAAGTCCGCACATAACCTTTACCGCGGGCATACACGGCAACGAGGTAAGCGGCATTTACGTTGCGGAAAGACTTATAGACTTTTTTACGGAGAATGAACCCGCTTGCGGTACGGTAAAGATAATTCCGCGCATAAATCCGAACGCAACGCGCTGTATGCAGCGGCGCAGTCCGTTCGACGGGGTGGATCTTAACCGCGTTTTCCCCGGGGATAAGGGCAAAAGCATATCATATAAGCTTGCCGTCGCAATCTATGAGGAAACGGCGGATGCTGATGTGCTGATAGATCTTCATTGCTGCGGACAGCACGGGTTGCCTTACATACTTTCGGTATACAGCGAATCCGAGCGTGTGCGCGACCTTGTAAACAGCATAACAATGCCCGTTGCCGTTCATTCGGAAGGACTTGGCGGACAGCTTTTCACGGAATCCTGCCGCAAGCGCAACCAAGCCGCCTGCATAATAGAAATACCATCGGGTACTGCGGGCGGCGCAATAAACGAAGAATATTCCCAAATGTGCTATAACGGCCTTATTGATGCCCTAAAAAGCATGGGCGTTGTAAGCGGATGCATAGAAGGCACGGCACCGCGCTTTTACGGCAAGCTTATCGATGCTTATGCGGGCGAAGCGGGGCTTTGGCGTCCGATTGTGGGCAAGGGCACAAATGTCAAAAAGGGTGATGTGGTTGGATACATAAACGGTCACGATGTATGCGCCGACGAGGACGGAATGATAATGAGCATACTTCCGCTTTCGTATATATTTGATGATGACTTGTTCGTATACACATACATTCGAGAAGAACGGCAATAATAAAAGCATGAATTAAACGGGGAAGGCACTCGACCTTCCCTTTTGTGTTTTATTGCGGCTTTGAATGGGGAATGCACATAAAATTTGAAACAGCACTATGGCAAATGGACGGATGTGTGGTATTATATAAGGGAATAGGCTAACCGATAAGGAGGTGCAGTGTGCGAAACTTTCATGATTGCTCCGCTCGGGACGGCGCAGAAAGGTTGCTTGCGCTGACGGGTCGGCTCACTATGCTTGGCCAAGGGGACGAGTCAAGCCCCATGGCACTGCTTCAAGACATTGCGGAATGTATATTGTCGGGGCAGCTTATGCGCGCATATATGAAGCACCACGCGCTTTGCCGTGCGCTTGCCCAAAGCCCTGCGCGCAGGGTGAGCGGCAGTCTTTTTACGGATTATCTGATATGGCTTGCCGTGGAAAATGAGCATCCGTTTGCACTAAGTTCGGCACAAGGGCTGCTTGATGAGGCGGAGTTGATGCTTTTCCAAAACGATCTTGACGTGCTTGGGGAGCTTGCCTCGCTTGACGCATCGGATATAAGCCGCATGTGCATACAGCGCGGCAGGGAGCTTAGAAATCATTCCCGCTATGCAAGGGATGACATATCCGTAATGTCAACGGCCGCATGGGGCGGAACGGAGCCCAAGCTGAAGCGCGGCAACGATATGCCGCTGCCGGGTGACCTTATGGCACCACCACAGCCGCCGGCGGAAGCGGAATGGCTCACATGGGATTACGGAGAGAGAGAAGTGCGCGGCGAATATGCGGCGGACGAAGTGCTTGAAGAGATGTATTTGCGCCTTATGGAATCCCCGAGCTGGAAAAGCATGGCGAAGGATCTTTTCAATATGTTTGCATCAAGCGGGACGGGCATATTCTTAAAGGGCAGAGTGCTTTTGCAAAGGGACGGTGCAATTCTTGAATGCGCAAAACAGCCGAGCTGTGCATTGCAACTTACCTGTCAGGCGGAAGCAAGGCAGGCTCTGAGCGAAAGAATAATCGATTTTATGCGCGGCAATAAGGCAAATCCCGTGTTGCTGTACGGCGCGGATGCAATGGGTAAGGCAACGCTTGTGCGCTCGATGGCCGAGGAATTTCCCGAATTAAGGCTTGTGTGCGCAACTCCCGCAAATGGGAGAGAGGCTGTCATGCTGCTTGAAAGGCTTGAACGGCAGCCGCTAAGGTTCATGCTGTTTATGGAAAATGCGGACGATGAAGTATGGAAGCCCATGCTGAGGCACAGCCTTGGTGCGGGCGCACCGAGGAACGTGCTTGTTGCGGCAAGTGCCGCCTCATCCGCCGGGTTTGACGATTTTCCCGAAAAGATAGGCTTTAATCGGCTTGACCTTGATGCATTTGTGCGCACGGCGGCGGAATTTGTGCTTGAGTATATGCCGTATGCCAAGGCGGACGAAGCGTGGCTTAGGAATGCGGCGGTCGATTATCAGCTTGATGCACAGCGCGAACTGAACATTGCCGCGGCGGAGCTTATCGCCTCACGCTATATGGAAGCGCACGAATGACCAACGCCGAAAGCGTAAACAAATTTTGAACATTGACTTAAAGGGGTTTATAAAAGCCCCGAAAGTTGGTATTATATTCTAAACAAGATCGGAGAAGAACGAATGAAAACTTTCACCTCAGCCATGCTCGCCATGGAAGCCAACCCCGCGCTTACCACAAGTGACGGATCGCTCAACTACATGCCTATTTTCAAGATAATAATAGCGCTGTATCTACTGTACGTTGCGGCACTCGGTAAGGGCAAAATACTTGAAAACAAGTTTTTGAAGATCGATGAAAAGAAGTATCGCCTGTATATAAGGCTTGCCGCGCTTGCGGGTGCCGTATTCATGGTGGCGGACAGCATTATAGAATTCTTCTTCTACGATAATTCGGCACTTGTTACCGTAAGCAATATCTGTTGGGTGCTCGGCCTTGTTGCACTTGTGGGAATGCTTGTTATCAACATAGTGACCACCGACCGTAAGGCCGCCATGGAAGAACAGCGCAAGCAGGATGAAATTGCCATACAGAAGCAGAAGGATAAGCTTCGTGCCGCATTCGTGTTTGATGATGAGGAAGAAAAGAGTGAAAGCGACACCGAAAAGGGCGAGGATAAGGCGGAATAGTATTCCAAACAATAAGGCGTTTGCAATTCATTCAATATAAAGAATAAGCAAAAAGAAAGGATCAATAAAGGAAATGAAAAAGAGTTTTCGTATTCTTGCGCTGGCAATGGCGTTGATGACCGTGATGGGTGCCGTTGTCGTTTCATCGGCCGTGGTCGTAACGCAGTATGTCGGCACGACGACCGTTGTAAGCAACGAATTCTTCTATGACGGGCCCGGTACGAATTACGGATTTGTAACGGGCCAAAACCGCGTTTCGGAGGGAACGACCGTTATAGTTTTCGGCATAACGAGTGACGGCCAATGGTGCTACATAGGCTATGACGTACATGTAGGCTATGTTCCCACAAGCTGCCTTGACGACGCTATACTGCTTAAAAGCGGCGAAACCGGCTCCATAAAGGCACTGGTTGCGCAGAGCAACGGCACCACGGGCACCGTAAGCGGCACCACGAACGGCACCACCGTTTCGGGCACGAACGGCACGACAACCACCACTACCAAGACGGGCGTTATATATAACTGCACCGATTGGGTAAGCCTGCGCAAGGAGGCAAGCGCATCCTCTTCACGCATAGCAAAGCTGACACCGGGCACTTCCGTCACCATAACGGGTGAGCAAGGCAGTTATTATAAGGTAACCGCGGGCAATTATAACGGTTATGTACTCAAAAGCTATGTAAACGTTGCTTCCTCTTCAACAACTTCAAACGGAAGCACGGGCGTTATATACAATTGCTCCAATTGGGTAAGCCTGCGCAAGGAGGCGAATTCTTCCTCTTCCCGCGTTGCAAAACTGACCCCGAATACATCCGTTACCATACTTGGTGAGCAGAACGGTTATTATAAGGTAACTGCGGGTAATTACAACGGTTATGTGCTTAAAACCTATGTGCGTGTGACCACGTCCGCCTCCACGGGCACAACCTCTTCGGGCACCACATCTTCGGGCACTACCTCCTCGGGCAGTTATTATATCCCCGGTCAGGGCTGGGTAAGCGGCAATGGCAGTAGCAGCGGTTCAGGCTCCATACTCGGAAGCATGACGGGCGCACCCTCCATTGCGGACAGCAACTGGAACAGCACCTATTATGACGGCAAGAATCCCCTTGTCGACGGCAACGGCAATAGCAATAGCGGCAACGCCTCCGCGGGCACAAGCGGCAGTGTGACTTCCACAACCTCAATAGGCACGGGCGTTACCACGGGCAGCGTGAACTTCCGCACGGGTGCAAACACCACGTATTCAACTGTATCGGGCTGCACCAAGATACCCAAGAATTCAAACGTTACCGTGCTTGAATATGTAAGCACCGATGGCGGCTGGTACAAGGTCACCTATGCAAATTACACGGGTTACATCAGCGCAAAGTACGTTACCGTAACGCTTAACAGCACCTCTTCAAACGGCACAACAGGCGGTACTTCTTCGGGCACCACATCGGGCAGCTCATGGTCAACGCTCTGGGGCAATAACACATCAAGCTCAAGCAGCTCCTCTACCTCGACCACCACGGGCGTTACCACGGGCAAGGTGAACTTCCGCGTGGGCCCCGGCACGGATTATGCCAAGGTATCTGGCTGTAACCAGGTTCCCAAGGGCGCAAGCGTTACCATACTTGAGGATGCTTCCAAGAATAACGGTTGGTATAAGGTCATATACGGCAACTACACGGGTTATCTCAACGAAAGCTATGTAAGCGTTGGCGGCAGTGCGGTAAGCACTCCTGCAAGCACGGGCGCAAGCGTATCGAATGTATCCGCGGGCGGCACACAGTATGCCTCCTACACGGGAACTTCTTCCGATATTTGGGGCAGCATACAGGTTGCGGGCACCAATATAAACGAAAACATCTACTGCAACGCAATAGATAAAAAGGGAGCGTTCGTATACAATGCCTACAGCTCCTCCAAGAACTACATTTACGCGCTCAGCTACAAGACCGACTCCATAGCTGTTATATACGGTCACAACATGCGCAAGGTCGCCAAGAGCAAGACCACGGGTCTTGGCCTGCACGAACTGCATCACGTTCAGAATGCATGGCTTGGCAAGTCCAAGTGCGAATACTGCGGCCGCAGCTGCTCGGGCGCAAAGACCTCAACGTTCAACATAAACTATAACGGTTCTTCAAGTTGGACGCTCGTCGGCTTCTTTGAACTTTCAAGCTCCACCATGAGCAGCTCTTCCGAGCGCAAGAAGATCCAGAACTATGCCTCCTTCCAGTCGACCCTCAGCGGCACCGCGAAGCAGACATGGATAAACAACATGATGAGCTACTGCAACAGCAAGTACCTCGGCGCAACGCTCGGCAGCATATCCTCAAACGATAAGGTGATGGTCATAATCACCTGCGCCGACAAATCAGGCAACAACAACCAAAGCCTTTACATGATCCTTAAGGGCTGATGCGGATAAGCAAAACGCACAAGCGGCGGTCGTAAGACCGCCGCTTTTCATATAAATAAGGGCATGCGCAAATATGTATTGCACGACAGTTTGTGCATTCATGTATTCTTAGTCGATTTATGCCATCGTGCCCTTTCAGTTACGGCTTGCGCAGACACGCCCTCTAAGCCTGCTCCACTTACAGCTACGCAGACAGCTCAGCACAAGGCACACCCTAAAGGGCACCTTTGCACAAGGGAGGCTTTTTTCTCCCTACTGTCAGCCTTTTACTCAAAGTCCCTGCGGCGCAAGCCGCTGTGCAAGCGGTGTAGATTATGCCCTAAAGCGAGAGAAAACTGCTGTGGTAACTCGGCTATGCTCCTCCCCAACTTACCTCGTTTGCCCCGCGCCAGCGTGCGAGGGTAGGTTGGGAGGGGGTGCAGGGGGGCTCCAAGGGAGGGACCCTTCCCTCCCTTCAGCCCGCCCTGCAAAAAGAGCAAAACAAGCTCATTGCACTAACCCCATGCGCCACAAGGCGCAGGCAGGAAAGATGGGTTTGTAGTGTTATAAGATTGTTTTCTACATCGGCTAACGCCGCAATTGCTTATATACTACGAACTCCTTTTGGCTTTTCTTTGTTAGAGGATTAAGGGGAGGATATCCTCCCCTTCAACCCTCTTTCGCTTGAAGCATAGTCGCACTGTTCGCTGCCGCTCGCATTGCTCCTTGCTTCTGCGTGTTCTCCGCCTCACTTCATCCTGCACCGCAGGCGTTCGGCTTCGAACTTCCCGCCCCCCTCCTTATCCCGCTATGCGCGGGGCAAAACGACACAAGGCAGGGACAGCATAATTGAATTACCGCACAGGTTTTTTCTTCCTGTAGGGCATAACCTCCACCGCTTGCACAGCGGCTACGCCGCAGATACTTTGATTGAAAGTCTTACTGTAGGACATAA
>CAZTFU010000003.1:0-125361 GCA_964612925.1 uncultured Clostridium sp. | reverse complement strand
ATTGATAAGCGGCCTTTATCAAATAAAACCATATATTCAGACAACAAAAGGCGAGTCCACAAGGCTCGCCTTAAAATGCCCGAAAAAACGGCGTATGCTTGCCTTTTGCAAAAAAAATAAAAGAATGAAAAAGCTTGATGGTGTAGTGCTTTGGCGTTCTTTTATATTGAATTGTAGCCTATTTGTCGCTTAAATTGGCTATATAACGCTTGAAACTACCCACGATAACCAAATATGTTTTTGAAACCATACTCCTAAATACTTTGTGCTTGAAATTCGTTGATTCGAAACGAATTTCGTGGTAAAATAATAGTGGATAGTTTTATAGAAAGGCGGTTATTGGTCGTGGAGTCAACCCAACCCATTAACAGCAAAGATCCGAAGGACACAGAAACACTATTTACAGCCATTGAATTGTTCGCGGGTGCAGGCGGTCTTGCATTAGGTGTCGAAAAGGCAGGCTTCAAAACCCTTGGCCTGATTGAGATTGATAAAGATGCTGCCGATACTCTAAAAGCAAATCGCCCGAATTGGAATGTAATCTGTGATGATATAGCAAACATTTCATCACAGAATTTGCCCCAATACTTTCAGCTTAAGGCCGGAGAACTGGACTTGCTTTCGGGTGGCGCACCTTGTCAGGCATTTTCTTATGCCGGCAAAAGGCTGGGGCTTGAAGATGCACGAGGAACGTTGTTTTATCACTATGCAGTGTTTCTCAAGAAACTTCAACCTAAAACATTCCTATTTGAAAATGTACGGGGACTATTGACGCATGACAATGGTCGGACTTATAAAACGATCATCAACGTTTTCTCTGAATGTGGGTATACCATTCAGAAACAAGTGTTGAATGCATGGGATTATGGTAATGCACAAAAACGTGAACGGCTAATTACTATTGGTATTCGTAACGATTTGCTCGGACGAATCTCCATCGCTTTCCCGAAGCCGCATGAATATAAACCCGTTTTGCGTGATGTGCTTCAGAATGTCCCGAAAAGTGCAGGAACGCAGTACTCCGCTTATAAACGCGACATTTTCAAACTTGTTCCGCCTGGCGGTTATTGGCGTGATATTCCAGAGAACATAGCCAAAGACTACATGAAAAGCTGCTGGAATATGGGCGGAGGGCGCACAGGAATTTTGCGTCGAATGAGTATGGATGAACCCTCACTTGCAGTACTGACTTCGCCCACACAGAAACAGACCGAACGTTGCCATCCGTTAGAACCGCGCCCATTTACTGTTCGTGAGAATGCTCGTATTCAATCCTTCCCGGATGATTGGGAGTTTTGTGGAGGAGTTGGCAGTCAATATAAACAAGTTGGCAATGCCGTGCCCGTTAACCTTGCACTCGATGTAGCTACTGAAATACGAAAGGGGTTAGAAAAATGTGGGAATTGAGTTTTATCTCTGAACAGAATTTTAAGAACCATGTCAGAAATACGATTCATAATTATGGTGAAAAACTGGCTCCATATAATCTGAAGCGGTTTAACAGCAATATAGTTGACCCTATCAAGCTTATTTTTGATAAGACAGTTTATCAATACAGCTGGGAGGAAATCATCAAGAATGAAATCTTCCGTCAAAGGGACAAATCAAACAATAATGATATTGGTTATTTCCACCAACGCATTTTTCAATACATGAATGGTTGTACTGTGCCACAGGCTGGTTGGGATGTTATCTTCCAAAAAGATAGCAGAATCGAAGTTCCAGAATGCGGAAGCGTGCGAACCATCTATGTTGAAATGAAAAACAAACATAATACCATGAATTCGGCTTCAAGCGCAAAAACCTACATGAAAATGCAGGGCCAACTACTATCAGACGATGATTGCACCTGCTTTCTGGTTGAAACGATTGCAAAAAGGTCGCAAAATATCGCATGGTCTGTTTCTGTGGATGGGACAAAGCAAAAGCATCGCCGAATTCGTCGTGTTAGCATGGATGAGTTCTACAAGATTGTTACTGGACAGGAAGATGCATTTTACAAAATGTGCATGATTTTGCCGTCTGTCATTCAAGAAGTCATATCTGATTCTAATAGTATTATTGTTCCTCATGATACGGTTATAGAGGAATTGCAGCAAATTGCAGATGATAAGGGCGGTTCTTTTGCACTGGCACTGTATATGCTCGGGTTCGAAAGCTATATTGGCTTTTAATAATGTTGGACAGTCTATAGTTAATCTCTAAGGAAGGATTGGCCATAGACTGCCCTTTTACAAACTTATATATCCTTCAAAATCTCATCCTTCAGCGCAAGCAACGCGCATATGTTTCTTGCGTCACGCGGACAACTTTCCGCACCCTGCGCACGGTACAAACCGTAATTCATGTGCGAAGCGATTATGTCCGCGCCGCTTATGCTCCCGTTTGCGGCGGCTATTTCCTTTGCAACCTCCGCCATGTCCATATCCTTGAGCCCTTTTACCTCAAAATGAGCCGCGGCAAGGCTTGCAACACCGTCATAATGCGTGGTGAGCACGCTTACGCTCGGCCGCTTGTTCAAGTACCGCGTTACGGCACGCACTATCATTGCGCCCTCCTCGGGGTTCGTGCCGCGGGCAAATTCGTCAAGAAGGATAAGGCTTATGCCCTCGGTATCGGCGGCGGCCTGTTCCACCTCGTTGAACTGCACTATTTCCGCACCGAAGCTTGAAAGGCCGCGATCGATATCCTCAAGATCCTCACTTACTATGAATATTCCGCCGAAAAGCGGCAGTTTTGCTTTTTTTGCAAACGGCAATATGCCGGCCTTTACAAGCATGGCATTCAGAGCAAGCGTTTTCAGCGCAACGCTTTTGCCGCCCATATTTGCGCCGGTTATTACCGTTGCACCGATTGGCGTTTGCAATGAAACGGGGGTGAAGCTCCTTTCCCTTTCAAAAAGCGCGTCCGCTACGCGGGGATTTATCATATCCTCCATTTCAACCTCACCCGAGGTGAATTCGGGCATAACGCCACCGTAGCGTTCGGCAAGCTCCGCACGGGCGATTGTAAAATCAAGCTCCGCCACATTATCCATGCAGGAGATTATACCTTCTTCATACGGGACAAGGCTTAGGCATATTTCGCGCCGTATGCGCCGTTCTTCCGCATCTTCACGTCCTGCGGCGGCACTGCGCTGCGCCATAAGCTTTGCACGTTCATTCGGGTCACTTTCGCGGCGAATAAGCTCCTCGATGTCGCGCTTTTCGCGCCGCGCAGCTTTAAGCTCACTTGATGTATTGTCCGCAATGAAAAACGTTGCTGCACGGTTGCCCTCGGGATCCATTATGCGCAGTGCTTCAGTTTGCGCAGGTATGTCTATGCCCTGTATATCGGCCTTTGTACGCACTGCATCAAGCACGGGCGCAATAAGCTCCGTTTGCAGTAAAAAACGCTTTAATTCAAATAGCTCAAGTTCACTTAACGTCCCCTCACCAAGGTTCATAACGCTGCGGCGAATATCCTTCATGGGCATCATAAGCCGCTGAAGCCGCCCATATTCAAAGCTGAGGGATGTAAGCGTAGCCTTAACGCGGCACACATTTTCAAGCTGACGCTTCAACTCATCAAGCTCATTGGGCTCAAAAAAGCGTAGCTTGTTTACCCGCGCCTGCCCATACGGGCTTGAACAGGAAAGTGCGTTTATAACATAGCGAAAGCCGATATTCTCCTGCTGAGCAAATGTCATGGTCATTTTAATGCTGTCTCCTTTTTATGTACGCGGCAGGGTTATTCTTCACGTTCGCCGCTTTCAACGTTCACTACGGGCACGCTTACCGCCTTGCTCATTCTGTCAAGCAAAAGCGTAGCGTCCATATCGAATCCGTATGCGGATACGGGATTTATTGTTATCGCCGCAAGCTTTACCGGCCGCCTTACACCTATGCGCACGCCGCGAATAAGCAGCTTTTCATATGAATCTTGGCTGAACAGCAGCTTTGACCCGTCCTCTGCGCTAAGCTCAAAGCCCTTGAGCTTTGCACCACCCATAAGTATGGGGCGTATAATGGCATCCGTTACCGCGCCGCTTATATATGCGCAGCGCATATCGGCGTATTCACGGCTGCGTAAAGCCTCCGCAAGCGTCATATCGCCGCACAATGCTTCCACCGTGCCGCCATCGCGCTTAAAGCGTATTTTGGTATTGAAGGGAATGTCAAGCTCCTCTTCACTGAAAGATGTTTGCTTTGGCAGTGTTAAAAGGGCGGTTGAAAACGCCGTATCGTCAATAACGGTGTTTATATCCCGCGAATAGGATGCACCCGTGCATAGGATGGTCGCTTCGCTCACCGTGGGAGCACAAAGCGTTTTGCGGCTCAATGCGCCGTCTATTATTGTAAGCTCAGCCCCAAAGGATGAAAAAACATCGACCAGTTCACCAAGCTGAGCCGTCATACTGGGGCCCGCAAGCTGAACGTTTCCATCGCTTCTTGCGCGCACAACGGCCACCTCGCCCATGGGCGTTGGCCAGCCGGTTGAATGAATTACCTCGCGCGTTATATCGCTTAGGCGAAACATATCCACGGCCGTTGCCACAAGCGTATTCTCATAAACATATATGCCGGGCTTTGCGGTGCGCGTAACAAGGTCAACGCTTTCGCCGTCACGCCCTATGCTTGTAAGTGCAAGCTTTACACGGTCGGCATTAAGCTCCGCAATAAGCGAATTGAGCACGGTTGTCTTGCCTGCGTTTTTGCACATTCCTATAATGGAAAGCGACTTTACGCCCCGTATATATTCCTTGAGCATTTATCCTCCCTGAAATCATGTATGCGATACGGGCTTATTTATCGTCCCGCTCCGCCTCTTTTTCCCTTTCGAGAAACAGTTGAAACACCTTTTCGAGTATTGATGCATCGTCAACGCCGCGCAGTTCTTCCTCCTCGTCGTCGGGACCGGCCATAAGCTCCAGTATGACAAGCTCCGGCTCGTCGCTTTCGTCGTCAACGGGGAAGAGCACCGCGTATTCCTTGCCGAGATACGGTACAACATCCATTATTTCGTAAGCAAGCTCGTTGCCGTCGCTGTCTTCCAATGCTATAAGATCGTTTTCGTTGATTTCCATGGTCGTGTTCCTTTACTTAGGCTTTGTTTTCACTGCCGAGCACGTTGCGTATTTTGTGTATTACCATTTGCTTTATCGCTTCACGGCCGGGTTTTAGGTACTGGCGCGGGTCAAAATGATCGGGATTTGTATAAAGATGCTCGCGCACACTGGCGGTCATCGCAAGGCGCAGGTCGGAATCTATGTTTATCTTGCATACGGCCATGGAAGCGGCACGCCTGAGCATATCCTCGGGCACGCCTATGGCATCGCTCATTTTGCCGCCGAAGTTGTTTATCTTTTCCACGAATTCGGGTATGACGCTGCTTGCCCCGTGCAGTACTATGGGGAATTCGGGCAGACGCCTCTGCACCTCTTCCAGAATGTCAAAGCGGAGCTGAGGCTTTGTGCCGGGCTTGAACTTATATGCGCCGTGGCTTGTGCCTATGGCTATTGCAAGCGAGTCAACACCCGTGCGCGTCACAAAATCATACACCTGATCGGGGTCGGTATAGCTGCCCTGACCTATTGCTACCTTAACGTCATCCTCTACACCCTCAAGCCTGCCAAGCTCACCCTCGACCACAACGCCGTGGTCGTGCGCATATTCGACAACGCTTTTTGTAAGGGCAATGTTTTCTTCATAGGAATGGTGACTGCCGTCTATCATAACGGAAGTAAAGCCGCCGTCTATGCAGCTTTTGCAAAGCTCAAAACTGTCACCGTGGTCAAGGTGCAGACAAATCGGCAGACCCGTTTCAATAACGGCCGCCTCGATAAGCTTCATAAGATATGTATGGCTTGCATACTTGCGGGCACCCGCCGAAACCTGAAGTATCAGAGGGGAATTGGTCTCCTTCGCACCCTCGGTTATGCCTTGGATTATTTCCATGTTGTTCACGTTGAATGCACCGATGGCATAACCGCCACGGTAGGCCTTTTTGAACATTTCACTGCTGGTTACAAGAGGCATTGCTTTTATCTCCTTTAACGTTCGTTTGGCTTTATTATATACCATTTGTCACCATATTCCAAGTCGAACATTGCCCGCGCACAACCTAAGTGCGATTATTTTCCGACATTAAATGATTCCACCACGGTTAAATCTGAAATAATGCTTAACGGAACGCGAAGATTGCTATAATAAGATTAAGAATAATTATTGCTCCCATAAATGAAAGAAGAATGAAGCAAAGACATGGAAAACAGGGAGCCAAGCGACGTGTAATGCGGTTGACACGCTGTATGGCGCAATGATAAAAATACTGTCATTAAAATGAACGGGGATACGGCGCTTTGCGTCGCCCAATCTTATATTGGGAGGGAAGGCATGAGTAAATCAAAGATTTGTTTCTTATACATTGTAATATTGCTGCTTGTATTGCTGTGCGCCTGCAATGCCGATGCCGAAAATCCGTCCGCGGAACCCGAGCCCACGCCTACACCCGTGTGGGACGGGACGGATGCCGATTCCTGTGTAAACAGTGATGAACATCAAATCAATGTTTACACCGTGCAGTGTGAAGTAGACCCCAACAAGAAAGATACAATACACGAACGCGGCATTGAGCATATTTATACAAGAACTCTGCCATCGGGTGAGGTGCAGACCTATACGGAAACGGAGATAACAAGCACACAGCGTGTGTGCAACCACACTCCGCCTGCGGAAGCGTGGGACGGAACGGGTGCGGACAGCTTTGAGGTAAGCGAGGTAAAGTGGCTGGAAAGCTACAGGACGCCATGCAAATTCTATATTGGGGCAACAGACGGTGTGCAGGCCGAGGGCGTTGAATACACATTAAAGCGCACATTGCCATCGGGCGAGGTACAGACCTGTGTTATCCCGGTTGTTACCCATACCACGCGGGAATGCACTGATATTACGAAAAAAGCGGGAGAAACTTCGTATGGCGATACGCATACAACGGTCAGTATTGAAGAGAGCGAACCTTATCTGGCCGAAACATATGATAAGCCATGCGAACTGAGGTCTGATTGCACCGATACCGTAACAAGATACGTTAAAGACTACACCATTACCTATACAGTCATATACAATGAAGTTTACACCGCAGAGGAATTTGCCGAAATGGATCCGATAAAGGAAAATGAAAATGTTACGATAGAGTATGAAACCTATACCAATGATGACGGTAAGGAATTTGTGAAGATGACAAGTACATCCGTAACGGTTGATAAAAAAACGGTCGAGACGGAAACGTTCCGTACATGCAATCATGAGCCCATACTGAACGGAGCGGATTAAGCTCTGATCACAACTAAAATCGGCACCATGCTCGGTGCCGATTTTTGATGCCTGAGGTGCGGCTTATTGGCTTGCGCCGCTTATTTTAAGTGTTGTTGCCAATTCCAAGAATCGCGGCACATGGCTTCAAGCGAAAGCTCCGCCTGCCAGTTGAGCACGCGCCTTGCCTTATCCGCAGAGGCGTAGCCTGAGGCTATGTCCCCCGCGCGCCGTGCGCCTATGCGGTAATTGACCTTTAGGCTGTTTGCCTGTTCAAATGCGTGAACAAGCTCGAGTACGCTCGTGCCCTTGCCCGTGCCGAGGTTGAAAACCTCCGTGCCCGTGTGTGCGGCGGCGTAGTCCAGCGCGCTGACATGCCCGCGGGCAAGGTCGACAATGTGTATATAGTCGCGTATGCAGGTACCGTCGGGCGTGGGGTAATCGTTGCCGAAAACGGTAAGCTCACTGCGTATATGAGCCGCGGTCTGCATTATGTAGGGCATAAGGTTATTTGGCACACCGTTTGGCCGTTCACCGATAAGTCCGCTCGGGTGTGCGCCAACGGGGTTGAAATATCTTAGACATACAACGCTCATGTTGCCGTCGGCATGTGCGGTATCCTTTAATATCTCTTCTATAAAAAACTTTGTTGTGCCGTATGGATTGGTGCTTACGCCCGCGGCCATATCCTCGGTAAACGGCGGTGTGTGGCCGCCGCTGTACACCGTTGCGGACGAGCTGAACACGATAATGCGGCAATCATGCTCTTGCATCGCTTCAAGCAGGGTAAGCGTTGAATCGATGTTGTTCCTGTAATACATAAGCGGCTTTTGTACCGATTCACCGACGGCCTTGTACCCCGCACAATGTATAACCGCGTCTATACGGTTTTCGTCAAATATCCTCTTTACGGCGGATTTGTCGGTAAGCTCCGCCTCATAACACGGAATACGCTTGCCGGTTATTGCAAACAGTTTTTCCAAAACATCGGGTGAGCTGTTTGAAAAATTATCCGCAATTATAGGCTCGTGCCCCGCTTCTATCAATTCCGCCGCAACGTGCGAACCGATATATCCCGCACCGCCGCTTAATAGTACAATCATTCAAAATCCCCCTTTTACAATGATTCTGCCAAATATTATAGCAAAAAGGATTCTTTACCGCAATGCGTGGTTTGACTTGATGAAAGATGGCTGATATAATGTAGAATAATCGCGTAATAGGCGATTTAATGCGGTCACAGGAGGGGATGCTTGTGTCATTGTCACGCTATCGCGGCTTGGTCGTGCTTGTAATGGATGTGGTGTTGATCTTCTTTTTCAACTTTGCCATGTTCTTTGACCGACTTGGCGACGATAATATTAAGCTTTTTAATTTGGTGATGCATATCGGCTTGCTTACGGTGTGCGTATTGGTGTTTCAGCTTTTGTTCAAAACGTATGATACGCTTTGGCGGTATGCGGAAAGCCAAGAATATCTTACCTTGCTTTACGGCATGGGCTGCGGGTTCCTGCTTTATGCGGGGGTGAACCTTGTACTCGGCACGAACAGGGTGTGGATAGTTGAGGCACTGAACGGTACCGCGCTTGCGCTTATAGCCATGCTTACCATCCGTTTTGCGTACCGCGCGTACAGGCGGCGCGTGAATCGGCGCGGCACGGGCGCGGCGCGCTGTGCGGCCATAATCGGCGCGGGCAATGCGGGTATAGCACTGCTTAACGAATTCAACGATAACGTATACGGTAAATTCAAGCCGTTTTGCATTATTGACGATTCAAATGAAAAACAGCGCAGGCGCATACACGGCGTAAAGGTAATGGGACCGATAGACAATATTGTCGAACTGCTTGCGAACACACCCGTAACGGATATAATCTTTGCCATAAACAATACTACGAACGAGCGCAAGCGAGAAATACTCGATAAGTGCGCAAACACGCGCTGTAGGGTACACATATTGGGAGATCCCGTGGTGCGCTTTGCTTCCGCCAAGGAGCGCAAGCTTTCCATGGAAGTAAGAGAGGTGCAGATAGGTGATCTTCTCGGCCGTGAACAGGTCAGCCTTGACAATCCGCGCATAAGCGAATTTGTGCGGGGCAAGACGGTACTTGTAACGGGCGGCGGAGGGAGCATAGGGTCCGAACTTTGCCGCCAGATTGCCGCATATGAGCCTAAAAGGCTTGTTATACTCGATATTGCGGAAAACACAACGTATGAACTTCAGCATGAGCTTATCCATATGTACGGGCATGAGCTGCCGCTCAGTATTGAGATAGCATCCGTACGCGATACGGCACGGCTTGAGCAGGTGTTTGCGAAGTACTCTCCCGAGCTTGTATTGCATGCGGCGGCGCACAAGCATGTGCCGCTTATGGAGGATTGCCCGGGTGAGGCGATAAAGAATAACGTATTCGGCACATACAATGTTGCGCGTACCGCACGCAAATACGGTGCGGAAAAGTTCGTGCTGATATCAACCGACAAGGCCGTGAACCCGACAAACGTTATGGGCGCAACAAAGTGCCTGTGTGAACAGATAGTGCTTTGTATGAATGGCGAAAGCACGGATTTTGCCGCGGTGCGCTTCGGAAATGTACTTGGGTCAAACGGATCGGTCATACCGCTTTTCAAAAAGCAGATTGCCTACGGCGGCCCCGTTACCGTGACGGACAAGCGCATAAGGCGTTACTTCATGACCATACCGGAGGCCGCACAGCTTGTGCTTGAAGCAAGCTCCTTTGCACATGACGGTGAGGTGTTCGTGCTTGACATGGGTGAGCCCGTGCTCATTGCCGACCTTGCGGACAAGCTTATCCGCCTTTCGGGCTACACGCCGGGCATAGACATAGAAATAAAGGAAGTCGGCCTGAGACCCGGCGAAAAGCTTTATGAAGAGCTGCTTACCGCAAACGGGGAGCTTCATAAGACGGAAAACGAAAAAATACTTGTTGAAAAACGACCCGCCATCGATGAAGAGAGCATTGAACGGGTGCTTGACGAATTAAAGCAGGCGGTTTGCGGCGGCGACGGTGCGACAATAATTGCCGCATTGCATAAGGCTGTACCATCCTTCCGTTCACCCGAGGAGGTAAACGCCAAGGCAATAGAGCAGGCAGCCGCTCAACAGAACAAGGCGGCAGCGGTGTAACGGGTACGCGAATCGATACTCGGAAACAAAGCGATACTGCCGCTTTCGGGAAAAATGTAGAAAAACGGAGGCGAATGACAAGGCAAATATGAAGCGACTGCACAGGGCTTTGATAATAGTATTCATATTATCGGCCGCGCTTTTCGGTGCGGCGATAGCATATAAATATTACAATACGGATGCTACCATACCCGAAATACGCTTTGAAGAGGACACGCTGAGCGTATCCGTTAAGGACGGTACTGATGCGCTTATGCTCGGCGTGAGCGCATATGACGAAAAGGACGGCGACATCACCGACAAGCTGATACTTGAAAGCGTTGAAATGGGCAAAAGCGGTGAAGTTACCGCAACATATGCCGTGTGTGACGGTGACAACCATGTCGTTACCCGCACGCGCACAATCATATATACGGATTATGTGCCGCCGCGCTTTTCACTTAGTGCGGAGCTTTGTTATTCACCGTCAAGCAGTATCAAGGTAAGGGACCGCCTTAGCGCATATGACGTTATAGACGGGCAAATAGACGACAGGATAAGAATAAACACAAACAGCCTTTCACCGTATTATGCGGGACTTTATCCAGTAACGTTTGAGGTGACGAACAGCCTTGGCGACAGGGTGGATCTTACGCTTGAGGTTGAAATACGCGACATTTCGGATAACGAACCCGAAATAGTGCTTGACACCTATCTTATATATCTGACAGAGGATGAAGCAAAAAGCTTCAAGGCCATGGATTATGTGAAGCTGGTGAACGGTGCCGAAAAAAGCGATGTGCGCACAAGCGGTACTCGATTGAGCGCGGGCGTGAACAGGGTAAAATACTATTGCCAAGGCGAAAGCGGAGTGCGCGGCAGTACAACGCTTTACGTTGTGGTTGAGTAAGGCGGGAAGGAGAGAGCGAATGGAACACAGCAGAAATTCCCGCTGGGAGGATTACAGCCTTATATGCATTTTGCGCCGCGTGGCCAAGGAAATACCGTCCATGATAGCCGCCGCGCTTATAGCCGCAATGCTTAGCGCGGCCGCAACGCTTGCATTCTACACTCCCAAATATACAGCAAGCGCAACGGTTGCCGTCGGCATGAAAAATGCAAGTTATTCGGCCGTGTTTTCAAACCTTTCAAGCACGTCCGAGATAGCGGGCACGTTTACAAAACTGTTTGAAAGCGAAATGTTTTCGACCATATCAAAGGAAAAACTGGGCGTTGATAAGCTGAACGGTCAGCTTGAAACAACCGTTGTGCCCGAAACCAACCTTATGGTGATGCGCGTAAGGGCGGAAAGCCCCGAGGAAGCGTTTCAAACGTTAAGGTTCCTTTTGGACAATTATTCCGCCGTTTCCGATTATGTATTTCAAAATGTAACTTTAAGGGAACTTGACCCGCCTACCGTGCCGAAGTCCCCGTCAAACAAGCCCGATATGCTGTCGCTTGCAAAGCGATACGCTATTATAGGTGCGCTTATAATGCTTGCCTTGGTCGTTGTGCAGATACTGCTTTCCGACAGGGTGCAGACCGCATCCGCCGTAAGGCACAGGGTGGATACAAAGCTTTTCTGTACCATACACCACGAAACCAAGAACAAGACCATGCGCACAAAGCTGAAGCACACAACAAAGGGATTGCTTATAACCAACCCCACAACAGGCTTTAATTTTGACGAGGAATTTGCAAAGCTTGCCTCCCGCGTGTCCCATGCAGTGAGGAGAGAGGGCAAGAACGTGATTCTTGTTACAAGCGTTGCCGAAAACGAGGGTAAATCCACCGTTGCCGCGAACCTTGCACTTGCGCTTGCAAGAAAGGGCGGCACGGTATTGCTTGTGGATGCCGATATGCATAAGCCTTCACAGTATAAACTGCTCGGCATGAGGGTCGAAACCGAATTTGCCGACATGGTACGCTCAAATGCCGAACTTGATACCGTATATATGGAAAACTACGGCATAAGTGCGATATTCTCACACGCGGAGCAAAAGGATGCGGCGGAGCTTATATCGTCCGACAGAATGCGTTCCATAGTTGCGGAACTTAGTGAGGCCACCGATTACACGGTGATAGATTCGCCGCCAATGAATATGTTTTCGGATGCGGAATCGCTTGCGGACATTGCGGATATGACGCTGCTTGTCATACGGCAGGACCTTGTTGAGGCGGCCGCTATAAATGATGCCGTGGATGTGCTTGAGCAATGCAGGGCACAACTGTTGGGCTGTGTGTTTAATGATGTTCGCACAACGCCGATAGTCGGCAGTCATTCGGGCTACGGCTATGGCTACGGTTACGGTTACGGCCACCGATACGGCTACGGCTACGGTTACGGCTACAGCGAAAAGAGGAACGGTCGCGACCGCACGGAGGATACCGATGGAAGATAAACTTGACCGCATTGATGAAAATACGATAGATCTTTCAAGATTGCTTAGGGAACTTGTGCCCGTTGCAAGAAGGCTGTTCTATCTGCCGCTGGTGCTTGCGGTGCTTATAGGTGCCTTGTGGCTTGGCAAGGCGTATTTGACCTATACGCCCATGTACCGCTGTGAGGTCACGTTTACCATACAGGTATCCGCATCGGGACAGGGCACGGGGTACAATTATTACAATAAGACCGTTGCCGAACAGCTTGGGAAAACATTCCCGTACCTTATAAATTCCGATTATATGTATTCGCGGCTTAAAAAGGAACTCGGCGTAGGCTATATAAACGGCACAATTTCGGCGGAAACCGTAGAAAACACGAACCTATTCACAATGCGCGTGGTAAGCAGCAGCGCAAGCGATGCAAAGGCGATACTTCAGGCCGCAATAAACGTGTATCCTGAGGTTGCGGATTATGTAATAGGCAGTACGACCATGAACCTGCTTACGGAACCTACCGAGCCCGCCGCACCGTATAACAACATAAATACGGTATCGGAGCTTATAAAGGGCGTTGCGATTGGCTTTGCCGCGGGCGTTGGCGTATTGTTGATATGCGCAATGCTGAGGAACACCGTGCGCGAGAGCGACGATATAAGGAATAAGCTGAACCAAAGTTGCCTTGCAACGCTGCCGAGGGTGACATTCAAAAAGCGTACCAACTCCATGGCGGACAACAGCGTTACGATACTCAATCCGCGTGTGCCGAGCGCGTTTCAGGAGAGCATACGCGGCCTTAGGCTGAAGCTGCTTCGCAAAATGGAGGGTGAAGGCTGCCGCGCAATACTTGTAACAAGCACCATGCCGGGAGAGGGCAAAACCACCGTTTCCACAAACCTTGCATTGGCATTGAGCAAAAACGGCGCACAGGTTATACTCATAGACATGGACCTCAGGCGGCCGAGCGTGAAAAAGGCACTCGGCGTGACCACGCCGTCAAACGGTCTTGTGGAGCTTAGGGAAAGAAAGGTATTAAGCCTTAACGCATGCCTTAACAGAATAGAGGGTACAACGCTCACGCTTCTTGCGGGCGATGTACCGCGCAAAAGCACGCGACCCATAAGCGCAAGGTGGATGAAGAATCTTATAGACACGCTTCGCTCTCAGGCGGATTATATAATTGTCGATACGCCGCCCACGGGTCTGCTTGCGGACAGCGCAAACATTGCAAATGCGGTTGATTGCGCGATATACGTCATAGGTGCCGGCGGAGTTGAAACGCCGCAGATACTTGACGGATTGCAGACGCTTTCGGAAAGCGGAGTCGGTGTGATAGGCTGTGTGCTCAACGGCATACAGACAAGCTACGGAAACTATGCAAACAAATACGGCTACGGCTATTCAAGCGGCTACTACGGGGCAAAGAATAAGTCGGCAAGCGAAGAATAACCTTGTGTGCAGGAGGATGACATGCCGCACGATACCACCCGAAACGATGCCAATGAGCGCCGCGTGCTCGGTTCACAGGCACTTGGCACCATTATCGGCAAAATAAAAAACGGCACGTTCGGGACGATAATTGAAGATTGGAAGTGGATAGGCGCATATACGCGAAGGTACAAAACGGCCGTTGCGGTGTATACGCTTATGGGCATATTGAGCTCATCCTTTGCGCTCGCCTCCGCCGTTGCAAGCAAATATACGATAGATATAATAACGGGCTACGATACGGAACGGCTGTGGCTTGTGATAACGATAATGCTTATATCGACCGCAGTGAGCATTGTGCTGAAAAGTGCCGTATCGCGAATATCGGCGCGTGTTTCGGTAAAGGTGAACAACGATATTCAGTCGGAGGTGTTTGACCGCGTTATCGAGGCGGATTGGAGCAGACTGAACGATTTTCCCGACGGGGACATACTTAACCGCCTTAATTCGGATGCGTCAACGGTAGCCTCAAACGCAATAAGCTGGTTGCCCGATCTTATAATATCGATATACACATTTGCCATAACGCTGCTTGCAATACTCTATTATGATGCGATAATGGCACTGCTTGCGCTTTCAAGCGCGCCGTTTCTTGTGCTGAGCGCAAGGCGGCTAATGGCAAAGATGCACGGCTTCGGCCACAAGACTCGAGAGGTTAGCAGCAGCATAATGTCATTTGAGGCGGAAACGCTGAGTGGCCTTGATTCAATAAAAAGCTTTGGCATAACGCATAGGCAGAGTGAAAGGTTGCGCACTTTGCAGCAGCAATATAAGGATGTAACGCTTGAATACAACGGCTTTAGCATAAAAACGGAGGCCGCACTTTCTCTTCTCGGTTCCGCCGTGCAGATGGCTACGTTTTGCTATTGCCTTTACCTTTTGTGGAGCGGGAAGATACTCTATGGCACGATGACGCTTTTTATTTCGCAGGGGGCGCGGCTTTCATCCGCATTTAATTCGCTTGTGAAAACACTGCCCTCGTTCCTCAATGCGTCGGTTTCGGCGTCAAGGGTACGCGAGCTTATGGCAATACCGCCTGAGGATACGGGTGACGGCACCGCGCTTAACGGCGATAAGGGCTTGAAACTTGAAATGAAGGACGTAGTGTTTGCCTACGATAAGGGCAAGCATGTGTTGAGCGGGGTCAATGTTTCGGCGTCACCGGGCGAGATAGTTGCCATGATAGGGCCCTCGGGCGGGGGCAAGACGACACTGCTTCGCCTTATGCTTTCGCTTATAAAGCCGATTGAGGGCGAGGTGTGCCTTTATGATACATACGGCTGTCGCGAAAGGCTGAACGCGGGGCACAGACAGCTTTTTTCCTATGTTCCGCAGGGGAACACACTTGTTGCGGGCACGATAGCGGACAACTTGAGAATGGTCAAGGAAAACGCAACCGACGATGAGATAGAGGCCGCGCTTAAAGTTGCCTGCGCGTGGGAATTTGTGTGCAAAACCGAAAACGGCATATATTCTACCGTTGGAGAACACGGCCACGGCCTATCGGAGGGACAGGCACAACGCATTGCGATAGCGCGTGCCGTGCTCAGGGATGCGCCCATAGTGCTGCTGGATGAGGCGACCTCCGCACTGGATGTTGACACGGAAAAGCGCGTGCTGGAATCCATAATCCGTGCGCACCCTCATAAAACCTGCATAGTCACAACGCACCGCCCGAGCGTTTTGGGCATGTGTCAAAGGGTGTATAAGGTGGATGACACAACGGTTTTTGAGGTAAATGCCGAGGATACTGTTTTAATACAAACAGCCACGAAAAAGTTATAAAAAACTCTTGTAAATCCGACGATACTGCGCTATACTATACCTATCCGTAGGGATAGATTTTGCCTGGAGGGGATAATGATGAAAAGATTTCTTGCACTCGTGCTGATATTTGCTCTTGTGGCAGGCTTTGCGGCAGTGGCACTGGCCGATTCCGCAACCATGAACCTCGGTGACAGTGCCGATGTTACAAGCCCGGAACATGGCAATACCGATATTGAGAAGGATCCTTCTTCTCCGCAGACCGGCTATCAGTTCGGCATCGAAAGCGTTGTGCTTCTTGCGGTGCTGTGTGGCGGCGTTGCGCTGTTTATCGGCAAAAAGGTAAAGGCGTAAGCCAAAACCGATAGGTAACAAAATGGCTCCCCATAAATGCATGGCCGTTTATGGGGCGTTTTTTTACGCTTGATAACCACTTTTATGGGAGATGCTTGCCAATGAAAAAATCCGTAAAGATAGTGCTTGGCATATTCGCCGTAATAATGGCGGCGGTGTGCGCGGCATGTATACTTTATATAATTCAATATATTCGCGGCAATGACCTTAATAATAGGCTTGCGGAGGAGCTTGCACCCGTGGCGGCCGTGGTTGTGCCCGAAAATGTTGAAACTGAGCAGCCTAACGAGACTGCCGAGTTGCCCACGCCAGATAATACGGAGGAGGAGCCTCAGCTTGAGCGGCAAACTTTCCGCAGTGTAGATTTTAATGCACTGCATAACGTGAATACCGATATACACGGCTGGATAGAAATACCGAATACGCTTATAAATTACGCCGTTGTGCAAAGCGCGGACGATGACGAGTTTTATTCCGACCATGCGGTTGATCGCAGCTTCTACTCGGGCGGCAGCATTTTTTCACAAAGGTATAATTCACTTGATTTTTCGGATTCTGTTACAGTGCTTTACGGGCATAACCGTAAAAACGGCACCATGTTCGCCACTCTTAACAACTATGCGGATCCCGAATATTTTGCTTCTCACGGAACGGTGTATATCTACATGAGCGATGCGGTGTATGAATACGCGGTGTTTGCCGCATATCCTCACAGCAGTGAGCACCTTCTACTCTGCCACGACTTTGATGATGAGGATGAGTTCAACGCCTATTTCGACAGTTTGAAAGACGGTGTGAACACCAACTACAATAGGGACATGTTCCCCAAATTCGGTGACAAGGTGCTTACCCTTTCTACCTGCTACAAGCAAAACCGCATGCAGAGGTATCTGGTTCAGGCTAAACTTGTCGGGCAGTACCTGCTTACCGTAAGCACGGCGGAGTAAGCGCCATGGAAAAGCAACAAAAACGGAAGCTACACCCGCTGCTGCTTGCATTTATAATACTTGCGGCGGTAACGGTCGTGCTTGTGTGTACGGCGGCGGGAATATGGCTTGGCGGCCGCGCCTCACTTATGAATAAGGAAACCAAGGTGCCGCAAATTGTTGAAATACCGAGTACACCTGCGGTCGATGAGGATGAGAACAAAGACAGCCAAACGGCGGTTGCGGACCCTATACCAACGCCGGAGGTGAAGATAGATTATGACATCACAAGCAACGGCAGGTACTATAAGTATAAAGAAGGGCTTATAAATCTGCTGTTTATAGGGGTTGACTCGAAAAAGAAGCCGAGTTCCCCGCTTAAATACGGCAACGATAACCAAGCCGACGTGCTTATACTTGCTTCACTTGATACGGTGAACAATGAAATGTCCCTTATTGCGATAAATCGAGATACCATGTGCGACGTGGCAATACTTGATAAGGAAGGCAATACATCGGGCGTTGCAAGGACACAGATCGCGCTTTCCTATTCATACGGGGATGGGCTTGATGTAAGCTGTGAACTGTGCTGTGAGGCGGTATCGGCGCTGTTTTACGGTCTTCAGATAGATGGGTACGCGACTTATTATATGGGCGGCGTGGCGGAGCTTAACGATGCGCTTGGCGGAATAACCGTGACGGTGCTTGGTGATTATCCGTTTGAAAACTTATCGGGCTGTAAGGCGCTGAAAAAAGGCGAGGTGGTAACGCTCAACGGCAAGCAAGCCTCTGCATATATAAGGGCGCGGTTTCACACGGCAGAAGGAAATACGGACAGGATGAGCCGCCAAAAGCAGTATATGCTTGCCATGATACAGACCGCAAAGCAGAAAATAAAGGAAAACCCAACGTGTGTGATAAACCTTTATTCTTCGCTGAGTAAGTATATTTTAAGCGACCTTGACGTGGCGGAGCTTTCATACCTTGCAACAATTGCGGCGGGCATGGACTTTTCGGGCGATATATATAAGCTTGAAGGGGAATCCACGGTAAGCGATGAGGACCATGTTGAGCTTACGCTGTATCAGCAAAGCATTGTTGACACCATGCTGACTGTTTTCTACGATGATGTTACGCCCGAAGGATAACGCTTAGCGGTTGCAAAAAAAACCGACAGTGACTTATAATGTGACATATGGACAATTCTTTTGAACAATTCGGCTCAATCATGGCCATGATACGCAGTGCCCTGCCAAACGCGGGGCAGGATGTTAAAGCGGCACAGCTCCCTGTGCTTAATTTGGCATTTATCGGTGATACGGTATTTGACCTTTATGTGCGCACTATGCTTGTTACAAATGTTGATGCAAAGGTTCACGAACTGCACCTTTTAAGTGCCAAGCGCGTGTGTGCAAAGGGGCAGGCGGAGGGATTTCGCAAAATAGAACCCATGCTCAGCGAGGAAGAGATGAGCATATACAAGCGCGGCCGCAATTCCCACATGGGCACGGTGGCCAAAAATGCAAGCATTACGGATTATCGTACCGCAACGGGGGTTGAGGCGCTTATAGGCTATCTCTACCTAATGGGGCGGGATGATCGCCTTAGCGAGCTTATGAAAACAATACTGCAATAAACGGGAGGAAGGAACCATGCCACAAAGAAAAATGGAAGCATTATTGCTTTGCCACACACCAGAGCCGGAAACGGCAATAGCCCTTGCGGGCAGATTGTGTTACAGCGACAGCGACATTCTTTCGCTTAAAGATGCCGTGCAGGGCAAAAGCGAAAGCTTTGTACAAAAGCTTATCTCAATGGGGCACTTATCTCCCATAGAGCATGCATCATTTACGTTTGCGGCGCAGGGCGTTAGCCGTGCATTGCTTGCGCAGATAACACGGCACCGCATAGCAAGCTTTTCGGTGCAGTCTCAGCGCTATGTTAAAAAGAATGCGCTTGATTATATAGTCCCACCGAGTATAAAGGCACTTGGGGAGGATGCGGAGCTTAAATATATAGAGCAAATACAGCAGTGCGAGTCATTTTATCAGCATTGGTTAAACGAGGGCATACCCGCGGAGGATGCGCGTTTTCTTTTGCCCAATGCCGCGGAAACGCGCATGGTGTACACAATGAATGCGCGTGAGCTTATGCACTTTTTCTCACTGCGCTGCTGCAACCGTGCCCAGTGGGAAATACGCGCGCTTGCGTGGGCAATGCTTGGAATGTGCATAAGGGAAGCACCGTCACTGTTCAGCATATGCGGGCCGAGCTGCATAGCCGGCGCATGCCCCGAAGGGAAGATGAGTTGCGGTAAGGCGCAACAGGTACGCGAAACGCTCGAAGAATTAAAACGCATTGCCGCGCTTGGTGCGGATGATATTGAAATATCCCGCTTTGCACGCGAAAACTGCATATAACGCAATAATTTTAAGGAGAAACAATTATGGCTCAGTATCGTAACAGCCGCAGCTACCGCCGCGATGAGCGGAGCAATGAAAATGAAGTGGTATTCCGCGACGGAAAGCCCGTGACTTATTCAAGCCGACAGGAGCGCGGCGGCAAAAGGGCTGAAGGCAGCAGAAAACAATACAACCGCAACGACCGCCAAAGCGACGAGGGCGAACAGAAACGGTATTATAAAAAACGTGACAATGCCGAGGGCCGCTTTGACAAGGCAAAAAAGGAAGAAAGCATAAAGGCAACCGACAAGCAGGCCGAACTTAACAACCGCGACAATGCCGAGCAGGACGAGCTCCCATACCTTATAATGGGCCGCAATGCCGTGCGGGAGGCCGTGCGCAGCGGCAGGAGCATAGACAAGGTGCTTGTTACCAAGGAAATGGACGGTTCATTAAGGGAAATAGTGAACCTTGCGCGTGACAATAACATACGGGTTGACAGCGTTGTGCGCGAAAAGCTTGATGAGCTGTGCATGCCGTTCGGCCATGGACAAAAAACGGGCAACCACCAGGGCATAGTTGCAATGGTGCCGGGCGTTGAGTATTGCGAAATTGCGGATATACTCGATTATGCCAAGGAAAAGGGCGAAAAGCCGTTCATAATAATACTTGACGGTATAGAAGATCCGCATAATCTCGGCTCCATAATACGTAGTGCCGTTTGTGCGGGCGCACACGGCATAATAATCCCGCGCCGCCGTGCGGTAAGTGTTACCGCCGCCGCATGCAAGGCAAGTGCGGGTGCGGTTGAATATGCGCATATAGCTCGCGTTGCGAACATATCAAATGCAATAGCAAGGCTGAAGGACGAGGGACTTTGGGTAGCGGGCGCCGACATGAGCGGCACGGCCATGACGAGTGCAAAAATGGAGGGCGCGCTTGCGCTTGTAATAGGTAGCGAGGGCGACGGCATAAGCAGACTCGTTAAGGAAAAGTGTGATTTCCTTGTGTCCATACCCATGTTCGGGCAGATAGATTCGCTTAATGCGGCCGTTGCCGCGGCGGTTTTGATGTTTGAAAAACGCAGGCAGGACGGAATAACCAAAAACCGATAAAGGGTATACGGCGTGGAAGAGATTAACGAAAACAACGACTTTAAGGATGCTGAGGAGCTTAGCGACGAGGAACTTATCGAGCTTTGCAGAAATGGTGAACAATGGGCTGAGGAAGCATTGTGCGAAAGGCATAAAAACCTTGTGCGCATAAAGGCAAGACCGTATTTCCTTATAGGGGCGGACAGGGAGGACCTTTTACAGGAGGGCATGATAGGCCTTTATAAGGCCGTTCGCGATTATAAGACGGAGCATAATATGAGCTTTCGCGCTTTTGCGGAAATATGCATAGTGCGCCAGATAATAACCGCAATAAAGCAGGCAACACGCAAAAAACATGCCCCGCTGAATACCTATGTTTCCTTTTATAAGGCGGCGGATGAGGATGGCGAACGCACATTGATAGACACTATGCCTGCCGCCAAAATGGATAACCCCGAGGAACTTATGATAAGCCGCGAAAGCATGGAGGATATGACGAACATGCTGAACACAATGCTTTCGCCGCTTGAAAAAAGCGTGCTGGAGCTGTTCCTTGAAGGGCACAGCTATCAGGAAATAGCGGCGGCACTCGGCCGCGGATCAAAAACCGTGGACAATGCATTGCAACGCATAAAGAAAAAGATAGAAGCTTATATGAAAACACGGTGAATTGAAGCAGTACAATTCAACGCCATGAACACGGAATGCCCGAGAATGCTCAACAGGCACTCTCGGACTTTTTATATAAGCTCACATTTTATATGGCCGCGACTTGACTTAATGGGCGGAATGGATGTATGCTAATCATAATAAGAATTTCTGAAGGAGAGCCTATGAAAACCAAGGATACCAAGGATTTGACCTACAAACGCGCATACGTTTGGGACAAGCTGAACGAAGCCGAACGCAAAGCCTGTATGGATATGGGTGAGGATTATAAAGCGTTTTTGAATGAAAGCAAAACGGAACGCCGCTGTGCCGCGGAGATAATCCGTCGCGCCGAGGAAGCGGGCTTTGTTTGCATATGCAAAAAGACACAGCTTAAACCCGGCGACAAGGTGTATTACAACAACCGCGGCAAGGCCGTTATGCTTGCCGTGATTGGTGAGGAGCCTATTGAAAACGGCATGAATATAGTCGGCAGCCACATCGATTCCCCGCGGCTTGACATAAAGCAGAACCCCGTATATGAAGGTGGCGGCACGGCACTGCTTAAAACGCACTATTACGGCGGTATTAAAAAGTATCAGTGGACAGCGCTTCCCCTTGCCCTTTACGGAGTGATAGTAAAGGCGAACGGCGAAAAGGTGGAAATAGCCGTTGGCGATAAGTGCGGCGACCCCGTGTTCTATATTTCGGATCTTCTGCCGCACCTTGCAAAGGATCAAATGGGCAAAACGCTTGCAGAGGGCATAGAGGGCGAAGGGCTGAACATACTTATAGGCAGCCTGCCCGTTGACGATACAGAAGCTTCCGACAGGTTTAAGTCCGCATTGCTTGCGTTGCTTAATGAACGTTACGGCATAACGGAGGAGGATTTCATCTCTGCCGAGCTTGAGGCCGTACCTGCGGGCGCGGCGAGGGACGTTGGCTTTGACCGCGGCCTTATAGTGGCTCACGGTCATGACGATCGTGTTTGCTCCTATGCTTCGCTTGCGGCAATACTCGGCATAGAAAAGGCACAGCGCACGCTTGTCGGGCTGTATGTTGATAAAGAAGAAGTGGGAAGCATCGGCGCAACAGGCATGTGTTCTCAGTTCTTCAATAATATGGTTGGCGAGATGATTGCCCTTACAAACGGCGGCACTTGCTCTGATCTTGCGATAAGGCGTGCCCTTTCGCGTAGCACATTGCTCAGCGCGGATGTTGCGGCGGCATTTGACCCCAACTACCCGAGCGTGGGCGACAATGCAAACTTTGCCAACATCGGGCAGGGCATAACCCTTGTCAAATATACGGGTTCCCGCGGTAAAAGCGGCGCAAACGATGCCGCGGCCGAGCTTGTGGGCAAGGTTCGTGCGTTGTTTAACAACGGCGGTATAGTATATCAGACGAGCGAGCTTGGCAAGGTTGACCAGGGCGGCGGCGGCACGATAGCCTACATAATGGCCAACTACGACATGGATGTTATAGATGCGGGCGTTGCAATGCTCAGCATGCATGCACCTTGGGAAATAGTGGCCAAGTCGGACGTGTATATGACCAGCCGCGCATACCGCGAATTCTTTGTAAACTATAAATAAGGTTCGATTTGTCTGAACAATAAAAACTTTAGATAATAAAACCATATAAATAATGGCTGTCGGTCACGCCATGCGAAGGATCGGCGGCCTTTTTTGCGCACTTTTAATAAAATGCGTAAATTTGTATTATATGTAAATTTTTGACGTGTTTTGTGGTACGGCCTTGCTATAGAATTTATAACAGAGTATAATCGAAACATAGAGCTTAAAGGGGATGCAATATGAAAATAGGTCAGTTTACGGAAAGTTTTTTGCCCATAGTCGATGGTGTTGGCCGCGTGGTATACAACTATGCCAACGGTTTGGCCAAGTGCGGGGACGAATGCTATGTGGTTGCTCCGCAGACGGATACGGGCTATCGCGGTGGCTATCCGTTTGAGCTGTGCGATTATTCGGCCACGCCACTGCCCGGTTCGCCGCAATATAAAAGCGGGCTTGCCGTGCTCGACAAGCATTACGTTGACCGCATGGACAAAATAAAGCTCGACATATGCCATGCACACACGCCCTTTTTTGCGGGGCAGGAGGCGCTGCGCCTTTGCTCAAAGTACGGCATGCCGCTTGTGGGCACGTTCCATTCAAAGTATTATGATGATTTCTATAAGGCCACGCACATGGAACTTTTGGCAAACATGGGCGTTAAATTCGTGGTTGATTTTTATGAACGCTGTGACGAGGTGTGGACGGTAAGCGAATCCTCTGCGGGTGTGCTTAGGGAATACGGCTATAACGGGGACATAGTCATAATGGAAAACGGCACGGAGCTGCGCGATGTGTTCGAAGATGATATGAAGCAAGCCGTGGAGCGGTTTCACCTTGACACGCAACACCCGATTTTTCTTTTTGTAGGGCAAATAAACTGGAAAAAGGGCATACTGCGCCTGCTTGAGGCCGCGGCATATTTAAGGGCACAGGGAGAGGTGTTTACGCTTGTGCTTGCGGGACAGGGACCCGATGAAGAGGCGATAAAGGCCAAGGCACGCCAAATGAACATATTGGACTGCATTGTTTTTACGGGTCACATTGGCGATACGCACTTGCTTGACGGGCTGTATCAGGCGGCAACGCTTTTCACGTTTCCTTCGCTGTATGATACGTTTTCACTTGTCGTGCGAGAGGCGGCGGCAATGTACACGCCAAGTGTTGTTGCGGTGAATTCTGCCGCGGCGGAGCCGATAAGGCACGGCATAAACGGGCTTATTTGTCCCGATGACGGCGAAAAGCTCGGCATACTGCTGCAAAAATATATGCATGATACGGACACGCTTAATGCCATGGGCATCTCGGCACACGATACCATACCGCACGATTGGGACAGGGTTATACAAAACTCCCGCGAACGCTATGCGGCGCTTATTGAGCGCAACGGTACATCCGAAATGGCCGCACGTCGCGCCGGATTAAAGGATAAGCTTGTTGAACGGCGCGAAAAGCTTGCCGCATATTTCGGATTGAAGATGTAAATAAAGGCCGAGGCATACGCTTCGGCCTTTGGGGTGTCGAAAAAGTGGCATATTGCCACTTTTTCTCACTTTCTCACTTTTTGCCTCTCACATTCGTTCCCGAACGGCAAAAAGAGCAAAGAATGAAAAACTATGGTTTTATCCGTTTTGACGCACATGTCGTAAACATCGGAATCAAATTAAGGGGCTGATGCCCCTTAACAACCCTGACCTTTTTGGGTAAGTTAAAAGCCGCGGTTTTTATGCCGCGGCCTTTGTGTTTGAATGGATTTTATTCGTCGTCCTGCATTTCGTCTGCGGAGGGGATAACGTTCTTGTTGCAGTTGGGACAGATAAGCGCACCGTCCTCGGTGAGCATATCCTCGTCAAAGTATATTACTTCGCCGCAATGGGGGCACTCAACTTCGACAAAATCATCCTCGCAGAAGTCACAACACTCGTCGCAATCATCACAATCGCAATCGCAGTCGCAGTCGCAATCATCGTCGCATGCATCGCATTCACAGCACTCGCAAAGCGCATCAAGACACTCGTCTATATCGCTAAGCTCGTCGCAAATGTCATCTATGCACTCGTCCATATCGATTATGGCTTCCTCGTTTTCGTCAACGGTGTCGGCCAGTTCGTCAAGAGTTTCAACTATAAGCTTGAAAAGCTTGCCGTATTTATCATCGCCCAGCTCCATACCGTCTACTACGCCGCGCAGATACGCGACCTTTTCCTTGTTATAACCCATAGTGACCTCCTTAATAAATGTAATGTCAGCAGCTTATATTAGCTGTTAAACGCGCTCCATGTATTCGCCGGTGCGGGTATCGACCCTTATGCGGTCGCCTTCGTTAACGAACAGGGGAACGTTGATCCTGTAACCGGTTTCAAGCACTGCGGGCTTGGTGGTGCCGGTAGCGGTATCGCCCTTGAAGCCCGGCTCGGTTTCCGTAACGGTGAGTTCGACAAAGTTCGGCGCCTCAACGGAGAACGCATTACCCTTGTAGAAACGGATGCTGACGTTCATATTCTCAACTATAAAGCTGATAGCATCCTCCACCTGGTCATGATTGAGCGGAAGCTGCTCAAAGGTTTCCGTATCCATGAAGTAATAAAGCTCACCGTCGTTATAAAGGTACTGCATTTCCTTGGTTTCGATATGAGCGCGGGGATACTTGTCCGTCGGGCTAAAGCTGCGCTCCAGCACGGCACCGGTCATAACGTTCTTGAGCCTGGTACGTACGAAAGCTGCGCCTTTACCGGGCTTAACGTGCTGGAAATCGGCAATGGACCAAACTTGCCCATCAATTTCCACAGTAACGCCCTTTCTGAAATCGCCGGCCATCAGCATAAAAAGTTACCTCCAAAAAATGTTCTTCTTAGTGTATGTTCTAAATCGTTCGGCACAAGACCGTCAGATAAAAAATACCTACATGATATAATAGCATAAAGGTGGCATATTCACAAGCTTTTTGAAGCAAGAGCCGCTTAAAATGCATCGATTTTTATTATTATCAGGCTTTTACGGCCTTTTTGCGCCTGCCGTGTGCCATTTCGGGTGTTATTTCACCCGCCTTGAGCAGTGCAAGCTTTGTAATTACGGGGCCCACAAGCTCATATACAAGCGTTGCGCAAAGCACCACGGTTGTTATACGCTCGCTGTAAAGAGGAAGCTTGGCCGCACATATTTGGGACATACCTATTGCAACACCCGCCTGCGGGAGCAGTGCAAGGCCGAGATATTTCTTTATGTGCGGATCCGAACGGACAATGCTTGCACCAACATATGTGCCAAGGTATTTGCCTGCGGAGCGCGCGACAAGATAGCCTATGCCAAGCAGTCCCACTGTGGGTATTGCGGACAGGTCAAGCTCCGCACCCGAAATTACGAAAAACAGCATGAATAGCGGGGGAGTCCAGCGTTCGCTGCCCTCCATGATAGCGTCCGCATCGTGCCTGAGGTTGCTTATTATCGCACCTATTGACATGCACAGCAGCAACGAGGAAAGACCCCACACATCGGCGAGTGCGGTGCCGAGCAGTACAGCCGCCACCGAAACGCAGAGGAAATTATCCTTGGAATGGAAAAACCTGAGTGCAAGGCTTGCAACAAAGCCTATTGCCCCGCCGACTATAAGCGAAAGCAATATTTCCCAAACGGGCTGAACCACCATTGTGTAAAAGCTCATTTCACCGCCGCCGCTCATACCTTGAGCCAACGCAAGCGATATGGCGAATATGATAAGGCCAATGGCATCATCCATTGCAACAACGGGCAGTAGAGTGCGCGTAACGGGGCCGCTTGCCTTGTATTGACGCACCACCATAAGCGTTGCGGCGGGAGCGGTAGCGGCGGCTATTGCCCCGAGTGTAAGCGCAAGCGGCAGGTCAAAGCCCAACGCCCACAGCGTGATATCGACAAGGCCGACCGCCGTAACGGCCTGAAAAACCGTTATGATAATGCTGTTTACACCTATGGCTCTTATGTTTTTCAAATTGAATTCGCCGCCTATCGAGTAGGCGATAAAGCCCAGTGCAAGCGTAACGAGTACATTGAGCGATTCTGAGCCCTCCTTTGGTATAAGGTTGAGCACGCTTGGACCGATAAGCAGCCCCGCAATAAGATAGCCTGTAACGTTAGGCAACGAAATAAGCTTTGCGAGCCTGTTGAAAATAAGCCCAGCCGCCATTGCCGCGGCAATATAAAGTATGGTTATGCTCATTTAGTTTTTCTTTGGCACTCCTTCTACATTGACTACCGGCACTTCAAACATTATGCCGGTATTGGGCCTGTCGAGGCGACCCGCATGGTCATGGATTATCTCCTTGACAAGTGCAAGCCTTTCATCGTTCCTCGGCAGGATCATAAGCATTTTTACGGTTTCCTGTCCCGGATTTATAAGATGCCTGAGAGACCCGAACACAGGCGGCGGATCTATGCTGGATTCGTTTATGGCCTTCAGCATACCCTCGCAATCTATAACGGTTGCGCCGCTTATGTTGCGGCTGAGCAGATCGGCCAAAATGGGGTTTATACATTCGGTCTGCTTGGTGATGAAAATCAACATCTGCATGGTAATGTGATCCTTCCTTTGTTTTATTATTGCAGCGGGGCAAATAACCCCGCATTTTTGCCGCATTGAAAGATACTACCGAAAAACGCCTTTGTCAAGCATTGTTATGTGGCAGCCAATACTGCCCGAACAGCGGTGAAACGGGCAGCAAGTCAATTAAAAAAAGATGTTGCCGCGGCAACAGATATATATGAAAAAAGCACTATAGCTCTCCAAGCCTTGAACGCAGTTTTGCAAGTGCCTTCTTCTCAAGGCGGGAAACATAGCTTCTGGATATGCCAAGCTTGGCGGCAACTTCACGTTGCGGCAGGCTCCTTCCGCACGGCAGACCGTAGCGGAGCTTCACCACCGTGCGCTCTCTTACGGAAAGCACATCCTCCATCGCCTGCCAAAGCCTTTCCGCCGCCATACTGCGTTCGGCTTCATTGTGCACATGGTTGGCATCCGTGCCGAGTATGTCGCAAAGTGATATTTCGTTGCCGTCACTGTCGGTGCCTATCGGCTCCATAAGAGAAATTTCGCCGTTAAGCTTCTTTTCCGAACGCAGGGACATGAGTATCTCATTTTCAATACACCTTGCGGCGTATGCGGCAAGCGTTTTGCTCTTTGACGAATTGAATGTGGACACGGCCTTTATAAGCCCAACGGTGCCTGTTGAAATAAGGTCGTCATTGTCGCGCCGAGATGAGGCGTATTTTTTTGCAATGTGTGCAACCAGCCGCAAATTGTGCTCTATAAGCTTTGCACGGGCATCCTCACTGCCGCTTGCCATTGCATCAAGGCAAGCCTGCTCCTCCTTGGGAGAAAGAGGGGCGGGGAATGAACCTGATGCATTGACGTATCCCGTGAAAAAGAACAGCCGCGAAAAAAGCTGTATAAGCCATGTGAACATATCCGTTACCTCCAAAATGATGGTAGGCTAAGAATATGCCCGAAAAATGGCACATATTACGGCCGCTTACACTTCAAGCTTCAATTCATCGATCTTTGCGCGGAGCGATTTCATATCCTCCCATGCATCGCGCTTTTTGCTCGTGTCCCGCAGCAGTGCGGCGGGATGGAACGTGGGCAGTATCCATACGCCCTTTTTTATGCGCCATATGCCGCGGTCTCGCGTTATGCGTATATCCTTATCGTATACGTACATGGCCGCGGTTTTGCCAAGGCAAACTATTATGCGCGGCTGAACAAGGGCCACCTGCATGCGAAGGTATTTAATGCATGCTTCCGCTTCGTCATCGAGCGGGGTGCGGTTCTGCGGAGGGCGACACTTTACAATATTTGCTATATATACCTTTGTGCGGTCAAGACCTATTGCACCAAGCATTTTATCAAGCAGCTGTCCTGCCGCACCCACGAACGGATAGCCTTGAATATCCTCGTCTCGTCCGGGGCCTTCCCCGATAAGCATTATTTTTGCGTTGGGATTGCCGACACCTATAACAACATTGGTGCGGCCGTTGCACAGTGAACAGTCGCGGCAATCCTTAAGCTCCTCATACAGCGTTGCCCAATCGTAGTGCGCCATTGTTTCACCCCGCTAATCAAGGTTCATGTTTATAAAGTCAAGTATATCCTTATAGACTATATGGTTGTTTGCTTCATTCAGTATTTCGTGCCGCATGTTGGGATAAAGCTTTAACAGTACATTATGACCGCTTGATGTAAGGCGCGATGCAACCTCCCTCGGGCCGTCCCCCATGTTGCCAACGGGGTCATCGCTGCCTGCTATGACCATTATCGGCTTATCGGGCACGCTCTTTGCCCAATCCCTTTTGGAAACCTCTTCTATTCCCGTGAACAAGTCATAGAATGCGGCGGAGGTGAACGTAAAGCCGCAAAGCGGATCGTCAATGTAGCGGTCGACGTTTGCACGGTTTGCGCTCAGCCAGTCGAACGCGGTGCGCCCCTCAAAGGACTTGTTATATGCGCCAAAGGTCAGCTTGTTCAGCGCTTCGGACGGAACGGATGCACCCTTATGCTTTATTTCGCGCCTTGCTATAAGCTTTGCCACGGGGATGGTAGAATTGTGACCCGCCGTGCCGCAGAATATGAACATGTCTATATCCTTGCCGTGCCGTGCGGCATATGCGCGGGCCAGAAAAGAGCCCATGCTGTGGCCGAAAAGTATATTCGGCACATAGGGATAAGTCTGTTTTATGACTTGATGCACATTTAACGCATCCTCAACCAGTCTTTCCCAACCGTTTTCCTGACCAAAATAGCCCTTGATACCATTTTCACTTATGCTTTCACCGTGGGATATCATGTCCGCTGCGGCAACGGCTATGCCGTTTTGCGCAAGGAATCCTGCAAAATCATCATACCTCAGAACATGCTCCGCCATGCCGTGCATAATTGTCATAACAGCGCGTGGCTGCTGATGCACAGGCTCATGAAAACGGATGTGGATGTTGCCGAGTCCTGTAGAGGACTGCAACGAATAATTATCCATTTTTGAATTTCCTCCTTGCGCGTATTGCGATTTTGCTTTATTATACCATCTAATACGGAATAATGCATCATTATTAGAAAAACTTATTGCATTATTGTTTGAGGGTATGTATAATCAAATGCAATACCCCTGCGTTGGGAAGGAGACAATGAATGCCAACCGATCTTGACCTATACAGTATATTCTGCACGGTGGCTCGCTGCGGCAGCCTTTCACATGCCGCGCGGGAGCTTTATGTAAGCCAACCCGCAATAAGCCAATCCATGCATCGACTTGAATACACACTTGGTTGCACCCTGTTTACCCGCACCAGCCGCGGAATTTCACTTACGAGTGAAGGCCGCATGCTTTATAGCTATGCCGATAAGGCCGTAAGCCTTATTGCCGCGGCGGAGGATAAGCTTAACCGTATGCGCACATTGCAATCGGGTGGGCTTATGATAGGTGCAAGCGATACGCTGTGCCAGTATTTTCTGTTGCCGTATCTTGAAAAATTTCATTCGGAATACCCCGACATTCAGCTTCAGGTAACCAATCGCACCACGCCGGACACGGTGGAACTGCTGAAGGTGGGCAAGGTGGATATTGCACTTGTAAATCTGCCCGTAATAGACAGTGCCCTTTCCGTAAAGGAAGTGCTGAAGGTGCATGACGTTTTCGTTGCATCCACAAGGTTTGAACATTTGAGAAACAGGCAGGTAACCATGGAGGAACTTTCCCGTGAACCGTTGGTGCTGCTTGAAAAGGCATCGAACTCGCGCAAATATCTTGATGATTTTGCCGCTGTATGCGGCGTAACGTTAAGACCGGAAATAGAGCTTGGCGCACACAGTCTGCTTGTTGAATTTGCAAAGATAGGGCTTGGCGTTGCCTGCGTAACATATGAGTTCGCGGCGGAGGCTATAGACAGCGGGGAACTGTTTGAAATAGAGCTTAAAACGCCCATGCCCTCGCGCAACATCGGCCTTATATCACTTGAGGGCGTGCCGCTTTCACCCGCGGCAGAACGCTTCATTCAGATTGTTCTTGATGAGGATTCGGCCGAATCAAAGGCATAACAGCTTTAATGCTTCAATGCCCTCCGCATTTTGCGGAGGGCATTTTACTTATCTGATGTTTTTTTACAGCGCCTTTTTCGGGCATGCCTTTACACATTCAAAGCACAGTATGCAATCCGTTCCGTTTTTGCGCCGCCTTGAATTATCCGTGACTTCAACGTCCATGGGGCAGACCCTTTTGCATTTTCCGCAAGATATGCACTTATCCGTATCACACTTTACCCTTGTGAGCGAAAAGTAGCTCATCGGCTTCATAAATACGGCTATTGGGCATATGTATTTGCAAAAGGCGCGGTTGTCCTTTAGCATAAATGCAAGCGTAATGCCGACCGCGTAATATAATATGTTACCTATAATAAATGCCCAAAACATTATGCTTTCGATATTGGCCGCATGTGTCAGGAAAAGGGCGGCAACGAACAGGAGCGATGCCGCAAATGCGATATACCTTATCCAACCGATGCGCTTTCTTGGGCCTTTAGGCACCTTATACGGCAGAAAATCCAGCACCATGGCCGTCCAACAGGCATAGCCGCACCAGCCTCGCCCGAAAAGCAGCGGTCCGAACAGCTTTGCAACCGCATAATGAATGGTGGCCGCTTCAAAAACGCCCGTGAAAAGGTAGTACCAAAAGCCCTCTATCTGCATGTTTTCATTGCAGTATACGCCCAAATACAGCAACATATAAAGACCCACCAAAAGCTGAGTTACACGGCGCGCATTTTTATACTGCCTTATGTAAAGCGTAAGTCCCAGTGCGACAGAACACCCTATATAGCTGAAATTGATAAGATAAAACAGGTTCCCCTTGCTAAGCCACAGCGTTACGGCAACGGCTTCGAATATCAATAGCATAATTATGGGCATAAAGTATTTTTTCATACTGCACTCCTTGCTTTATCTGCGCTTTTGGGTCGATTTGTGAGAACATAAGCCGCCCGAACTCAATTGCTGCCGGGCGGCCTTGGTTTAAGCCTTAATCGTCAAGCAGCTCAACGCCCATATTTGAAAGATCGCTTTCGGAATACGTCCTTGACGTGTGCGTAATGGCTCGACTGCGGTTTTTACTGTTTGCGGCGTGCTGATTGATATCGCGCCGTGCGGAATCCATATCGCTTATGCCCTGTTCATGCCAGCGACTTACGGTGCGCTTTATCGCACCCCACGGCTTTTCACTGCCGTGGCAGGCTTCCGCCGCAAAAAGCAACAACTCAGGCGATATGTGAAAGCGTGTGCGCCACATATCGGCATCATCCTGCTGAGCGGCGGTGGGGGCGCGGTTCACGCCCGCACGTTCAAGCATCATGCGGGCAAGTTCGCGGCTTGCATCGCGCTCATGCCTCAGCTTTGATACGGATTCGGCGGTTATGGCTCCGTTTGCACGGAATGTTGACAGCACCGAGTCAAGATACTTAAAGCTCGGTTGAGCCGCACTTGTAAGCTCACTCAGCGCGGCACCTATCACCTCGTCATCCATACACCATTGTTCCTTCCACTTTGTATAAAGCGCAAGCTCATCCTCCGTGGCGGCACGCCTAAGCTTCCAGCGGGTGAGTATCTTCTGTGCGCCGCTTATGCGTTCATCACGCTTTGTGATGTATTCTACGGCACTTTCCTTTGTAGAAACGCCCGCATCGGCCCATGCCTTTGCCTCCGCATTCATCTGCCAAAGCTTTACCTTTGCACCGCGGCGTTTTGCACAGTCGCTTACAAGAAGAACCGCAGTATCCTCTTCAAAACCGAAAACCTCTATATAGTCGCATATTGCGCTCAATTCGCTGCCCGTGAACACGCGCCCCTGTATGGCGGAGGAAAGCTTTTCCATAAGCGAAGCATAGTGCCGCGTTCTCAGCGGCGTTGCACCTGCCTCGACCCTAAGGTATTCCACCATAAGCGGTTCGCTTCCCACTATTCTTACAAGACCCATGCGCTGCCAATACATAAACGCATCGCAAAGTGCGGCCGCGTCCATGCCGAGAGCATCCTCAATGTCGGGCGCATCACCTCTTGAACAGGCCATAAGTCCGTAAAGATACGCCTTTACGGCACCCTCGGGTGCATTTGGCATGTGGTTTATTATAAATGCATTGTCAATGGCGGTAACGCCCGTATGCGCCCCGCCGGATACAAACCTTGCCATTGGGCTTATCCCTTCATAATAGGCTTACAGTCCGTAAAGCGCGGTGAATTTGCTTATAAGGTAGTCGGTATAGAACGTGGGGTCAAATTCTCCGCACAGTACCGATGCCGTAAGCTCCTTGGGCGTCTTTACGCGGCCAAAGCGGTAAAGCTTTTCGGTGAGCCATTCGACAATCGGCTTTACACCGCCCGCGGCTATCGTGGCGGGAATGTCGATTTCCTTTGAAATGTTGTGATATATCTGCGCCGCATACGCACTGCCCACGCAATAGGAGGGGAAATAGCCTATCATGCCGCCCGACCAATGGCTGTCCTGCAACAGACCGTGCGTGTCATCGGGAACGTCAACGCCGAGATACTCCTTATAAAGCCTGTTCCATTCATTCGGCAGTTCGTCAACGCTCAGCGTGCCCGCAACAAGCCGCTTTTCTATCTCATAGCGGATCATTATATGCAATGGATATGTAAGCTCGTCCGCCTCCGTTCTTATAAGGGAGGGCATAGCCTTGTTGGCCGCACGGTAAAGCAGATCCTCGGTAACATCCTTCATCTGTTCGGGGAAAAGCTCCTTCATTTTGACATACAGCAATGATATGAATTCGGGACTTCTGCATATCATATTTTCAAAAAGACGGGACTGGCTTTCGTGAAGCGTCATGGTGGATCCGCCGCTGAGCGGGGAACCGATAAGCTCATCACCCATATTCAACTCGTAAAGGCAGTGGCCGCCCTCATGCGCAACGCTGAAAAGGTTTGAAAGCACGGCATCCTCATGATAGTGCGTGGTCAGGCGAACGTCATGCTTGTTAAATTCGGTCGTGAAGGGATGCTCTACCTCGCCTATAACGCAGTTGTCCTTGTCAATACCGAGAAAGTCCATAACGAAGGATGAAAGCTTGCGCTGCCCGTCAAGCGGGAACGGCCTGAACAGTGCGGAATCGTCTGCCTGTCGCCCGCTTTGGCAAACGGCATGTATTACGGGCACAAGCTTTGCCTTAACATCAGCAAAGAACGGGTCAAGCATGCTCGTGCTCAATCCTTCGGAGTATTCGTCAAGCATAGCATCGTATATGTCCATATCGGGATGCATATAGGTCATAAGCGAACGCTCGGCAATGATAAGCTTTTCAAGATACGGCTTAAACAGATCATAGTTGTTTGTCTGCTTTGCTTCACGCCACTTGACCGATGCTTCGGATACAAGCCGCTGGTACTGCGTGTATTCCTCAATTGGCACCTTTTCAAGCTTTTTTAGTTGCTTGAGATCCTCCTCTGCCTCACGGCGGGTGATTTCGTCAAGCTCATCCTTGTTTGCATTAAGATTCTCAAGCAGGGCGCGGAATTCGTCGTTCACCATGAGTTTGTAGCTTTCTTCGCCCAGTATCGCCATGGTTTCCGCCATGTGCGGCGCGCCGTTCTTCGGCATAACGGTTTCGCTGTCATAGCTCAGCACGCCCATTGCGTGGCCGAGTGCCGAACGCCTTTTGAGTATTTCCTTGTAACGGTTTACTGTCTGCTGCATTGTTATAGCTCCTTTGTTTTATTTCATAAATATAAAACGTGAATACACGCTGTTTTCGGGTTCACCACCGTCTATATAGCGGGCAGAAACGCATTTTTCGTAAAACGGAGCGGCATCACCCACCCAACCTATTATAGCATAGCCGTAGCCCGCTTCACGCATGGCAAGGAGCGTGCGCATAAGCAATGCGCGCCCTATACCGTATCCGCGCTCGTCGGCACGCAACCCCGTTGGGCCGAAAAAGCCCTTTGCACTTGCGTCATAGCAGGCAAAGCCGAGCACCTTGTCCTCCCGCGTTGCAATAAAGCAGGCGGGCGGATTTTGCATAAGCGAATACTCGGCCTCGTTCACCCAATTTTGACTGAAATTTTCGCCCACAAATTCGAGTATGCGCGATTTGTCCGCAGGGAAAGCCCGTTTCAGCTTAACTCCCTTAGGCAGTGAAATTTCACCGCTTATTGTGGTAAGGTTTACTATCATGTCGCCTGAGTACGGCATTAGTCGTCATCTCCTTCTTTTTGTTCATCCTTTATGCGGCAGGCTAAGGCGTATGCTTCATTTCGCGGCATATCGCACAGCGCACTGACTTGCTTTGCCGTATCCTTTGTGCTCACGCCCGATGCAATAAGCTCGCGCGTCATGGTTTCGGCATTTGCTCCACCCTCACCGCAGGACTGAGCACTGCCTACAACAAGCACGCATTCACCCTTTGGCGGCACGTCCGCATACATTTGCGCAAGCGTGTCAAGGTCACAGCGAATGACCTGCTCAAATTTCTTTGTAAGCTCCCTCACCAATGCGCAGGGTCTGCTGCCCATGTATAACGCAAGTTCCTTGGCGGTCGCACTTATGCGCAAGGGACTTTCATAGAATATCAATGTGCCATCGTGTGACCCAACGGCGGCTATCGCTTCGCGCCGCGGTTTTGCTTCACGTGGGAGAAAGCCGACAAAACAGGCGTTTTTTGTTGGCAGTCCGCTCATTACAAGCGCGGTGAGCGGTGCGCTTGCCCCGGGCAATACGGTATACGGGGCACCCGATGCAATGCAGGCCGCAACAAGTGCCTCACCCGGGTCACTTATGCCGGGCATGCCCGCATCGCTTACGAATGCAACGGCTTCACCACTGAGCACGCGCCCGGCAATTTCCCGGCCACGTTGTTTTTCGTTGTGCTCGTGGCAGGCTATAAGCGGCTTTTTTATGCCAAGATGGTTCATCAGCTCCCGTGTGCGGCGCGTATCCTCACAGTATATCGCGCTGACTTCGCCAAGAACCCTTACCGCACGGTAGGTCATGTCCTCAAGGTTGCCTATCGGTGTTGCGCAAAGGTACAGCATGGGCTCAAGCGGCGTTACCGCTATGCGGTCGTTATTTTCCGTATTCATGGTGTTTCACCCTGACCTTCATTTAATATTATTTCCGTAAGTTGAGTGCCTGCGCCGCCGCTCTTTCTGCCCTCCGCAAGCACAAGATACGGCGGCTTATTCGCTCGTGAGCGTACAAAGCAAAGCCGCTTTAATGCAAATCCGCCCTCCTGCATGGCACAGCACAGCGGGGCAATATATTGCGCGGGATAGCACATGAAAAGCCTACCGCCGTTTTTTACCACTCTTCCCGCGCACAGCGCCGCACCGCGCACATCAAGACTTTCATCGAATACGCTTGATACTCTTCCGCTGTTTTCGCTCCTTGTGCCCGAGGAAAAGTATGGCGGGTTGCATATCGCCCCGTCAAATTGGCCGTATGCCGCTTGGGTCACATATCGCGCGTCACACAATGCACACTCTATGTGCCCCTCCAGCGAATTGAGCTCAATGCTCTTTTTTGTAAGGCGCACACATTCGGGGTCAATATCCACCGCAACTATGTCGGCACCCGTTTTCGCATGGGCAAGTATGGCCAGTATACCAGTGCCCGTGCCGATGTCGATAAGCCGTTCTCCCTTGCGCGAACGCACAAAATCGGAAAGAAGAACCGCGTCATGCCCATATGCAAAGTGGGAATCGCTGCGTACTATTACAAGTCCGTCCCGCTGAAGATCGTCAACAATGTCCATGGCTTAACGGTACTTTCTTTCGATTTGCTCATATTCGCGCATGAAGGCGCGGCCGCTCATGTCGGAAGGCATTGTCCACACTGCGGGTGCTATGGACAGGCAAACTATAGGTGCCTCCGGTGCGCAGTTGCGCTTGAACTGCTGTGAAAAGAACCGCCTGAGGAATGTGCCGAGGGTTCTATAAATCTCCTCCTCATCAAAATCCGTCCGATTCAATGCCAACTCATACAGCTCTTTTGGTCCCATTCCTTTGAGAAAATGGTATATAAACAGATCGTGCAGCTCGTAGTTGCCCACAAGCTCCTCGGTCTTTTGAACTATATTGTCACCGTCCGAAGGCAGGAGCTCGGGACTTACGGGCGTTGCAAGTATGTCACTTAAAACGGCGTTTGCTTCTTCACCAAAGCGTGAGCCTACCGCACTTACAACGCGGCGCACTACGGTTTTTGGCAGCGATGCGTTTACGCCGTATTGTGCAAGGTGGTCGCCGCCGAATGTTGTCCAGCCGAGTGCCGCTTCACTCAAGTCGCCCGTGCCTACATCCAAAAGACCGTGCTTGTTGGCAAGGGACAAAAGTATTTGTGTGCGTTCGCGTGCCTGTGCGTTTTCGTATACGGCATTATGAATGCTCTCATCGTGACCTATATCCTCAAAATGCTTTCTGCATGCGGCGGCAATTGGTATTTCCATATATTTGCAGCCGAGCGATTCAACAAGGTTACGGCTGTTGTTGAATGTGCGGCTTGTTGTACCGAAGCCCGGCATTGATACGCCGAGTATGCTCTCTCGCCCAAGCCCCATTTCATCTGCGGCGGCACAGGCAACAAGCAGTGCAAGCGCACTGTCGAGTCCTCCGCTTACGCCGATTATAAAGCCCTTTACGCCGATATGCTCCGCACGGCGCACAAGTGCCGCACTTTGCAGGGAAAACAGCCTTTCAAGCTGCTTATGAGCACATGCCTCGTCGTTTGAAACATAATCGCCCATATCACACGGTGAAGAAGGCGGTTCAAAGGAACACAGCTTGTCCGTGCGAATATCGGCATATATAAAGGGCTCTTTTTCAAGCGGAGTTGATTCGGACAGTATTTTGCCGTTTGCGGCAATTGCACAGTACCCGTCAAAAACGAAGGAACTGCTGCTTTCTCCGCGCCCACTCAGCGCCATTGCGGCGGCACACCCTGTTCTTGCACTGTATGAAGATAGTGCATTTCTTACCATATCATAGCTTTTTGCCGTAGCGTTGAGTGAACCGCTAAGCAGCATCACATATCCGCTATGTGCATCATTCACCGAAAAAATATCCTCGGCAAAGCCCACATCCACCATGGAAACGGGAGTTAATGCATTGTGCGCACAGCGGCTGCGTTCAACGCTCGGCACAAATCCGAACGGGTTTGACGCATGAATCGCCGCGGGTATAATGGCCGCCACTCGGCCGCGGCGCAGGAGCGCAATGCAGCTTTTTACCGTATTGTCTATCTCATACGGAAGGCCGATGCTTACCGTAATATCGGTGCGTCGGGTGGATTCGGCAACCCTTTTCAGTGCCTCTTTACAGGATGTAATTATACTTTTATGGTACGCAAGAGACCCTATCGTTGCGCCTGAAAGGAACAGCTCGGGCAGGACGAGAAAATCCGCATTTATTGCCTGTGCACGGCGTATTGCGACTATTGCGGCCTCGGCGTTTGCATCAGCATCGCCTACCGATACCGTGGGCGAAGATGCACATATGCGAAGCGGCGAATTCTGCCTTGCGTCACACATATATTCCGACATAACGTTTCCTCCGACTGTATGAGAATATAGCTTATTATACACCACATAAAAGCATTAGTGGAAGCACAATATAAAATACTCCCCCGCATAAAGGAATGCGGAGGAGGGTGAAAGTACGGCGTTGCTTATTTGCCGTTTCTTGAACGGCGGCCCGATGATTGGCGCATGTAGCCGCCGCGCTGACTTTTAACATCGCTTACGGTTATCACGGCGTTGGGCGCGGCCGAGTTTATTATTTCCATGGCCTCGGGTGCAAGCTTGCGGCGAAGGGTCGATATGAGCATATAACGATCCGTATCGTCGCGACCTTGAACCTTCATTTCACTTAAACCGAATCCGTGGGAGCGCAATGCATCGCCTATTCTGTCCGCGGTTTCGGCATCCATAACAACGCACTGTATGGAGCAAAGGCCGAACGCAAGCCGCTCTTCAAGCCAGCTTCCCGCGTAATTGCCCAATGAATAGGCAAGCGCGTATGCGACCATCTTCCACGGGTCGCTTTGGTAATTGCTTAAAACGTTGCCCGCGATTATCAGCCAAAGCGTTATTTCAACAAGCGCAAGCAGTGCGCCTATAAGGCGTTCACCGCGGTTTATAAGCACTATTCTTAATGTGCAAAGCGAAACTTCGAGTATTTTGCCCGCAAATATGCAGATGTAAACTATAAGCGTGGTTCCTTCAAAAAACCGACCGAGTATATCAAAAAGCTCTGTCATGTGCATTCCTCCTTACATATTTATATACATGGCCTCATGCGGCACGAAAAGACTTATTCGCCAAGTTCGCTTGTGCAGTGCGGACAGCGGGTAGCATCTATCGCTATTTCACTCTTGCAGAACTGGCACACCTTTGTTGTGGGCGCGGTGGGTGCGGACGGTTCCTCGTTTCTTTTGCCGATGCTCTTTAGCGCGTTCATCGCCTTTACCAAAATGAAAAGCACAAGCGCAACAATAACAAAGTTTATAACCGCCATTATGAATGCGCCGTACTGCACGTCAACGCCCTGAATCGTGAAAACAAGATCGGAAAAATCGACCTTCACAAGCAGACCTATAAGCGGGGAGATAAGGTTGTTCACAAGCGAATTGACTATGCTTGTGAACGCCGCGCCTATCATCATGCCCACGGCAAGATCCATCGCGTTGCCCTTTACGGCAAATGCCTTGAATTCGTTAAGAAACTTTTTCATTGTGTTATACCACCCTTCTTTAGTCATGTTTATTATGCCTCTTATTAAAATACACGTTTACCGTAAAGGAAGTTGCGGTCGCCCCAGCTTCCCCATGATGTAATACATACACAGCCCGCACTTGCGGATGCGTGAATAAGCTTATTGTTACCCAAGTATATTGCAACGTGAGTTATGCGCGTGTCCGATCCTTCGGACTTGTAGAATATCAGGTCACCCGCCTGCAAATTATCCTTGCCGTATACCGTCGGCCACGAATCTATCTGACCCATACCCGCCGAATTGTAGTACCGCGTCATTTTACCCATTGATTTAAGGCAATAGTATACAAAGCCCGAACAGTCGAATTTATCGGGTCCCTTGCCGCCAAGTACATATCTTATACCTATTTGCTGCTTTGCTATTGCTATAAAGTCCGAAACTCCGCCGCCGTAATTCACCTGCGGGTCGGATACCGTCTGAGTTGGAGCCGCGGACTCCGTATTGGTGGGCGTGGTCGTTTTCTTGGGCGATGCCGTTGATGTTGGCTTTGGCGTCTTTGTCGGCTTTGGCGTTGGAGTTGGGGTAGGCGTTGGCGTTGGGTCTATAAGCGGCTTTGCTTTTGGCGAATACAGCAGCTCCAGCGTGCCGTAATCGGCCTCACCCGTTATGTCAAGCTTGTTTTTTTTCTGAAATGCGGCAAGAGCGCGCATGGTGGCCGTGCCGAAATAGCCGTTCAGCTTATCCTCGTAATAGCCAAGCTCTTTAAGCTCCGTTTGAAGTGTCAACACATCCTCACCCGAACAACCGCTACTGAGCACATAGCTCTTTGCGGAATCGCTGAAAAGCAGTGCCAAGGTTTGCTCGTCCGCATCTCCGCTTTCCTTCAGGTGGTGCGCACGCTGAAACGCCATTACCGCGCTCTGCGTTACGGGGCCGTAATAATCGGTCGGCTCGTCACTGCCCATATAGTATAGATCCATAAGGCGCTGCTGAAGCGGCTTTACCGCCTCGTCCCGTGTATCGTACATAAGGGGGGAATACTGCGTTTGAGTATCCTCCGTCTGCACAGGCTCGGTTGTAAAAGCGTTCGCATCGGATACGGACGGGGTCGGTTCCGCTTCGGAGAGTGAAGCAGTATCAGGCGTTTGTGTAGGTTGAATTTGGCTCAATGCTGGCGTTTGTCGCACAGGAGCGGCTATTTCCACGTTTTCGGAATACGGCTTATATGCACCGAGCGAAACGGGTATTATTATAAATGCGGCAATAAACGTGCCGCACACGGTGAGCAGCGGCAGCTTTATCCGCTTAAAAAACAGCTTTATTTTGGCGTTCCTTTCGCGCCTTTTTTGCCACTTCTTTTCCATATGTCAATTATAGCCGCAATTGCACGATTTGTCGAGCGGTACACGCTTTGTTAACAATTCAAATGGGGCGGTGGCATAGGCTTAAATTTCGCCGTGACGGTTACGGGCGGCTTTTGAGTAAACAACTTAAATGCTATCGTTGCGATTCGGGGCAAAAAGAATTATACTTATAATAATATGCTTTGGAGGTATACCCATGCAGCACGAGATAGTTACACGCGCACCCCTTCTTAATAAGGAAGGCAATATTGCAGAACAGGGCTGGGCGCGATCGCTTATAAGCGAATATAGACGCAGTGACATAAAGGCAAGCCCGCTTCGAATAAAGGAGTGGGATTACTATATCGTTTCAAATGACAGCTATGCGCTTGCGCTTACGATAGCGGATAACGGCTACATGGGGCTTATATCGGCAAGCGTGCTGGATTTTGAAAAACCGTGGGAAAAGACAACATCCGTAATGACGCTTATGCCCATGGGCAAATACGCCCTGCCCGAAACCTCACTTTGCGGCACAACGTATTATGCCGACAAGCGCGTGAAAATGAAGTTTTCGGCACGGGACGGGCAAAGGCGGCTGAGCTGTGCATTCAACAAATTCCTTGGGGATGAAGCGTTGAATGCCGACATAGTCCTGACCGATTTGCCAAAAGAAAGCATGGTAATAGCTACTCCGTTTGAAAAGCCGCGCACATTTTACTACAATCAAAAAATAAACTGCATGCGTGCAAGCGGTTCAATGCACCTTAACGGCAAAACATATGTATTTGGGCCCGAGGATAGCTTTGCGACGCTTGATTGGGGGCGCGGCGTCTGGACATATGATAACGTGTGGTATTGGGGCAATGCAAACGGCGTAATTGACGGCGTGAAGGTGGGCTTTAACATAGGCTATGGCTTTGGGGATACATCGGCCGCAAGCGAAAACGTGATAATATATGATGGTGTTGTGCATAAACTGTCCGAAGTGCGGTTCAACATACCCGATGACAGCTATGTAAAGCCGTGGACATTCACGAGCGATGACGGCCGCTTTGAAATGGACTTTGTGCCCGCGATAGACCGCGCGGCCCGCACCAATGCGCTGGTGCTTGAAACGGATCAGCATCAGGTGTTTGGTCGTTTCACGGGCAAAATGATACTTGATAACGGCAAAGCGATAGAGCTGAAGGACTTCATGGGCTTTGCGGAAAAGGTGCACAATCGCTATTGATATGAATAATACCGATAAAAGGATGACAACGGCCTGCTTCACAGGCTACAGACCGCAAAAGCTACCGTGGGGATACAACGAAAACGATGCAAGGTGTATATCGCTGAAGCGCAGGCTGTACGGCAAGATAGAGCTTGCCTATTCGCTCGGCTTTACGCATTTTATCGCGGGCGGGGCCACGGGCATTGACATGTACGCGGCGGAGGCCGTGCTCATGTTCAAAAAGAGCGAGGATGACGTAACGCTTGAAATAGCCATGCCGTATGTTTCATTTAATGGGCATTTGAGTTCCTCCCTAAGGGCAAGGCAGGATGAAATACTGCTTCGCTGTGACAAAACAAGCGTGATTTCGCAGTCTTTTTCACATGCCGCCTACATGGAACGCAACATATACATGGTGGACAACAGTGCACTCGTTATCGCCGTGTTTGACGGCATACGCGGCGGCACGTGGAACACCGTGGAATATGCCCAAAAGAAGAACAGAACCATATGGACGCTGAATCCGAAAGGATAATTTTTGAAAGGGATAAGGCATTATGCCAATTATTTCTGCACACGATCTAAAAAAGGAATTTGTTGAAAGGTTGCTTTTTGACGGAGTATCCTTTGAAATAGGCGAAAAAGACAGGGTAGGTCTTGTTGGCGTGAACGGTTGCGGCAAAACCACTCTTTTTCGCATACTGTTAGGTGAAGAAGGCTACGATTCGGGGGAGCTTTTCCGCGCAAAAAACGCAAAGATAATCAGCATGACCCAAACCATAGCCAATACCGATTGTACCGTTTACGATGCTACGCTTGAGGCTTTCCGTCACTTTACGGATATGGAGGAGGAGCTTAAAAGTATAGATGCACAGCTTGTCAATGCTCAAGGTGACAGGTTGGATGCGCTTATAAAGCGCCAGCACAGTCTGCGCGAAAAGTATGAATTTGACGGCGGGCTTACATATAAAAGCCGCACCCGCAGTGCGCTTATGGGGCTTGGCTTTACGGAAGAGGAGCTTACAAAGCGGCTTGGAGACATGAGCGGCGGGCAAAGGAACAAGGCACAGCTTGCAAAGGTGCTTTTGAGCGGAGCGCAACTGTTACTGCTTGACGAGCCCACCAATCACCTTGATATGGATTCCATAGCGTGGCTTGAGGACTTTCTGAAGGGCTATCAGGGCGCATTTATAGTGATATCGCACGACAGGTATTTTCTTGATGCGGTAACGCGCCGCACAATGGAAATAAAGAATACGCGCTTTTATGTAAGCGAGGGTAACTACACGCGCCACCGCGAGCTTATGGCGGATGAACAGGAAATGTTGCGCCGCCGTTATGTGAACACGCAAAAGGAGATACGCCGCATAGAAGGCATTGTTGCGCAGCAGCGGCGTTGGGGTCAGGAGCATAACTTCATCACGGCCGCAAGCAAGCAAAAACAGGCCGACAGACTGCGGCAGACGCTTGTTGCGCCCGAACGCGATACGGACAGCATACATTTTCACTTTCATGCCGATGCCGTAAGCGGCAACGATGTGGTGATAGCCAAGGGACTTGCAAAAAGCTTTGACAAGTCCGTTTTCCGCAATGCGGATATGCTTATAAAAAAGGGCGAAAGGGTATTTCTGCTCGGGCCGAACGGTTGCGGCAAAACCACATTGCTCAAAATAATAATGGGCAAACTCAGAGCGGATGCGGGCTCCTGCCGCCTTGGGGCGAATGTTCATGCGGGCTATTACGAGCAGAACGCGGCCGGTTTGAATACTCAGGCCACGGCGATAGAGGAAATACGCAACTGCTATCCCCGCATGAGCGATACGGAGATACGCTCGGCACTTGCGGCATTTCTTTTTAAGGGGGATGATGTTTTTAAGCCCCTTGAAAAGCTTAGCGGCGGCGAGGTGGCACGTGTAAAGCTTTTGAAGCTGATGCTGAGCGGGTCTAACCTACTGTTGCTTGACGAGCCCACAAACCACCTTGATATCGATTCGCGAGAGGCACTTGAACGTGCGCTTGAGGAATATGAAGGCACCATGCTTATAGTAACGCACGACCGTTACCTTGTTGAACGCCTTGCGGACAGGGTGCTTTATATGAATGAAAACGGAGTGGAAAGCTTCATAGGCGGGTATGAGGATTATCTTAGTGCAAAGCAGCAGCGCGATGCCGCGGCGACGGAAAGCACGGCATCACAGCGCAGTGCCGCGGGCGAAAGCTACCGCGCCAAGCGAAACCGCCAAGGTGCCATAAACCGCGCACAGGGCGAGCTGAAACGTGCCGAGGAAAGGGTGAACGCGGCCGAGAACGAAATAAGCGAGCTTGAGGCCAAGCTTGCAAGCCCCGCCGTAGCCGCGGATTACGTAAAGGCGACCGAACTGAGCCGCACAATAGATGAAAAACGCGCACAGCTTGACACACTTTACGAAAAATGGGAACAGGCAACGGCCGCCCTTGAGGAACTTGAAGCCGAAGAGGAGTAAAACCTAAACACAATATATGATGTAGCGCAAAGCACCGCATATGGGCGGTGCTTTTGTGGCCGATGAAAAAAGGACAAAAATACCGGCAACACATATTGACAAATTGGCAAGTCATGGATATACTATGTATAGCATCGATTAGATGGCATGGAAAGGAGTACTTTTATGGGAAAGGAATTAGGCTTACGCATAGCCGAAACTTTGCAAAAAAGGGGAATGACCCAGAAAGAATTGGCGATACGAATAGGAGTAACGGAAGCTGTAATATCCAGATATGTTTCCGGTGACCGAGAGCCGAAGCCGAGCGCATTGGCGAATATCGCGACTGCACTTCATACAACATCAGATTTTCTGCTTGGAATTGAAAATGAAGAGTTTAATCATTCAAGAGTTCGGCGAATGATTGCCAGAAATGCAGCTTCAATGACCGAGCAAGAAAAGAAAGAATTGATTAACGCATTGTTTGGGGAGGAGTAATATTGGGAGCTTGTTTATCGTATACAAGGTATGAAGAAATCAAGCAGGCTGTTGTTGATACATTTGTACAATACAACGTTTCTTGCGTGCCGGTTAATGGGTTCGAATTGGCGACAAAAATGGGTGTTAAGGTTATTCCTTATTCAGCTAAGCCGAAAAAGCATCAATGTCTCCTCTTAAAAGAGAGCGATGACGGGTTTTCGTTGCAGAGAGATGACGGGGAATGGTACATATTTTATAATGATAAAAAAGGTTGCGGACGTATCAATAATACAATTATGCATGAAATAGGTCATATCGTTTTAGACCATAGTGAAGATAGCGAATTGGCAGAAAAAGAGGTAAAATTTTTTGCAAAATATGCACTTGTTCCGCCGGTGCTTGTACAAAAACTGAGATTAGATAATTCAAGGGATATAGCCAAAACATTCGGCGTGAGTTTAGAAGCCGCTCGCTATGCGTACGATTATTATATAAAATGGCTGCAACATGGCTCTTCAGAGTATACCAAGTACGAATTTGAACTCTTGAATCAATTTCGTGGTGTGTCATGATAGGAGGTGGTTCTATTGAGGGTAAAAATAAAGGCACATCTGTAAGCTGGTGGCTCAGCAAGCAAATGTGTCTTTGCATCGAACATGCTAAACATATCCAAATACATTACTGTCATTTTAGCATATTCCGTAAAAGAAGTCTATTGGTAAAATAAAAACATTGTTTAGAACGGAAATGGAGGTAAATAACATATGATTGGAAAAGACATGCGAAATAATCCGCTCTTTTTGCGTAATCTTTATGAGACGCAGGGACGATGGAATATTCCACTTGTTCGCAAGCAATGGATTGATACATCGTCAATCTCCTTAATTGCATGCTCTGATACTCGCAGCAAAGACAATGAACTTAATTGTGCCCGTGGCGTTCACTTTTTTGTAGATGATTATCGATTTGAAGGTATTTATACTCATCCGGAGCGTACATTGAAAAAATACGGACAGTATGCATTCTTACTTACGCCAGATTATTCTACATATGCCGATATGGATTTATGGCGACAGCTTGAAAGTGTTGCTAAAAATCGCTGGGTAGGCGCATATTGGCAAAACAATGGCCTGAAAGTTATTCCTACAATAAGCTGGAGCACACCGAGAAGCTTTGAATTTTGCTTTGATGGCGTGGAACAGAATGCCATTGTTGCGGTTAGCACTCTTGGCTGTAAGAAATCAAAGTTGCATTTTATGCGCGGCTATAATGCGATGATGAAGAGGTTGAAGCCTCAAACTGTTATTTGCTTCGGTAGCGCTTTTTCGGAAATGGATGGCAGCGTTGTCGAGGTAGATTATAGATCATCCCGAAAGGCGGTGCGCTAATATGGGCGGCAGGGGCACTTTTGCTGCAGGAAATCCTGTTCCATATACCTATAAGACGATTGGTATTATTGAGGGTGTAAAAGTTTTGGTTGGAGTTGGCGGCAAGCACGGATTGCCTGAGGAATCCCATTCCAGCAGCGCATATATAAGGCTAAAACCTGATGGAACTTTCCATGAGATGCGCATATATGACGAGAATCACTATTTGGTGAAAGAGATTGCTTACCATCCGGAGCCCAGACTAAATGGTGGCAATAGGCAGGATAATGTATTACATATCCATGAATATGAGCGAGATAATTTCAGAGATCGTTATGCTCGTTTTCCAACAACGGATGAGGTAAAACGGTTAAAAAAGTTTTTGAAAGGAGTAAAGTTAAAATGATTAATGGTGATGTAAAAGAATTCATCGATGGGCTTTATTATGGCAGTGAGCGTTTCTTCCTTTATGACGGTGATAAGTATTTTCTACAGGGGTACTATGCGGATGGGAAACCGACGCTTGAACTCTATATAATTGAGAATCCTTCGGCGGATTTCGAGTGGCACTTGACATCTGATAGTGACGAATACCCTGTTGAGGCATTTGAAAAAGCTAAAATCTTTAATGGAAAGTCATTTTGGGAAATTGAAAAGAACATTGAATGGGTCGACTCTTGAGATTAGCTTGTCCTTTAAGCACAAAGCACCGCATAATCGCGGTGCTTTTGCGCTTTTCATGGAGATCCTTGGGAACGAAAAAGGGTATATCCTGCAAAAATATGTATAAAAGGCTGTATATACATTCAAAGTTATCCACAATTTCCACAGACTTATCCACAATGCGGTTGATTTAGCCTGTTTGCAATGTGCATAAAGGGTGCAGAAGTGTTGAATATGCATCCGATGAATGAATATACATGCATCATGTCACATTGCGGGACGTATATCGCCGCCACCCTCACGGTTGCTTTCCATTATAAGCTTATCCGCAACAAGGGCGATAAATTCGCCGTTTGTAGGCTTGTCGTTCTTTGAATATATGTTGTAGCCGAACAGCTGGTTTATGTTCTCTATTCTGCCGCGCGTCCATGCCACCTCTATGGAGTGGCGAATGGCACGTTCCACCTTTGAAGCGGATGTTGAAAAGTGCCGTGCGATGCCGGGATAAAGCTCCTTGGTTATTCGGTTTATAAGCTCCGGACGGAAGTACACCATGCGTATTGCCTCGCGAAGGTAGTGATACCCCTTTATGTGCGCGGGTATGCCGACAACAAGAAACACGGCGGTAATCTTCTCATCAAGCGTTTTCGGCTGCTGAGACGGGGAAATGAGCTGCGAATAAGCAAGATTGGGCTCGTCGGCAATGTCAAGTGTGCGCTTGTACACGGCGTCGCTCTCGGCGGGCTTTACCATATAATATTTGGCACCGAGCGCACAACAGCGGCGCACCATGCTTTCACTGCGCATGGCACTTAGCACCAAAACCGCAGGCGCATCGCTTATTATACCCGCGGCTATGCGCTCAAGCAGCTCAAACCCGTCCGCATGGGGCATTATAAGCTCCGTTATAAGCACGTCGTAGCGATTGTTGTTCAGCGCCTCAAGCGCGGCCGCGCCGTCCGATACCGTGTCGAACACGGAAATGTTTTCCTGCGCAAGGAAGTATTCCTTGGTACTGCTTAAAAGCTGTGCATTCGGATCCGCCATCAATACCCTATATTTTGTCATATGTATCCTCCTTTATTTGTCCGTTTGGCGGGAAATTTTGCTTTCCGTGTATAAAGGATAGCATCAATATCTTCGCGGCAAAAGGGACTGCTTTTAGCGTAAAAAGTCAGCTTTTAGCGATATTTTTGCGAAATTAAGGCAAAAATGGAAAAAAGCATTTTTTACGTTGACAATTTGATAAAGCGTGTATAAAATATCGTTTAGTCGGTTAATTATTATGTAATTAACCTTTTTTGTGGGATTATGGAGAAATCCTTATTATTTTGTAAGAAGGAGGTATAAAATGAAGGAACGCATAATCGTTGAAGCCATGCACCGACTTGAAGTGGTAAGGCGTATGCGTATACAGACCATGCTTCGAGGTACGGATGCGCACCGAGGTCAGGGACCCATATTGAACTATTTGCAAAAGCACCCAAAGTGCACGCAATCCGAAATTGCGGAAGCACTGGGCGTGAGTGCACCGAGCATAACGTGCAGTGTAAAGCGCATGGAAAATGCGGGGCTTATAGTTAAAACCACGGATGCAAATGACCTGCGCTGCTCGCGCATCGAGCTTACGCCAAAGGGCTTGGCCAATCACATAAGGGTCGGAGAGCTGTTCAATCAACTTGATACGCAAATGCTTTCGGGCATAAGTGAGGAAGAACAGGACACGCTTATAAGGCTTTATGAGAAAATGATTGAGAATCTTTATAAGGACGGCATAAAAAGGCCGCTTCCTGAGCTTATGAGCGAACTGCACAAAATGGAGGATGATGAGAAGATATGATAAAAAACATTTGGCCCTATACCAAGGGGTATAGGTTGCAATCCATTTTAGCCGTGTTTACCATAATAGGTGAGGTGCTTGTGGAAGTAAGCATACCTTATCTTATGGCGGATATTGTGGATATAGGTATAGCAAGCGGCGATACCGCGTTCATTATAAAGCGCGGCTTGCTTATGATACTTATGGCACTTATATCGCTTTCGTGCGGCGCATTGGCGGCGCGATTTGCAAGCGTGTCAAGTGCGGGCTTTGCCAAGAACCTTCGCGGCGGCCTTTTCGAAAAGGTACAAAGCTTTTCCTTCTCGAATGTGGACAGGTTTTCCACCGCAAGCCTTATAACCCGCCTGACTACGGACGTAAATACCGTTCAGAACACATACATGATGGCCGTGCGCACATTTATCCGCTCGCCGCTTATGCTTGTATCCGCCACGTTTATGGCGGTGAAGATAAGCGCGGACCTTGCGGTCGTGTTCCTGTTTGCATTGCCCGTGCTTGCGGTGATAATAGGCGTGCTTATGACAAAAACGTTCCCGCGCTTTAAGGCGATGCTTGCAAAGTTTGACGCAATGAATGCAAGCGTGCAGGAAAACCTTACCGCCGTGCGCGTTGTTAAGGCATTTGTGCGCGGAGACTACGAAAACGAACGCTTTGAGTTTTCCGCAAAGGAAGTGCAGGAATACCAAATAAAGGCCGAAAAGCTGCTTGTGGTAACAATGCCCATGGCGCAGTACATGGTGTACATTTGCATGATAGCCGTGTGCTACATAGGCGGCAAGCACATAGTTGCGGGCAACTTGCAGTCGGGCGATTTGATAAGCTTTATAAGCTATGTAAGTCAGGTGCTCAGCGCAGTCATGATGGTCGCCATGATGATGGTATCCATGGTAATGAGCAAGGCGAGCCTTTCAAGAATATGCGCCGTGCTTGATGAAAAGCCGGCCATAAACGATGACGAGGCCGAGGATATCGCCGTTGAGGACGGTTCCGTCGAATTCGTGGATGCATCCTTCAGCTACACGGGCAACCACGAAAATCTGAACCTTGAGCATATAAATCTTAAAATAGAGTCCGGCGAAACGATAGGCATAATCGGCGGCACGGGCAGTGCAAAAAGCACGCTTGTGCAGCTTATCCCAAGGCTGTATGAGGTGACGGACGGTGCGGTGAAGGTAGCCGGGCATGACGTTAGGGATTATAAGATAAAGGCCCTTAGGGACAGCGTTTCGATGGTACTGCAAAAGAACGTGCTGTTCTCGGGCACGATAAAGGAAAACCTTAAATGGGGCAATGCCGAGGCAACCGATGAGGAAATTGAGGAAGCGTGCCGTGCCGCGGCGGCAGACGGGTTTATAAAGAGCTTCCCCGACGGATATGATACGGAGCTTGGCCAAGGCGGCGTGAACGTATCGGGCGGACAGAAGCAGAGACTGTGCATAGCGCGTGCACTTATCTCAAAGCCTAAAATAATAATACTGGACGATTCGACAAGCGCGGTCGATACCGCAACCGATGCTTCGATAAGAAAGGCACTCAGCGAGGAACTGAGCGATACCACGACCATAATAATCGCCCAGCGCATAACAAGCGTTATGGATGCGGACAGGATAGTCGTTATGGACGAGGGCAAGATATCCGATATAGGTACGCATGAGGAATTGATGCGGCGCAGTGAGATATACCGCGAGGTATACGATTCTCAGCAGAAGGGGGTGGAGTAATATGCCGGGACCAAAAGAAAGACGCGGCTTTGCAAAGCCGAAGGATGCAAAGGGCACATTCAGACGCATATTGGGCTATTTTAAGCCGTACAGGGTAAGAGTTGTGTTTGTGCTGTTGGGGCTGTTGGCAAGCGTGCTTGCCAACATAGCGGGAACATATATGCTCAAGCCCATTATAAACGATTACATAGTGCCGTGGATAGGTAGCGAAAACCCCGACTTTACGGGACTTATAGGCCAGCTTACCGTAATGGCGGCAGTTTATACGCTCGGTATAGCGGGCACATTTGTGATGAACAGGCTTATGGTGGACGTTTCAACGGGTATACTTTTACAGCTTCGCCTTGAAATGTTCAGCAAAATGCAAAAACTGCCCATAAGCTATTTTGACAAGCGCACGCACGGCGAAATAATGAGCACATTCACCAACGATACCGATGTAATGCGCGAAATGATAAGCCAAAGCCTTACAAGCTTTATCAGCAGTGCCGTAAGGATAGTGGGCGTATTTATAATGATGGTTGTGCTCAACCCGCTGCTTACGCTTATAGCCATAGTCATGCTTGTCGTGATGAGCCTTGTTACAAAGGCCATTGCATCGCGCTCAGGCCGATTCTTTAAGGCAAGGCAGGATAGCGTCGGCAAGGTGAACGGTTATATTGAAGAAATGATAGAAGGGCAGAAGGTGGTCAAGGTATTCTGTCATGAGGATGCGGTAAATTCTCGCTTTGACGAACTTAATGAACAGCTTCGCAAGAATACCGCCGCAGCAAGCACGCTTGCAAGCATAATGGGACCGCTTATGAACAATCTGTCCCACGTTACTTATGCGATCATTGCCGCAAGCGGCGGATTGTTCGGCGTGGCAGGTATAATAGACATAGGTACACTCGGTGCATTTTTGCAGTACACAAGGAGCTTTTCAATGCCCATATCCGAAATAAGCCAGCAGGCGAACAACGTGCTGAGCGCGCTTGCGGGTGCCGAAAGGATATTTGCACTGCTTGACGAGAGCGCCGAGGAGGATGAAGGCCGAATAGTCATGGTCAACGCCCGCATGAATGAGGAAGGTCAGCTTGAAGAATGCAAAGAGCGTACCGAAATGTGGGCATGGAAAAAGCCCGACGGCGAGCTTATCCGCGTGCGCGGCGATGTTCGCTTTAAGGATGTTACATTCAGCTATGACGGCAAGGTGGATGTGCTCAAGAACGTGTCCCTCTACGCTAAGCCGGGGCAGAAGATTGCATTCGTCGGCTCAACGGGCGCGGGCAAGACCACGATAACCAACCTCATAAACCGCTTCTATGACATTCAGCAGGGTGAAATAACCTATGACGGTATACCCATAAGGGAAATAAGCAAGGCTTCACTCAGGCAGTCGCTTGGTATGGTGCTTCAGGATACGCACCTGTTCACGGGCACCGTGCGCGAGAACATCCGCTACGGCAGGCTTGATGCAACCGATGAGGATATAGTCAATGCGGCAAAGCTTGCGAACGCGCATTACTTCATTTCCCACCTGCCGGACGGTTACGATACCGTGCTTACGGCGGACGGATCGAACCTTTCACAGGGTCAAAGGCAGCTTTTGGCAATAGCTCGTGCTGCCGTGGCCGACCCACCCGTGCTTATACTTGATGAGGCGACATCCAGCATAGATACCCGCACGGAGGCGCTTATAGAGCGCGGCATGGACAGCTTGATGAAGGATCGTACCGTGTTTGTAATAGCGCACAGACTTTCTACGGTTCGCAATTCAAACGCCATAATGGTGCTTGAACACGGTGAAATAATCGAGCGCGGCGACCATGCGGAACTGCTTGAACAGCAGGGCAAGTACTATCAGCTTTACATGGGCATGTTTGAGCTCAGCTGATATTGAAACCCAATAAACAAAGTCAAAGGCCGTATCCCTCACTCGGGACACGGCCTTTTGTATACGGATACGGCCCTTTGATTATTCGTTCATCACCTTATATGCAAATGAGTTGTCAACAAGCTCGTTGAATTCCACCCTTGCGCTCAATTCACCCGCGGACTCTATTATATCCTGAAGGCGAACAAACGCATCCTCACTCATTGCGGGAGAATACATCCAACTGTCCGTTGCACGGTAGCTTTTTGCAACGGCGGACAGCGTTTCTATAGAGGAATCGGGGAAGAAGGGCAGCATCATTTCGGCTACTTCTTCATCGCTTGCCGCCTTTACCCACTGCTGAGCGCGATATATCGCACGCACGAAGCCGAGCGCAAAATCGGGTTCGTTTTCGGTGGTGCGTTTATTCATCATAATCGTTGTGTACGGCACTTCTCCGCTTTCCTGACCCACGTTTGCGACTATATATCCGCGGTTTGATGCCGCAAATTCGCTTGCGGTGGGTTCAAACAATGTAACGTAATCGCCCGTTCCGCTGTCAAATGCGCCGCCCATAAGCGAAAACTGTATGTTGTCTATCACCTCTACGTCAACATTGGGCGTAAGGCCGTGGCTTTTCAAAACATAGCAAAGCGTCATGTACGGCATACCGCCCACGCGCCCGCCTATTATGGAACTGCCGCGCAGGGTTTCCCACTCAAAATCGCTCTCGTATTCCCTGCCGACAAGAAAGGAACCGTCGCGCTTGGTTATCTGCGCAACTATTACGGGATGCTCACTAAGCCCCTGATTGACGACATATATGCCCGTTTCGGGCCCCATCAGCGCAACATCCGCATCGCCCGAGATTAGGGCTGTCATGCTCTTATCACTGCCGCCGCTTGTGACTATTTCAACATCCATGCCCTCATCTTCAAAGTAACCAAGCGATACGGCACAGTACAGCGGCGCATAGAATACGCTTCGCGTGACCTCGTTGAGTGTAACGTGCCTAAGCTCGTCTTTAGTGCCACAGCCCGTTATAAGCATACATATAAGCGCGGCTATTGCCGCAACACACACAGCCTTTTTTGCAAATGACATCGTTTTCATTACCTCCGCATTTATTGGCTGCTGTAATACTATGCGATGCAGGTGCAATCAGTGAATGCAAAATGCGGTTAGAATATGCTAACCAAATCGGCTTCATGCCTTGAACCGGAACACGGTATTTGTTATAATGTGCTTGTGCGCAGGGCGCAAAACGCGGCCTTGCGTGCAAAAATTATGTATTAAGGAGAATGTAATGAAACGGCTTGAGATTGGCGTTGGCGGAATGAGCTGCGCCGCATGCTCCGCAAGGGTGGAACGCACGCTGAACGCAACGGACGGCGTTGAAAGTGCAAGCGTAAACTTGGCCGCGGAACGAGCAAGCATTGTATATGACGAAACCAAAACCGATGAAGGTGCGCTCAAGCGCGCCATTGAGGGCGCAGGGTATGCGCCGTTTGACCTTACCGAAAACATAAAGGTGCAGATGGCCGAAAAGAAGGCCAACGAACAGCGGGACATGAAGCGAAGGCTTATTTTTGCGGCCGCATTCGGCATACCGCTGTTCTGCATTGCCATGCTCCCCATGATAGGCGGGCTTGAACATATACTGCCGCGCTTCATGGACCCCGAGTATTCGCCGCTTGGCTATGCGCTTTCACAGCTTATTCTGGTAATACCCATAATGATAGCCGGCAGACGGTTTTATAAATCGGGCTTTAAGGCCATATGGCTGAAAAGTCCGAACATGGATTCGCTTATAGCGGTAAGCACGCTTGCGGCGGTAATATACAGCCTGTACGGCGTAATAAGGATCATATGCGGGGATGCTCATGCGGCGCATTCATTATATTTTGAATGTGCGGGAACGATAATCGTTCTCATTCAGTTCGGAAAATATCTTGAGTCGCGTTCCAGGGGTAAAACGGGTGACGCGATAAAAAAGCTTATGAATCTTGCACCCGACACGGCGCGTGTAATACGCAACGGTGTTGAGACGGAAATTGCCGCAAAGGATGTTTTGACGGGCGATACCGTATCGCTTCGCCCGGGCGAACGGGTAAGCGTTGACGGCATAATACTAAGCGGCCACACAAGCGTGAACGAGGCTATGCTCACGGGCGAAAGCATGCCCATCGATAAGGAAGCGGGAGATAAGCTGTACGCGGGCACGATAAACGGTCAGGGCGCGGTTACATTCCGCGCAACGGGCGTCGGGGCGGATACGGCACTCGGTCGCATAGTACATCTTGTTGAAGAGGCGCAGGGTTCAAAAGCACCGATTGCGCGCATGGCGGATGCGGTGGCGGCATACTTTGTGCCCGCCGTGGGCGGAGTGGCACTGCTTGCATTCATACTGTGGCTTATTTTCAGCGGAGACTTTGCACTGGCGATAAAAATATTCATATCGGTGCTTGTAATTGCCTGCCCGTGCGCACTCGGCCTTGCAACGCCCACGGCCATAATGGTTGCTGCGGGGCGCGGAGCGGAGCTCGGCATACTTGTAAAAAACGGTGAAGCACTTGAAACCGCAGGCAAGGTTAATGCCGTTCTGCTTGATAAAACGGGTACCGTAACAACGGGTATGCCCATAGTTACGGATATAGTTACGGTAGATGGCTTTGGTGAAGATGAGGCGTTGCGGCTTGCGGCCTCCGCCGAAAAGCAAAGCGAGCACCCGCTTGCAAAAGCAATATTGAGTGCGGCTGATGTACGCGGTATTGAGCCGTATCAGGCGCAGGATTTTGCCGCAAATGCGGGTCATGGCGTGATATGCACCGTGCAGGGCAAGCGCATAACAATAGGCAGTGCAAGATTTATGGCCAAGCAAGGGATTGAGACTTCACTCGGACAAAGCGCACAGCACCTGAGTGCGGAGGGGAAAACCCCCGTATTTATGGCGGTTGACGGCGAAGCGTGTGCACTGTTCGCCATTGCCGACAGGATAAAGGACGATGCCAAGGAAGCGGTGGAGCTGCTTAAAAAAATGAATGTAAAGCTTGTTATGCTCACGGGTGATGATTCGCTTACCGCGGCGGCGGTTGCCAAAAGCGTGGGCATAGACGAGGTGCGAAGCGAGGTTCTGCCGGGTGATAAGGCGGGAGAGGTTGAAAAGCTTCAGCGGCAGGGGTATACCGTTGCGATGGTGGGCGACGGCATAAACGATGCACCCGCGCTTGTTCGTGCGGATACGGGCATTGCCATAGGTGCGGGTGCGGATGTTGCAATAGAATCCGCCGACATAGTGCTTATGGGCAATGAACTTGGCGGTGTTGCCGCGGCACTGAGGCTCAGCCGTGCCGCAATAACAAATATAAAAGAAAATTTGTTCTGGGCGTTCGGATACAATACACTCGGCATACCCGTTGCGGCAGGCGTGCTGTATGCGTTCGGCGGGCCGTTGCTAAGCCCCATGATAGCGGCCGCGGCAATGAGCCTGAGCAGTGTTTCCGTTGTAAGCAATGCGCTTAGACTGAGACATTTCGACCCGAACAAAGTTTCTAAATATCTTAAACCGCACCGCAAGGGAAAACAGCAGGAAAAAGCACCCGATGCGGCGAATAAAATAAACATAATTAAACGGGAGGAAAAGAAAATGACAACGATTAAAGTAAACGGAATGATGTGTAAGCATTGCCAAGCGGCGGTTGAAAAGGCACTAAGCGGCATAGGCGCAACCGATATAACCGTTGACCTTGAAAAAAAGCAGGCAACATTTGCGGGCGTTGATGAAAGTGCCGCCAAAAAGGCCGTTGTCGATGCCGGCTACGAAGTGGAGTAAAGAATAAACACAGGCTTGCCCCGCCATTGCAGCGGGGCATTTTTATACTGCTTTACGGCCAAAAACCCGTTGACAGCGCATACTGCGTATGATAATATAAAATCAGTTCCTGCCATAATTTGGCGCGAATGTGTTGTTGTACCGATGAAAGTCGGCTATTCCCCCTTGAATCGGGTGGGCAGAAACGCCTGCGGCGATGGGGCTGTATCTGCGGATTTGACCGCAGAAGGACAAACTTATTAAAGGAGGAAGAAAAATGAAATCAACAAAGACTGTCAAAACATTTGCCTTGCTGATGTGTGCGCTTATGGTGCTTACAGCATTTACTGCGCTTGTTGCGGCAAGGGCAGAGCGATGTGAGTCATGTGGCGGCCAAGTGGTTCTTTCTTCTGACACGACCAGAGAATTTGTTAGCAGCAGGGTAGTAATATGCAGTGTTAATCCGATTTATTCGGATGTGTTGACAGATTACCGTGTTACTAAGTACTGGGCGTGCAGAAGCTGTGGTGAGGTTGCTTATACCAGAACCTCTACAGAGACGGTTCGTTCATGCGGCCATGACAGAGACAGTGGCTACGATAAATAGCAACTAAAGTAGGCAAAGGGGAGCTATGCTCCCTTTTGTGTTTATTAGCCATAGGAGGGATCATATTATGAAAAAGTTACTGTGCATATTGCTGTGCATGGCCGTGGCATCGGTTATGTTTGCATGTGCGGCGGATGAAGATATAACGAATGACTTAAACTCTGATGTTGAACAGGTCGCTGAACCCACTCCCACTCCCGAACCCCAAGCGGGCGAAAGCTTTGACCGCCACAGGGAGCGCATTACATGCAGAGTGAACGAGGATGAAAAGGACACAAAAGATACATGGAAGGTAAAGTCCCCTACCGAATCGCCCGACCCGAGTTGGGTGGTTGAAGAAGTGGACGGTGACGTTGTAACATACAGCAAAACATATTGCGATCATGTAAAAATAATTAAAAAAACAGTTCCGTGCCCGATTAACTCCGAAGAGACAGATAAACAGGTGTATTATGTCATGCTTGAAGAAACGGCAAATCAGGAAGGGTTTTGGTCGGATTGCGAAATGATAACGAACGAAAACGGAATTGTAACGTTCAGAGGAGCGGTTAAATGCAGTGATATTGGACATAGAATTAAGCATGTAAACAAAAGCGATAAAGTTCCGTGCCAATTATGCCCCGAATTTATTTATAACGGCGAGACGACATATATTTACGATACTAAGCATTATATAATGATGCATTCTTCACTTGAGGATAGAGAAAAACCGGGTGAGGGCTACACATATGAATACACGGAAGGAGATTGGGATGTATACTCATACATAGAATGTGATGATATGCACGCATACTACGCCGCACGGACAGAAAAGGCAGAGGAGTAAGGGCTTATGAGTTACAGGAGGGAACATATTATGAAAAAGTTACTGTGCATATTGCTGTGCGTGGCCGTGGCATTGGTTATGTTTGCATGTGCATCCGAGGTTGAACAGGCCGCAGAACCTACTCCGGAGCTTCAAGCGGGCGAAAGCTTTGACCGCCACAGGGAGCGCGTTACATGCAGAGTAGATGAGAATGAAAAGGATACAAAGGACACATGGAAGGTAAAATCCCCCACCGAATCGCCCGACCCAAGTTGGGTAGTGGAAGAAGTGGACGGTGACGTTGTAACATACAGCAAAACGTATTGCGACCATATAAAAATAGGTAAAAAAACAGTCCCTTGTCCCATTAACTCCGAAGATACACATGAACAACTGTATTATACCATGCTTGAAGAAACGGCAAACCGGAGCGGATTTGGGTCAAACTACGAAGTGGTATCGAACGAAAACGGAATTGTAACGTACAAAAGTTCGGTTGAATGCACGCTTAACCTTCACAGGTATAAACATATGAAGGAAACAGATGAAATTCCATGCCAACTATGTCCTGAATTTATTTATAATGGTGAGACGATATATGTGTACGATACTAAGTGGTATTTAAAGGTGCTTGCTTCGCTTGAGGACAGAGAAAAACCAAGCGAAGGTTATACCTATGAATATACGGAAGGAGAGTGGGATGTTTACTCTTACATAGAATGCGATGATATGCACGCAACTTACGCCGAAAAATACGGTACATCGTCCGAAAAGGCAGAGGAGTAAGGGCGAAAACAGACCGCTTCACAGCCAAAAAACCGTTGACAGCGCATACTGCGTATGATAATATAAAATCAGTTCCTGCCATAATTTGGCGCGAATGTGTTGTTGTACCGATGAAAGTCGGCTATTCCCCCTTGAATCGGGTGGGCAGAAACGCCTGCGGCGATGGGGCTGTATCTGCGGATTTGACCGCAGAAGGACAAACTTATTAAAGGAGGAAGAAAAATGAAATCAACAAAGACTGTCAAAACATTTGCCTTGCTGATGTGTGCGCTTATGGTGCTTACAGCATTTACTGCGCTTGTTGCGGCAAGAGGTGAACCGTGCGAAGAATGCAACGAAGGAACGGTAAGAAAGGGGAATACGGTAAAGACAAAATACAAGAGCGTGCCGACACCCTGCAATAATACGGTTGGCGCAACCGACTCTATTGTAACGTATCGCTATACGACCACATGGAAGTGCGACAATAAAGATTGTGGTTATGAATACGAGACATATCGTTATGAAGAAGTATACATATGTGACCACGGACCGCATAACGCGGGCTAAAACGGCGCGTTTATTTGGGGAGCTTTGCTCCCCATTCCTTTTTAATAATACGGAGGGATATTATGAAAAAGCTATTCGGTTTACTCATCACCGTACTGATAATAACACAGCTTGTTTCCTGCGCACCGAATGTGACCGCTGATGAAACGGAGCCAACACCGCTGCCTACCGCACTCCCCACCCCCACTCCCGAACCCCAAGCGGGAGAAAGCTTTGACCGCCACAGGGAGCGCATTACATGCAGAGTGAACGAGGACAGGAAGGATACAAAGGATATATGGAAAGTAAAATCTCCTACAGAATCGCCCGACCCCGCTTGGGTAGTTGAAGAAGTGGATGGGGATGTTATAACATATAGCAAAACGTATTGCGACCACATGAAGTGTACGACCAAAGAGGTTCAGTGTCCGTATAATCCCGATGAAACAGACCTACAGTATTATTATACCATGCTTGAAGAAACCGCAAATAAAAAAGAAAAGCCGGCAAACTGGAAATTAGTATCAGCGGAAGACGGATTTGTAACATACGAGGTTTCACTTAAATGCAACGATATAATTCATCAATTTGTTCGTTGCGATGATATGGACGAACTTGTTCCATGTCAATTGTGCCCCGAGTCAGGCTTGTTTGATTGTAAATCATATTTGAAAGTTCCCGCTTGGCTCTCGACAAAGCCGGGCAAGGGTTATACCTATGAATATACGGAAGGCGATTGGGAGTATTACTCGAAAATATCTTGCAACGAACAGCATGAGGCGTATGCCGCGGCCTATGCTGCGTTGGCCGAAAAGGCAGATGAGTAAGAGCAAAAAAACGGGATGTGCCGTTAAGAATTCTTGACGGTATATACCGTATATGATAATATAAATTTAACATTAAATGAGCGCATAAGGAGGGAAAATATGCACGTTGTTATGTTTTTAAGGCAGATGTTTCGTAAACCCATGCGGACGTTGCTGTACGTTCTTGTGCTGATACTGCTTACGGCATTTTTCTGCATGAGCTTGAACCTGTACAACAACAGTCAGCAGAACATTCGCCTTGCGGCGGATACCTACACCACCATTGCCGTAATGGAGCTGTATGCCGATGTTGACACCCGCGGCAACCTTATAGAGGATATTTCCACGGCAGAGGATTACGCGGGCTATCATAGCCTTACCGTGAATGATTATGACCTTACGCCCATAGTGAACGCCCCAAGCGTTATAAAATACGATCTTCGCGCGCGCTACGGCGCATACAGCGAGGATAATATTGCCCTGAATAAAACCAGAACGGAGCCGCTTTTTCATCGGGATATAATACGGTTCAAAATAGTGCCCGAGAATCAGAAACAAGCGGAGGAGGATAAGCCGTGGTTCGATATTGGCGAGTACATTGATGACGGTAACTATCGCATCTATTTAGACAATGATAAGTATAAATTGGAAAACGGTTTGCCGCTAATCGGTGGTTCCGTTCCGATTCGGTATTATATTTTGGATGTTGTGGAATCCGCAACGGATGCATATGCATATAAAAACAGAAATATGGTGTTTGAAATACGCCTGTATGAGTGGATGAGTTTTTCCGAAGATATAAACGATGCGCTGGATAGGCTTAACGGCGGCGGAGTATATAACACCATAGTGATAGAACCGAATACGGAATATATTGTGTCGGGATATATCTCGCAGGAGGCGAATCACGAGGGAAGAATGAATATAAACGGTAAATATGTTCCCGACTGGATCACCTACGAATATGATGATTTTTTTGTGGAATGGTCATATCGATATGCGGCAGGAGAAAGCGAATATGCATACCGTAACTATCACACGGAGGGGGAACAGCTCTTTCCCGTATATAAATATTCCGACCTTGAGGCTGACCCGGAACTGCTTGCAAAATACGAACAAATATTCTATGCATACAAAGTGAACACACGTTCTTTTGCGGTGATGGCGACAAACGATGTAAACGGCGTGCCTGCATTCCACCTTGGAAATATGTATGTGCAAGACGGTCGAATGATAACCGAGGAAGAGTATGAAAGCGGCGCAAAGGTCTGCATGATAAGCGCGGATTTGGCGAACGCACAGCGCTGGAAGGTCGGCGACAAGATAGATTTCAGCTTCTATGAATATGACTATTTTGTCAACGCCACGATATACGGCAACACATTAAGGCCCTATTATACATTTACCGAGCCCGACAACTTCTTTGACAGCGGCGAATATGAAATTGTGGGCGTGTACCAGACAAGACCCGTTACGGGCAATTCCGAGGTAGCTATATCCACGCTCAGCGTGTCGTGGAACACGATATACATCCCTGCCGCATCCGTGCCCAACGCCCCTGCGGAGGAAGATAGGCAGGTCACGGGCGCACTTATGACGCTGTGGCTTGAAAACGGCAAGATAGAGCCCTTCCTCGAGTATATGGAGGAAAACGGCATCACAGGCCGCAAAGAAGGCGATTATGAAGCCAAATTTACATTCTACGATCAGGGCTATTCGCGCATACAGCCAAGCCTTGAAGCACTCAGCGGCACTGCGGAGCTGTTGTTGCTGCTGTCGGGCGCACTGCTTGTAATTGCGGCACTGCTGCTTTCATTCTTCTATGCACAGGCGAATAAGCAGAGCATCGGCACAATGAGATTGCTCGGTAATAGCAAAATAAGGAGCTTTATCGCCGTAATGCTCGGAGCAATAATAATAGCATTGCTCGGCACGGGAATCGGTGCATATGCAGGTCATACTCTTACACAGCAGGTGGCAGAGAACATAGTTTCGAATGCCGACACCACGCCCGAGGAATACCGCGGATTCAGCGCATACCTTACCGACACATCAAATGTAGAGATGGAGTTTGCACTTGAGGCCACGCTGAACGTAACGCTTATCGCAGGCGGAGTGGCACTTGTGCTGTTCTTGGGCGGAGTGATATTCCGCATTGTAGGCTATCTCCGTAAAGAACCGCGTGAGCTGCTGCCACGAGCAGGGGAGTAAGAGCGGTATAAGTATGTTGCGGGGGTGCTCTGCACCCCGCATATCTCTATTTTAGAATATATTTAGGAGGGAATTATGAAACGGACAATAAATGTATTGATATTTGCTTTGTTGCTTTTAACTCTTTCATCCTGCACGATGTTTAAGAAGGAAACCGACACGCGGTATGACATTACAACCGAAACAATTGTTTGTGCCGTGGATGAAACCCAAACGGATACCAAGGAAACGTGGAAGGTGAAATCTCCCGTTGAAACGCCAGACAAGTACTGGACGGTGGAATCTGTTGACGGGCGAGTGGTGACATACAGCAAAATAATATGCGATCACGTGAAAATAATTGACGAAGATACCCCATGCGAAATCGATCCCGAGGATACAGATTATTACAGAACGCGAATCGTGCGGGAGGAACTGTATAACGCCGAATATAAGTACGAGGAATGGGGCGAGCTTATATCGAGCGAAAACGGCATATTGACCTTTTATGAGGGGCGCGTATGTCCTATGAAACATTGGTGTGTTCAAAAAATGGGTTTTCAGACAAGATGCCAATTAAATCCGTGGTTAGAATTGTGGGATAACGAATTCGAAATGCAAATACACACATCGAGCGGCTTTGTACCCGATAGTTCATGGAAATATAGAGGGGAGAGTGCAGACGGCGAGTGGATATATTATACTCGAGCAGTTTGTCCCAAAAATCACAAGGCATATGCCGACCAATCGCCCGAACCCGGTGCTTCAACCGACTATATATACGAATCCCAACGGTGCGCTATAGACGGCACGCGGTGGGACATGTTAATGACGTGGGAAGTGTACATGCCAACCGAGTCGCCCGACCCGAGCTGGATAGTGATAGATGATGACGGGGCTGTTGTAACATACGGTATGCTGATATGCGACCACGAAACGCCCGTACCCGAGGCCGATATCGACACAGAAATAACAGACGATGCCGCCGCCGAGCCGACACCTGCGCCCGAGGGATAGCGGCAAAAGAATTAACATTTTGTTAACTTGTTATGCAGTGGCATATATGGTACTATTTACTTAACATTCATGGCCATGAATGAAGATACCCCCGAACCGACGGGGTCGGTTCATTTTCCCTAAGTAGCTCACTTTGTCTATGTGGGCGGGTCGAGCAGTAAAGCGGGCAACCGCGAACGACATAACTTAAGAAAACGGAGGTAGAAATTATGAGAAGTGTACAAAAATTTGCACTGATGATGTGCGTAATTATTGTGCTTGCAACATTTGGCGCACTTGCCTTGGCAAGGGTTGACGGATGCACCGTATGTGAAAATGGGTATTTCCAACTTAGTAGCACGGAAGATTTAGATGAATACTCCTATACTATGGTGTATTGCAATAAAACTGGATTAAAGAATGACACTAAGGTAACGTGGTATGTAAATGAAATATGGGAGTGTTCAAATCCAAAGTGTAATAACAGGTATACCGAAAGCAGAGTACAGCATAGTAAAATAATCTGCAACCATTGACAATGTCGAAAGCGGAGCAGAGCATCTCTGCTCCGCTAAACAAACATTACGGGAGGGAAAAACATGAAGAAAAAAACAAGGTGTTTCGTAGCTATAGTATTGTTGCTTATTCTTGTCCTTTCCGCCTGTGCAAAGCCTGCTGATGTGGATGAACCTTCATCAACACCAAAGTCAAGCGTAACTCCTGCCGTAACGGCGGCATCAAGACCTAAAATTACGCCCGGGCCCAAGGTAACGCCAAAACCTACACCCGGCGTTCGATATGGCTTTGAATATGAGTATCTGCAGTGTGAGATAGATACAACTGCACGCGATGAAAAAACAACATGGAAAATATATAAACCAATCGGCACGCCTGACCCAAATTGGACGATAGAGTCCGTTGACGGGGACATAGTGACATACAGCAGCATAAAATGCGACCACGAAACCCCCGATCCGTATGCGTTTCATCCCGAGGAGACTGAGGGCACTGCCGAGATTGAGGGCGCAGAGGAGATCACTGAGGTAACACCGACACCCGAGGTTTAATGTTAAGAAAATTAACATTAAACGGGATTGAGAAAAGACTTGCCATGTAGCGGCATATATGGTACTATTAACTTAACATTCATGGTCATGAATGAAGATACCCCCGAACCGACGGGGTCGGTTCATTTTCCAAAGTAGCTCACTTTGTCTATGTGGGCGGGTCGAGCAGTAAAGCGGGCAACCGCGAACGACATAACTTAAGAAAACGGAGGTAGAAATTATGAGAAGTGTACAAAAATTTGCACTGATGATGTGCGTAATTATTGTGCTTGCAACATTTGGCGCGCTTGCCTTGGCAAGGGCAGAAGGGTGCACTGCGTGCGAAAATGGCGTAATGCAACGTGTAGAGGTATCTGACCCGTATGGGTATAAAAACACTCTTGTTTATTGCAGTATAACCAAAGTGAATAACGATATCAAGCAGACATGGTATGTTGACGAATTGTGGGAGTGTTCCAATCCTAACTGTAGCGTTGCATATACTGATACCGTATTGAAGTCCAAAATAACATGTAAGCACAAATAATTGTGCATCGAGTGGGGGCGAGACTTACGCCCCCTTCGATTAAATAAACATAACAGGAGGGAAACATATGAAATCTAAGTTTAGGTTTTTCTTATTTATAGTGTTATTGCTCGTGCTCGCCTTTTCCGCCTGCGCGAAACCCGTTGAGGAGGCAGAACCGACCGTGACGCCCACCTCAAGGCCAAAAATAACCCCGAGCCCCAAGAAAACACCCAGTTACAACCCCGGCGATGCGTATGGTTATGTTAACGAATTTGTAAAATGTCAGATAGATAACACACGTAACGATACAAAACAGACATGGAAGGTATATATGCCCACGGAATCGCCTGACCCGAGTTGGACAATAGAGTCTGTTGACGGGGACACAGTGACATACAGCAAGATAACATGCAACCACGAAACCCCCATACCCGAGGGCACTGCCGACATTGAAGTCGCAGACGATGTAACTGAGGTAACACCAACGCCCGAAGGGTAAGGAGCTTCTTGCGAAGATAGGAGGGAAACATATGAAATCTAAAATTAGATTCTTATTATTTATAGTACTGGTACTTGCGTTTGTCTTTTCAGCCTGCGCGAAACCCGTTGAGGAGGCAGAACCAACCGTAACACCCACTTCACGGCCGAAAATAACCCCAAGCCCCAAAAAAACAATGACGCCAAACGAAGCATTTGACTATAACTGTGAATGGGTGCAGTGTCAAGTGGATACTACAGCACGTGATACTAAGATTACATGGAAGATTTATATGCCCACGGAATCACCCGACCCAAATTGGACGGTGGAATCCGAGGAGGATGGCCTTGTTATCTACAGCAAGATAACATGTTACCACGAAACCCCTGACCCGTATGCGTTTCATCCCGAGGAGACTGAGGGCGTTGCCGAGACAGATGGTGCAGAGGAACCCGCAGAAGTAACACCGACGCCCGAAGGGTAAGGAACTTATTGCGAAGATAGGAGGGAATCACATGAAATCTAAGCTTAGATTTTTCTTATTTATAGTACTGTTAGTTGCGTTTGCCTTTTCAGCTTGCACAAAGCCGCAGACAATAGAAGAGGAGCCTGAGTTGACTGAAAGACCAAGACCCGCAATAACGCCGAATACTCAGAAAACAAGACAACCCGGTGATAAATTTGATATTGATGCATTCTTTGTGCAATGTCAGGTAGATAGTACAAAACAAGATATGAAGAAAATATGGAAGGTATATATGCCCACGGAATCGCCTGACCCGAGTTGGACAATAGAGTCTGTTGACGGGGACACAGTGACATACAGCAAGATAACATGCAACCACGAAACCCCCATACCCGAGGGCACTGCCGACCTCGAAGCCGCAGACGATGTAGCTGAGGCAACACCGACGCCGGAAGGTTAAGGCGAACATACAATATATTGAAATAAAGGAGGGTCGCTATGAACACAAACGTGACAAAATTTTCAATCTGTGTTTACTGTGGCCTTTTTGCCTGTATATCGGGCTTTCCTGTAAATAAAACGAGAATAACGGGAAAATGTGCTTTCCTGTTGATGTAAAAAAGTGCGCCACACAAGGAGGATAGAATATGCACGTAGTTATGTTTTTGAAGCAAATGATACGTAAACCCATGCGGACGTTGCTGTATGTGCTTGTGCTGATACTGCTTACGGCATTTTTCTGCATGAGCCTGAACCTGTACAACAACAGTCAGCATAACATTCGCCTTGCGGCGGATACCTACACAACTATTGCCGTAATGGAGCTGTATGCGGACGTTGACTCCTTCGGCAACCTTGTGGAGGATATTACTACGGCGGATGATTATGCGGGCTACTACAGCGTTACCGTGAAGGGGTATGATATTACGCCCATAGTAAACGCTCCGAGCGTTATAAAATATGATCTTCGCGCGCGTTACGGCGCATACAGCGAAGGTAATTACGCAATGAAAAACAAAACCGAACGTCTGTTCAAGGAAGATTTTATACGCTTCAAAATCGTACCCGAGGAACAAACGCAGAAGGAAGAGCATAAGGATTGGGTTGATACCAAATATGTTCCCGATGGAAACTACCGTATTTTTCTGTATTATCAAGCGCGTGGGTCTGATGGGCATTTCAGCGACAGATCCTACAATTTGCATGTTATAGAATCGGCTGCGGACATATACGATTATGATTCGAATAACGTGTCTTTGACGGTAAGTGTATACGACGGCATAAATTATTCCGAGGATGTGGATACGGTACTCGATACGCTGAACGGCGGCGGCGTATATGATACCATAGTGATTGAGCCGAATACGGAATATGTAATATATGGATATGTTTCGCTTAACGGTGACGATACACAGAAGGCGTCGAACGGCAGATATAACATACATGACGTGCAAGGTGACGAGGAAGTATTCAGCACCAATTGGACATTCAGGTATTCGCAGGGCGAAGGCGAAACCGCAGAGAGAATTAAATGGTGGTCCAAAATCGGAGAAAAGGCAACGGACGTGCTTTTCCCGATACACAGATATTCCGACATTGAGGCTGATCCCGAGCTGTTTGCAAAATATGAGCAGGTATTCAACGCATACAAGATAAACGCACATTCGTTCGCTGTAATGGCGACAAACGATATGAGCGGCGTGCCCGCGTTCCACATGGGCCATATGTATGTACATGACGGCCGAATGATAACCGAGGAGGAGTATGAAAACGGTGCAAAGGTATGCATGATAAACTCACAGCTTGCCGCCGCACAGGGTTGGGAGATTGGCGATAAGGTAAATTTCGACTTTTACGAGTTTGATTATTTCATAAACGGAACGCTTGAATCCAACACGCTCACGCCCTATTACACCCACGAGGAGCTTGACAACTTCTTTGACAGCGGCGAATATGAAATAGTCGGCATTTATAAGGTGAGACCCGTAACAGGCAATTCGGAAGTTGCGCTTTCCACACTCAGCGTGCCGTGGAACACGATATACATCCCTGCCGCATCCGTGCCCAACGCCCCTGCGGAGGAAGATAGGCAGGTCACGGGCGCACTTATGACGCTGTGGCTTGAAAACGGCAAGATAGAGCCCTTCCTCGAGTATATGGAGGAAAACGGCATCACAGGCCGCAAAGAAGGCGATTATGAAGCCAAATTTACATTCTACGATCAGGGCTATTCGCGCATACAGCCAAGCCTTGAAGCACTCAGCGGCACTGCGGAGCTGTTGTTGCTGCTGTCGGGCGCACTGCTTGTAATTGCGGCACTGCTGCTTTCATTCTTCTATGCACAGGCGAATAAGCAGAGCATCGGCACAATGAGATTGCTCGGTAATAGCAAAATAAGGAGCTTTATCGCCGTAATGCTCGGAGCAATAATAATAGCATTGCTCGGCACGGGAATCGGTGCATATGCAGGTCATACTCTTACACAGCAGGTGGCAGAGAACATAGTTTCGAATGCCGACACCACGCCCGAGGAATACCGCGGATTCAGCGCATACCTTACCGACACATCAAATGTAGAGATGGAGTTTGCACTTGAGGCCACGCTGAACGTAACGCTTATCGCAGGCGGAGTGGCACTTGTGCTGTTCTTGGGCGGCGTGATATTCCGCGTAGTGGGGTATCTCCGTAAAGAACCGCGCGAATTGTTGCCACGGGCAGGGGAGTAGAAACTCCCCTGTGGCGTGTGAAAAACCCATTGACAACATGCTTTGAGTATGGTAATCTTTACCCAAGGAAATACCAACATACGGTATGGTCTTAACGTCGCACCGACGCAAGTCGGATAACCTCAAAATAGACCGAGCAGATATGCTCGCCGTAGTGGGGAGGAACATCTGCGATTTATCGCGGAAGAACTGACAACTATACTATTTAAGGAGGAATTTGAACATGAAAAAGAGAATTGCAATCGTTTTAGCTGCTGTTATGGTGCTACTTGCATTTGTGGCAATTGCCGCGGCACGCGCGGAAAAGTGCGACTGCGGCGGGACCATGAGGCTTGTTGGCGATTCGGATGTATTTGTGTATTCCTATAAAACAACATGCATACATGGAAAGAATGGCACTCCACTTGGCGATTCGGAGGATTGGGTGTATGTATACAATGTCGTAAGGACATGGCAGTGCCCTGATTGCGGTTATGGATATTCTTCTGTAATAGGCACTAAAGAAGTATGGGACTGCCATAACGGCGGTAATTAACGGACAGTAATAAGCGGGGGAGGAAACTACTCTTCCCCGCTTTACCTTTTACTTATTTACTTAACCAATATAATAAAGGAGGGAAATACAATGCTATCCATGCATTTCAGGCAGATGTTTCGCAAAAGCGGGCGAATAGTGCTGTATATATTGATTCTTGCGCTGCTGACGGCGTTTTTTTGTACCAGCCTGAACCTTTATGTAAACAGCATAAACAATTTGCAACGTGCAGAGGAAACATATACAACAATAGGCGTTGTGGAGCTGTATGCGGAGACTGACGAATACGGCAATCTGACGGACGATATCCTTTCCGAAAATTACATCGGCTATCATACACTTACGGTAAACGGTTATGATTTTTATCCCCTGACCACGGCGGCAAACGTTATAAAATACGATCTTCGGGCAACCTACGGTGCATACAGCGAAGAAAATATAAGACTTGACAGAGATGAAGATTATCCCGCATTTGAAGATGATGTTATTCGTTTTCGCATAAATGAAGAGGATAACAGCGGCAGGGATGCGGAATTTAATAAAATTACACTTTATACCGACGATAACGGAAATTTTAGAATACTGGACATGGATCAAATAATATCCGAAATCGGGTATTTTGATTACCAAACGAACGAAAAACGAACAGATATTCTGCTTGACGTTTTGGAATCGGCAACGGACTGCTTTACATATGAAGACAGAATACAATGCATTAACATAGAACTATATGGTTATGGGTGGAACAATGAAGAACGCCTTAAACATATGTATGAAAAGTATGCGGATGAGATTGAATCGATAAATTTTAATTTTGAAGAGGGTTATGCGGGACTTGAACCCGGCGTTGAGTATATAGGGGTACTTAAGAACGCCGCACATAGGTTATACAGAATATATGAAAATAACTTCAACTCTTATATCGCATCCGACGGAAAATATAAGGGGGCACCTCTTTCTTTTTATCACGATTATCTGTTTAATGAGCTCTATTTTGTTTACTCCAATAGGGCTACGGCACTGGGTGAAGAGACGCGATACCAAAGATGGAGCGAAGATAACCCGTTTTGGCTGGTAAGGTTTGATTATGTGCAATCCGACCCCGAGCTTAAAGCAAAATATGAGCAGATAAGCTACGCATACCATATAAACGCGCGTTCCTTCGGCGTTGTTGCGCTTGATGACATGATGGGTGTGCCCGCGTTCCACATGGGCAACATTTATATGCGCGAGGGACGAAACATTACGGATGAGGAGTTTGCATCGGGAGCCGATGTTTGCATTGTAAGTGCGGAGCTTGCACAAAAGCAGGGCTGGAGTTTGGGCGACAAGATAAGCTTTGACTTTTACGAATATGATTATTTTACCAAAACGAATGGCAACGACACAACGCTTGCGCCGCTGTACAGATATACGGAAAGAGACCAATTCTTTGACGGCGGGGAGTATGAAATTGTCGGCATATTCGATGTGAAACCGTTGGTGGGCAATACGGAAATTTCATACGCCGCCGCAAGCGTGCCGTGGAACACGATATACGTTCCCGAGAAATCGCTTGAAAACGCACCCGCGGAGGAAACGCGGCAGGTGAGCGGGTCACTGCTTACGCTTTGGATCGAGAACGGCAAGGTGAATGACTTCCTTGAAAGTGCGGAAGAAACGGGCATTTTCGACCGCGACGATTACGATGTTAAGATTACCTTCTACGATCAGGGATATTCCCGCATACAGCCGAGCCTTGAAACGCTCAGCGGCACGGCGGAGCTTCTTCTGATACTTTCAAGCGCACTGCTTGTGATAGCTACCATAATGATAGCCTTCTTCTACGCAAATTCGCAGAAGCAGTGTGTCGGCACGATGCGCCTTCTTGGGTGCAGTAAGGCGCAATGCTTTGCGGCGGTACTGCTCAGTGCCTTACTGATAGTGCTCGTGGGAGCCGCTGCGGGTAGCATAACGGGTCATATGCTGACGGAGGATGTCGGCGAGGAAATAATGACGGAAAGCAACGCCACACCCGAAGAATTCCTTGCATTCAGCGCATATATAATCGGCGGCAACGAGGTTCATATGGAAATCACCGTAGGAGCCGAAAAAACCGTGAGCACGGCCGCATTTGCTTTAGCGGCAGGATTGTTTATGCTCAGCGCAATTGCCTTTGTACTGCGCTATATCGGCCGCGAGCCGCGTGAGCTGCTGCCGAGGACGGGTGAGTAGGCCGCATGAGCGCCGAAAGCCGCTTTTACAACATAAAACCACAGGAGGGAAACAATGAAAGCCACAAAAACACTTGCTTTATCTATATGCTTAATGATGGTGCTTATGCTCGTATCGTGTGCGCCCCACGCGGTATCGCCCGAGGTTGAGCCGAGCGCGTCGGAGCCCGTGTCGGAGGTCACGGCGGAGCCAACTGCGGAGCCTACGCCCACCGCAAAGCCTACGCCGACGGTTGCGCCCACCGCAACGATAGTTCCCACGCCTACACCCGAACCGCAAGACGGCGAAAGGTATGACATAAAAAGGGAGCGCGTAAGGTGCACCATAGATGCGACCGCACTTGACATGAAGGAAACGTGGAAGGTGAACTCGCCCACCGAATCCCCCGACCCCGCTTGGATAGTTGAATCGGTCGAGGGGGACACGGTAACATACAGCAAGACCGACTGCGATCATGTAAGAAGAAAAGAGGTGCATGTCCCCTGCTCTGTAAACCCCGACCGTGAGGATACCGTAAATTATTATACCACAACCGTTGAAACCGCACAGACGTTGGATTATTTGAACACATGTACCCTTGTGTCGGAGGAGGACGGCTTGGTCACCTATGAAAGTGAGGCAAAATGCCCGGATGCCCACAAGAAAATACAGCTTGTTGAGGATATACCCTGCACAAAGAATCCTCAAAAGACGGATGCGAAGTATACATTCAAGGTGCATAATTCGCTTGAGGGCGACCCGCTCGACTATATTGTTTTGGAAAACAACAGATACGGCTTTCTTTCAAACAATAGAGCGGACTATGAGTTTCAGGGTATGGACGGCGACTGGGCGGTATACACATATATTCAATGCGCATCCACGCATTGACGGCACAAAGTGTCGAATAAGTGGCGGCTTGCCACTTATTCGAGTTTTTCCGCTCTTTTGCCTCTCACATTCGTTCGCGGGCGGCAAAAGGCGCAAAGAACGAAAACCTACAGGTTTTCATCCGTTTTGACGCACATGTCGTCAAAGCCGGAATTAAATTAAGGGGCTGCCGCCCCTTAACATCCCCGCTTTTTTAGCGAGATGTAATAAGGCGGTCGTTTGACCGCCTTTTTGTGTGCTGTTGGAAAAAGCGGGGTTGTTAAGGCACAACTTGCCACTTCTTCGAAACTCTTTATTTCAGTTAGTTCTGCTTATCCTCGGGCAACAGACCCTTGCGGGTAAGGTCTATCTTTCCGTCGGGCTTGATGTCTATTACGCGGACGAGTATCTCGTCGCCTACGCTTACAACATCCTCAACCCTTTCAACGCGCCTGTTGGCAAGCTTGCTTATGTGGACAAGACCCTTCTTGCCGGGCTTAAGTTCCACCTGTGCGCCGATGGGCAGAATGTTTACCACCTTGCCAAGGAACACTTCACCCACTTCGATATCCTTAACTATGGTGTCTATCATCCGCTTTGCGGCGGCGGATGCCTGCTGGTCGGGGGAGAGGATGAACACGCGGCCGTCATCGGTTATGTCGATTTTAACGCCCGTGTCGGCAATTATCTTATTGATGGTCTTGCCGCCTGAGCCTATGACTTCGCGTATCTTGTCGGGATGTATGCTGAACTGCAACACGCGCGGCGCATAGGGTGAAAGCTCCTCACGCGGTGCGGCAAGGGTTTCAAGCATCTTGTCCAGTATGAACAGCCTTCCGCGGCGAGCCTGTGCCAGTGCGCGGGTAAGTATCTCTTCATCTATACCCTTTATCTTTATATCCATCTGTATTGCGGTGATACCATCCTTGGTGCCCGCAACCTTGAAGTCCATGTCGCCAAGGAAGTCCTCAAGACCCTGAATATCCGTCATAACGGCGATGTTACCGTTTGAGGGATCCTTTATAAGGCCCATTGCAACGCCCGCTACGGGCTTCTTGATGGGCACGCCCGCATCCATAAGGGAAAGGGTGCTTGCGCAGATTGAGGCCTGTGAGGTGGAGCCGTTGGAGCTTATAACCTCACTCACTAACCTGAGCGCATAGGGGAATTCCTCCTCGGAAGGAATCATGGGCAGAAGAGCACGCTCGGCAAGTGCGCCGTGACCTATCTCACGCCTGCCGGGGCTACGCACGGGGCGAGTTTCGCCAACGCTGTAGGGCGGCATATTGTACTGGTGCATATAACGCTTGCCCGTTTCATCGCTTATGCCGTCAAGCATCTGCGCTTCTTCAAGGGAGCCGAGGGTGACAACGGTCATGACCTGAGTTTGGCCGCGGGTGAATACGGCACTGCCGTGTGCGCGGGGCAGAAGGCTCGTTTCACACCAGATGGGACGAATCTGTTCCATGCTGCGACCATCGGGACGGATACCGCGGTTGATTATCTTGTCACGCACTATTTCCTTGGTGATGTTGTAGAGTATTGCGTCAACATCCTTTGCACAGTCGGGGTTTATCTCAAGGAAATGCTCGGTAACTTCCTGCTTGACCTGAGCACTGCGCTCCTCACGCTCCTTGCGTTCGAATGTGTCAAGGCTCCATTCTACCTTGTCAAATGCGTATTCACGCACAAGTGCGGTGAATTCCTCATCGGGCTGATAGATGTTTACTTCTATTTTGGGCTTGCCGACTTCCGCCTGCATATTCTCGATAAAGGCAACGATTTCCTTTATGTAGCCGTGGGCGAACAGTATGGCCTGAAGCATTTCGTCCTCACTAAGCTCATCCGCACCCGCTTCAACCATCATAACGGCATCCTTGGTGCCCGCAACGGTAAGGTGCAGTTTGCTCTTCTCACGCTGAGCGCAAGTGGGGTTGATTATGTATTCGCCGTCTATGTAGCCAACGCTTACCGCACCCGTGGGACCCATAAAGGGCGCATCGCTTATAGCAAGTGCCGCGCTTGAACCAATCATTGCGAGTATTTCGGGCTGTATGTCCTGCTCAACGCTGAGCACGGTGGCAATCACCTGAATGTCATTGTAAAATCCCTTGGGGAACAGGGGACGAAGCGGCCTGTCTATCAGGCGGCTTGCAAGTATCGCCTTTTCGGAGGGGCGACCCTCTCTCTTGATATATCCGCCGGGTATTTTACCCACGGAGTACATCTTCTCTTCAAATTCCACGCTCAGCGGCAGAAAGTCCACACCGTCACGCGGAGCCTTGGCTACGGTTGCGCACACAAGCACCGCCGTATCACCACAGCGCATGAGCACACTGCCGCCGGCCTGCTCGGCATATTTGCCGGTTTCGGCGGTAATGGTGCGACCCGCCAGTTCCATGGAAAAGATCCTTTGCATTGCATTTTCTCCTTCTTCAAATCCATTTTTATTCATACGCACTCATTATAACTCATACAAAGCAAAAAAGCACCATTTATTTATCGCAAAAGCAAATTTTATTGCCCTTGCTCCGTGGGCGAATACGCTTTGACGCTGTAAGGATATATTCTCCTTTTTTATATGGAGAATATTATGCCTTTGTGGTAAAATCTAACTTATAGCAATCAGCATCGGAGGAATGCATTTATGGAACGCATTTTGGTGATAAACCCGGGCTCAACATCAACAAAAATGGCCGTGTTTGACGGCGAATGTGAGCTTTTTCGCACGAGCATAGAGCATAAGCAGTCAGATACTGCCCGTTTTCAGCGGGCGATAGACCAGCTTGATTTCAGAAAGGAGTGCGTACTTTGTGAGCTTGCAGAGCGCGGCATAGAGCTTGATACGCTGAAATGTATCGTTTCCCGAGGGGGGATGTTCCCGCCGTGCAAAACGGGCGCATACATGGTGAATGAGGATATGCTTGCCTTTGTAAACAGTGACCATTTGGTGGGTGAGCATATTTCAAACGTGGGCTGTGCCGTGGCTCATGCGATAGCCACTCCGCTCAACATACCCGCAATGATATACGACTGCGTAAGCGTTGATGAGATGAGTGATGTTGCCCACATAAGCGGACTGCCCGAGCTGCCGAGAGAGAGCCGCGGCCACGCGCTGAACACACGCGCAATGGCGCGAAAATGCGCCGAAACCGTGCTCAATAAGCCGTTTGAAGAGTGCACGTTCATTGTACAGCACTTAGGCGGCGGGGTGAGCGTGTGGCTGTTTGACAAGGGGCGCAGTATTGATATGTACAGCGATGATGATGCGGGCTTCGGTCCCGAACGCTGCGGTGCACTGCAGGCGGCTCCGCTTGTTGCGCTTTGCTGCAGCGGAAAATATACCGAGGCTCAGCTTGCAAAGCTTGTGCGCGGCAATGCGGGACTTAAGGCTCACCTTGGCACAAGCGATGTGCGTGAGGTTGAAAAAATGATAGCTTCGGGTGATACTCACGCTTCCCTTGTGCTTGACGCAATGGCGTATTCGCTTGCAAAGGGGATAGCTTCCCTTGCGGCGGCGGTTTCGGGCAAGGTGGACAGGATAATACTCACGGGCGGGGCGGCACACTCACGCCTTCTCACTCAAGGCATAGCGCACAGGGTTGACTGGATTGCTCCCGTTGAGGTAATGGCGGGCGAATTTGAGCTTGAGGCACTCTCTGCGGGCGCACTTAGGGTGTTGCGTGGGCAGGAGAAGCCCAATACATTCGTATGGAAGGCATAAAGGGCGATACAAGAAAGCAATACCGCACATCCCTTGCCGCGCTTATCGGCTTTATGCTGCTTTGCTATGTGCTCCTTCATGACCTGCTTGGCGGCACACTGCTTGCCCATTGCCCGTGGGACAGCTACACTTTGCAGGCAAAGGCGTGGCTTGAGGGGCGGTGCGATATAGGCGAGGATATAAGCTATCTTGAGCTTGCCGTGTATGAGGGCAAATATTATTGCTCCTTCCCGCCGTTCCCAAGCGTTATAATGCTGCCATTTGTGCTCATTTTCGGGGAGAACACGCCCAATAATCTTATTATAATGGTAATAACGCTGCTGTGCGCGTGTGAAGCGTTTAAGTTGTGCGCTCGTGCGGGGTATAATGCCAAGGACAGTGCTATTCTTGCCCTGTTTATCACATTCGGAAGCAACATGATGTGGATGAGCACCATGGGCGGCGTGTGGTTCATGGCGCAGAGCTTGATGATGCTGTTACTGCTTATGGCGGCCAATGCGGCATACGCGGGCAAAGCGGGCATATCATATACGCTTACAGCCCTTGCTGTCGGGTGCAGACCCTTTGCGGCGGTGGCCTTTCTTCCGCTTGCGGCGTGGCAATATATGCGCGTAAAATCTCTCGGAAAAGCGGCATTTTTTAAGCAGTGGCGCACATGGATAGGCGCGGCGGCCGTTGCGGCGGCTCTGCTTTGGTACAACTATATTCGCTTTGGCAATCCCCTTGAGTTCGGGCACAATTATTTGCCCGAGTTTACCGAAAGCGAGTTTGGCCAGTTCAATTTGCGCTATGTGTGGGAAAACATTGTGCGCATACTGCGCCCGGTTACGCTGAATAGTGAACTGTCGCTTGAGTATTCGTACTTTGACGGGTTTATGTTCTTTGTGGCGAATCCGCTGTTTCTGCCGTTTTTCGCCGCAATAGTGCGCAACATAAGGCGGCGAGATGTGAATGCCGTGCGCGTGTGCATACTCGTGGCGATGGTGATAATGCTATTTTGCCTTTGTATGCATAAAACGTTTGGCGGGTGGCAGTTCGGGGCAAGGTACACGTGTGACCTACTGCCGCTTGCGCTTGGCTATATGTGCCGAAGCGGCGGGGGAGAGAAGCACCTAAAGCCGTGGGAATACGCGGCGGCGGTGTTCGGCGTGGCGTTCAACATATACGGTGCACTGTCGATGAACTTTTTGTATGCGTGAATTACCCCGCTTTGCACGCGGGGGGAATAAATAATAAACAAAAGGAGACAAAACCAAATGGTCATTATCGAAATGGAAAACGGCGGCAAGATAACGCTTGAAATGGACAGGTCTGCCGCACCCAACACGGTCAAAAACTTTTTAAGCCTTGCTTCAAAGGGGTTTTATGACGGACTTATATTCCACCGTGTAATTCCCGGCTTTATGATACAGGGCGGCTGCCCCGAGGGCACGGGCATGGGCGGACCTGACTACAGCATACGCGGCGAATTCCGCGCAAACGGCTTTGACAACCCCCTCAAGCACACGCGCGGCGTAATATCAATGGCACGCGCAATGGACCCGAACAGCGCGGGCAGTCAGTTCTTTATAATGCACCAAAACGCGCCGCACCTTGACGGGCAGTATGCCGCCTTCGGGCGCGTTACTCTCGGCATGGATACGGTGGACGCAATAGCCGCCGCGCCCACCGATTTCAGGGATAAGCCGCTCATTGAGCAGCGCATAAAGACCGTAAGCGTTGTGGACGAGGGCGAGATTGAGGAACCCGAGAAGATGTAAAACCATCGTCCAATCGTCCAATCGTCCAAAATGTAGATATTTGGGCATTTTTTCAGGGTCGATGTCAGGGTCGATAAGTTTATCGACCCTGATGCGTCCCTTGCCGTCACTCGTTCGTGCACATTTCGTGCACAATTTGCACCCGTTTTGCACCCATTTCGTGCACATTTTGTGCGCAAAAAATGCGATTTTTTTGCCCTCGCAATGCCTCTTTGCTCATGTTATAATCTTTATGACGGAATAATAGGTATGGCCTTTAGCCCTTCATCCACTGCGGATGAGGGGCTTTTTCTATATCTCTTTCCGTCTATTTTTATACAAGGAGGTTCATTTGTGAACGAAAACATTTTTCCTTTGCCCACTGACGGCAAAGACAAAAAGGAGAGCTGTACCCTCAGCATAGATATAAACGATGAGGGTATCGAGCCTGACAAAAAGCTTGCCAAAAGCGCTGAGAGCAGTATAAATGCCCTTACTCTCTCAAGCTTTGCGTTCAAAGCGCCACGGCAGATAGTTGAGGGGCTTATCGTGCCGGGCGTAACGCTGCTTGTCGGGGCAAGCAAGATAGGCAAAAGCTGGCTTGTGCTTGATATGTGCCTATCTATCGCACTGGGAAAGAGCTTTCTCGACAGGGCGACAGAGCGAGGCCGCGTGTGGTACTTTGCGCTTGAGGATAGCGCGTACCGCATGAAAAAGCGCCTTATGCGCCTGAGCGGCGGGGCGGTGAATGCCGATGCGGCGGACTTGACATTCATATTCGAGTCCCCCACGATAGACGAGGGCTTTCTTGACAGGCTATCTTCCGCCTTTGACAAGAATGTGAAGGAGAATAATGCGCACCTCAACCCGAGCGTTATCGTGATAGATACGCTGCAGGTGATACGCGGCATATCGGGCGGCGGAGTGAACGCCTATGCCGCAGATTACCGCTTTATGCGGCTTCTCAAGGGCTTTGCAAGCCGCTACTCGGTTGCGGTGGTGCTTGTTCACCACACAAATAAGCTAAGGCAGACGGATGACCCGTATGAGAAGGTATCGGGCTCTACAGGTCTCATGGGCGCGGCGGATACCACGCTTCTTCTTGACCGAAAGCGCGGCGGCAATGACGCCGTATTGAGCGGCGTAGGGCGAGATATTGCCTTTGATGACGTGCCGCTCGTGTTTGATAACGGGCTGTGGCGCGTTGACCGCATAAAGGACAAGGAGACGGCCTATGAGGTGACAAGCCCCCTTGGCATAACGCTTTGCCTTGCGGCAAATGCAAATGATGAGAGAAGCGTGTTCATTTCATATGCAAGCATAATGAACGGCATACGGGAGAACGGCGGCACACCACCCGCCACGGCGCGAGTGCTTGTGAACGAGATAAACGCATTCATGTCCCGCCACGGCTGCGAGCTTGCGCTCAAGGCCGAGTGCGGAGTAAAGAGGAACGGCATACGAGGCGTGCGGCTTGTAAAACAGGGTATAAATGGAGAGCAGGAGGAGATAAGTGAATCACTCTGCTCTTTGTGCACGAACGAGTGACGGCAAGGGACGCAACAGGGTCGATAAAATCTATCGTCCCTGCTATCGACCCTGAAAAAATGCCTAAATATCTACATTTTGGACGATTGGACGATTGGACGATGGTTTTACGGAGAGTCTCTCCCTACTTCCACGGCAGCGATATCTTGCCCATTATGGATTGCTTGCGCGCGCCCGTCACGCTCGGCAGCGTGTTTGCTTTGCCGCGTACACAAGCATCTGCAAGCAGGGCGAAGGCAACGGCCTCCTTTGCATCGCTGCTCAAGCCCATGTCCTCCTGCGTGCGCACGGCAACGCCAAGGGGCGCAAAGCGGGAAGACAGCATTTTCATAAGGGTCTTATTGTAACTGCCGCCGCCGCCGACAATAAGCTCGCTTGCCCTGTATTTCGGCAGAACATAATGCTCATATGCGGCACAAATGCTCCACGCGGTAAGCTCCGTAACCGTGGCCACAAGGTCATTGTCGCTTAATGAATGCGCTCTGCGCCACTCGAGTATCTTTTGAGTATATTGTGTGCCGAAACGCTCCCTGCCCGTGGTTTTGGGCAGGGGACAAGTGTAGTATTCATCCTGCTGAAGGAGTGAGAGCAGCTCACTGCACACATTGCCGCGCTCCGCACGCTCTCCGCCCCTGTCATATGTTTCCTCTCCATGCGTTAAGGCGCTTACAACCGCGTCTATTATCATATTGCCCGCACCCGTGTCGAACGCAAATACATTATCGCTTGGGGCACCCTCGGGTAAAACGGTCATGTTGCCTATGCCGCCTATGTTTTGAAGCAGTATTGTTGCATCGCTTCGCCTGTAGAGAAGATACTCGCTCCACGGCACAAGAGGCGCTCCCTGTCCGCCCTCGGCCATGTCGGCAACCCTGAAATCGGACACGGTGACAACGCCCGTGCGGGAAGCGATAACGCTCCCTTCGCCTATCTGCACCGTGCAGCGCACGGGAAAGCCGTCATCATTTTGGGGCGTGGGCGAATGCCATATGGTCTGACCGTGTGAGCCTATCACGCTTACATCCTCCGGGCGAACACCTCCCTTTTTGATAATGGACAGTGCGCTCTTAGCGTATATTTCCCCCAAAAGAAAGTTCATGTAGCCCACCTTGTCCACCGTGGCGGTCTCTTTACGGAAAAGCTCGAATATCTTCTCGCGCACGGCGGCGGGAAAAGGCTTATTCTCAAATGCGATAAGCTTTACTGTGGGTCGGGAATCGTCACCGCTTATTTCGATAAGCGCGGCATCAATGCCGTCAACCGATGTGCCCGACATCATGCCCACCGCAAGGCGCTGTTCACTTTGCAATGCGGGGTTTATCAAATGGGTAGCCATATTCATACCTCCAAATATATGCTAAAATTAGCCTATATTATGCGTGCTCTTATGTCAAGGCAAAAAATATGCAACCTTTGCCCCGCACTAACCGTTTTAATATAAAAGCGAAAGGATATGCTATATATGAAAAGAATCTTATCTGCCGCGCTTTGCCTGTGTATGCTACTTATGTGCGGCTGTACGGGTACGACAAACACAAAGCCCACCGAGCTGAACTCGGTGAGCGAGGTAAAGCAGCTCTCTTTTGACAAATGGTATGACCTAAGGGAGGAAAACCCCATTGACGGCGGCACGACTGCCGCAATAAACGCATTTTCCGCCGTGACTGCGGGACTTCTTTTGACAAGCGAAAGCGAAAACAAGTGCTATTCCCCGCTGAGCCTTTATTATGCGCTAAGTATGGCGGCGTGCGGAGCTGATGGTGACACGGCGGATGAGCTGCTCTCCCTTTTGGGCTTTGACGATACCAAGACCCTCGCTGAGCAATGCGGCAACGTCTACCGCGTTCTTGCAAGCCATGATACGGACGGCAATGCGGCACTTATGCTTGCAAATTCGCTTTGGCTGAGCGGGACGGAGGGCTTTAATGAAGAGTATCTGAACATGAGTGCGGAGCAATTCTATGCAGAGGTATACAGCGCGGACTTTGCAAGCCAAAGCACGGCGGACGCAATGGCCGATTGGATAAAGGATAAGACCCACGGCACCATTGCGCCCACATTTGATGTAAATGCGGAACAAATTATGAGCATCATAAGTACGCTCTACTTAAAGGATGAGTGGATTGACCGCTTTGACAAAGCCTCCACCGCCGCTGATACCTTCACAAAGGCGGACGGCAGCGAAGTGAAGTGCGACTTCATGAATGCGGTAAAACAACAGAGCTTTATGTACGGCGATAACTATACCGCGGCGGGAGTATCTCTCAAAAACTACGGTTCTATGCTGTTCGTGCTCCCCGATGAGGGCGTGAGCACAGCCGATATCCTCTCATCTTCCGCCACGCTTGAGGAGATACTCTCAGGCGGCAAGGAATCAAGCTACGGCACGGTAACGTTCAAAATACCCAAGTTTAGTTTCGATTCGGAATTTGACCTTGTGCCTGCGCTCCGTTCGCTGGGCGTGGAGAGCGCATTCACTGACAGTGCGGATTTTTCACAGCTATGCGATAACGATGAAATGTACATATCATCCATAGCTCAGCAAACGCACATCGCCATAGACGAGCGGGGCGTTGAGGCCGCCGCATTCACCAAGATAGACTACGCAGGTGCGGCTCTGCCTCAGGACAATGCGGACATCATACTCGACCGCCCGTTCATATTCATCATAAAGAGCTCATACGGCGCACTGTTCATGGGCGTTGTGAACGACCCCACGGCATAAAGAAGATAAGAGATAAGGATGAAGAGGAGGGAGGGATTCCCGCTTTTCACTGCCCTTGGCTCCCCCTTGAAAATAAGCATTTGCTTATTTTCAACGAAATCCACCCTTGCGGGTGGGTGAAATATGGCTTAGCCATGTGAAATACGCCTACGGCGTATGAAATCGCCGCGGCGGTGGATGGATTTCATTTCACTTGATGCACAGCATCAAATTTCACAATCCGCAAAGCGGATTATTTCACCGTGAGTGTAAGCGAACGATTTCACTATACTTGGCGGCGTAAGCCGTGACTGAGAGGGCATAAAGTCGCACTGTACAGTCTCGACAACCCCTCCGTCAAAATCAGAGATTTTGCCACCTCCCCTTACACAGGGGAGGCTTTTTTCTCCCGCACAAACGAGCCAAGACGGCAGCTCACTTGACGCTCTCCCATAAAACCATCGCCCCCATCGTCCAATCGTCCAAAACGTAGATATTTAGGCGTTTTTTGGGTGGCGATACGGGTGGCGATAGATTCTTGCGCCCCCATCGTCCCCCGTTCGTGCCGCTCGGGAGCGCATCTGTTATGCTCCCTCGCTCAAGCTCACCGGTTCACCGTTTATGCTGAGCTTTACAAGGCGCACACTGTGCCCCACCGACTCATTTCGAAAGCCGACAGTCAAAAATGCACAAAAATAGGGGGATGGTTGCTCCATCCCCTATTTATATGCTTAAGCTTATTTATTCAGCTCGTTGTACTGCTTGATTGCCTTTGCAAGCAGGTCCATTGCGCGCTCGATATCTTCGCACTTGAGCACGTAGGCCAAGCGAACCTCGTTCACGCCGTGACCGGGAGTGGCGTAGAAGCCGTTGCCGGGCGCATACATAACGGTTTCGTTATTGTCGCTGAACTCGGTGAGCAGCCAAGTCTGGAACTTGTCGGTATCGTCAACGGGCAGCTTTGCCATTACGTAGAATGCACCCTTGGGCTCCTTGCAGACAACGCCGGGTATCTCGAGCAGCTTGCGATAGATGGTATCGCGGCGGCGGCGGTATTCGTCACGCACCTCGTCAAAGTATTCGCTGCCAACGGTGTAAAGCGCGGCGGATGCAACTTGGTCAAGTGTAGCAACGCTCAAACGAGCCTGACAGAACTTCATTGCGTTCTGCTGCAGCTGCTTGTTACGGGTTATCATGCAGCCTATACGGGCACCGCACGCGCTGAAACGCTTTGAAACGGAGTCTATGATAATTGCATTATCATTGATATCTTCAAACTGACCTATGGTTGCAAGCGGCTCGCCGCCGTATACGAACTCACGGTACACCTCGTCACCGATAAGGAACAGGTCATGCTCCTTGGCCACATCCGCCATTACCCTAAGCTCCTCGGGGGTAAGCACGGTACCCGTGGGGTTGCCGGGGTTGGTGAACAGTATCGCGCGGGTATGCTCGTTTATAAGAGCCTCTATGCGCTCGCGGATGGCGAACTTGTAGCCCTCCTCCGCATGGGTGGTAAGGGGACGGATTGTTGCGCCGGTCGTGCGGACAAACGTGTTGTAGTTGGGATAGAAGGGTTCGGGAATGATTATCTCGTCACCGTCATCAAGTATGCAGTTGAGTGCGATGGTCAGTGCCTCACTGCCGCCGGTGGTGACAAAGATGTCATTGGTGGCATAGTGTATGCCAAGGTTGTCATAATAGCCCTGAACAGCCTTCACCATATCGGGTATTCCGGGGGATGGAGCATATTCGAGCACCGGAAGCTTGAAATCCTTTACGGCATCAAAATATGCCGGCGGGGTGGCTATATCGGGCTGGCCGATATTGAGATGGTAGATCTTTATCCCACGCTTTGCACATTCCACCTGATAGGGGTAGAACTTGCGGATGGGAGAAAGGTTGCATTTTTCGATTTTGCTCGAAAACTTCATAGTGTTTTCCTCCTGAATGTTAATGCTTATGTTTATATCGCTCCAAGGCTTTCGCCTCGGTAAAGCTACCCTTCCTGAGTCGTTGTTACAGGCGGCTGAGCTCCGCCCGTACCCACGATTTTTTCGCCCGTAACGGCCCTGTACGTCTCCGTATAGAGAAGTTCCGTTGCATCCTCGACCAATATGCCGTTTAGGTACTTGTCCCTGTACGCGGCGGCCTTGTAGCCCTTGCGGGCGGTTATGGTCACTTCGCTGTAGTCGGCAGGCTTTGTCATATCATAGGTGATTATCGTTTCGCCCGGCTCAATCACCTCTTCAACAACGCCGCGCACCTGATACGTTACGCCCTCTTCAAGCGGTTTGCCGTATATATACACGGTAACGGTATACGCCGCTTGGTCACAGTAGGCGAATATATATATAGGATAACCCGTATTGTTCACAAAATCAAGGCTTTTGCCGTTTTCCACCGTGCCCGTAACGGTTGAATCAAGTCCCGTATCGACATAGCTTGACGGCCACGAATGGTGCTTGCGCTCGGTAATGGAGATACCCTCTATATTTTGCTCAAGAATATCTTCAAGCGTTGAGCCGCGCTGCATACTTGCGTTTGCGCAAAGCAGTGCATTGTAAAGGGTCGTGGAGACTTGGCAAATGCCGCCGCCCGGCTCATCTTCATACCTGTTGCCGTTTACTATGCCCGGGGCAAGCGGCCAGCCGCCTTCCTCCGTGCGGGGGCCTATGTAGCCGTTAAAGCTGAACTCCGTTTTATCCTCAACACGGTGGCCGTTAAGCAGTGTACACGCCTTTTGTATGTTGCCTACGCGGTTTTCGTTGCGCGCGGCACGACTGCCGCCAAAGGAAGTTTGAAATGTGGAAACAAGCCGGGTATTGGCCTTTATATCCTCAACCGTAGCGGAAGGAGCGCTGTATTCAAGCGAAGGCGAAAGCGTTGCACTGAGCTGACCCGCCTCAAGCAGGGCAACTATGTCCGCATAGAGTGCCTCCTCATCAAGAACATAGCCGTCAATGCCCTCGTGGAATATAAATTCAGGCTCCGTAGAGGAGGTAACGGCCTCCGCATACGGTTCAACGCTTGCCACGTCAAGCACCGCGCCTATCTCATACAGGCGAGCCATAAGGGCATCTTCATCGGGAATAAAGTATACGGAAATGTCATACCCGTTTTCGGCTATATCATCCTTTTGCTTTGCGTTTTCGACTATACTGCCGCTGCGCCCGAGAAGCAATGCCTCCGTAATCGCGGAATCGAGCGTGCTCACGGGTTGCATATCGGCGGCGGTGAGCAGCCACGCAGTGCTTGAATGGGCAACGGTTATGTTTATTTTGTAAAGCTGTTCTTCAACGCTTGGCAGTACCGCTTCTCGTGCGGCCTTATAGTCCATGCCCGATACGTCAATGCCGTTTATGCTTACGCCCTGAAGAATGGTACCGTCATCAATAAGCTGTTCAACATCCGTATCCTGTTTGCCTACGAATATATACAGCACCGCCACTATGATGCTTGCGGCGGCAAGCGCAATAAGCAAGGCCCTTGAAACGGCCTTTGGGTGTGTAAAACTGTTTTCCCGCCTGCTTGCGGCCTTTTGAGGGGCGGAGCCCCGCTGTCTGTCTGCCATAGTATCAAAACCTCACACAAAACCTATTATACAACAATGTCACCCCACCTTCAACCCAAGTTTATCACTTGCGCGGTAATGGTTGAGGGCAAGGGTATGAAGCTTATGTAAACATTTGTGAGAGGAGCCGCAGAGTTTGTGCTGAGCTGTCTGCGGAGCAGACTGAGAGGGCATAAAGTCGCAACGCATAACCTCAGCCCTCTCCGTCAGCTTCGCTGACACCTCTCCCAAAGGGGGAGGCAAGCTTTTTGTACTGTACAAACGAGCCCCCGCTCCCCCCCTTCCGCATATATGCAAAAGGAATGCATCATTATAACGAATATACACCGATTATGCACAAAAAGAGCATATTTCTTGTAAAAATATTCATTTTATGGGTTGACAAGCGTATTTTTATGCAGTATATTACCCGCATACCAAATGACTTCAAATTTTTAGGAGGATATATACTATGAAGAAGCTTATGGTGGTTGCGTTGGTGCTGGTAATGGCACTCGGCTTAGTTGCCTGCGCGAATGATGCGACCGAGGATGATGCGAATGTGCTCAAGGTTGCACTTTCGCCCGACTTTGCCCCGATGGAGTTTGTTGATACCTCAAAAGAGGGTCAGGAACAGTTTATCGGCTTTGACGTAACCCTTTCTAAGCACATTGCGGAAAAGCTTGGCATGGAGCTTGAAATAGTGCCCATGAGCTTTGACGCAAGTCAGCTTGCCGTGCAGAGCGGCACCGTTGACCTTGGCATATCGGGCTTCAGTTGGACGCCGTATCGTGCCGAAAACTACCTCATTTCCGATTACTACATTGCGGGTGATAACGAAACCGAACAGGTGATAATAGTCACTGCCGATAAGGCGGGGCAATACAGCGCGGCGGAAGATTTTGCGGGCCTTAAGATAGGCGCACAGGCGTCAAGCCTTCAGGAACAGCTTTGCAATGAAGCCCTTCCCGAGGACACCACGGTTGAGCTTTTCAAGGACATAAACGTGGCGGTTGTAGCTCTTCAGACGGGCAAGGTTGACGGCGTAGCCGTTGCCGCGGGCAATGCGGAGGCGATAATGGCCAACAATCAGGACATTGCGCTTTCGGGCTTTCAGTTTGACGTTGACCCCAAGTACGAAAACAACGTAATACTCATTCAGCAGGGCAATGAAGAACTGCTTGACAAGGTGAATGCCATACTTGCGGACTGCATGGCGAACGACCTCTACTCCGGCTGGTATGAAGAAGCCAAGGCTCTTGCGGGTATAGAATCCGCGGCAGAGATTTCCTACCCCGATGAGTCACCCGCTCCCGAGGGCGAGGATGCCGCAGGCACGAACGAATAAGGCGGAACACATGGATTTATCGCGGCGGAGGCTCGCTTCCGCCGCACATTTGCGGCTTATAATCTTTTGCATGAGGAGACAGGGCATTGACTTTTGCTGATTTTTTTGAGAAATTTTTGAAGATAGTTGAACGCTACTGGAACGTATTCCTTATAGAGGGCGTATCCGTCACACTGGAGCTTTCCGCATTGGCGGTTTTCTTCGGGGCGATATTGGGCACGGTGCTTGCATTCGGCAAAATGGGGAAAAGCCGCATAATACGCTTTCTCGTAACCGCCTATGTTGAGGTGATTCGCGGCACACCGAGCCTTTTACAGATATATGTGGGCTATTTCGTGGTGCCCATGATAGTGCCCGCGCTTGAGGTAAGCACTTTCGCCTGCGTTGCGATAGCACTTACGATAAACAGCTCCGCCTATGTTTCCGAGGTTATACGTTCGGGCATACAGGCGGTGGACAAGGGGCAGACGGAGGCGGCGCGCAGTCTTGGCCTGACAAAGGCTCAGGCAATGGTGAAGGTAATATTGCCGCAGGCGGTAAAAAACATATTGCCCGCGCTCGGCAATGAGTTTATAACCATTATAAAGGAAACATCGCTTGCATCCACGTTCTTCGTGGGCGACCTTATGACAAGCTATCTTAAGGTAAACGGTAAGGAGTTTTTGCCGCTTCAGTGCCTGCTTGTGGTCGGCATAATATACTTTGTGCTTACGTTTGTGCTTGGCCGTGCCGTCAGCGCACTTGAAAGGAGAATGAACCATGATTAAGGTAACGGATTTGCATAAAAGCTTCGGCAAATTGCTCGTGCTTGACGGCGTAACGGAGCACATCAAAAAGGGTGAGGCCGTGTCCATAATAGGGCCGAGCGGCAGCGGCAAAAGCACATTTTTGCGTTGCCTTAACCTGCTTGAGATGCCCGACAGCGGCACGGTTGAGTTCGAGGGGCAGATACTCAACCAAAAGGGTGTTGACATAAACAAATACCGCCGCCGCATGGGAATGGTGTTCCAAAGCTTCAACGTGTTCCCGCACATGAGCTGTATTGAGAACATAACAATGGCTCCCGTGCTTCAAAAGCTTAAAACGAAGGAGGAGGCCACCGCACAGGCGGAGGAACTGCTCAACAAGGTCGGATTATATGAAAAACGCAACGAGCACCCGAACAAACTTTCGGGCGGGCAAAAGCAACGCCTTGCGATAGTGCGTTCGCTTGCAATGGAACCCGATGTCATGCTCTTTGATGAGCCCACAAGCGCGCTTGACCCCGAAATGGTGGGCGAGGTGCTGAGCGTTATACGCGACCTTGTAAAGGGCGGCATGACCACCGTTATAGTGTCGCATGAGATGGGCTTTGCGCGCGAAATATCAGATCGTGTACTTTTTATGGACGGAGGAAACATTATGGAGCGCGGCACACCTGAAGAAATTTTTCACTCTCCTCAGAACCCGAGAACCAAGGACTTCCTTGCGAAGGTGCTTTGAAAAAACGTATCTCCCTGCCCTGCGGCGTTGTACCGCGGGGCTTTTCTTTATTTGCTATGGAGCGCGTGCGGCGGGCACAAATACAGCTTGACATGGTATATTATGGATGGTATTATTAAATCAGCTCGATATCGAGCGTTCAGACGCCTCAGCCACAAGGCTGTGTAATTTCCCTCAGTGGGAAACTAAGTGTGCTTTACGGCAGGCATGATGCTACGCATCGTGAAGCAGCTTCGCCTTGGAGCTACTCCGCAAGTGTTAAGGCTATGGTAGGACTATTTACAAAACTAACTGTGGCCGCGCCACTGAGCAGACAAATCGAGATTGTGCCCTACAGATGAAATAAACTGCCGTGCAAACTCGATTAAAGCGCCTCTATCTTACCTCGTGTTGCCCGCGCAAGCGTGCGAGGGTAGGATGGGAGGGGTGCAGGGGGCTCCAAGGGAGGGAAACTCCCCTCCCTTCAGCCGCCCTGCAAAGAGGATAAAGTAACTCGTTGTGCATAAGCTCATGCGCCACAAGGCGCAAGCAGGGAAGGCACGGTGCAGAAGCTGTGTATTAACCCTTTGTGACCGCACCCGCAAGGTGCAAACCCAACGCCTCGGCTTGCCGCAGGCAAAAACTAATTATATTGGAGGGAACCATATATGAAGCGAACCATTTGCATTCTTTTAAGCATAGGCATAATGCTTCTTTCATCTTGCGCACCAAGGGCAACGGTTGATGAGCTGCCGAACGAAAATGAGCAGGCCGTGCTGACGGAAACCGCAACCCCTACCGATGCTTCAACCACCTCCAAACCCACTCCGACAGTAAAACCCACCGCAAAGCCCACCGCAACGATAGTTCCAACACCCACACCCGAGCCTGAGGATGGCGAAAAATACGATGTAAAAAGGGAACGTGTAAGGTGCAGGGTTGATAATCTTCAGCTTGATATGAAGGAAACGTGGAAGGTAAACTCCCCCACCGAATCACCTGACCCAAGTTGGGTCGTGGAATCGGTCGAAGGGGACACGGTAACATACAGTAAAACAGACTGCGAACATTTAAAGAAAATAAGCACAGATGTTCCGTGTCCAATTAACCCGGGTGCACAAGAGTTAGACAAAATAGAATATATCAGCATGACGGAAGCGTATGCGGCTGATTTCGACACGCGTGACGGTTACTGGACGCTGTTTTCGAATGAGGACGGTATAGTAACATATGTATCGCCCCAACAGTGCTCGGAGAATCATAGCATAAGCTATATGTTTGAACTTGTACCGTGTAAAAAGTCGAATGCCAAGGGTAATGATTTTGATCAACAATGCTTTGCCGAAGTGCTTGTTACAGCAGAGAATAAGCCCGATGTGAATGACGGGTGGGTGCTTTTTTACGTGGAGGACGGCATTGAAACCTATCGGAAAATAGTTTGTGACCACTGATGCTGAATCTGCAAAGAATGGCGCCTCGGCTTGCCGCAGGCAGAAACTACTATTTTAAGGAGGGAAACCATATATGTTATCAATGCATTTAAGGCAGATGTTTCGCAAAAGCGGGCGAATAGTGCTGTATATATTGATTCTTGCACTGCTTACGGCGTTTTTTTGTACAAGCTTGAACCTTTACACAAACAGTGTAAACAATTTGGAACGTGCGGCGGATACATACACAACCATTGCCGTGGTTGAGCTTTATGCAAACGTTGACAATCGCGGCAATTTAACGGATGATATCACGTCCGAAAATTACGGCGGCTACCATTCGCTTACCGTGAATGGGTATGATTTCTATCCGCTTACAACCGCGCCAAGCGTTATAAAGTACGACCTTCGTGCCCGCTACGGTGCGTACAGCGAAGATAATGTAAGGCTGAGCAGATCGTATAATTATCCCTCTTTTACAGATGATGTTATTCGCTTTAGAATAAATGCCGAGGATAATCGCGGCAAGGATGCGGACTTTAACGATACCATACTCTATACCGATGATAACGGAAAATTTATAGTGCAGGATTCATACAATGCATTCTTTTTATTGGGCACATACAGTAAACTTAGAACGGATATTCTGATTGAGGTTTTGGAATCGGCAACGGATTGTTTTTCATATGAGGAAAGGATAGTCGATCTTAGCGTAGAATTGCGTGGCTCATCGGGCGAAGAAGTGTATCGCATGACACGCGAGGCATATGCCAATGAGATCGAAGCGCTGAATTACAATGAAGAAATGGGCTATTTTGGACTTGAACCGGGTGTGGAGTATATAGGAGTGATTTTTAACACTGTCGGAGCGGTTGACAGCACCGACGGGTACATTGCATCAAACGGAAAGTACAAACAGGGGCACCCCAAATTTCACAGCGATTGTTTGTTCAATGATATATACTATACCTACAACTCAAATCCCAATTATTACGGTGAATCGGCAAGTACTTACGGCGATGTGACAGAGGAAAACCCGTTCTGGCTGATGAAATATGACGATGTGCAGTCCGACCCCGAACTTAAAGCAAAATACGAGCAGATAAGCCGCGCATATTACATAAATGCACGCTCCTTCGGCGTTGTTGCGCTCGATGATATGATGGGCGTGCCCGCATTCCACATGGGCAACATTTTTATGCGCGAAGGCAGGTGCATAACGGACGAGGAATTTGCAAACGGAACGAATGTTTGCATTATCAGTGCGGAGCTTGCACAAAAACAGGGATGGGAAGTCGGCACAAAAATAAATTTTGAGTTTTATGAATACGAGCTTTTTTCAAATAATCACGGTGAGGATGCAACGCTTTCACCGCTGTACAGATATACCGAAAGCGACAACTTCTTTGACGGCGGGGAGTATGAAGTAGTCGGCATATTCGATACAAAGCCCATAGTGGGCAATTCGGAAATATCGCAGGAATCGTTGAATGTTGCGTGGAACACGATATACATTCCCGAAAGGTCGCTTGAAAACGCCCCTCAGGAGGAAACGCGCCCTGTGAACGGCACACTGCTTACGATATGGATCGAAAACGGCAAGGTGAATGATTTCCTTGAAAGTGCCGAAGAAACGGGCATATTCGACCGCGACGATTACGACATCAAGCTGACCTTCTATGATCAGGGGTATTCCCGCATACAGCCGAGCCTTGAAGCGCTCAGCGGCACGGCGGAGCTTCTGTTGGTGCTCTCGGGCGCACTGCTTGTGATAGCCACAATAATGATAGCGTTCTTCTACGCAAATTCGCAGAAGCATTGTGTCGGCACGATGCGGCTTCTTGGGTGCAGTAAGCTCAAATGCTTTGCGGCGGTACTGCTAAGTGCGGTTCTGATAGTGCTTGTGGGCGCACTTGCGGGAAGCGCGGTCGGCCACATGCTTACCGAGACCGTAGGTGAAAAAATAATGACGGAAAGCAACGCTACGCCCGAAGAATTCCTTGCATTCAGTGCATATATTATCGGCGGCAGTGAGGTGGATATGGAGCTTACAGTGGGCGCGGACGCAACCGTAAGCGCAGCCGCATTTGCTTTAGCGGCAGGGCTGTTTATGCTCAGCACAATAGTGTTTTTGCTCCGCTATATCGGCCACGAGCCGCGCGAATTGCTGCCGAGAACGGGGGAGTAGGGTGAATCCTCTCCACACCCCACATAATACCATGAAAACAGCGCAGAAGGTTTTTGCCCTCTGCGCCTTGTTTTTCACAGAATAAGCTTATACGTTGAAGCGGAACACCACAACGTCCCCATCCTGCATGACGTAATCCTTGCCTTCGCTGCGGATAAGTCCCTTTTCCTTGCAGGCATTCATACTGCCAAGCTCCTTCAGCGTTTCAAACGGCACAACCTCCGCACGGATAAAGCCGCGTTCAAAGTCCGTGTGTATCTTGCCCGCCGCCTGCGGTGCCTTTGTGCCCCGCTCTATGGTCCATGCGCGGACCTCCTTCGGACCCGCGGTGAGGTAGCTTATAAGTCCAAGGAGCCTATAGCATGCCTTGACCAGCTTGTCAAGGCCGCTTTCGCCTATGCCGAGTTCCTCTATAAAGGCTTGCTTTTCGTCCGGGGGAAGCTCCGCAATTTCCTCCTCAACCTGAGCGCATATGGTTATGACCTCCGCATTTTCGCCCGCAACGGCGGCCTTGAGCGCGTCAACAAGCGGGTTAGCGCTCTCGAGTATGTCATTTTCCGAAATGTTTGCCGCGTAGATAACGGGCTTTGTGGTCAAAAGGAACATGCCGTTGAGCGTTTCGCGTTCCTTTTCATCGACTTGCATTGTGCGAATGGGCTTGCCCGATTCAAGGTGAGCCTTTGCCCGCTCAAGTAGCTCCACCTCGCCCATAAGCTGCTTATCGCCCTTGGCGGCCTTGCGGGTGCGCTCAATGCGCTTATCAACCGTTTCCATATCGGCAAAAATAAGCTCTATACCTATGGTTTCAACATCCCTTGCGGGGTCAACGGAGCCGTCAACATGCACAATATTCTCATCCTCAAAGCAGCGCACAACGTGAACTATTGCGTCCACCTCCCTGATATGGGAAAGGAACTTGTTGCCAAGACCCTCGCCGCGGTACGCCCCGCGAACAAGACCCGCTATGTCCACAAATTCAATGCTTGTGGGCGTATACTTTTCGGGGTTGTACATCTCGGCAAGCACGTCAAGCCGCTCATCGGGCACGGCTACCGCGCCGACGTTAGGCTCAATAGTGCAAAAAGGATAGTTGGCCGCCTGCGCGCCGGCCTTTGTTATCGCATTAAAAAGGGTGCTTTTGCCAACGTTTGGCAGACCCACCACACCAAGCTTCATACCGATTCTCCCTTAAAAGGTATTTTACATTATTATAGATTCATACACCCGCCCTTGTCAAATGCCATAATAAAAGGTATACTTATGATACTATAATTTGTCGTTAAGGAGGAGCGGTCATGCGGGATAAAGTTGAAAGCTTTGTGATTCGTCACAACCTTATTGCACCTGAGGACAAGGTGCTTGTTGCCCTTAGCGGAGGAGGGGACAGCGTTGCACTGCTGCACATACTCAAATCCCTTTCCTCGCACCTTGGCTTTACGCTGTGTGCCGCACACCTTAACCACGGCATACGCGGCGATGCGGCCAAGGAGGATGCCGAGTTCGTGCACGACCTTTGCGACTTTTACGGGATAAGAGTGTACGGCGGCTATGCCGACATTCCATCCCTTGCGCGGCAGCGGGGCGAAACGCTTGAACAGGCGGGGCGCATGCTCAGGTATGAGTTTTTGAAGCAAGCAAAGGAGTTCTTCGGTGCGGATAAAATTGCTGTTGCGCACCACATGGATGATCAGGCGGAAAGCATACTGCTGCACCTGCTTCGCGGGAGCGGCCTTAGGGGTCTGTGCGGTATGGCACCCAAGCGGGAGGATATAATAAGGCCGCTTTTGTGCGTTACAAAGGCGGAAATTGAGGCTTATCTTGCAAAAGAAAACCTGCCGTTTTGTACGGATGCGACAAACCTTATACCCGAGGGCACGCGCAATAAACTGCGCCTTGAGGCGATACCGTACCTGAGCGGCGAATTCAATCCGCGCCTTGTAAACAGTCTTTGCGCAATGGGAGAGTTGCTAAGTGAAGATGAAGAATATCTCAGCGCAATAGCCAAGCGTGAGCTTGAAAATGCAAGAAGAGACGGCGGCTTTGACAGAACTCTGCTTTCGCTCCTTCCAAGACCCGTATTAAGCCGATGCATACGCATTGCGCTGAGCGAAATCGGTGCGCTGACGGATGCCGAACGCGGCCATACGGAGGCGATAATGCGCCTACTTGACGCAAGAACGGGCGCACGCATAGAAATACCGGGTGCCGATGTGTGGACGAGCTATGAGCTTATATGCTTTGGTCATTATAAGGAAAGCGTGGAGGATTGGGAAGTGCCGCTTGAGTACATGGGCGTGACCGAGACCGCCGCGGGAACATACCGAATATCGCCGTGCGCCGTTTCGGACAGGCCAAAGGATAAATACACCGCCTGCATCGATGCGGATAAGCTGCCCCAAGGTGCCGTTGTGCGGCAAAGACGTGCGGGCGACAGGTTCCGCAAAATAAACGCTCCCGGCGGCAAAAAGCTGAAGGAAGCGTATATAGATGCAAAGCTTCCGCGCGATAGGAGAGCTCTTGCCGTAATAGCGCACGGGCACAGGGCACTGTTTGTACCCGGAATAGGCGCGGCGGAAGAATTAAAGCTGACGCAAGACAGCGTGAGAGCTGTTAAGATAGAATTTATACAATAATGGCCTAAGGCCGAGGAAAGGGTGGTTAAGCATGATAAACGAAATGGAAAAAGAGGTAAGCCGCGTATTGATAAGCGAGGAACAGATACGCGAACGGGTAAAGGAAATGGGAGAACAGATATCCCGCGATTATGCAGGCGAAAACGTTGTGCTGCTGTGCATACTCAAGGGCGCGGTTCAGTTCTTTTCCGACCTTTCACGTCAGCTTACCTGCAATGTTGAAATGGACTTTATGTCCATATCAAGCTATGGCAATGCCATGCGCACATCGGGCATAGTCAGAATATCCAAGGATATAGACACATCCATAACCGACCGCCATGTGCTTATAGTTGAGGATATAATGGACAGCGGCCTTACGCTGAACCACCTTACGAACATATTAAAGACCCGTAAGCCCGCAAGCCTCAAAATAGCTTGCCTGCTCGATAAGCCCGAAAGGCGCGAATGCGACATTTCACCCGATTATGTGGGATTTGTTATACCGAACGAGTTCGTTGTGGGCTACGGGCTTGATTATGAGGGCAGGTTGCGCAATCTGCCGTATGTGGGCGTAAAGAATACGGACAATATGTAATATGAATACCGTGCCGCATTATGCCGAGCGGAATGAGCGCAGGCGGCACGATTCTTTTATTATGGGAGGGGTACTATGACTGAACGCGAATTAAGACTTCTACAGCAGATGGCGCGCGAATATCCTACGGTGCAGGCCGCAAGCGCGGAAATAATCAACCTTACGGCCATACTGAACCTGCCAAAGGGCACGGAGCACTTTATGAGCGATATTCACGGCGAACATGAGGCGTTTTTACACATTCTCAATAACGGCTCGGGCGCCGTTGCGGATAAGATACAGAGCGCACTCGGGGACAGTTTGACGCTGAGCGAACGGCGTAACCTTGCGGCACTTATCTATTATCCCAAGGAAAAGCTTAGGCAGACCAAGCGCACCGAGACCGACATGGACGACTGGTACAGGGTAACGCTGAAGCGCATGATAGCCGTGTGCCGCCAATGCACCACAAAATATTCCCGCTCAAAGGTGAGAAAGGCACTGCCGCGTGAATACGCCTATATAATGGAAGAAATGCTCAACACCGGCGGCACGCCCAACAAGGAGCGCTATTATGACAACATTATCCGTGCCATAGTCGATACGGGCAGTGCGGATACCATGATAGAGGAAATGGCGACCCTTATAAAGCGCATGACGGTGGATGAACTGCATATCGTGGGCGACATATTCGACAGAGGACCCCATGCGGACGTTATACTCGATCACCTTATGACGCACCATCATGTTGACGTGCAGTGGGGCAACCATGACGTGCTTTGGATGGGTGCGGCGGCGGGCAGTCCCGTGTGCGTTGCAACGGCGGTGAAGAACTGCGTGCAGTATGACAATCTTGATATGCTGGAAAACTCATACGGCATAAACCTTTTGCCGCTTGCCATGTTCTCCACCGAAAGATATGGCGATGCGCACGTTTTTGCGCCGAGAAAGCTGCCTGAGGAGCCGTTCAAGATGCGGGATACACAGCTTTATTCCCGTATGCACAAGGCCATAAGCGTTATTATGTACAAGCTTGAGGGGCAGCTTGTTCACCGCCGCAAGGAATACGGCATGGAGGACAGGGATATGCTCAGCCGTGTGGATTGGCAGCGTGGCACTATTAACATAGACGGCACGGATTATCCGCTTCGCGATACGGATTTTCCCACAATAGACCCTCTTGACCCGACCCGACTGAGCGAGGAGGAGGCCGCACTTATGGATCAGCTTTGCACGGCGTTCATGCACAGTGAAAAGCTTCAAGCCCATGCGCGGTTTTTGTGCAGTGCGGGCTCACTTTATCTTAAACGGAACGGAAATTTGCTGTTCCACGGCTGTGTTCCCTGCAATAGGGACTCGAGCTTTATGGAGTTTGAAGTGGGCAAGGCGGTTATGCTTTCGGGCAAGGAGTATTTTGATTACGCCGATCGCCTTGCGCGGCAGGGTCTGCTTGCACCCGAGGGCAGTGAGGAGCGCGAGCGCGGCAGGGACTACTTATGGTTCCTGTGGTGCGGCAGGAATTCACCCGTTTTCGGCCGTGACCATATCGCAACATTTGAACGCGCACTTATTGAAGATAAGGCCACATGGAAGGAACCCAAGAATCCCTATTACAGCTATACGGATGAGGAGGAGTTCTGCAGAAGAGTGCTTGAAGCGTTCGGCTGTGACAAACCGTGGAGCCGCATAGTGAACGGCCACGTTCCCGTGAAGGCCAAGGAGGGCGAAAGTCCGCTTAAAGGGCACGGCAGACTTGTTGTTATAGACGGCGGCTTCTGCCGTGCGTATCAAAGCCAAACGGGCATTGCAGGGTACACCATGTTCTTCAATTCGCTTGGGATGCGGCTTGCGGCGCACGAACCGTTCACCTCGATAGAGGATGCCGTGAACAACGGGCGTGACATAACAAGCCACACGTTTAACGTTGACGAGCTTTCCCACCGCGTAATGGTTGCGGATATAGACACGGGTGAGGAGATAAAGGCGCGTATAGACGACCTTATGAAGCTGTTGAAGGCATTCAGGGAGGGCGTGATTAAACCCGACCCATCAAAAATAAACCGGAGATAGCGGGAACAATGAAGTATAAAAAAGGGTACCTTATCATAAACGGATTCGTAAGGGAGGGGAAATTCCTCTCCCTTTATTCGGCACTGAGCCAAAGCGCAATGAGAGCGGGGCTTGAGTTAGAGCTTAAAACGAACATAGACCTTATGGCGGATATTACGCTCGGACGCACGGTTGCGCAAGGAAAACTGCCCGAATATGCGATATTCTGGGATAAGGATGTTCGCCTTGCAAAAACGCTTGAGGCGGCGGGAATGAAGCTTTTTAACTCCTCACGCGCAATAGAATTGTGCGATGATAAGTCGCTTACACACATTGCCCTTATGGGAAAGGTGCCGCAGCCCAAAACCGTGCTTATCCCGCTCACGTTCCCGCGCGTTGGGTATACGGATACGGCATTCCTTGAAAAGGCGGCTGAATATCTCGGCTTTCCGCTTGTGGTAAAGCAGTGCTTCGGCTCCTTCGGGACGGGGGTGTACCTTGCGCACGATATGGAGGAAGCGAAAGCGGCCCTTATGAAAACCCAAGGAAATGCGGCAATAGCGCAGGAGTATATTGCATCAAGCTTTGCACGCGACATACGCGCATACGTTGTGGGCGGACGGGTGGCCGCGGCAATGCTCAGGCGCAACACATCGGGCGATTTTCGTGCAAATATCGCGCAGGGCGGCACGGCGGAGGCATATAAGCTCAGTGCCGAGCAGGAATCGCTTGCCGTCAGCGCGGCGGAAATACTCGGCTGTACGTTTGCGGGCGTTGACTTGCTGTTTGGCAAGGACGGCGAAACGCTTGTCTGCGAGGTGAATTCAAACGCGCATTTTGCGGGGATTGAGGCCGCAACGGGCATTAACATTGCCGACAGGATAATTGAAGCCGTACTGCGAGAGACAATGAAGCCGTAGCGGGGTTATGTCCTGCGGCGGGAGCCGCTGAGCCGCCGGAAATTCGGAATTAAATCAAAACTCTTGTGTTATGATAACAAAATAGAATCACGCCAAGGCAGTTTGCCTTTCTGCAAAAGAAACTGTAGCGGAGCTACTGTGCGGACGCAACTTCCCGCCCTCTCAGTCACGGCTTGCGCCGTGCCAGCTCTCCCAAAGGGAGAGCCAAGACGGAGGCTCGTTCAGTCAGTTTGCCTTCCCGCAAAAGCGCCTGTAGCGGAGCTACTGTGCAGGCGCAGCTCAATTATGCCCTACAGCGGGAAGAAACTGCCGCACAAACTCAGTTTAGCTAAATCAAGCTTACCTCGTTTGCCCCGCGCACAGCGGGATAAGGAGGGGATGTGGGAGTTGTTAGAGGGTTGAAGGGGAGGATATCCTCCCCTTAATCCTCTAACAAAGAAAAGCTAACAGAAGCTCTTAGCACATAAGTAACTGCGGCGTTAGCCGTTGCACAACACAAGCATATAGCACATTCATACGGTAACTCTATTCAGTACAGACCTCACTTCTCTGCCTGCGCCTTGTGGCGCATAAACTTATGTATAATGAGCTTGTTTTGCTCTTTTTGCAGGGCGGGCTGAAGGGAGGGAAGTCTCCCTCCCTTTCCGCTTGGAACATGGTCGCCTTGCTCATTGCCATTCGCAATTCTCCCTGTTCCTGCGTGTTCTCCGCCTCACTTCATCCTGCACAGCAGGCGTTCGGCTCCGAACTCCCTGAACCCCTCCCAACCTACCCTCTCCCGCTATGCGCGGGGCAAACGAGGTAAGGTAGGATAGTTTAGATGAGTTTATACTAAGGTTTTCTCCCACTATAGGGCATAATTGAACTATGCTTGCACAGCGGCTCCGCCGCACTTTCTTTTGCCCCGAACCCCACCGAACCGCTTACCTTTCTCTATTTGCATTACGGAAATAGTATGCTAAAATATATGGGGATATGGGGCATTGCGCTCCACAAATTACAATATGACATTCCCTTTTGAGGAGGAGGCTTACCCATGAAAAAGACGGTAAAGGATATTGATGTTCGGCATAAGCGGGTGCTTGTGCGTGTGGATTACAACGTTCCGCTTGACGAATGCGGTAACGTAAGCGACGATAAGCGCATAACCGCAAGCCTGCCCACCATAAACTATTTGCTTGAACAGGGCGCGCGCATAATACTGTGCTCCCATCTCGGCAGACCCAAGGGAGAGGTCAAAAAGGAATTTTCACTGATAAGCGTTTCAAATAGGCTTAGAGAGCTTTTACCTCAGGTAAACATAGCCTTTGCACCCGACTGCATAGGTGAGGAAACAAGAAAAATGGCTCTTTCACTGAAGGACGGGGAGATTCTGCTGCTTGAAAACCTGCGCTTCCATAAAGAAGAAGAGAAGAACGATCCTGAATTTGCAAAGGAGCTTGCATCCTTGGCGGAAATTTATGTAAGCGATGCTTTCGGCACCGTGCACCGTGCTCACGCTTCAACGGCGGGAGTTGCCGCATACCTGCCCGCGGTGGCGGGCTTCCTTATCGGCAAGGAACTGAGCGTGATGGGACAGGCACTTGAGAACCCTGTGCGCCCGTTTGTGGCAATACTCGGCGGGGCAAAGGTAGGCGACAAAATAGGCGTGATAACAAACCTTATCTCAAAATGCGATACGCTGCTTATAGGCGGCGGCATGGCGTATACCTTCTTCAAGGCCATGGGATATGAAATAGGCGATTCTCTGCTTGATGAGGGCAGTATAGAGCTTGCGCGGGAAATTATGGCCAATGCGAAACAAAGCGGCGTAAAGCTGCTTCTGCCCGTTGACACGGTGGTTGCCCGTGCATTTGATGCGGAAGCGGAGCACAAGACCGTGCCGAGCGACTGCATTCCCGAGGGTTGGCAGGGACTTGACATAGGCGAACGCACAAGGGAACTGTTTGCAAATGAGATACGCTTCGCCAAGACCGTTATTTGGAACGGACCCATGGGTGTGTTTGAATTCAGTGCATTTGCTAAGGGCACCGAGGCCGTTGCCGCGGCCTGTGCCGAATGCGAGGGTACCACGATAATAGGCGGCGGTGACAGCGCAAGCGCGGTGAAAAAACTCGGTTATGCCGACAGGATGACCCACATTTCAACGGGCGGCGGCGCAAGCCTTGAATTCCTTGAAGGAAAGGTGCTGCCGGGCGTTGCCGCACTCAATGACATGGAGTAAAAGGAGCCGTTACCATGAGAACGCCCATAATAGCCGGCAACTGGAAAATGAACATGACACCCAATGAGACCATGCGCCTTATTGAGGAGCTTAAACCCCTTATACAAAATGAAGCCTGTACGGTGGTGGTGTGCCCTCCCGCGTGCTGCCTGCTTTTGGCAAGGGATGCGCTGTCGGGCAGCGAAATTCATCTTGGCGCACAGAACGTGCACTGGGAGAAAAGCGGAGCATACACGGGCGAAGTAAGCGTTGATATGCTTAAGGAGCTCGGCGTTGAGTACGTTATAGTCGGCCACAGCGAGAGAAGGCAGTACTTCGGTGAAACGGATGAAACCGTGAAGAGACGTGCCCGTGCCGCGCTGTCGGGCGGCATTACGCCCATAATATGCGTGGGTGAAACGCTTGATGAGCGCGAACGCGCTCTTACGGCGGATGTTGTGTGTACTCAGACAGAGAAGGCACTTTCACTCTTCACGGCTGAGGAGGCGGCAAACGTGGTGCTTGCGTATGAGCCGATATGGGCAATAGGTACGGGTCAAAACGCAACAAGCGCACAGGCAAACGAAACCATAGGCGTAATCCGAAATAAGGTGAGGGAGCTTTTCGGCTCTGCCGCGGCGGACAGCGTGCGCATACTGTATGGCGGCAGTATGAAGGGTTCAAACGCACATGAACTCATGGCGGCTGAGGAGATTGACGGCGGCCTTATAGGCGGGGCAAGCCTTAAAGCGGCCGATTTTGCCGCGGTTGTACATTACGATAAATAAGCAAAGGAACTGACGAATATGAAGAAGATGACTGCCCTTATAATACTTGACGGCTTCGGCCTGAGAGAGGAGACAAGCTATAACGCCGTAAAGGCGGACGGGGTGAAGAACATATCAAAGCTGTGGCGGGCATATCCGCACACCGAAATAGCCGCAAGCTCTCTTGATGTGGGACTGCCGAGCGGGCAAATGGGCAACAGCGAGGTTGGGCATTTGAACCTTGGCGCGGGCAGGATAGTTTATCAGGAACTTACAAGGATAACAAAGTCCATTGAGGACGGTGACTTTTTTGAAAATGAGGCATTCAATCATGCAATAGATGCATGCCTTACAAAGGGAACCAAGCTTCACCTGTTCGGGCTTTGCTCAAATGGCGGCGTACACAGCCATTTGACTCACCTTTATGCGCTTATAAAGCTTGCAAAGCAAAAGGGACTTGATAAGGTGTTCGTGCATTGCTTTATGGATGGGCGTGATGTGCCTCCCGAAAGCGGAAAGGAATACATCGAACAGCTTCAAGCAAAGCTTGAGGAGCTTGAGTGCGGTAGAATAGCTACCGTTTCTGGTCGCTACTATGCCATGGACAGGGATAACCGCTTTGACCGCCTTGAAAAGGCGTATGCCGCGCTTACCTACGGTGAGGGCGTAATTGCAGAAGATCCCGCCTCGGCGGTACAGGCTTCTTATGATGCGGGCGTAACGGATGAATTTATAGAGCCCATTGTTATCACCGAAAACGGCGCTTCCGTTGCAAAGGTGGAAGCGAACGACAGCGTAATATTCTTCAATTTCCGCCCAGACAGGGCAAGGGAGCTGACGCGGGCGTATCTTTTTGAGGATTTTGATGGGTTTGAGCGCAGGTATGGTTGTTTCCCGCTTACATATGTTTCCATGACGCAGTATGACAAGGCATTTGAGGATAAGCTGAGCGTGGCCTTTAAGAGCGAAAAGCTTACAAATACGCTTGGCGAATACGTATCCGCGCACGGCCTTACACAGCTTCGCATAGCGGAAACGGAAAAGTATGCCCATGTAACGTTTTTCTTCAACGGCGGTGTGGAGGCGAGCGTTAAAGGAGAGGACAGGGTGCTTATCCCGTCCCCCAAGGTGGCCACATACGACCTGAAACCCGAAATGAGCGCGTATGAGGTTACGGACGAGGTGATACGGCGCGTGAACGGCGGTGAATATGATATGATGATACTCAACTTTGCCAATCCCGACATGGTAGGCCACACGGGCGTGATGGATGCGGCGGTCAAGGCGGTTCACACGGTTGATGAATGCGCAATGCGTGTGGTCGAGGCGATACTCAACATAGGTGGCCGCGCAATACTCACGGCCGACCACGGCAACTGCGAGCTTATGGCCGACGATGACGGCACGCCCTTTACCGCGCACACGGTGAACAAGGTGCCGCTTATACTCATTGACAACGAGCGAAAGCACGTGAAGCTTCGCGATGGCGGCAGATTAAGTGACGTTGCGCCTACGCTTCTTGAGCTGATGGGGTTGCCAAAGCCCGATGAAATGACGGGTAACAGCCTTATAAGAGAATAGTGAGGAGTTAGGAGTGAAGAGAGAGAAAATCTCTCTTCACTCTTTTCTTTCCTCGGCTCCCCCTATGGGGCGCCCGTTAGGGTATGCCTTGTGCGGAGGCGTCAGCGAAGCTGACGGAGAGGGCTGAGGCTACTGCCTTGCGACTTTATACCTTCCCACTTTCCTGCCTGCGCCACAAGGCGCAGGCAGGAAAGCGTGGTCTGTACTGAATGAAGTTACCGTATGAATGTGCTGTAAGCTTGTGTTGTGTAACGGCTAATGCCGTGGTTACTTGTGTACTGCGGTTTTCTTTTTATTCTTTATTGTCAGAGGATTAAGGGGAGGATATCCTCCCCTTCAACCCTCCGACACCACCCACATCCCCTCCTTATCCCGCTATGCGCGGGGCAAACGAAGTAAGTTGGGAATAGCATAGCCGAGTTATCTCAATGGTTTTCTTTTACTGTAGGGCATAATCTCCACCGCTTGCACAGCGGCTTGCGCCGCAGTTTCTTTTGGCGGGAGGCTTACTGACTAAACGAACCAAGAAAGCGTACAGAAAAAAGAAAAGTGAAGAGAGAAAATCTCTCTTCACTATTTACTCTTAACTCTTACTTGTTCAGTGCCTCGCTTACCGCAACGGCGACTGCCACGGTTGCGCCTATCATGGGGTTGTTGCCCATGCCCATGAAGCCCATCATCTCAACGTGCGCGGGAACGGAAGAACTGCCCGCGAACTGCGCATCGGAATGCATGCGGCCCATGGTGTCCGTCAGGCCGTAGCTTGCGGGTCCCGCGGCCATGTTGTCGGGATGCAGTGTGCGCCCCGTGCCGCCGCCCGAGGCCACGGAGAAGTACTTCTTGCCGTTCTCATTGCACCATTTCTTATATGTACCCGCAACGGGATGCTGGAAACGGGTTGGGTTGGTGGAATTGCCCGTTATCGACACGTCAACGTTCTCGTGACGCATTATGGCAACGCCCTCGTTCACGTCATCAGCACCGTAGCAGAGCACCTTTGAACGCACTCCGTCACTGAAGGCGATTGTATTGAGCACATGCAGCTCTCCCGTATACTGGTCATATTCGGTTTCTACATAGGTAAAACCGTTTATGCGGCTGATTATGTATGCGGCATCCTTGCCAAGGCCGTTCAATATGACCTTGAGCGGCTCCTTGCGCACCTTGTTTGCCGTGCGGGCAATGCCTATTGCACCCTCCGCCGCGGCAAAGCTCTCATGTCCCGCAAGGAAGGCAAAGCAATGCGTGGTTTCGCTCAGCAACATTGCGCCAAGGTTGCCGTGACCGAGTCCCACCTTGCGCTGGTCGGCAACGGAGCCGGGTATGCAGAACGCCTGAAGCCCTTCGCCTATCGCGCTTGAAGCTTCCGCCGCGGTGCCAACGCCCTTTTTAAGTGCAATTGCCGCACCGAGCGTGTATGCCCACACCGCATTTTCAAATGCGATGGGCTGTGTGCCGAGCACTATTGAGCGCACGTCTATACCGAACTGCTTTGTGTACTCTTCACATGCTTCAAAATCGGCAAAGCCGTATTGTGCAAGCACGTTTCGGAGAGTGTCTATTCTTCTTTCATATCCTTCAAAGGTAACCATGTTTATGCCTCCTATATTACTGCTTGCGCGGGTCTATTACGGTCACCGCCTCGGCAAAGCGGCCGTAGGTGCTTATGTTGGATGTGAATGCCTCATTGGGGTCAACGCCCTTCTTTATGGCATCCATCATCTTGCCGAGATTTACAAACTTGTAGCCTATTATTTCATTGTTCTTGTCAAGACCGACCTCAAGCACATAGCCCTCGGCCATTTCAAGGTACCTTGGGCCCTTTTTCCTCGTGCCGTACATGGTGCCCACCTGACTCCTTATGCCCTTGCCAAGGTCCTCAAGCCCCGCGCCTATGGGCAGACCGTCATCGCTGAATGCGCTTTGACTGCGGCCGTAAACTATCTGAAGGAAAAGCTCCCTCATGGCGGTATTTATGGCATCGCACACAAGGTCGGAGTTAAGTGCCTCAAGTATGGTCTTGCCGGGCAGAATCTCCGCCGCCATTGCCGCGGAATGGGTCATGCCGCTGCAGCCGATAACCTCAACCAAAGCTTCCTCAATAATGCCCGCCTTGATGTTCAGCGTAAGCTTACACGCGCCCTGCTGCGGAGCACAGCGGCCAACGCCGTGCGTAAGGCCGTAAATGTCGGTTATGTCCTTTGCCTTTACCCATTTACCCTCCTCGGGAATGGGTGCGCATTCATGCTTTGCGCCCTTTGCCACGCAAAACATTTCTTCAACTTCACGCGAATACTGCATGGATGTTTCCTCCTTTATGGGAAAAGTTCTTCCGTTTGGATATAGTATAACATAACAAGCGCGGCTTTGGGCAAGCCAAATATTTTTTTAGTATTTTCTTTGCTTATGGTGCACTCATTTGGCGTAAACAGGGCTTACGGGATGTAAGATGTGGCAGAGAGTGGTGCGCCACACCGTCATCTTACACCCGCAAGCGGCATACAATAGAGTGAAGAGCGAAAGCGAAGGGAGGAGCGCGGATGAGGCGGCTTGGGCGCGGAACATGGGCGGTGAACGGTTGCTTGGTGCTGATGATTGCACTTATGTATCTACTTATGAACACGCGCATTTTGTCGGCGGCCGCAGGTACATATCCGTATGGGCGCGGCGAGGAGCGCACCACGGCGGCACTTGAGTTTACTGTATCGTGGAACGCCGCCGCCATGGGCGATATACTCGACATTCTGAAGGAGAAGGAAACGCATGCCACGTTTATGGTAAGTGGCGAATGGGTGCGCCAAAATGAGGCACTTGCCCGCCGCATAGTGTTCGATGGGCATGAGATAGGCACATTGGGCGATACTTTGGACACTTCACTCACGGAAGAGGAGCTTGTTTTGAATATAGCACGGGGCATTGAATGCATAAAGCGGTATACGGGCGCACGGGCACGGCTATATCATCCGCTAAATGTGGATGCGGATGCCGCAAAGAGAGTATCACGCGCACTTTCCGTTACCTGCGTCAGGGAAACGGTTGATTTGCGCTGCGGTTCGGGCGGCGAGCGGGATATAATAACACGGGGATTGAATGAACCCGTTTTAGGCGGTATAATATTGCTACAGCCCACGCGCGAGTGTGCAAATGCACTCGGCACGCTGATAGACGCTCTAAATGCAATGGGTATAACCGCCGCACGGGTATGTGATGTGATTTAGCGGCATTGCACTATGAGCGGTGCGGTACAAGAGGTATGAACTAATGAGCCGGAGACGGGTAAAAATAAAGCCGAAATTCTATCTTATACTCACGTTTGTTGTGGGTATGGTTGCGCTTATGCTTGTGCTTATGTTGCAGGATACGGCACTTGGCACGCTGAAATACGCCACAATGGATGTAACAATAACCAAAAAGGCCGTGCTTGTGCGGGATGAGATGAGCATAAGCGTTGATAAGTACGACCGTGCGGAGTTTGCCGTTGGCGAAGGGGAGAGCGTATACGAGGGCATGCAGGTTGCAACCGTGTACAAATGGGGATATACGGATGATATGGCGCAATCCCTTCTTAATATAGAGGCTGAGATATATGCACTGCAAAAAAGCCGCCTGAGCGGTGTTGACAATGCGGAACTGTCAAGCATGGAACTTCAAATAGAGCAAAAGAGGGAAGCTATACGCGCCGCGGTGCTCGGCACGGCGGACAATGCGGATACGCTTACACTGCAAAATGAGCTGAAGGCTCTTATGCGCCAACGGGAAAGCTTTTTGAAGAGCACCGTACAGCCCACGGAGGAGCTTAACAGCCTTTATATTGCCCATGAGGAGAAAAAGACGCAGCTTTCCGCATACGGCACGGAGATAAATGCCGTGGGGGACGGGCGCGTAAGCTTTTATTTTGACGGGTATGAGCAGGTGTTCAACAAGGACAAGCTTGATACCGTAAATGCGGCACTTGTGAACACGACCGTATCGGCGGCGGCGGATTCGCTCGGCGGTGCGGGTGATAATCTATTATATAGGCTTGTGAACCCGAGATTGTGGTATGCGGTGTTCGTAAGCGATGCGGAGGGCGAAGCAAGCCTTGCGGAAGGGACAAGCTATACTGTAACGTTTGACGGGTATGAGGGGCAGACGTTCCTTGCAAATGCCATGTCAAAGGTGCATTCGGAATCGGGCATACTGAACACGCTCGAGTTTAATGAGGATATGGGGCCGCTCATAAACAGCCGCGTAATCAAGCTTACTGCCAAGAGCAGTGTAAGCGGCATATCGGTTCCGCTTGACGCACTTTATGAAAAAGACGGCGCAAGCATAATAACCGTGGTATCGGCAGAGGGCGAATATGATGTGGCGGTGGACATACTTGCCATGGATGAGGAGAACGCCATAATAGCCCCGAGAGAGGGCGAGGGTACACTCAGCGAAGGAATGAGGTATAAAAGAAAATGACCATAGCCGAAAGATATAATGAAATAACGGAAAATATTGCCCTTGCCGCGCGGACAAGCGGCAGAAGCGCAAGCGATATAACTCTTGTTGCGGTAAGCAAATTTGTTGATGAGGGGCGCATAAACGAGGCCTACGCCGCGGGAGCGCGTGTATTCGGTGAAAGCCGTGCGCAGGAGCTGACACAAAAGCTGCCCATGTTTGAAGATTTCGGCGCGGACGTGCATTTTATTGGACAATTGCAGACCAATAAGGTAAAATATGTAGTGGGTCATGTGAGTACCATTCAGTCCGTGGACAGGATAGAGCTTGCGGAGGAAATATCCCGCATAGCGAAAAAGCGTGACACGGTTCAGCGGATACTTGTTGAGGTAAACATAGGCTGTGAACCGCAAAAGGGCGGAGCGGAGCCCGCAAAGCTGAACGAATTTCTTACGAGTATTTCCCGCCTTGATGCCATAAGGGTGGAAGGGCTTATGTGCATACCTCCTGCGGTGGAGGAGGATGCCGCACGCCGTTATTTTGCCGAAATGAGGGCACTGTTTGACAAGGCAAAGGGCTATGACCTGCCCAATGTTTTTATGAACACGCTTTCAATGGGCATGAGCAGGGATTACAGGGCTGCCGTTGCCGAGGGCGCAACAATGGTGCGCGTGGGCAACGCGCTTTTCGGGGAGCGACTGCGGCCCGGTTTCCGAGCGTAAAGACATATCAGCTTAGGAAATCATAAAAACCCGAACAAAAAATTTCTCCAAGCGTCAAAAAGAAATATTTTATTGGAGGAATGAAAAGATGGCAGGAGTATTGGGTAAGTTTCTTGAGTACATAGGTATTGAAGAAAGCGATGCCGAGGATGAGGTCTACGAGGATATGGATTACGAGGACGAGGACCGCGACGTGAACGTTGTGGATTTCGGCAATCGTGCACGCAAAAATGCGCAGAACGATTCAAACGTTGTATCCCTTCCCAACAGCAATCAGCTCAAGATGATAGTTTATCGTCCCGTGGGCTACGAGGATACGCAGAACATCATCGATAATCTCAAGAGCCGTAAGCCTGTTATAGTCAATATGGAAGAACTCGATATTGACTGCGCACAGCGCATGCTCGACTTTATCGCCGGCGCGATATACGCACTCAACGGCAACATCTACAAGATCTCCCACGGCATATTCGTTGTGGCGCCCACCAACTACGACGTTATCGGCAACGGAGACGGCGACGGGGAAAGCATAATCTGACCCCGAAACAACGGCCGCCGCACTTTCACGGCGGCCAACGCTTTATTATTTAAGGAAAATTGCTTTGATGAACAGGGACACCATTATAAACAAGGTCTTTTCGCGTGCCTTCTTGGGCTATGATGTTGAGGAAGTGGACTCATTTCTCGATGAAGTGATACGCGAGTTTGACCGCATGAGGCAGGAACTTGACGTATCACGCCTTCGCAACAAAATGCTTATAGATGAGCTTGAACGCTACCGTACCGCCCCCGCGGAGGAACCCATGCGGGAAGAAGAAACTCCCATAGAGGAGAATGCACGGGAAGAAGCGACTCCCACGGAGGAAAGCACGCAGGAAGAAGCGACTCCAACGGAAGAAAATATAGAAAATATACAGGAAGAAACGGCTCCCATAGAAGAAAATACGCCAAGCGCACAGACCGACGATGCGGCGAATGAGCAATCGTATGAATAAAACAGCGGTAAAAACCGAATACGCTCCGCTACCCATGTCCCGAAGGGAAATGAAGGAACGCGGCATAGAGCAATTTGATTTTGTATACATAATAGGGGATGCGTATATAGATCATCCCTCCTTCGGCCCTGCCATAATAAGCCGTGTGCTTGAAAGTCACGGCTACAGCGTGGGCATAATATCACAGCCCGATTGGCACAGTGCGGATGCGTTCCGTACCCTCGGACAGCCCAAACTTGCCTTTTTGGTGAGCGCAGGCAATATGGATTCCATGGTGAATCACTATACCGCAGCCAAAAAGCACCGCAGCGAGGATGCGTATACCGAGGGCGGTGTTATGGGTAAGCGACCCGACAGGGCAGTGATAGTGTATTCAAACCGCTGTAGGGAAGCGTATAAGAATGTGCCCGTGATAATCGGCGGGATCGAGGCCAGTCTTAGACGCTTTGCCCATTATGATTATTGGGATGACAAGGTACGCCGCAGTATACTCAGCGATTCGGGAGCGGATATACTGCTCTACGGCATGGGAGAGAGGAGCATAGTTGAGGTGGCGGATGCACTCTCGGGCGGCCTTAACGTAAAGGATGTAACATATATCGCGGGCAGCTGCTACATGACAAGCTCACTTGAGCGGGTATATGATTACAAGCTTATAGAAAGCTATGAGGAAGTTGCATCGGACAAAAAGAAATACGCATCCGCATTTATGAAACAATATCGTGAGCAGGATGCCGTGCGCGGCAAGCGCCTTGTACAGCCGCACGGTAATGCGTATATAGTCGTGAACCCGCCGAGCATGCCGCTTAGCGAAGCGGAGCTTGATTCGGTATACGAGCTGCCTTATACCCGTGCGCCGCACCCAAACTATAAAAAGGAAATACCTGCGCTCAAGGAGGTCAAATTCTCGCTTGCCTCCTGCCGTGGGTGCTTTGGCGGTTGCTCATTCTGTGCGCTTACGTTCCATCAGGGGCGCGTGGTGCAAGCACGCAGCCACGAATCACTTATAAAAGAAGCCGAACTTATGACGCATGACAGCGATTTTAAGGGCTATATACACGATGTGGGCGGCCCCACGGCGGATTTTCGCTTTCCCGCATGCGAAAAACAGCTTAAAAGCGGCACCTGCGCGGACAGGCAGTGCCTTGGGTTCAACCCGTGCCCCCATATGCGGGCCGACCATAGGGACTATGTTGAGCTTCTCAACAAGCTCAGGCAGGTTAAAGGCGTAAAGAAGGTGTTTGTGCGTTCGGGCATACGATACGACTATGTTATGTATGACAAGAGCGACGAATTCCTAAATACCCTTATAAAGCACCACATAAGCGGCAGGTTGAAGGTGGCACCCGAGCATATATCCGATAAAGTGTTAAGACTTATGGGCAAGCCGAGTCAAGCCCTTTACGATGCATTCGTAAAAAGGTACACTTTGCTTAACAAAAAGGCGGGGCAGGAGCAGTTCATAGTGCCGTATTTTATGAGCAGTCACCCCGGCAGCGACCTTGACGCCGCAATAGACCTTGCCCTGTACCTCAAGCAAAGCGGGCAGAGACCCGAACAGGTGCAGGATTTTTACCCGACCCCGGGTACGCTTTCGACCTGCATGTACTATACGGGCATGGACCCGCGCACGGGTGAGAAGGTGTATGTCGCAAGGGATGCCGAGGAAAAGGCCATGCAGCGTGCACTTATGCAATATTTTATGCCCGCCTACGCTCCGCTTGCACGCAAGGCGTTGAAACGGGCGCACAGGGATGACCTTATAGGCTTTTCGCGTGATGCGCTCCTACCGCCGAGGGACATAAGCAAATCGGGCGCAAAAGCAAATAAAAATGCAGGAAGCGCAAACAAAACTTGCAACAACAAAACAGGCACAAGAAACGCACCACACAAAAAATCCCAAAAACAGCCATAAAATGCAATATCAATAGCGATATGGCCATATAACCAAACAAATATGAATGAACAAAAATAAAAACTGCAAATCAAAAATTTGCACTTTTATTTTATTGGCGTACATGCTAAAATCAATTCATAAGCGTTGCTTTTTTGACAAATCACGCGGCAAAACATAAAGGAGGATTTACCCATGGCAGTCGGCAACGACAACCGAAAGGAAGGATTCAGACAGCTTGACGGTGTAATTGCACAGTGGAAGGACGTGGACGGCGGACTTCTGCCGATAATGCAGCATGCGCAGGAAATAATCGGCTGTGTGGATGAAGAGGTACAGCATTACATCAGCGCGGCAACGGGCATACCCGTAAGCACGATATACGGCGTGGCCACGTTCTATTCGCAGTTCACGCTTGCACCGCGCGGAAAATATACCATGGGCATATGCCTTGGTACGGCGTGCTATGTGCGCGGCAGTCAGCAGGTGCTTGACGAGCTGGAAAAACAGCTTGGTATTGCCGTGAACGAAACTACCAAGGACGGTATGTTTACGCTGAACGCAACACGGTGCATAGGCTGCTGCGGCTTGGCTCCCGCAATGATGGTGAATGACGAGGTGTACGGCCGCTTGGTACCGGGCGATGTTGCGGGCATAATCGAAAAATACCGCGCCCGCGGATAAAGATGGCGTTATGCGGGAAATTGCGCTTCACCTTATGGATATCGCCATGAACTCCCACAACGCGGGAGCGGGCAGAATAAGAATAAGTGTGAGCGTAGACCGTGAAAACGACATGCTGTACACATCCGTCCGTGATGACGGTGCGGGTATGGATGATGAAACGCTCAGCCGCTGTACGGACCCCTTTATGTCAACGCAAACGGGAAAGCGTATAGGGCTTGGGTTGTCGCTTTACAGGCTGAGTGCCTGCCGCTCGGGCGGAAGCTTTAGCATAAAAAGCGAACTCGGCCGCGGAACCGAGGTAAGCGCAAGCTACAGCCTTACGCACGTTGACACGCCGCCGCTTGGCGATATGGCGGAAACAATGGCGGCACTTATGTGCATAATGAATGATACAAGCTTTGAATTTACCTATTCATCGGGCGGCAGGAGCTATGTGTTCGGCACGGCGGGGCGAAACGGAACAAACGATATTATAAAATCACAAAAACGCATACAAAAAGGCATAAACAAAATCAACGGAGGTGTTTTACCAATATGAGATCCATACAGGAATTGGAAGCTGTCCGCGAAAAAACGCTTGAAAACATGACCCTTAGGAAAGAGCATAACGGCACGCGCATAGTTGTGGGCATGGCAACGTGCGGAATAGCGGCGGGTGCGCGGGGCGTGTTGACGGCAATGATGAATGAGCTTGCCCAAAGGCGGCTTATACACGTTGCAATTACGCAAATGGGCTGCATAGGAATGTGCCATTTGGAACCGATTGTTGAGGTGCATTGCCCAAATGAGGAGACCGTGACATACATTAAGGTCACGCCCGAAATGGCAAGGCGCATAATAAGTGAGCATATAGAGGGCGGTAAACCGGTGGAAGAATACACAATCGACCACTACAACGCCAAGTATACGGGATAAAAGCGCGAATAAGGAGGAAAAACAATGGAATACTATCGTTCTCAGGTTCTTATCTGCACCGGTACGGGGTGCTCATCCTCAAATTCGCCGGCAATAATAGAAAAATTTGAGGAATGCATAAAAGATGCGGGGCTGGAAAACGAAATCAAGGTTGTGCGCACGGGCTGTTTCGGCCTTTGCGAAAACGGCCCGATATGTATAGTGTACCCCGAGGGCGCATTCTACAGCCACATAAAGGTGGAAGATGTGCCGCGCATAGTCAGCGAACACCTTGTAAAGGGTCGCATAGTTGCCGATCTTCTTTATAAAAAGAGCATAACGGAGAGCGGCAAGATAAAATCCCTCGAGGAAATAGACTTTTATAAAAAGCAAAAGCGCGTGGCATTGCGCAACTGCGGCGTTATAGACCCCGAAAACATAAACGAATACATAGCGTATGACGGTTATAAGGCGCTTGCCAAGGTGCTGACCGAAATGAGCCGTGACGACGTTATAGACACCATACTCAAGAGCGGCCTTCGCGGTCGCGGTGGCGCGGGCTTCCCGACGGGGCTGAAGTGGAAATTCGCAAAGGCTCCCGAAAGCGATGTTAAGTATGTCTGCTGTAATGCGGACGAGGGCGACCCCGGCGCATTTATGGACAGGAGCGTGCTTGAGGGCGACCCGCATTCCGTGCTTGAGGCAATGGCCATTGCGGGCTACGCGATTGGGTCGGAGCAGGGCTACATCTACGTTCGTGCGGAGTACCCGATAGCCGTAAAACGACTGCGCATAGCCATACAGCAGGCACGAGAGGCGGGACTTCTCGGCAAGGATATATTCGGCACGGGCTTTAATTTCGATATTGACCTAAGGCTTGGGTCGGGCGCATTCGTCTGCGGCGAGGAAACGGCACTTATGACGTCAATAGAGGGCTGCCGCGGAGAGCCGCGTCCCCGTCCTCCATTCCCTGCAATAAAGGGTCTTTTCGGCAAGCCGACCATACTGAACAATGTTGAAACGCTTGCAAACGTGTGCCAGATAATACTTAATGGGCCCGAATGGTTTGCCTCCATGGGCACGGAAAAGAGCAAGGGCACAAAGGTATTCGCACTCGGCGGCAAGATAAACAACACGGGCCTTGTGGAAATACCCATGGGTACCACGCTTCGCGAAATAATATACGATATCGGCGGCGGAATCCCCAACGGCAAGAAGTTCAAGGCCGCGCAGACGGGCGGCCCAAGCGGCGGCTGCATACCCGCGGAGCATCTTGACATACCCATTGACTATGACAACCTTATCGCAATCGGCTCAATGATGGGCTCGGGCGGCATGATAGTCATGGATGAGGATAACTGCATGGTGAACATTGCAAAGTTCTTCCTTGAGTTCACTGTTGATGAATCCTGCGGAAAGTGCCCGCCGTGCCGCATAGGTACACGCAGAATGCTTGAAATACTCGACAGAATAACCCACGGCAAGGGCGAGGACGGCGACATTGAAAAGCTTGAAAAGCTTGCAAAAAACATAAAGGCAAGCGCACTTTGCGGCCTTGGGCAGACCGCACCGAACCCCGTGCTTTCAACGCTGAGGTACTTCCGTGACGAGTACGAAGCGCACATTTACGAAAAGCGTTGTCCTGCGGGCGTTTGCAAGGCACTGCTCAGCTATGTTATAGACAGCGAAAAGTGCCGCGGATGCAGTCTGTGTGCGCGCAATTGCCCTGCGGGTGCTATAAGCGGTCAGATACGCAGCCCCTTTGTTATAGACAACAAGAAGTGTATAAAGTGCGGCGCATGCGAATCAAGCTGTAAGTTCGGCGCAATATCCAAAAGATAGAGAAAAGATAAAAGACAATAGAAATGAGCAAAAAGGCACCGTGTCATAGAACGCGGTGTCTTTTTGGATGAAAGCAAAGGGGAGGAGGATTGAGAGAGTGAGAAAAGTGAAAATTTTATTGGACAAAGGTGCTTTCCATATATCAAAATACAAGCGGGCAGGGAAAACTAAAAAACCTGCCCGCTATAGGCCGCCTGAAAAGAAAAAACACACGGCCTTAAGGAGGGCGGCAATGCGCGAAACGACCAAACACATTGCCGCTGAGAAGTGTTCGATTTTATTCGTCTATTATCATGCCGTCGCGCAGATGAAGCACCTCGTCAGCTTCGGCCGCTATGCCAAGGTCATGCGTAACGACTATTACGCAGTACCCCTGCTCTCGAGCAAGACCCTTCAGAATGTCGATTATGTTTTTACCGTTTTCGGTATCCAAGTTTCCCGTGGGTTCGTCCGCAAGCAGTACCGGTGCATCGCTTGCAAGGGCACGGGCTATGGCAACGCGCTGCTGCTCACCGCCGCTGAGCATATCGGGCAGACGTTTATAATATGTCTCGTCAAGTCCCACGGCACTAAGCTTTTCCTTTGCGGTTTCGCGTGCCTTGTGTGAAGGTACACCGCGAAGCGCCATCGGATACATAACGTTTTCAAGCACCGTAAGCAGCGGGAAAAGATTAAAGCTTTGGCAAATCAAGGCAACATCATGCATGCGGTATTTGTCCCTGTTAAGCTCCGCGGTTGTTTTGCCCTCAAGAGAAATGGTTCCGTCACTCGGCAGGTCAAGCCCCGCGAGCATGGAAAGGAATGTGGTCTTGCCGCAGCCGCTTTTGCCGACTATGGCATAAAACTTGCCGCTTTCAAAATCATAGGTTATGCCGCGCACGGCGTGTACCGTTTGGTATTTGCTTTTATAGGAATAATGCACGTCCTTTGCGTGTAGGGTAGCCATTGTTCGTTCCTCCTTTTATAATTCAGAATATGTATGCGGTAAGGTTATTCCTTATCACGCAGTATGCTCATTACGTCAACGCGCACCGTTGTAAGCGCGGCGGATGCTGCACCCACAAGATAGCAAAGCGCAATAAGCGCGACAACTTCAATATTGAACCAATCTGCGCGCTTGTCGGGCAGGAGCATTGTTGCCGCAAGTCCTACGCCTATGCCCACTACGCAGAGAATTATCTGTTCTATAATAGCCTTGAGCGTTACGGCAATGCGGCTTTCACCAAGCAAACGCATAACGGCATATTCCTGCTTTCTGCCGCGGGCCGTGAGGAAGCAGAGCAAAAAGCCCATAAGTACGACCAACATATACAGGAACAGGTGCAGCCCCTTGAGCAGTGCAATATTCTTCTGAATGGGGGATACCGTGCCGATAAGAATTCTGTCGTCTATTGCGGCACGCACGCCCGAATCGGTATTGTTCAGGCCGATATCGACAAGCAACTGCTTAAATTCATCAAGACGCTCATTGTCCGCAACGGTGAATGAAAGATTGCGGATGCTGAAAGCAAGTCTCGGTTCGGATGCTGCCAACCTCAGCGCATCTATCGGACAATATGCATAATAGGTAGAACTATCCACAGAATCCAATATATTAGATGTAAGCGTATGTATGCCGACAACCTTAAACGTTGCAAGAACGCGCATGTCATCTTCACGGGATGCATCACCGTCGGATTCCTTACGAATGATGTATTCTATATCATCACCAAGTTCCACACCGCTCCCTTCGGGACAGATGCAAACCAATTCATCGGTTGAGAATATGCTTGCATCATATCCGTCCAGCCATTCAACGCCGTCAACCAGCCGTGCAAATGTGGTATCGGCATACGGGTCATTCAAACCGTAAATCTTTGTGGAATAGTTGCTGTACAGGTTGACTTCATTAAGAAGCGACCCCGTTATCATGGCATACTGTTCATCGTGCTCAAGTATACTGAAGGCAGCGTCATTCCTGCTGTGCGCGTTTATTGCCGCCTCAACGGGAACCACCGTACAGTACGAATACGCATAGTATTGTGACAGATAACCCGAATTGACCACGGTGTCGTACTTTGTCAACGGGATTTCCGGGTCTTCATAGCTTCTGGTGTTTACAAGCCAGCCGGAAACGTCTATCGAGTCATACGCCTGAGATAGTTCCTCTTCGGAATCGGCTATGAGTCCGGGGTAGAGCAGCATAAATACGCAAGTTATGGCAATAAGCAACGCAATAAGAGAATTGCCCAACCATCTTCTGCGCATCATGCTCAGATAAAGTTTAGATCCTTTCAAAAAGCATATCCCCCTTTCGGATATAATAGTACCATGTAATAGTTTATGTGCCGAAGCATTGCACTTTAGCACAAATGCGAGTGATTTGCCGAAAACCGATTCGGCGTGTCCAAACGGGTAAACGATAACCAAAAAAAGAACCACAAGTTATTATAGGAATAACTTAATTATATAATATCATAGCACGAACCACTTGACAAGTATTTTTGTATTCTTTCATGACAAGGAATACGCTCCCGCCGCAGATGCGTTATGTGCTGAGAATTTCTTTTACCGCACCTTTATATTTCGTAGAAATAACATGGGAAACTCAATATGCTTCACGAAAAGCCAACATCGGGATAGCGATAAAAGAGAAACCGCGGCAACAAGATGCCGTGCGCTGAAATGGTCAATCTTGTTACCGCGATTCTAAATCTTGTGATAGCGATCATGCTGTTAGTAGAAAAGCTTGCAAGATGATGTATGTGGGGATACCCCCATACTTGGAATTTTAGCAGAAAAAACGCTCATTGTCAACGCAAATGTACAATATACGTTTTAGACCTCTACAGTATTACACTACTCTCAAACTTTCCTCCTTGATTTTTCTGCCTTACTCGGTTATAATCAAGGTGGCGGGGGTAAGGCTCCCCGCTCGCCTTGTGCGTTGGGGTAGAGGGTTACTTGTCAGGTGTTCCGCTACTCCTTTTTACTCTTCGCTTATAATGCGCTTTACGCTCTCACGAAGTTCTTCCAACGTTTCGCAGTTTTAGACCTCTACAGTATTACACTACTCTCAAACAGTATTCCCGTAGTGCTAACCAATGCCCACGTTTTAGACCTCTACAGTATTACACTACTCTCAAACCGCGCGATTCAGGGCGACACCGATGCGTTCGGTTTTAGACCTCTACAGTATTACACTACTCTCAAACAGTTCTGCCGCTTTGGCAATGTTTTCTGCAGTTTTAGACCTCTACAGTATTACACTACTCTCAAACACTATCAAGTAGCTGTGTTTTGGCCATGTGTTTTAGACCTCTACAGTATTACACTACTCTCAAACATCATCGTAGATCACTGCACCACCCGTAGTGTTTTAGACCTCTACAGTATTACACTACTCTCAAACCCGGACAAGCGTAACCGCACAACGATCTTGTTTTAGACCTCTACAGTATTACACTACTCTCAAACACTTACGCACAGGCCAACGGCCTTGACGAGTTTTAGACCTCTACAGTATTACACTACTCTCAAACAGTTCATGTAAGGCGGCTGTCACGCGGCCAGTTTTAGACCTCTACAGTATTACACTACTCTCAAACGAAAAAAACCCCGAAGTTGTGCGCGGCCTTGTTTTAGACCTCTACAGTATTACACTACTCTCAAACAATACCTACATTCGTTCGCACGTTTGCGCTGTTTTAGACCTCTACAGTATTACACTACTCTCAAACTTTTAGCCTTTCTTCCTCCGTCTTGGACTTGTTTTAGACCTCTACAGTATTACACTACTCTCAAACAAGGTTGATGAGGACAAGGCGGCAGTAGTTGTTTTAGACCTCTACAGTATTACACTACTCTCAAACCACGCCATCCACACGCAACACACCGTCATTGTTTTAGACCTCTACAGTATTACACTACTCTCAAACGCTCTTGCCCTTGCTGTAATTCGCTGACGCGTTTTAGACCTCTACAGTATTACACTACTCTCAAACATATCCAGAAGTAAGGTTAATCACATTGCCGTTTTAGACCTCTACAGTATTACACTACTCTCAAACTAGGTGGCGCATTAGCTTCTTCCAAAGGCGGTTTTAGACCTCTACAGTATTACACTACTCTCAAACATCGTCGGCGGCAGATGGAAGTGGGAACAGGTTTTAGACCTCTACAGTATTACACTACTCTCAAACTCTTCAGCGGTCAAAGCAAGCGTAGCGAGTGTTTTAGACCTCTACAGTATTACACTACTCTCAAACAGCCTCTGCGGCTTAAATTCGCGCCTGCCAGTTTTAGACCTCTACAGTATTACACTACTCTCAAACTACAGGTAGAGCTTATCATACTTTGGATGAGTTTTAGACCTCTACAGTATTACACTACTCTCAAACATCATCCCAACCGCTCCCGCAATCACAGCAGTTTTAGACCTCTACAGTATTACACTACTCTCAAACAGAGACTGCATAAATCCGCTATCAGTGCGAGTTTTAGACCTCTACAGTATTACACTACTCTCAAACCGCCGTAGGGTGATGCCGTGAGTTTTATTTGTTTTAGACCTCTACAGTATTACACTACTCTCAAACCTCAAATCGCAGATCCGAATCCGCGAAAACGGCCCTACACGCCGCAGAGGCAGAGAGCAGAAAGCCTAAAACACCTGCTAAAACTCACAAAGATCGTCATCTACCGTTATGCGCCGTTCGTTTTTGAGCCGCGCACGGGACACGCTGTCTATCGGTAGAATCAGTAGTTCGTGAGATAAAACGGAAGCAAAAAATGCTTCCACCTCCGCATCGGGATAAAAGCTGCGGAGATTGACGAGGATAAACAGCCGTTCATGATCGAGTTCGCGAGTCAGCTCCATGTAATCAAGCAGTCGCTCAAGATCACCGTCACAGTCATCGGCAATGTCAATGCCAACGGCTCGCAGTATCCCGCCAAAACTCATTTTACTACAATAAACCCCGCACGGCAAGTCCTGAGAAAGCATCATGATGTATTTTTCCAGCTCGCTTGTCAGTTCCGCCGTGCGCAGATAGTTTTCTTCATTTGTCGCCGTTGCCTCTAAACGATTTATAAGCTTTGTGAGCAGCGGCTTTCGCCCAAGACGAAAATGCAGAAAACTGTCTATTATTTCGGCATGACGATCAAAAGAAAGCATTCTGTTACTTTCGGAAATTACAGCACTTCCTCTGCCACCGCTTATCTGCTCATCCATATCCTCTAAAAGTGTGCGGAAAAACAGAGGATTTTCAATTACCAGCGTGGATACGGCACTGCCGCCTATGCTTAATACGTTATCAAGTCGAGGATGGGCAAAATTCATAGCACCAATGTCCTTTCGTCGCTGCTTATTATGTCCGTATGGAAAGAACCTGTGAGGAATTCTATTTTTGAAAACTGCTTTTCCGTAACGGTCAATATCTGCACAATGCCGCTTGGCGGCTTTATCCTGCGCACGGCATCACGCACGGTCTGTTCGGCGGTGGAATTCAAAAGAAGCTTACAGTATACGGATTCCTGCATCATAATAAATCCGTTTTTTATAAGCCCGCCACGGAATTGACGGTAGGCGCGCCTATCGTCCGCAGTTTCGGTTGGAAGGTCAAAAAATACAATCATTCTCATAAAACGGTAACTCATAGTCGGTAAAACCTTATCAGTGACGGATCGTCTTCGTTTAGGGCATCAAAAACGCTTTTTGTATAAATGCGCACGGAATTTGCAACGGTTTGTCTGCTGTTGCATATGGTCACTTCGTCATTCAGCACGTTTATAAGCGCCAAACGCACATCCTTATCAAGTTCCTTGAATTCAAGTGATAGCACTCTGCGGTCTATCAGCACGCGAAACGGTTCCATTATGTCACTGCTCAGATTATATTGATTGAATACATTGTCATGGTGTAAACCAAGCTGTGTAAGATAGCCGCATGCGGTGACCTCGCGGTTGAATGCGGACAAAAGTAGGCTGTAACCGTAGTCGAGTGCGGCATTTGTGGGGTCGTTTGCATGGCGGGAAAACTCCATGCCGAAAAGCGCGTTGAAATATACCTTCGCCGCATGACCTTCACGATTGCTTGCATCCTGAAATTCTATCTGATCAATATACGATTCAAGAAGCAATGCTTCGCGTTGCTTATGTTGTTCGGCCAACAATGCCGACTGTTGGGCTATTTTTTCGGCTATGATTGCACCCCAGATAACGCCCTTTGTCAGCTCTGCCCAGCTTAGTTGCATGCGAAGCTTGCGCGAACAGTCGTGACTGCCGTGGTACGGCGCAAGCTCCGCCATTGGGGAACGTTGCGCATTGCAGAATATAACGCGCACTTTCCGCTCAATCAAAGCCTCGAGCAGACACCCCGTCAGCGATACGGCGGGGTTTTCTATAAGCAATATGGCAATTTCATCGAGAAAAACGCGCTTCGTTTCCTCCCCGCGGATAACCATGTAGCCCATTTTCGTATCCAACTTACAGCGGTTGGATATAACTACCGTGCGCCAACTCATATCAGCTCCAAAATGTTTTCACTGCGCGACATGAATAACCCCGAAGCGGACACGTCCACTATCCGCACATCGGAGTAGTTCTTCTTCCACGCCGCAAGGCGGGAGTTTGGAACTTTAGCTCCCGCTTTTTTGGATCCGCTAATGCTCGTAAGGTCACAGGTTTGCACATTACCGAACCATGATATTATGTTCAGCAGGCACGTTATCTGTTCCTTTAGAGAGAGTGCAACAAACTTATCACGTCCTGCAACCACGGTTTCTGCAATGTTGCCGGGGCATTTTGCAAATACGGAATTTGTAAGCTTGTCACAAAGCATATCGTACAGGGCAATGTTTTCTTCTGCGGTGATGTGGTCATGCTCGGCATCGGGTACTATTTTTGCCCCGCCGTCTATTTTTTTCTTGAAGGCTTCAAGCCGCTTTACGTATCGTTCCATATGCATGCCGAGTATCAGCGGCATACATGGAGCAACGATTATTGTTGCCCCGCCATTAGATTTTCCCTTCAGTACCATGCGCATACCGTCGGCCTCAATAACGGTGTTGATCTTTATCCTTCGCCCGCCAAGCAGCAAGTGCACATCTTCAACCGCCTTACCGCCGTTTATTTTGGAAATGGCGGAGGAGATATATTTTGCGGCAAATGCTTCATCATTCATTACGCGGTCGGCAAACATCAACTCTATCGGTACGAAAATTATATCCTTCTTTCCTTTTATACTATAGGAAGCCAGCATATAGAAGGTTGCGGTAGTTTTGCTGTATCCGCCATATTTTTCAGTAGGCAGATTTGCCTTTCGCGGAACAAGCCCCTCTGCGGCCTTCAATGGCATCTGATCAAACAATCCTCCCTTGCGGCAGAAAGCATAGCGCGTCATACGCACGGCATTTTTGGCCATAACGTTCCTAACGGCGGCAATGTCGGCTTCTCCGCGCCAAATTGTTTTTTCACCAACCGTCACGGGATTTGTGTACAGCGTTTTGACCTTCATCGAGTATTGCTGGTGCACGTTAAACCATCTATTGGTGAATTTTTCATGGTAAACATTGCCAACGACAATATTAAGGTAGGCATCCTTGGCATGATGCAAGTCGTTTACGGCGCGGCTCTTTATCATGTCAAATTCCTGCCTGAAGCGCGAAACAAGCCCTGCTTTAACATACACTATCTGCGTATTGGGATAGAATTCCTTTAACAGCTGTGCAACCACCTTTGTGGACTGGCGTGTTTCCACAAGCTGACGGTTTATGAATTGGTGCAGCTCATCATCCGTAAAGCCCGTAGCGCGGGTAAGGCGGCGGAACTTTTCCTTTTCAATGAGGCCGTTGCTCAAAAGATATTCCCAGTACGGGCGCATTTTTGTGCGGATATCTTCTTTTATGGGGTATTTATCACCCTTATCGCCGTTAGCTTGGGATGTGCATAAAACCCTGTTATTGAGTATGCTGTCATCCTGTATTCTTGATTGGGGATAGATGTGGTCGATATCGTAAAGCTTTGTACCCAATTGAGATAATTCTATGCGTTCACCCGTATACATACAGCGCCCGAGCTGCATATAATACAGGAACAGCTTATCACTTTGCAGGCGGTTGTTTGCCGTATCACCCATGGCAGCAAGCTCTTTTTCAAGACTGCGCACATCATCGGAGCTCATTTTCTTATACAGGTCAAGTATCTGCTGCTGCCGTGAAACGGTACGTTTACCGCGCTTGTCATCTTCTGTGCCGCGTGCCATTTCAATAAATATCTTTTGGGGAGCGCAACCCATTGCTTGAGTGACCTCTTCGGTTACCTTCAATGTTCGTAAAATGGGACGCTTGACCGCATTTGATACATACATTTCATCCAATCGTTCAGACAGCGTTTTCGGGTGCTCGGCATAGAAACTTTCGGCGAATTTATCTATCTGTTTGCGGAAATCATATTTTGCGGAAAGCAGTTGCATAAGGTTATCGTTTGTTTGCCACAGCATATCCATTATGCTCAGCATTTCGCCCGTTTCGCGATCGATATGATAAATGCCCGTCAGCAGTCGTGCGGAAAGCCGCCCGAACTCTTTTAAGTTAAGGCGCAGAATATAGCGGCGGTCGTCCTCGGACAGTTGCGGGTATTCCTTGCAAAGCCAACGATTCATGCGGCTTTTATCCTCGGAATATGCCGCATGGCGAATGATGTCCTCAACCTGAGCTTCATTAACCACCCCGCTTGTTAGCATACGGCGAAAGCTGTGGTATGAACGCAGAGTTGATTTTATGGTCACATCAACGCCACCGAGTTCATCCTTTTCGTAATCCATATAGCCGCGTGCGCAAAGGAACTCTCGAATGACCTTCAACGTAACCCTACGACTGCTTTTTTCAAATAACTCGGTCACTATTTCTTGCTTGACGTTAACAGGTATAGCGTTACCGTTAACGGTAAGATTATTGATCTCGTTAAGCAGGGTGAAGCGGCTGTATAAAAGTGAATTTACGGGCAACACCTCTTCTCCAGGAAGGTAGGTGCAGTAATTTAGCATCCGCTGGATAAACCTGCCTTCGGTAAGGTCAAGATCAACCATCGTGTCAAAGTTCCACGGATAAATTTTTCCACTTTTGCGTACTAACCAACTGTTGCCTGACGTTGTGTTAAGCGGCCCTACATAATATGGAATGCGGAAGCGGAATATTGAACGGATTTTGTCTGCGTTGGAAAGTCCGCTTTCGTCCTTTTGACGGAGCATGGGCAGATATGTGCAGGCGTTATTCAATATGCGGTCAAGCTCCGCGTAATAAAGCTGCTGAGGTATAACGCGGTTGTCCGAGTTACGCTGCTTTGGCATGAAGGTATGCTGTTCAAGATTGAGGATCAGATTATCGTATTCTTCGCGGTCGTTGTCGGAAACGGACAGGCTCTTAAGGTTGGTGAGCAAGAATTTGCAAAACTCCTCTTGATTGACATGTTTAGGTTCTTCGGAAGCAATGCACGATTTCGCATTGCCGGAGTAAGCAACGTAATTTGCTGCGCCACCGCTACGGAAAATAAGATCATATTTTGCGGGTACGTATTTTCGTACAAAGTACTTCAAAAAAGAAAGATCTTCCTTGTGCTTTTTATATGTTTCTACCTTTGCCTGCGAAATATAGCGGCAGCTGCCAAGCGTTTGAGTTAAAAGGGCACAGTCATAAACGGCACGCAACTTCACAAGAAGTTTTCCGTCATCACCAAGCTCGGCTGCAATACGGGCAAAGTTCTCCTCGTCCGCACCAAGGGTCACGGATTCAATTTCAGCGTACTCCTCATTACAAAATATGTCTTTTGGCTTAACGCTGCCTCCGCAGAGTAGGGACACTATCCCGTCGCGGCTAAAAGGAAAATCATCATCTGCCTTCTTCGAGGGCTTCTTTCCACCGTATATACGTTCCGTAAATACTGCCTGCTTGCGCTTTATACCGCATTGCATTGTCATTATATCCCGAATCTCATCCGCGCTTATGTCTGCATCCCAAGGCAGAACACATTCGCATTCTGACTCAAAGTAATCGCGCAATGCTCTGTATACTGCGTTGAAATCGTTTACATCGTCTTCGACCGTATCAAAGAGAAAATGACCACGGTGTGCCACTAACCATGCACAGGCAATATAGACCAAACGAACATCATGCGGTTCGCAACTTTCCATTAGCTCAACTATAAGGTGATGTATTGTGGGATAGCGTTTATGGTATTCCGTATCGGATATTCCACCGCTAAACAGTTTTACGCCGTCTTGACTGTCTTCCGGGAACAGGGCGCTTTCGCTTCGCCGCAGGAAAAAGTTTGGATCGATTTTACATATTTCGGGTGCAAACAGCTCGTTGAGTAATGCAATGCGCTGCTGTCGCCTGTCAAGTCTGCGTCTGGCCGTCCTCATGGAACGGCGTGTTTCCGCTGATTGAGCCGCATCGAATAACGTAACGCCCCAAACGGGTTCGCCCGCATATTTGCACAAACGGTATTGTTCATCCGTGACCGCGAAACCGACAGAATCCGTACCGCCGTCTATACCGAGATAATAAGCTTTGCTTTCCATGTTGACAACCTCCGTTTAATTGTGGTATTGTTAAACCGTTGATTGACCTCAACGATTACACTACGAGTTCAAATAAAAGAATTCTCAAATCGTCGCTTATGCGGCCGCACAGTGTGTGCTAAAAGACCTCCTCGGAGGTCTTTTCTTTTGCATTCCGTTTCCGCATAGCTCAATGATATATCGAAATTATACATTGTTCTGCCTTTATTTGGCAATGTTTTTCCCTGAGAACATAAAAAAACGAGGGTGTTTATCCGCCCTCGTTTGCAAGAAGTTCGATTTATTGGAGATTATGTATCGCTGCTTTTGCCGCGGGAAAAGACCTGCGATTTTGCGTAGTGCAGCAGGGCGATGATTGCAAGCAGTATTGCTATGCAGAACACCACCAGATTCAGTATGCCAAGCTTTGGCCAAAAATTCTTTATAAGCGTTAGGGCAACGCCCGCATTTGTGAATCCTGAGAATTATCTAAAACTACGGAAATGCAGATGGAAGATGATTACGGCATGATCGACGGCATCATTAACAACGGTCCCAAGGAAGCCGAAAAGCCATGTCGCAAAAACGGAGAAAACTAAGTCCCCAACTCGACGATTTTTCTGCCGCCAACTCACCGAAAAATATCTCGCCAACTCACCGAAAAGTATTGTAAAATTCGTGACTTTGGTGTATTATACAAATGACATGAGGAGAAGTGAGGTGTTCTGAATGGTGAATTACAGAAAACGAATTGCTGACGATATACTGAAACGGAAGTTGGAGGGCAAAGGTGCGGTTCTGATCGAGGGACCGAAGTGGTGCGGAAAGACCACCACCGCCGAGCAGCTTGCAGCCAGTA
>CAZTFU010000002.1:106823-129041 GCA_964612925.1 uncultured Clostridium sp. | reverse complement strand
AGGGAGCGGACTGTAAATCCGTTGTCACAGACTACGATGGTTCGAATCCATCCCCATCCACCAAATATTAGCGGGAATGGCGGAATTGGCAGACGCGCACGGTTCAGGTCCGTGTGAGGGCGACTTCATGCAGGTTCAAGTCCTGTTTCCCGCACCAGATGGGCTTCATAGTTTGAGGCCCTTTTGTTTTACACAAAAGAAACATCTTTCCCCTGCCCTTTTGTTAGGGCATATTTTAGCTTATAGCGGAGGAACGATTATTTATGGGAATCGGTATTGTAGACTTGCTGCTTGTTGCCGTGGCGTTGTCCATGGATGCATTTGCCGTGGCCGTATCGAGTGGGATAGCATCCGATGCACCGGGAGCGAAGCGCATAATCAAGCTTGCGTTTTTCTTCGGATTCTTTCAGTTTCTTATGCCGGTAATCGGCTGGTTGCTTGGTAACGGCGTAAGCACATATATCGAAAAAATTGACCATTGGGTAGCATTTGGCCTGCTTGCCTTTATAGGAGCACGCATGGTGATCGGTTCCATAAAAGGCGATACCGACTCAAAAGAGGTTGATGATCCCTTTTCCACAAAAACGCTATTTGTTATGGCGGTCGCAACAAGTATTGACGCTTTAGCGGTCGGAATAAGTTTTGCGTTGGCGGGAGTTAATATCTGGTCATCATCCGTTGTTATAGGCGTTGTGACGTTTACTCTTTCTGCGATAGGCGTGCTTATAGGTAAGAAAGTCGGCTCCATGTTTGAAAAAAGTGCCGGTATTCTTGCGGGAATAATCCTTATAGGTATCGGAGTAAAGATACTGATAGAGCATATGGTATAACCGTTTGGCGCACATTACGACCGTTTATCGCAAAATATTCAAAAAGAGTAGTTGACAAATCCGTAATGTGGTGCTAATATATTCAACGTCGCTGATGCGATTGACTAACTGGGTGTGGCGCAGTTTGGTAGCGTGCTTGAATGGGGTTCAAGAGGCCGGAAGTTCGAATCTTCTCACCCAGACCATAAAAAGAACGATGGCTTTTCCGTCGTTCTTTTTGTTTACTATGTATTCCGAAGGAAGGAGAGATATATGCAAAAGGACAAAAAACTCGACATGACAAGCGGTTCCATATGGCGGCATATGGTCACGTTTGCAATGCCTGTGTTTTTGGGGCAGCTGTTCCAGCAGCTCTATAATACTGCGGACAGCGTTATTGTCGGCAATTTTGTAGGTAAGGATGCCCTTGCAGCCGTATCAAGTAGCGGAAACCTTATTTTTATGATGACGGGCTTTTTCATGGGGCTATCGCTCGGCGCAGGCGTCATAATAAGCCGCTATTTTGGCGCAAAAGACTTTGAAATGATGAATAAGGCCGTTCATACCAACATTGCATTCGGCGCGGTATGCGGGCTGCTTTTGACCGTGGTGGGTCTTTTTCTTGCACCTCAAATACTGGTATTGATGAACACGCCGGAAGAGATTCTTCCCATTTCAATTACTTACTTCAGAATATACTTCCTTGGCAGTTTTTTCTCTCTCATGTACAACACATGCATGGGTATACTTCGCGCCGTGGGAGACAGCAAGACGCCGCTTTATTATCTTATCTTTTCGTCCATATTGAATGTTGTGCTTGATATTCTGTTTGTTGGGCCATTTAAGATGGGTGTTGCGGGTGCCGCCATTGCAACGGTTATAAGCCAGGCCGTAAGTTCAATCATGTGCTTTATAAAGTTACTGCGTTCATCGGGTCCCGAAAAGGTAGTCTTTAGAAAAATTCGCTTTGATTTTCCTTTGCTACGCCAAATTGCGGGTCAGGGTATACCGTCCGGAATACAGAACTCGATAATATCAATAGCAAATGTTTTTGTTCAAAGCAACATTAATATATTTGGCGCCGAAGCCATGGCAGGATGCGGTTCATATTCCAAAACCGAGGGCTTTGTGTTTTTGCCGATAACCGCATTTGCGGCCGCAATTACAACGTTTGTAAGTCAAAACCTTGGTGCGCGGCAATATGAGCGTGCAAAACAAGGCGCACGCTTTGGCGTTTTGGCGGCAATGCTTATGGCGGAAGCATTTGGCGTTATTCTCTATTTTGTATGCCCAACGGTACTAAAGATATTTAATGATGATCCCGCGGTACTCAGCATAGGCATATCGCAAATGCGTACAGAGTGCTTCTTCTTCTTTGCACTTGCTTTTGCACATGGCATTTCCGCCGTTATGAGGGGTGCAGGAAGGGCTAAGGTACCCATGTTCACAATGCTCGGCTGCTGGTGTGTGCTGAGGGTTGCATACATAACTGTTGCCGTAAAAGCCTTTCCTGTTATCGAAACCATATTCTGGGCATATCCGATAACATGGTGCGTAAGCTGTGTGGTGTTCCTTGTGTATTACCTCAAGGCGGATTGGATTCATTCTTTCGATTGAGCTTGACCGTTCATAGGCGTAATTGTTGAATTAAATACGGCAGGGTGCAGTAGTAAGCTCTACTCCCCTGCCGTTTTATTCTGTTAAAGCATTATGCAGATTAGGCCCGTGCATCCGTCATTGACCATTTTTTCTACGGTATCATGCAATCTTTGCTGAACGTTTTCGGGCATTGAGTTCACCTTTACCGCCATGCTTTCGCGTATCATATCGCGCAGTGATTTGCCGAAAATGTCTGTCTGCCAAAGCTTTTGGGGATCCTTTTCAAATGTATCCATAAGGTAGGCCATGAAAGCTTCGCTCTGCTCCTCGGTACCGACAAGCGGCGCAACTTCGGATGCAATATCCACCTTCAGAATATGCAGACCGCTGGCCTTGGCCTTCAGCCTAACGCCAAAGCGGTTGCCTTGTCGCACTATTTCGGGTTCTTCAAGCACCATTTCATCAAGCTCAGGTGGTACCATGCCGTATCCCGTGCTTTTTGCACAGCGGAGTGCGCCCTCTATTCTGTCATATTCCTTCTTGGCGGCAACAAAGGACTTAATGGATGCCACCAAATGTGCATCATCTTTGATTTCGTAACCGCATTCCTCACCAAGAATCTTATAGAACATACTGCTTATCGGGCGCAGTTCAACGGATATTTCGCCGCTTCCGAGTAATACCGACTCAATACGCGGCTGCTCGTAATCGTCTATATCGGAAAGAATGCCGCAAAGCGAACCGTAATCGCGCATTTTGGTTATGCCATCTGCCGTGCTTAGGGGAGTGATTATTCGGCTTATGAGATAATGATCCATCCCAAGCTCACCCACCCAATCGGGAATATTTATCGTGACTGAGCGTATGGGAAATTCAAGCAGGGCAAGCTCAAGTACATGATTTAGCTGTTCCGCGGAAATCTCAAGTACGTTTATCGCTTTTACGGGAACACCGTATTTTTCCTGAAGCGTGGAGACCAAATCGAGTGTTTCGGGGTTTGTATCGTGCGTACTGTTCAGTAGTATTACAAATGGTCTCCCCTGCTCCCTCAGCTCATTTACGACCCTTTCTTCGGCCGAAACATAATCCTCACGCGGTATCTGTGTTATGCTGCCATCGGTCGTGACGACAATGCCTATTGTTGAATGGTCGGTGATCACCTTTCTTGTTCCTATTTCGGCCGCGCGGTCAAAAGGCATTTCTTCTTCACTCCATGGCGTGCGGACCATACGCGGCATGTTATCCTCTTCATGACCAACGGCACCCCTGACCATATAACCTACGCAGTCAACAAGGCGTATGCGGCATTTTGCGTCATCGCCAATGGTAAGCTCTGCCGCTTCGTTGGGAATAAAACTCGGCTGAGTTGTCATGATGGTTCTGCCTGCGGCACTCTGCGGCAACTCGTCGGTAAGGCGTGCGCGCTCGTATTCATCCGATATTGTCGGCATGATAAGCGTATCTATGAATTTTTTGATAAATGTGGATTTACCGGTTCGCACGGGGCCGACAACGCCTATATAGATATCCCCTCCCGTGCGTGCTGCAATGCTTGAATATAGCTCATTTCTATCCATACAAAAGGCTCCTTCCCCTTAGGCTAAGTTCTTGCTATGGAAAAATATATGTGCTCAATTGCGCTTTAATGCAAAAAAGCCCTCAATAAAGAGGGCAATGTGTATAAATTACATTTCAGGTTTCGTCTTGCCGCGCACGTTAAGCCGAATTGGCGTTTGAGTCAACCCAAAAGATTTGCGGAAGAAGTTCTCAAGATATCTCTTGTAAGAGAAATGCATAAGCTCCGGATCATTGACGAAAAGTACAAATGTGGGCGGGTTTGATGAGGGCTGAGTACCGTAATAGATTCTAAGCCTGCGCCCCTTGTCGGAAGGTGGTTCTGCAACGGATATGGCCTCTGCGATTATATCGTTAAGAGTACCCGTGGATATTCTTGCACTGTTCTGGCGATATGCTTCGTTTGCAACATCCATTATCTTGTTTACTCTCTGCCCCGTAAGGGCGGAGATGAATATCATCGGAACATATTCCATGAATGCAAGATCAACGGCAAGCTTTTTCTTAAATTCGTTCATGGTATGGGTATCCTTTTCTATAAGATCCCATTTGTTTACCACAAGCACGCTCGCCTTACCCTCTTCATGAACATAGCCCGCTATTCTTACATCCTGTTCGCTTAATCCTTGTTCCGCATCAACAACAATAAGTGCTATGTCACAGCGGCGTATGGCCGCAAGTGAGCGGATAACGCTGTAACGCTCTATGCTTTCGTCCTCTATCGAACGCTTGCGGCGTATGCCTGCCGTATCAACAAGAATATAATCCTTTCCGTCAAAACTGAATGGAGAGTCAATTGCATCTCTTGTGGTGCCGGGTATATTGCTTACTATTGTTCGTTCACTGCCGAGTAAGGCGTTGACAAGGCTCGATTTGCCAACATTCGGCTTACCGACGACCGCAACGCGGGTAGTTTCTCCATCCTCCTCGCCTGTTCTGTCAGGGAAATATGATACGACTTCATCAAGCACGTCGCCCAAGCCAAGCCCCTGTTCGGCGGATATTGTTATGGGCTCACCTATACCGAGTTCGTAGAAGTCGTACAAAGCATCGGCGTACTTGGGATGATCTATCTTATTGACCGCAAGTACAACCGGTTTTTTTGAACGGCGGAGCATTTCGGCCACTTCAGAGTCGGCGGCGGTAAGACCCTCACGTCCGTCAACAAGGAACACAATAACATCCGCCGTTTCTATTGCAAGCTCGGCCTGCCTTCGCATTTGCTTGCTTATTATATCCTCGCGCAGCGGCTCTATACCGCCCGTATCGATAAGCGTGAAGGTATAGGAAAGCCATTCACCATCGGCGTATATCCTATCCCTTGTAACACCCGGAGTATCTTCAACTATTGCTATGCGCTTTCCTGTTATTTTGTTGAAAAACGTGGATTTGCCCACGTTTGGGCGGCCTACAACGGCCACAAGCGGCTTTGCCATGTCTATTTCTCCTCATTAAGCCTTTCAAAAAGGCTGTATACAAATTCTTCACCGTCGGCGGCACTCATGGGCCAAAGCGGTAAATTAAGCTTTTCTGACAGCCAATCCGTATCATGACCGTCTATGAAAACGCTTTCGCGCTCACGAAGCATATCATCGGGTATAAGCATTGCATCAGCACTTATTCCCTGCATATGCTTTGCAATATCCCCTGCCGTTATCAAACCTGATACGGTTATTGTGTGCCCGAAAAAGTCATTCGGAACGGCGTAGAGCGTAAGTTCAATACCATACGGCTTCAGCTTATCGAACAACCTTTGCAGAAAACTACGCGCGGAAACGCCGGTTGCGCCTACAAGCCTAACGTTTCGGCCGATCGGCCGCATTTCAGAAAGGGCTTCATTGAAACCATGCTCAAATTGACGCAAAAGGCCAACCCCATTTTCTATCTGCAAAAAGTCGCCGTAGCTTTCATAATCGGGCAATTCACGTTCGGCTATCATGTACATTTCGTCGGAGGCGTATACAAAACCGTCCTCCCCGCGTGAAACGACTGATGCATTAAAGCTTTCCGCATAGTCTATTATATCCGAAGCTTCTTGTTTTGTCAGCAGTCTTAGCGGATATAAGCCCTCACGAAATTTTGTAAGCCCCACAGGGACGAGTGCAAGCGTTTGTGCGGCGGGTCTGAGCGCATACAGATCCTCTATGCTCTTTTTCAGTACATCACCGTCATTGAGCTCCGGGCAAACAACTATTTGACCGTGGAAGTTAAGCCCGTGCCGCTTCAAAGCATCCAATCGCTCCATTATTCGCTTGGCGGATGGGTTTGACATCATGCGCGTGCGTACATCGCCGTTGGTTGCGTGTATCGAAACATAGAGAGGACTTACACGTCGCTTCAATATGCGGTCGAATTCCCTGTCATCAACATTTGTAAGGCTTACATAGTTGCCCATTATAAGCGACAGACGCCAATCATCGTCCTTGAAGTGCAGCGTTTCGCGTCCTCCCTTAGGCATTTGATCTATAAAGCAGAATACACAGCGGTTTTTGCAGCTTCTAACCTTGCTCATAAGCCCGCTTTCAAAGTACAGGCCAAGCGGCTCATATTCGTCTTTGTCTATCTCGGCAGAGACAATCTTTCCGCTTTTTGTTTCGAGCGTTAAGGTTATGTGCTTTTCCGCGCTGAGCTGTTCATAGTCTATAACGTCCTCAACGTCCTCGCCGTTTATTTGCAACAAGAAGAAGCCGGGTTTGATACCCAGCTCCTCCGCTATGGAATCATTGTCAACCGCTATTATTCTTTGACGCATATCAGTCCTGCGGGAAGTCGTCGTCATCCGTTCCGCTTTCGACGGGAACCGCAGCCAATGTTGAGCGTAGCTTTGCTTCAATCTCCTCGCAAAGCTCACTGTTATCCTTCAAAAACAGCCTTGCGTTATCACGCCCCTGCGCCATACGCATATCACCGTAATAGTACCATGCGCCGGATTTGGATATTATCTTGTTGGCAATAGCCATATCCAATACGGAGCTTTCCTTTGAAATACCTTCGCCGTATATAATGTCAAACTCCGCCGTTTTGAACGGTGGCGCAACCTTGTTCTTAACTACCTTTATTCGTGTGCGGTTACCTACAACATCGCTACCGTTTTTAATGGAATCTATTCTGCGCACATCAAGCCTGATTGATGCATAAAATTTCAATGCACGGCCGCCGGTAGTGGTTTCGGGATTGCCGAACATTACGCCTACTTTTTCGCGAAGCTGGTTTATGAACACGAGTATCGTGTTTGATTTTGAAATTATACCGGTCATTTTTCTGAGCGCTTGACTCATAAGTCTTGCCTGAAGGCCAACATGACTGTCCCCCATGTCGCCTTCTATTTCGGCCTTGGGAACAAGTGCCGCTACGGAGTCTATTACAACTACATCCATTGCTCCGCTTCTTACAAGCGTTTCGCATATTTCAAGTGCGTCCTCACCGGTGTCCGGCTGAGAAACATACAGCTCGTCCACGTCAACACCAAGGTTTTCGGCATAGACAGGATCAAGTGCGTGCTCGGCATCTATGAATGCCGCCGTTCCGCCAAGTTTTTGAGCCTCGGCGATTATGTGCAATGCTATTGTGGTTTTACCCGATGATTCGGGACCATATATTTCGATTATTCTTCCGCGCGGAATACCCCCTACGCCAAGCGCAAAATCCAGCTCCAAACAACCCGAAGGTATCGTGGACACGGATATTTTTGATGCGGCATCACCAAGCCGCATTATGGCCCCCTTACCGAATTCTTTTTCGATCTGGCTAAGAGCCATTTCCAACGCTTTTGCTTTCTCCATTGCCATGTTTGTAGTGCCCTTTCTGCTGATTTTTCCCACAAGGAAATTATAACATATACGCAGATACTTGTACAGTACCTAATTAAAAAATGTTTCTCCGAAGGATATCGAGCGCGTGTAAGCAAGCCATACTGCGTACACGTTCCCTTTTACCTGAAATATGCAACCGCTTTGTAAAGTGGTATTCATTGGTGCTTACGCCGATGTATACGGTTCCGATAGGGTCGTCCGCCGTACCTCCGTCGGGCCCGGCAAAACCCGTTGTTGATATTCCTACATCCGCACCGCTTGACAGGCGTATTCCCTCCGCCATTTCGGCGGCGGTCTCTGCGCTTACGGCTCCGTATGCGGCAAGCGTTTCAGCTTTCACACCGAGTCTGCTTATTTTTGCTTCGTTCGAGTAGGTTACGGCACCTTCTCTAAACCAGTTTGAACTGCCCGCAACGGATACAAGTTTTGAACAGAGCATTCCGCCCGTGCAGCTTTCGGCAACGGCAAGTGTCTTTTTGTTTACTGTAAAAAGTCTTGCAATCTCCTCATGCAGTTCAAGCCCGTCATATGAGTAAATATATTCGCCTATACGCTGTCGCACCTGTTCTATCATCGGTTGCATAATGGCATCCGCGTTCTCGTCCGCACGACAGCGCGCCGTTATTCTAAGCTTCATTTCACCGTTTAATGCGTAAGGAGCGATGGTTGGATTGGTTTGGTTATCCATTATGTCCCTGAGTTCATATTCAACGCTCGATTCACCCTTGCCGAAAATCCTGAGCATCTTTGATTTAAGCGTAAACCCACTCCTCTTTTCAAGATACGGTAGTACACTTTGTTCAAACATGGGCTCCATTTCCTTCGGGGGTCCGGGCATAAGTATTGCGGCCTTTGCATCGCTTTCGACTATACAGCCGGGCGCGGTCCCGTTTGGATTTGGCAAAATAATGCATCCTTCGGGAAAATACGCTTGCTTTACGTTATTGGGGGTCATTATGTGCCCCATCCTTGCAAAGCGGCGCTTTATGTACTCAAGAGAGGCCTCATCAAGCACAAGCTTTTTATTAAAAGCATCCGCCACGGTTTCCTTGGTAAGATCATCTGCCGTAGGGCCAAGTCCGCCTGTCAGAATAACTATATCGGCACGGCGAAGGGCATTGTGAACGGCCTCGACAAGCCTGTCATGATTGTCGCCAACGGTGGTTTGCAAGTAACAATCAATACCAAGATCCGCCAAACGCTGTGAAATATACTGCGCATTGGTATTTACGATGTTGCCCATCAGCAATTCTGTACCGACGGAAATAATCTCCGCTGACATTTTGCTCTCCTTAGGCGGCCTTTGCAGATCTGTTGGTTTTTATGATATAGTCCGCACAGCTCCAAACCGCAAGCACAACGGATATCCATATCAATATCTGATCCACGGGTACACCCCAACTTTCAAAAACGGGATGCAGGAACAACATAAGCGTTACGCCTATAAACTGGGTAAGCGTTTTCAACTTGCCGAGCGGACCTGCGGCAATTATTATGTTTTTGTTTGCATAAATAAGGCGGAAGCCGCTTATAACAAACTCGCGCGATATGGTGATAAGCGTTACAATGGGCGAAATAAGGCCGACATATGTAAGCATTATAAGTGCCGCCGCGGAAAGAATCTTGTCCGCAATAGGATCCATAAGCTTTCCAAAGTCAGTAACAAGATTCTTGCGGCGCGCGATTTGCCCATCGAGCATATCGGTAATATACGCTATAACAAACAGCGCACCCGCCAGATACATATTCCAACTTACAGGAATATAAAAGCACGCTACAAACACGGGCGTAAGCGCCATACGCGCAATGGTCAGTTTGTTTGGAAGATTCATTTTACAAATTCTCCTTTCAGATCGTATGCAGATGCATTAGTTATTTCGGCGCGCACAAAATCGCCGGCTTTTATACCATCGGGTACGTTAACAACCTTGATTATCCCGTCAACGTCGGGCGCTTCCGCGTAGCTTCGTCCGTAGCAAGCATCCGTGTCGACACGCTCTATAAGCACATCATATGTTTTACCTATGCGTTTTTTGTTTAGCATAAGCGATGTTGCCTGCTGCGCACGCATAAGCTTATCGAGCCTTGCATTTGCGGTGGCTTCATCTATTTGATTGTCCATGAGCGCGGCCTTTGTGCCATCCTCGGGACAGAATGTGAATGCGCCGACCCTGTCAAACGGTTCATCCTTCAAAAAATCATATAATAGTTTGAATTGTTCATCCGTTTCACCCGGGAAACCAAGCATAACGGTCGTGCGAAGTATAAAATCATCCGAAGCTTCACGGATATAGCGCGTTATGTTTCGAATATGTTCGGCAGAACCGTGGCGGTTCATTCTTTCGAGCATTTCGGGGTCTATATGCTGGATGGGCATATCTATATAACGAACGATTTTATCATTGGAAAGCATTGTGTCAACAAGCTTTTTCGTTATGGTATTCGGATATGCGTAAAGCACGCGCAGCCACCTTATCCCGTCTATTTTTGACAGTTCCGTAAGTAACTCCGCAAGCCTCGGTTCACCGTATAAATCCGACCCGTATGCCGATGTGTCCTGCGCAATAAGCGTAAGCTCCTTTACACCGCCCTCCGCAAGCAGACGCGCTTCTTTTATAAGCTCGTCCATCGGCACACTTCTTTTGCCGCCGCGAATAAGCGGTATTGCACAGTATGTGCAGCGGTTGTCGCACCCGTCCGCAATGCGCAGATATGCACTGTACTTAGGCGTGGAAAGCAACCTGCGGTTGGTATATATGCATCCGTCTTTTATTCCGAGCATGGCCTTTATGGCTTCAACAAGCTCCTTATGCTTGCCTACGCCCCAAAAAAGATCCGCCTCGGGAATGCTCTCCTTCAGCTCCTCGGGATAACGCTGGCTGAGACACCCCGTTACAACAAGCTTTGCGGTAGCTTTTTTATCCTGCGCCGCCTTTAATATGGCGTTGATTGATTCCTGCTTTGCGGATGTTATAAAGCCGCATGTATTTACTATAACAACGTCCGCATTGGCCTCATCCCCCGTTATTTCAAACCCGGCATCACTCAGACAACCGAGTATTGTTTCCGAGTCGACCAGGTTTTTTGAACAGCCCAATGAAATTATTCCGGCCTTATATTTCTTCATCAACGAAATCCTCCTTATCGGTATACTCGTCATTCTGCACTTCGCTCGATGCCGATACTGTAGAGCCGGAGCCGAATCGACGCTCATATTCAGCACGGTCTATAAGTACCTTTCTGGCCTTACTGCCGTCAAAGCCCGATACTATCTTGTGTTGCTCCATTATGTCGATAAGCCGCGCCGCTCGCGCGTAACCGACGCGGAGCCTTCGCTGTATCATGGAGATTGAAGCCTGACCGCTGTCAAGTACAATGCGCACGGCCTCGGGCAGAAGCTCATCCTCCTGCTTGCCGTTTCCGTGGGCAGGTCCCTGCACGGCATCGCTTGTTATTTTGTCGAATGCATCCTCTTCAAGCGGCGGTTGGGTGTTTGTCTGGGTGAAAAAGTCCATAACGCGCTCAACCTCTTCATCGGATACAAATGCTCCTTGGGCACGGATGGGCTTACCTGCACTTTTATGGAAAAGCATATCGCCCCTTCCGAGCAGTTTTTCTGCGCCGGTAGTGTCAAGTATAACTCGCGAATCTATGCCTGATGCCACTGCAAAGGCTATTCTTACGGGTATGTTGGCCTTTATAAGGCCCGTTATAATGTCGGTAGAGGGTCGCTGTGTGGCAACAATCAAATGCACACCCGCCGCACGACCGAGCTGTGCAATTCGGCATATCGATTCCTCGACGTCCTTTGCGGCGACCATCATAAGATCGGCAAGCTCATCTATGATAATGACAAGCTTTGGTAATCGTTCGCTTTCTTCAACAAGTGAGTTATAGCGGTTGATATCTCGTGCGTTTATTTTGGCCATATTCTGGTAACGCTGTTCCATTTGCAACACGGCCCACTTCAACGCGCCTGCGGCCTTCTTAGGATCCGTTACCACGGGAAGCATCAAATGCGGAAGCGGTGCATATACGCGCATTTCAACCACCTTGGGGTCAATAAGCACAAGTTTTAGTTCACTTGGTGAGGCTTTGTATACCATGCTTAGGATTATATCGTTTATACACACGCTTTTGCCCGAACCCGTTGCACCGGCAATAAGCAAATGCGGCATTTTTTCAAGATTGGCGCAGATTATTCGTCCTGCGATATCCTTTCCGAGAGCGAATGCTATCGGTGAACGTTCCGCACGGAATTCGTCCGATTCAATAACCTCACGTAGGAGCACCTGCGCGGCATTTTTATTCGGAATCTCTATTCCTATTGCGGCCTTACCGGGAATCGGAGCTTCTATACGCACAAGCGGTGCCGCCAAGGCGAGTGCAATATCCTGATTAAGTGAGGTTATCCTGTTTACCCGTATTCCCTGTGCGGGCTGAAGCTCAAAACGGGTTATGACGGGTCCTACGCAAATATTGGTTATGCGCGCGGGAATGTTGAACGTTGCAAGCGTATCAATAAGAAGCTTTGCCTTTTCCTGCGGAGATTCGTTGCCTGTCGGCATATCGGCCGAAGGGCTGTTTAACAGACTGTACGGAGGACGCTGATAATCCACAACGGGTGCGGCTGAGGATGGGATATCCTCAACATATTCGTCCTGCTCGGGTATATCGTCGGGCTCGTCAATCGTGCTGTCGGTAGTATCCGTATCGATATCGTCAAACTGCTTATCGGGTGCATTCCTGATTATTCTATTATTATCGTCAGGCTTGAAGTCATGAAAAAAGTCCGTATTAACGGTTTCTTCATCAAGCTTGTCAAATGCGACTTCAACGGCCTTTTCCTGCTTTGCCCGCTTTTTAAGCCGGCCCTTTGTGGGCATGAATTCGAGCTCGTCCTCTTCATTTTCTCGCTTTTTTACGGGTTCACTCTTTCGCGTTGTTTGCTTTTTTTGAGTTTTGAGCTTTGTAATATCTGCAGGTTCCAAGGTAAAAATATTGTTTTCAAAGGAACCGTTTTTGGTTTTCTTTTTGGAATCGTGCTTTTCTTTTTTGCCCGTAATGGGAGTGCCCGAAAGCACATCTTCGGTTATATCCTCCGTATAAAGCACCTGCTGTTGACCGACATACGCTTGTTGCTTGTGCTCATTTATACGCTCGTTTGCCGCATTTACTCCCGTGCGTATACTCTGCCCCAATTTTTCACCAGCGCTTTTTATTGAAAGCCTTGTTATAAGCAAAAATGCTACCATTATGCAGGCAATAAACAGTATGTATGAACCTATGCGCCCCATTAACAGCAGTGCAGGATAAGCAATAAGCGCACCGATTAAGCCGCCGCCTTCGCGGTATGTAAGGCCAAGCTCATACGCATCCTTATAGTATGCAAATACCTTTAGATTCTCAGTATCTTCTCCACGTCTTGCAATGTGGATTATGCTCAGTATTGCAACAATTCCCACAAGCGAAAGAATGACGGGCAGAGAGCCCACGTCACCCTCGCTGAACACTATAAGCAATACTCCCGCGGCAATCACTATTAACGGCATGGCATAAGCGGCGATGCCGAACAACCCGAATACAAAGCCGCTTATGGCTTTGCCGAGTATACCAACAGCATCGGAATACATGCTTGCACCAAGAAAAAGCCCGAGTGCTATTATTATAACACCCCAAACTTCGCGCTTGGTTTGGGCTGCTTTGTTTACCGCTTTTTTGCTTTTCGCGTTTTTCTTGCTGTTTGCCATGGTGCCTACCTTTTATGCGTACTGTGTTTATTATACTATATTATCCGCACAAGGAAAAGCAAAAGAATATGCGCAATTAGTCGCATATATATTTGCATTCACCCGTTAAATCATCTTGCCGTATTAAGTGCATACGTTGCCCGTATAACGTTGCCGAGTGTTTCGCTGTCTTTATAGCATACATATACGGTATCTGCTGTTTTGCCCGAAATCACGGATGTGCTCATAAGCTCCGCAACAACCTTACTTTCCCTTGAAGAAATATCATATACCCAAAGTATGTACGGATATTCTTCCACAGAGGCTTCAGCGGCTTCTACGCCGTCATCTCCGCTGCCGTTAAGCTTGTTTTCAAAGTAGTACAGCTTTTTGCCGTCATTTGACCAGAAAAAGGTGAACACATTGAATGCGCGCGTTATCTCAAATGTTTCCTCACTCTGCATATCTATATAAGCAAATATGTAGGAATCGCTATCTTCCGCATCACTTTGCGGCACGGTATATGCCATATAACGCGAATCGGGACTTATTCTGAAGTTGTTGCCCGAAATGAATTCGCGCCTTGTGCCGCCCTCGGGTTTTATCCTATATATGGTGCCTACGGGATCAAGCCCCGTTTCGATAAAGAATACCTCACCGTTAGCAAAGCCCACGGTACCTTCATCACAGCCCTTTTTATCTACAATGCTGTGCCGTTTGGATTCGCTTGGTACGTTGAAATCATATTGATGCACGGCAATTTCACCGTTTCCGCCTATTGAGAATATTCTGCCGCCCATGCTGTCCCAACAGTATGCACTTATCGTTTCGCCAAAGCCCATGGCGGAAAGATCGTTTAATATATCCCGCGAATCAACATCAAATACATACAGGTGAGAACTCTCTCCCGCCATTTCAAGTACGGCTAAGCGTCTGCCGTCTGGAGAGTATGCGGCGGATACTATCTGCTGAAACTGATATGACGAAAACGCCCTGCTACTGCCCGAATAACTATACAGCCATAGCTGCTCATATTCCATGGATTCGCCGCCGTCCGCATACTCCTTTATGCGCTTTGAGTATAGACATGCCGATTTATCGGGCGTTATTGCAAGTGCGAGCCCATCGGGAATGGACACGGACACCTGCTCGGACCCATCATTCGTTTTATACGGCGCAACATCATATGCGGCAAGATTGGCCATGCCGCTTTCGTATTTTGGCAGCTCACCGTTTTTTACCCTAACAATGCTCAGTTGAGATTCTGCAATGCCCGATTCATTGCTTTTCAACTTTTTCATAAGCTGCTCGGCTTCATCCTTTGATGAAAAACCCTTTGAAATAAGCAATATGCTGTTAAGGTCGTTTGAAAGCGTAGGCGTCATTTCATCATGGTTAAGCTTTCCACTTCTGTATGCATCAAAAGCGTTGGCAAGCACATAATACGCTTCTCCATCCCCTGCTTTTTCGGCAGAGGAAACATCTATTATGTCACTGTTGTCGGAAGCGGAAGGTGCTTGCGTTTCACTGCCTGTTGACATCACGGGGCGCAGAGTTACGACAAGTGCGCTGTCAGCCTCCTGCACCGAATACATCGCGGCATTTGAAAGCTGAAAATACAGTGTATACGAACCGTCCGTCGCATCGGACACGCTGAAATTGCCGAGTATTATTTCGTTATTGTTGGGCATTCGATCATAAGTTACGGCATCATCGAGATCAACTTTTTCTTCATCACTCAACAGCGAGCTTCCACTGTCAAAATAGCCGCAATTGTACAGATAATCAGTGTGTTCAAGCTTACCTATCTTTATTGCAAGTCTATACGGCTCCCCTACAATGCTTATTTCATAATCGGGAAGAGTTCTTAACGTAAGCTCCGAATCACCTTCGGTAAGATTGCTGCCCATTCTGAAATCAAGGGTGATAACGGTATCAAAAACGGTATCGATATCGGTGCTTGCCCATTCAACCGTTACCATACGCAAATTGCATCCGTTAAGCTCAGCACCGCCGGACGTACTTTGGTCGGTAAAGCCTTCGTATGATAAAGCAGGCAACTCACTTTCTTCGGGCTGGATATCCCTTACGCAGCCGCAAATAAATACAAGCAATGCGGCAATAAATATGGTAAAAATACGCTTTTGCATACATTATCTCCTTGAAATGATATATGCATTATAACCCAAAACGCATTAAAATGAAACAAACCGCGGTTAATTAATACATTGTTTTCAATTTAAGCGATTAAAGGGCTTTGCATGATTCACCTAATTTGCTATAATAAGTTATTGACGATATCCCAATTAGGAGGATGTATCTATGAAATGTAAAGTATGCGGGGCGTATAACGAGGATTACCTTGAATACTGCGAAAAGTGTGCGGCTCCGCTGACAGCCGATGATAATGCCGAGGAGGCAGTAAAGGCGTCGGCAGAGGAAAACGAAAAGAGTAATACTCAGGATTATCAGTCCTATGTGGCCTATACCGGTGAAACCCCGCCGGCGTGGGGCTTTGTTAAGGCTCCCAACTGGCCCAAGCCTGATTTTGATGCAAACACCGTAAGCGAGGATGATATACCCTCTGGATATACTCCGCGCTTTGAGCCGCGTCCTGCCAACGTTCCCAAGCAGCACATTGTTGTTAAAAATGAGGAAGATGGGTTTACTAACAATGTGCGCATGCATGGCGAGGAAACCACTACCGTTAAGCGTTCCGCTGTTCAACCGAGCAGAAGCAAAGTTGCCGCTGCCGAAGCAAGCACTACGGCTGCCTTTGGCGCAGATGATGCGGAGGGTGTTTCTGCCGTTCGTACCACAAAAACCAAGCAGACAGTGAACAGAGTCACAAAGACTCCGCTTAAAGAAGAGGTCGAGCCTGACGATTATGAAGATGATGATCTTGATTATGCAGACGATGATTTTGATCGTAAGCCTTCTCGCCGTTCTGGCAGGAAGAGCGCAGGCAAGAAGAATATAGTATTCATTGCGGCCGCGGCGGTGCTTGTAATACTTATTGCCGTGCTTGGCGTGATATATGTCAACAATGTTCACGGCGGCGATTTTTCAAAGTTTATAAGCTGCACGTTCGGCGGTGATCCCATAACGCGCACACCTACCATAGAAGCATGGGAAACAGATGACGGCGATCCTGCGTACCTGATAACCGTATATGCCAAGCGGAACTACACCGTTCGTTACAGTAATGATGACGTTCAGCTTGAACGTACCATAGGTAAAAACCAAAGGTATATACCGTTTGTGGTACCGCAGTCCATTTTGATACCCGATGAACCGATGGAGGTTTCCAAATACATAATAACCCCTGATTTCTTCACGGTAATAAGTCCTTCGGGTGCCGAAACCAAGCTCGATATCGATGAGCAGATAACCATAGAGATTCCCTCTATCGATCTTACGGTAACTCAGCCGAGCGTTGCGGAGTTTAACGTCGATTCCGCTGTTGTGCCGATAGCGGGCTCCGTAAACGACAACACCGTTGGCATTTTCGTAAACGATTCGCAGATAGCCATTGACGAAGCGGGCAACTTCTCAACAAGCTATACCCTGCCGGGTGAAGGCGTTACAAAAATAGTTGTGGAAGCAAGAAAGAACGGTTATCAAACCGCACGGGCCGAATTTAATGTAAGCTACGGCACGGACTCGACCGATCCCGAGCAAACGACAACCGGCGAAAACGAAAACCAGACCACTACCAATATAGGTAATGTTGTATTCTCGGTCAATTCAGACGTTAAACGCACGGGCACCGCTTCCACGATGACCGTAAGCGGCACCATGGAAACCGGAGCGGCCATAAGCGTAAGCGGAGTTGAACTTGACGGAACGGTAACGCAGGATCCCAATGCAGGTACGTTCAGCTTTACCGTAAAAACCTCAAAGGTTGGCGTGTACGAGGCAGTTATAACGGCAACAAAGGGTGATGCCGCCAAAACCACAACACTTTATCTTGAACATCAGCCCGAGAAGAACGCTTATATGGAAAGCGTATACAAGATGGACTATGATAAGATAAAGAATTATCCCAATCATGAGCAGGGCTATAAGATAGTCGGCAAGGTTACTGAGATTATCCAGTCTGCCCCGTATGTTAAGGCGAAAATCCAAACAAGCGACGGCGATATGATTTTCTACTATTACAGCGGTGTGGCAACCATCGAGGTTGGCGATGGAAAAACATATGAGCTTTACGGAGACCCCTACGGAACCGACTCCGCTACAGGACTTCCGCAGTTGCATGCATGGTTCATATTGAAGCGTTCATAAAAGCATAACAAAACTAATTCGGGCAATCCTTACGGGATGCCCGAATTTTTTTTGATTACAACGAGAACTGATTTGACCAAAAGAAATACTCCTCAAAGCTTAATGCCTTGGGGAGCATTTTAATTCATATGGCATTAGGATTCGTTAAGCACATCCTCTATTATGGCATTCAGTGCTTCATCTATCGGGTCGGGTGCGGATTGAACGGTTTCTTCGTTCTGCATATCAACTATTTCATTAACCGTAAACAAGGGCTGTTCTTCAGATTGAACACATTCGGCATCATCTTTCAACATGGCCGTGGGTCCTCTGTCGGGCTGTTCCGCTAAAACGCATTCCTGTTCATCGGCAGAAGTACACTCTTCATCACAAGTCACTGTTTCTTCTGCCGACTGTACGGTTTGGCGGTTTTCTATTTTGTATATGTTTTGCATAAGCTCGGCAGGGCTGTTATACTCCTCGGGCAGATCGGCAATGCTATTGTCTCCATCCTGAATATACTCCCCAGCCATTTCGATCTCGTTATCAAGATTTGAATCCTTGATGCAGGAGCGGAAATGCTCTGCCTGTGCAGCCGCCGTTTCCGCCGCACGCTGAATGGCCATGTTGAGCTGCTTAGCACTTTCTCTATAGCTTTGCATAAATGCTTCTGCTTTAAGCGCACTGCGGCGAGAATACTCTTTTGCCGCAAGGCGAATAGCCTCCGCCTCTTCTTGCGCCTTGGCAAGTATCATTTCGGCCTCGGCATGAGCGGCCGCTTTATCTTCCTCGGTTTGATCGAGTATACGCTGCCTTTCGGCATTTGCTTCAGCCAACACTTTTGCGGCATCGCTCTGGGCGCGGGTAAGCGCATGAGATATTGCACTTTCCTTGCTTCGATATTCTTCGATTGCCTGTTCAAGACGTGCATTAAGCGCTTCTTGCTCACTAAGCTGCGACTTCAGCTTTTCAATTGCACCTTCAAGTTCCTTCTTCTTTCCAAACATATGCTTTATCCTCCCTTTTTAGTATACGTTTATTTGATGAATGTCATTCTTTCCTGTTGAGCGGCGGTGTTGCCGCCATCGGGCGGAGTATAACCCATGTGCAAATATGCCGCGGGCATGGGGATTCTTCCCCGTGGAGTGCGCGTTATAAAGCCAAGCTGCAAAAGGTACGGTTCATAAACGTCCTCTATTGTGGAAGCGTCATCGCCCGTTGCCGCGGCAATGGTATCAAGTCCAACAGGCCGCCCGCCGAATTTTACAATCATTGTGGTAAGAATGCGCCTGTCCACGGTGTCAAGCCCAAGCTCATCTATAGAAAGCATGTCGAGTCCCGCTTGTGCCGTAGCAAGGTCTATTCTGCCCTCGCCGCGCACCTGAGCATAATCCCTTACGCGGCGCAGAAGTCTGTTGACTATTCGCGGCGTTCCCCGTGAACGAGAGGCTATTTCTATTGCGCCTTCGCGGTCTATGGGTATGTTCAATATGCCTGCGCTTCGAACTATTATTTCAAGCAGATCCTCAGGTGCGTAGGGCTGAAGCTGCTCCTTTATGCCAAACCTATCGCGGAGCGGCGCGGTAAGCAGACCCATGCGCGTTGTTGCGCCGATAAGCGTAAAATGCGGAAGATCAAGCCTTATGGAATGTGCGCTTGGTCCCTTGCCGATTATTATATCAAGTGCATAATCTTCCATCGCGGGATACAATACTTCCTCAACGGTTGCATTAAGACGATGGATCTCATCTATAAACAGTACGTCACCCGGGGCAATATTTGTAAGTATTGCGGCAAGCTCACCCTTATGGGATATTGCGGGGCCGCTTGTTATATGCAATGTGCCGCCCATTTCGTTGGCAATTATGGATGCAAGGGTTGTTTTGCCGAGTCCCGGCGGGCCATAGAACAGCGCGTGGTCAAGTGGCTCTCCGCGGCGCTTGGCGGCTTCAATATATATTTCAACATGCTCCTTAACTTCCCTTTGGCCTATGTACTCCTTTAGAAATTTTGGGCGAAGGCTGTATTCGTTTATTTCATCTTCCGCAAGCATGGAAGAGGAAATGATCCTGTCGTCATCAATCATTATAGATTACCTCTTTCCCTTTCTTGCAATTTCTCTGAGGGCATTCGTTATCATGTCCTCCACCTTGTCGCAATCTTCAACTGCGGCAACGGCACGCCCCGCACTTACACCGTCATAGCCCAATGATACAAGTGCCGCTATGGCTTCACTGCGGATATCCATATTGGATGTGCCCTTAATACTTTGTTGCATATCCACTGCGGCCGCGTCATCCGCCGTTACCTTTTCCTTTAACTCAAGCAATACACGGGCGGCGGTTTTTTTGCCCATTCCGGGCACCTTATCAAATGCGGCGGTATTCTCGGTAAGTATTGCAAGCGTTATGTCCTGTACGCTGAGTGCGCCAAGTACGCTTAATGCAAGCTTTGGCCCAACACGGGTAACGCTTATCAGCCGCCTGAACATTGCACGCTCCTCCCTGGTTTCAAAGCCGTATAATGCCATAATGTCCTGGGACAGTGAAATATGAAAGTGAGTATAAAGCTTGTGCGTGGTTCCGCTAATAAGGCATTTCAGCGTTTGGCTTGAACAGAACAGCTCATAGCCTACACCGCCTGCCTCAATTATGGCTCTGTCAGGCAAAACCTCGCTTACCGTTCCGAAAATGTGTGCGTACATATAGTCAACTCCGTTTATGCACCGTGATAGTTTATTTTATGCGGAAAGTTTCCGCTGCGGGTCCCGATGTGTTTGCATGGCACAGCGCAACGGATAATGCATCGGCCGCATCATCGGGCTTGGGTATGCTGTTTAGCGAAAGCAACAGCTTAATCATTTGCTGTACCTGCTTTTTATCGGCATGTCCGTTACCCGAAACGGCAGATTTTATCTGCATGGGCGTATATTCATACAATGGCAGCCCCGCTTGCTGTGCAGCCAAAAGCGCAACGCCGCGTGCTGCCGCCACCTGAAGCGCCGTGGTCGTGTTCCTTGCGAAAAACAGCTCTTCAAACGCAACATGATCGGGCTTGTAGAGCTTTATAAGCTCATTTGTGCCGATATACAGTCTTTCCAAGCGTTGAGGGAAAGGCGTATGCGCGGCGGTTTCTATCACGCCGTAATCTATTGCCCTTGATCGTATGCCCTCAGTGCATATAACGCCGTAGCCCAAAATTGCATAACCGGGGTCTATACCCAAAATTATCAATGTGTTTCCCCCATGCATAAAATATAGCTTATTTTATCATGCGATTTAAGTATAAACAAGCTATATTATTTGGCGCAAAAGAATGATAAGCTAAAAATGGGCCGAGGAGAAAACGCACCTCGACCCGTATTTATTATACTTTTTAATCACCAAAGAAATTGTAGTCCGCTTCACCGCCTACGTTTTCCGAACCAAGACTGTTCAAATCGTCAAGAATAAGCACGGTTGAATAATAACTTCCGCTTCTCCAGTATTTTATTTCTATTGCATCACCAACAAGCTTGCCCTTTATTATTGCAACAAACTCATCCTGTGTTATTCCGCTTTGCCCCTCAACCTCAACAATTATGTCGTTGGGTTTAAGACCGGCCTTATGACCCGGACCATCCTTTATAACGGATGCAACAAGTATTCCTTCGGGAGTGCCGTATTCGGTTGCATACATTTCGCTCCACGTTGCAACGCTCACACCAATGCCGGGGCGAAGCACTTTGCCCTCGGTTATAAGCTGACTTGCAACCTTGATTGCCTGATCTATCGGCAATGCGAAGCCGAGACCTTCCGCACTTATTGCATTGCCATATTCGTCATAGCTTGCGGTGACTGTTTTTGCGGAAACCACGCCGATTACTTCGCCGCTCATATTTATAAGCGGGCCGCCGCTGTTGCCGGGGTTAACGGCTGCATCGGTCTGGATGTATTCATTGGTGATGCCGTCTATGTTCATGCTTCTTGAAGTTGCGCTGATTATACCGAACGTTGTCGTGCCCGAAAGCTCACGTCCCGTCGGATCGCCGATTGCTATGACAAATTCGCCTACGCGCACGGATTCGGATTCACCTATTTTAAGCGCCTGAAGATTATCCTTTTCAACCTTAAGCACAGCAATGTCAAATGATTTATCATATCCTACAAGCTGCGCTTCAACCTCTTCACCGTCAACAAACATTACACCAAGCTTTGTTGCACCTTCAACAACGTGTGAGTTGGTAAGGATATATCCTTCGGAGGAAATAACAAAGCCTGAGCCCGAACCGTATTCAAGATTACGCTCGTATTTATTACTGTAACCGTAGTTGATTATGCCAACAACACCTCCGCTGACATGATCTATCATGTCGATCATGGGATTGTTCGAGTCGGAAAGGTTCGGTGCGGAACCGTCAAGCTCGGGCATGGAGCCTACAGGCGGTAT
>CAZTFU010000002.1:36270-106723 GCA_964612925.1 uncultured Clostridium sp. | reverse complement strand
AGAAGTCCCTCATAAAACGGCGTTGTATCCGTGCCCTGTTTATCGGTATATGCGCTAAGTACTGAAGGCATAAATATCGTTGCAAGTAATGCACCGACTATGGTGAATACTATGGCCACGATTATGTAGCCGCCAATGCCGCGCTTTGGCGGTTTGGGTTCCTGCGGGGGAGTGTTTCCGTCAAAATAGTAGTTTGGATACTCCATGTGTTCTTGTTACCTCCGTTGTGCGGTACTTGCTTCAGGCTTTCCCTGCTCTTTAAATATTTTAAGCGTAAAGATAAATGTCGCACCTTCTCCCGGCTTTGAATCTACCTCTACGGTCTGTCCGTGTTCTTCAATTATTCGTTTGACTATGCTAAGGCCGAGTCCCGATGAAGAACCGGAAGGCGTGTGTGCCTTTTCGGCCTTATAGAATCTGTCAAACACATATGGAAGGTCGTTTGGTGAAATACCTTCGCCCTCATCGGAAACGCTTATGCGGGCAACACCGCTGTTTTGCACTATACGCAAAGTGATGTTGCCGCCGTTAGGTGAAAACTTTATCGCATTGTCCACAAGGTTGCGTATGACCTGCGCTATCTGTATTTTATCCGCTTCGACCACGGTGTGTTCATCGCCCATATCCATTACGATATTGATGTGCTTTGCATTTATACGCGCCTCGAACGTTAGCACGGTGCGTATAATAAGCTCATTCATATCAAACGGTTCAAGCTTAAATTCATATTGGCCCGATTCTATACGCGCAAGGTCAAGCAAACCGTTTACCATACCCGTCATACGCTTGCACTCGTTAACGACTATTTCGAGGTATTTCGGTTGTTCCTCCCTTGATATTGTACCATCTTGCATCGCTTCAAGGAAGCCCATAATTCCTGCAAGCGGCGAGCGAAGCTCATGTGAAACGTTTGCAACAAAGCTTCGCCTTGATTGTTCAAGTGCATTTATCTCCGTTGCCATATCGTTGAAGCTTTGGCCAAGCTGACCCACCTCATCCTTGCTTGTAACCTCTACCCTTGCATCATAATCGCCCTTGGCAAAGCGCTTTATGGTGTTGTTCATGTCGATTATAGGCTTTGTCATGCGGCCGGTTATATACGTTACAACAAGTATTGCAAGCATGACCGATACGCATGCCGAAATAAGCACATTAAAATATACCTGACGAATGGAGCTGTTTGTTCGGCTCATATCCGTATGGAAAAACATTGCGCCTATAATTTCACCGTCCTGATCCACTATCGCGCGTGTAAGTGTCATTATGGGAACGCTGCTTACCTGAAATCTGTTTGAGTCAACCTCGACTTCGCCGCCGTGACGCATTATTTCCGCCGCCTCGTCGCTTAGATCAATGTCGCTTAGCACGCCCCATTTTGCCTCGCTCATTTCATCGCGAAAAACGACTTTGCCGTATGTTTCGTCAATAAAATAAAGCTGAAGCATGGCATCATATTTACGTACCGTTGTTTTTAGCGTATCCTTTGCAACGGAACGCTTTGCGGGATCCGTGTATTGTGTTGCAACAACACGATTTATTTCCGTGGCTTCGCGTGTAAGCTCATTTTTGTTTTCGCTAATATACTGAGCAGTAAACATTCTGCCTATTGTCATGCCGAGAAGCAAAATAATAAGCAGCATAACCGTTAAGTACATGCTGAGCATACGCGAAAACAACGTGTCAAACAGGCCCTTGCGCATTCATCCTCCCACGGTTATAAAATGCTATTTGGTGGATTCAAATTTATATCCGACGCCCCAAACGGTTTTTATTTCGCATTCGGGTTTTCCGCTTATCTTTTCGCGTATACGCTTGATATGAACGTCAACCGTGCGCGAATCGCCAAAGAAATCAAAGCCCCATACCTGTTCAAGAAGCTGTTCCCTTGTGAAAACCTTGCCTTCATGTGATGCAAGGAAAAACAGTAGCTCTATTTCCTTTGGCGGCATATCAAGCTGCTTGCCGTCAAGGGTTACATTATAGTTATTGAGCGATATTATAAGGCCTGGGAATCGCAGCTCCTTATCATCCTCGGGAGCTACACTTCTGCGAAGCACAGCCCTTATCCTTGCAAGCAGCTCTTTTGTTTCAAACGGCTTTGGTATATAATCGTCAGCACCGAGCTCAAGTCCCTGTATTCTGTCAAGCGTATCTCCCTTTGCCGTGAGCATTATCACGGGTATATTGCTCTCCTCGCGAAGCTTTTCAAGCACCGTCCATCCATCCATGCCGGGGAGCATAACGTCCAACAGTACAAGTGAAGGCTTAATGCTTCTGTACTTCTCTATAGCTTCATCACCTCTGGTACAGGTTGCTACGCTGTAGCCTTCCTTTTTCAGGTACATTTCGATTATTGCCAGTATATTGGTATCATCATCAACAACCAATATAACGTTATTAGTATCCATGCTTACCTCCCGCTGTTTATGCGTCAAAATTCCGCACCTTTACACATATAATAGCATCAATTTGTGAACAAGGTATGAACATGGACAATTTGCCCTAATTTTTTTACTTTTTCAGCGTTACAACCGTAACGCCCGCATCACCTTCGCCATAGCTGCCCATGCGATAGGAGCTTACCAACGGGTGACGCTTCAAAAAGAGCTGTATGCCGTTCCTCAATGCACCGGTACCTTTACCGTGGATTATATTTACCTCGCTTAATCCTGCATTGTATGCATTGTCCAAATACCTGTCCACGACTATGTTTGCTTCATCGACCAACATGCCGCGCACATCTATTTCAAGTGAGACCTGCTTATCCGCACTGAGCCCGACCTTTGCGGATGTTGATACAGCAGGCTTTTTATCCTCGATAAGGCGAATGTCTTTAAGCTTAACGTTAAGCTTCATGACGCCTGCCTGCACCATTACTTCACCCTTTGAGTCGGGCGCGGTCAGCACCGTAGCTTTTTGGTCAAGCGACACTATTCTTATAGTATCTCCCGCACGAACCGTTTTCGGCGGCTTTGAATTATCTTCCTTTTTTACAGAATCCTTTTCGTTAACGGCGTTTTCACTTGCTCTCATGGTGTCGCGCGCCTCTTGAATGGCTCTGTCCGCGGTGCTTCTGTCAATTTCCTTTATTGAGCGGATCTCGACTATCAGCTTTTCCATCTGCCGTTTTGTATCCGCAATTATGCGCTTTGCATCCTCTTTGGCTTTGTTTTGAAGCCGCGTTCTGTCATCCTCGAGTTTTTTGCGCTCGCGTTCCGCTTCCGCACGCAACTTTTCAAGCTCCATACGCGCTTCCTCGGCAAGCCTGCGTTCCTCTTCTGCAATTCTATGCTGAGACTGTGCACTTGAAATAATATCCTCAAAGCGCACATCCTCGCCTTTCAAAAAGCTTTTTGCGCTGTTGATTATTCCCTCGGGCAAACCCAATCTTGACGAAATCTCAAAGGCATTTGATTTGCCCGGTATGCCTATAAAAAGCTTATATGTGGGGCACAGACGGTCAATGTCAAATTCCATGGATGCATTTTCCATACCATCATGGGTCATGGCAAAGGCCTTTATTTCACTGTAATGCGTTGTGGAAACGCAAATGCAGCGGCGGTTGTTAAGCTCCTCCAATATACTCATTGCAAGTGCGGCACCCTCTATCGGGTCAGTGCCAGCGCCTAACTCATCAAGCAGAACAAGCGAATTTTCATCGGCTTTATCGAGTATGCCCACAATCGTTTTCATATGGGAAGAAAATGTTGAAAGCGATTGTTCAATTGATTGCTCATCACCGATATCGGCATAAACGCTTTCAAATACGGGGAACTCGCTACCCTCGTTTGCGGGAACGAATATGCCGCTTTGCACCATTAGCGCAAAAAGCCCGACTATTTTGAGCGTAACGGTTTTGCCGCCCGTATTGGGGCCCGTTATTATAAGCGAACGATAGTCTTTACCTATCCATATATCAACGGGTACCACCTTGTCCGCAGGTATGAGCGGGTGCCTGCCGCGAACGATACGCATATATCCGTTTTTGTTCAGCTTGGGCATTACCGCATTCAATTCACGGGAAAGTTTTGCTTTCGCAAAAACAAGGTCTATCTGCCCCATTATATTAAGATCCTCGCGAATCTCGGAAGCGTAAGGCGCAAGCATGGCCGTAAGCTCGGTCAGGATCCGTTCTATTTCCTCCGCTTCCTCGGCAAGCAGTTTTTTGTATTCGTTCCCAAGTTCAACAACTGCGGACGGCTCGATAAAAAGCGTTGCGCCGCTGCCGCTTTGATCATGGATAAGGCCGGGTATCTGCTGCCTGTATTCCTGCTTTACGGGAATGACAAAACGGCCGTTGCGGATTGTTATTATCGGTTCCTGAAGATACTTTTGATATGCGGTTGAACGGATCATACTGTTCAGCTTTTCGCGTACCCGTTCGTTTGCTATGCGCATTGATCTGCGTATGCGGGCAAGCGCGGGCGATGCACCATCAAATATCTCATCCTCGTTTATTATGCAGCGGTTTATCTCCTCCTCTGCGCTTCTGTGCGTGACAAGCAGTTCGGCCAAATTTGCAAGGAAACATGCTTCGCCGCCTTCCGTATCATCTTTTATGAGCGCGCTTTTTGTAAGCCTTGCCGCTTTCAGACAGCTTGCTATTCCGAGCAATTCACCTGTCGAGAGAAAAAGTGCTGCGTGCATTCTTTCTATGCAGTGGCGCATATCGGGGAAATCATCCACGGGAGATCGGCCCGTTCTGTAAAGTATGGTTTCCGCCTCCGCTGTAAGCTTGAGTTCGCGTTCGACATCTTCATATTCGCTGTACGGTTCCAATGCATCAACCATCTCACGCGATACACAGCATGAAGCGCGTTGCTTAAGCATGGCGAGTATCTTATCGTATTCAAGCGTTTTTAACACTCTGTTTTCCATTTATCTTCTCCGATTAAATCAATTGGTTTGTCGTTACAAATAAAAGAGCGACCGAAACAAAACGCTCCGGCCGCGCCAATATTCTTTGGTAATAAATTTGCGGCGCAAATCATATTGCGCCCCGTGCTGCGCCCTTAGCGAACCCCCGTTTCCTGCTTTGCGGCAAACGGACGCTTTACAGGTGCGGATGCACTGCTACGCTTTGGCATTTCCCTCAAATCGGATATGCGCTGATCCAGTGCCTCATAATCGCTACGCAGCTTTGTAAGCTCATCAGCCATATTAAGCGCGGCAAGTAAAACACAGTTACCGGTGCTTAACATCGGATATGCACGTTTTACTTCGTCCACTTTAGTATTTACCATTTCGGCCAGAGAATCCATATACTGCTGGCTTTCATCGCCGGTAAGCTTAAATTCCATGCCGGCTACACGCACTATGGTGCGATTGTTATCCATAAAAGCAACACCTCAAGTGTATTATACTATGTATTGTATCAAGATTCAACCTTTTTCATCTATATATTGTATGAATTGGCTGAAAATTCCGCATGCGGACTTATCATTCAATGTTTATTACAACCGACTTTTCATCCTTTGAGCCGGTAGTATACACCTTAAAACCGAGGTTCATACCCTCAAAAGAATTGACTTTGCCGCTTTCTTCGGCCGTAAGGACTGCGCTGTGCAACATATTGAGCGTGCTGTCTATGCCTTTTGTGCTACCGCCGTTCAACGCGATAAGCAGTGAATTGAGCATCGCACGAATATCGGTACAGTATTGCTCATATGCGGCATCCTCTTTGGCGGCTATATAACTTTCTATAGGCGTAAGATCGCTGCCATGTTCATTCGGGGCATCGACTACGGAATACTCGATTGTCACGCAGGAACAGTTTCCGTCGGAATATATGAGATCGATGCTTACGCTTAAAGCTTCGGAATAAACCGTATATTCAGCCTTACCCGCATCGGCATAACCTGCCTTGTATTTACTGTTCGGCCACTCGGACGAAATTTGTTTTATAAGTTTTTCGGCGTTTACGGATGCTAAAACACTATTCTTATCATCATCCTTGATAACAAGCACATCGTCATCGACTTTGTTCACGGATGTCGCGATGCCAAAGGAATCCAAAAACTCTGCGCCCGTATCCGTAAGCAAAAACAGAAGTACGCCAATAAGGATTATAACTGCGGTGAAAAGAATATTGGCGCCCTTTTCGCTTTTGACTGCTTTTTCATTACTCTTTTTTATCTTATCCATTGAACTTCACCCCGTCTAAAAGCTTATTTGGATCCAATGTGTTGTCGTGTCCTGCCTTTTTTAGTGCGGAAACAAACCATTCGGGCAACGGTGCCTTAAACGTCATTATCTCATTTGTTGTCGGGTGCCTTAATGTAAGTCTGGCGGCATGGAGTGCCTGTCCGTCAAGGCCGAAGCTGTTTTTGCCCGATCCGTACACATCATCTCCGACAAGTGGATGCTTGATGTGTGCCATATGTACGCGAATTTGATGTGTACGCCCCGTTTCAAGCTTTGCGGCAACAAGAGTATATCCGTTCAGCCTTTCAAGCACCGCGTAATGCGTGACCGCGTTCCGTCCATCCCGTGTTACGGCCATTTTTTTGCGATCGGTTTTATGGCGGCCGATAGTTTCGGCAACTGTACCGTAATCTTCTTTTATATTTCCGTTTACAAGTGCAAGGTATATTCTTCCTGCCTCATGAGTTTTCATCTGATCGGCAAGGCAACGGTGCGCATTATCGTTTTTTGCTATTACGATCAATCCGGATGTCATTTTGTCTATTCTGTGTACTATTCCCGGGCGCAATTCGCCACCTATACCCGAAAGATCCTTTATATGGTACATTATCGAATTAACAAGTGTGCCGCTTTCGTTGCCAGGGGCGGGATGAACCACCATCCCCTTGGGCTTATCTATAACGGCAATGTCGCCGTCCTCATAAACAATTGAAATAGGAATGTTTTCGGCCGTAAGTTCTGTTGCGGCAGGAAGCGAAATAAAGAGTTCGGCTTCGTCATTGCATTTAAGCTTATAGCCTGCCTTTGTTTCTTCCTTGCCGTTAACGCTTGCCTCACCTTCATCAATAAGGCGGCGAATGAAGGAGCGCGTCTCCCCGCAAGCAGCGGCAAGAAAAACGTCAAGCCTTTCGCCTCCGTTGGCCGTAGCTTTTACGGTTCTTCCGTATTCACTGTACTCTATTGTAGGGCAAGCGGGGGTCTCCATTACATTCATTCCTCTGTGTTGCCGTCTTTATTATCATTTGTCGCGCTCTTTTTTTCGAGCTCGTTCAAAAAGGTCTTTCCCTTAAAAAACAGCACGTCAATTATCAGTATGGCCGCGCCTACGCAAATGGCGCTGTCGGCAATATTGAATACGGGGAAATCGATAAGTTCAAAATAAAGCATGTCCCTAACATAGCCCAGTGCGACCCTGTCTGTAAAGTTGCCTATTGCGCCCGAAAGAATCAATGCAAGCGAAATATGCATTGACACGGGCATACGCTTGTATTCGCGAATGATGAAGTATACAAGTGCGGTGCATGCTATTACGGTTATGATTATAAAAAGCGCTTGTGCATTTTGCAGCATGCCGAACGCCGCACCTCGATTTTCAACATATGTTATCGAAAATACGCCCTTTATCACATCTATGCTTTCGCCAAGCTTGAGCATATTTGCACATGCAAGCTTTGAAAGCTGATCCAATGCGAGAACTATTATGACTATAATAATGCTTAACATATCCTATCCCCCATTATTTGCAGGCAATATTTTACCATGCCTTTCGGTTTCGTTCAACTTTCAATATACCAATTTGCGATATTTGAAAGCGGATTGGGCTCTCTTTCGTTGGACAATCCACATACGGATGCATTGTAAAGTATACTGCTAAGCCTAAAATACAGTGTGGCGAAGGGCAATTCCTCAACAAAGCTCATTTGAAGATTATCCGCAGCTTCACGGCAAGCAGATTCATCCCGTGCGGTATTCAGCGTTTTAGCTAAGATTGAAAGCGAATCGCCTCTGTATCCGCCGTAATTGTACTCACCCGAAGCGTCAATATACGGTAATATATCGCAATCTCTTGAAAGGTTAAAGCCAGTAAGTGCAATATCAAATTCGCCGTTCTCAAGCATTTGTACATATTCGCTGTTTTCGTCACCAAGGGTAAAGCCCGCCGTGACTACCTCAACATGTATGCCAATGGCTTCAAGCTGACTTGCAATAACTCCCGCGGCAGTCTCGCGTGTAGAATCGGTGGATTTGTTCACAAGCAGTTTTAATGTCATTTCCTCATAGCGGCGACCGTTTTTTTCGAGATAACCGTCACCATCGGTATCCGCCCACCCCGCCTGTTCAAAAAGGTTCAATGCAAGCTCCGTATTATAATCATATACCTTGGAACGGCTGTTATAAAGCCAACTGTCGGGAGCGATAGGCACATCACAGGCGCGTGCGCGGTTCATATATACGTTTGTTATTATCGTGCTTCTGTCTATCGCGTAAGCTATTGCCTGACGAACCTGCTTGGTGGCAAGATCACTGTTAGCGTAGTTAAACAGCATTACCTCTGCCGTCTGCGTCATTATATCCAAAACATTTGTAACTCCATCCTCACGATAGCGTCCAACGGAAAGAGAGGAAGTAAATACCATATCAAGCTGACCCGCCGCATATGATGCAATGGAAACATCATTACTGCTTCTTTGGTAAAACTCTATTTTGCTTATATATGGTTCTTCCTTCCACCAGTTTTTATTGACTTCAAGAACCACCTTTTCTCCGATCGTTGAAGAAATGCTGTATGGCCCTGTACCTGCACTGCGATCGGATATGGCGGTGGTTGGGCTTTCTTTAATCGGGAAATTCAGTGCGTACAGCGAGGATAGTCCCTGCTGTTTCATCGTTACTATTACGGTACCGTTCTCCCCCGCCTGAATGTTATCTATTTTATCCGCGGCATATGAATAATAGCCGCCACTTTGCTTAATACATTGGAACGAATAAATAACGTCCGAAGCGGAAATCGCAAGTCCCGTATCGTGCCAACGCGCAGAAGAGCGAAGCTTCATTGTCCAGACAAGCCCCGTATCGTCACAGCTCCAGTTTTCGGCCAAGCACGGTGTTACAACGCCCGATTGATCTATTTCGATAAGGCTTTCATATATTAAAGAAAAGAAGCCGAGCATTTCCTTTGTATTTACGGACAGCGGATCCGAAATGTCTGCATTTTCGGGCATGGCAAGTCTAAGCGTGCCGCCGCGCACGGGTGAAGGCGTTGGGGTTGGTGCAAGCAAAGCGGGCATAGCTTCTTCTGTGTAGGGCGTTTCATCTGCTACTACCGTAGTGTTTTGCCTGTTCGTACAGCCGCTTGATACGGCCATAAGCACGGATATCAGCAGGCAAAAGCATCCTTTTAGCTTATTTACAAAGCAGGTTTTCATATAGTTCTCTGTATTTCTCCTTTGCAGCCTCAACCTTATCCGTATATGCGGCGGTTTCGGCATACGGTATATTATCAAGTCGCATACCGCTTCCGTATTGCGATTCGTCAAGCCATTTGTCAACGTTTCCGGGACCCGCGTTATACGCCGCGAGAGCCGTGCGCTCAACACCGCTGTATTTATCACACAAATACCTTATGTACCAACACCCGAGGCGAATGTTTATATCGGGGTCGGACAGTTTATCTTCCGTATAATCGTCAATCTTCAGCTTTTTTGCAATCCATTCGCCCGTAGACGGCATTATTTGCATCAGCCCCACGGCACCCTTGGGTGAAACGGCATTAGCCCTGTTGGAACTTTCCGTGTGTATAACGGCTGCAACAAGGCACGGGTCGAGCGAAAACTCCTCGGAATAGGCCAATATCTCGTTAGCGTATATGAGCTTATACGTTTTGCGTTCCATAATTCTTGTTATGCTCACTGCACCTATTACGGTAGCGCAAAAGAGTACAACGGCGCATATGCAAATAATAGGCTTCTTTGCCATGGCTGTAGTACCACGTTTGCGCACTTTTCTCTTTTTACCATAAGCCGCCTTTTTATTTGCGTTCTGCTTTTTTGCCGTTACGGAAGCACTCATGCATTCACACCCGTGTATTTGTGATAAAGCTTATCTGTTTGAGCATAAAGCTCGGCCAATCCGCAGGAATTATCGATTATCTCGTCGCTGTAACGCCGCTTTTCATCCTCGCTTAATTGGGCGCGTATGCGGCTTTCGGCCTGAGAAAGTGTACAGCCGTCCCTTTTAATTATTCTTTCAAGCCTTGTTTGCATCGGTGCGGTCACAAGCCATACTGAATCCGTAAGATTCGCCCATCCCGCCTCTATAAGCAGTGGTACATCCCATATTATAAGGCGGTTGTGATCCACATTGTATTGCTCTGAAGATCGCTTTTTCAGCTCATTAAGCACGGCCGGATGGATTATATCGTTTAGCTGCTTGCGTTTTGTACTGTCTTCAAAAACGATTTTTGCAACCGCTTTTCTGTCGAGACGGCCGTCCGCGGATATGGCTTCACTGCCGAATACACGCTCTATTTGCTTCAAACCGTCCGTGCCTATATCCACTACCTCCCGCGCTATTATATCTGCATCAAGTATCAGCGCGCCAAGGCTTTTCAGCCGCGCCGACACGGTGGATTTTCCCGATCCTATGCTTCCGGTAAGCCCGATTATCATAAACAAACACTCCGTAACAGTTTATTTGGTATCATACCAGCTGTGCCCAATACGTACCTCAGATAGCAACGGCACATTTAAGCTTACCGCATTTTCCATGCAGGTTTTGAGTATTTCGGCAGCGGTTTCCGCCTCTTCAAGCGGTGCATCGATTATAAGCTCGTCGTGTATTTGAAGTATGAGCTTTGATTTCAAACCACGCGATTTCAATTCGCTGTGAACCTTTACCATCGCAAGCTTAATTATATCGGCCGCAGTCCCCTGAATGGGCATGTTCATTGCGGCGCGTTCAGCTGACGAACGTACATTGTAATTCGAAGCCATAAGCTCGGGCATTTCGCGCCTACGGCCAAAAAGCGTTTGAGCATATCCGTGCTGTCGTGCCGAGGCGATGCAATTCTTCATATAGGTCTGCACATCGCTATAGCGCATAAAATACAGCTCAATATATCGAGCGGCCTCTTTACGACTGATATTAAGCTGCTTTGCTAACCCGAAATCGCTTATTCCGTACACTATGCCAAAATTTACAGCCTTTGCGGCACTTCGCATTTCACTTGTTACCAAGTCTAACGGTACACCGAATACCTCGCTTGCCGTGCGGCGATGTATGTCCTCCCCCTCCAAAAACGCACGGCACATTCCTTCATCGCCGCTCATTGCCGCAAGAAGGCGCAGCTCTATTTGCGAATAGTCGGCATCAATAAGTGTTCTTCCCTCGCTTGCAACAAATGCCCGCCTTATTTCGCGCCCAAGCTGTGTGCGAACGGGTATGTTTTGCAAATTAGGCTCGGTACTCGATATTCGGCCTGTTGCGGTAACGTTTTGGTTAAATCGTGTGTGCACGCGCCCAGTTTTATCGATCAGAGGAAGCAGACCGTCCACGAATGTTGAGCATAGTTTTGTAAGTGTTTTATATTCAATTATCAGCGGCACTATGGGGTGCTTATCACGCAGACCTTCAAGGGATTCCGAATCGGTGGAATACCCCGTTTTTGTTTTTTTGGTCGGCGGAAGCCCAAGCTTATCATATAAAATATAGCCCAACTGCTTGGTTGAAAGAATATTGAATCGTTCACCCGCATGCATATATATATCCGCTTCAAGCGTTTCTATGCGCGACTTCATTTGCTTGCTCATGTCGGTCAGAATGGCCTTATCTACACTGAAACCCATACGTTCCATGTCAAAAAGCGTATCCGTAAGCGGCAATTCAATCTCGGAATAAAGCTTCATAAGTCCGTTTTCTTCAAGCTGATGCGAAAGCAGTTCATTCAGCTTCAAAAGCGCGGCCGAACCACATTCCTTTGAATTAAGCCGTTCGGCCGAAAGCGTTTTCAGATCTGTTGCAGGATGAATGGCGTGCAAAAGATAATCAGCTATCATGGCATCAAAGCGTACACCGCGTATTTCAACGCCGAATTGGGCCGCAAGGTGACGCATAGTCTTACTGTCAAAGAAGGCCTTGCCTATACCGTCATTTTCAAATACCGACTTTAATGTTGAATATATGTCGCCTTCACTGATGCCCGAATCGAGCAACGTTGCGCCGAGCATTATGTCGTATTGCACAAACGGGTCGGTGCTTATGCTGAACATTCCGTCTATATGGCAGGAAAACAGTTCTGCTTTTTCGATAATCGGCAAAAGTGCATTCAAACCGTCAACGGTATCAATACTTATGTGCTGTACGTTATAAGCTTTTTCGGTGCCGGCTTCCTCTGTATATACCGTGCCTTCTGGCAGGCGTTCTATTATGTTCCTCAGTTCAAGCTTTCGTAGCATGGGTATTCCGCCGCATAGTCTTTTTTCATCAAAACGGGTTTTATCAAACGGAACTTCAACGGGTGCATTGGTGTTTATAGTGCCTATGCGGTAACTCATGCGGGCGCTTTCTCTGCCGTTCAGAAGCTTCTGCCGCAATGCGCCTTTTTCGTCCTCAGCGTGAGATAGCGTATTTTCCATGGTGCCGTATTTTTCAAGCAGCTTTAATGCTGTTTTTTCGCCTATGCCCGCTATGCCCGGTATATTATCCGATCCGTCACCCATTAAAGCTTTGAGGTCTATCATTTGGCACGGTTCAAGACCGTATTGCTCAAACAGTACCTTTTTATCGTATTCAATGGTTTCACTTATTCCTTTTTTGGTCATAAGGACATGTGTGTGTTCACTTATAAGTTGTAAAGCATCCCTGTCACCCGTAACAAGCAATGCGTCAACTCCGTTTTCATTTGCTATACGGGCAAATGTGCCAAGTATATCATCCGCTTCGTAACGCATACATTCGCATATGGTTATTCCCATGCTTGGAAGCAATTCCCGAATAATGGCAAACTGCGTCCTAAGCTCGTCGGGCGTAGCCTTTCGGCCCGCTTTATATTCACTGTATTCGTCATGCCTGAAGGTTGAGCCGTGCATATCGAATGCCACAAGCAAGTATTCGGGCTTTTGTTGCACAAGCCTTAAAAGCATGCTCAAGAAGCCATATATCGCCCCGGTGGGAGTGCCCTCTTTATTCGTCATGGTAAGCGGCAGCGCATGAAATGCCCTATGCATTAAGCTGTTGCCGTCTATTGCGATAAGTCGTGCCATTGTGCTTATTCCACCTCTTTATAAACCATGGGTATAGGTGCGGCCGGCTCATCCAAAATGCAAATTGAATCAAGAAGCATACGCTTTGCCTCGTCAAAACGTGAATCATCATTGACATACATAGTGGCAATGGCATCGCCCAACGAAACATGATCCCCCCGCCTAACGTGCATAATAAGGCCTGTCGACGGGTCTATTGCATCTCCCTTTTTTGCTCGCCCCGCACCGAGTAACTGCGCGCTTGTGCCTATCATATTTGCGTGCATATCGCCAATATAGCCGGGCTTTTCGGGATAAATATCAATGATCTTCTTAACATTGATAAGCTTTTCGGGCTCGTTAACATATTCGTCCCGCCCACCGAGGGCTGACAGCATCTGTTTGAGCTTATTTAATCCTGCGCCTGACTTTAATGCGTATGTAAGTTTTTCCATTGCCTCAGCATTATCCTTGGCAAGGTCTGAAAGCACCAGCATTTTTGATGCAAGTGTAAGGCTTATCGAAAGCAACGGATCATCTTCGGCAAGCTTACCAGAAAGCGCATCATACGCTTCGATTATTTCAAGCGCATTTCCAACAGCTAAGCCAAGCGGCTGATTCATATCCGTAATAAGGGCCGTTGTTCGCCTGCCCATGTGTTTACCTATATCAACCATTGTTTTTGCAAGCACCTCGGCATCGTGCGGTGTATGCATAAATGCGCCGCTACCCGCCTTCACGTCAAGCACTATAGCATCGGAACCCGAAGCAAGCTTTTTGCTCATTATGCTCGATGCAATAAGCGGCACGCTTTCAACCGTGCCCGTAACATCTCTAAGGGCATACATAAGCTTATCCGCGGGCACAAAATTACCCGTCTGTCCCATTACGCAAAGGCCGATTTCCTCAACTATGCTCTTAAATCTAACCATGCTCAGTTCTATGCTTACACCGGGAACCGATTCAAGCTTATCAAGCGTACCGCCGGTGTGACCGAGTCCTCGTCCGCTAAGCTTTGCAACCGTTCCGCCGCAAGCTGCCACAAGCGGCGTTGCAATAAGTGTTGTAGAATCGCCTACACCGCCGGTTGAATGTTTATCTACCTTTATGCCTTTAAGGTCGCTTAAATCAACCGTGTCGCCCGAATTCATCATTGCCATTGTAAGTGCGGCTGTTTGCTTCGCACCCATGCCGTTCATGCACACGGCCATCATCCATGCGGACATTTGATAATCGGGTATTTCGCCCGACGTAAATCCCGTTACGATAAAGCGAATTTCTTCATCGCTTAACGGTTCGCCGTGACGTGTTTTCAAAATAAGATCGACCATTCTCATGTCGTTATTATCTCCTTTTTATTCGTAGCCGAGCTCCTTCAATGCACCCGGGCTGTTGCGCCAATCATCGCGCACCTTTACCCAAAGTTGCAAATTTACCCGTGCGCCGAGCATCCATTCCATGTCCTTGCGCGCGGCACTACCTATCTGTTTGAGCATTGCACCCTTTTTGCCGATTATAATGCCCTTGTGCCCTTCGCGCTCACAGTAAATCGTAGCCCACATGTCATACAGATCTCCGCTTTCTCTGAGGGCCATTTTATCTATGCCCACGCCTATGCCGTGCGGCACTTCATCCTTCAAAAGGTTCAATGTCTTTTCCCTTATTATTTCGGAACACACTATGCGCTCGGGCATATCAGTAACCATATCCTCGGGGAAATACATAGGCCCTTCAACAAGAAACCCCTCAAGTACCGTTTCAAGCTTGTCAACGCCGCTTCCTTCTTCAGCTGATATTTCGATTATCTGCTTGAAAAAGCCTTCTTTTTCGAGCCTTTCTCGTGCCTTTTCAACGGCACTTGCGCTTGCTATATCGCACTTGTTTATTGCGGCTATTACGGGTGAACGTGCTTCCCTCAGCTTTATAATTATCGCTTCGTCGCGTTCGCGTATTCCGTTTGCGGCATCGGTCATGAACAATACACACTCAACCTCGTTCAGTGATTCATATGCCACCTTAAGCATGTATTCGCCAAGTCGGTTTTTCGGCGCGGCCACGCCTGGCGTATCAAGAAAGATTATCTGATAACCATTTCGTGTCGCCACGCCCATTATGCGATTTCTGGTGGTCTGCGCCTTTGGAGACACTATCGAGACCTTTTGACCCACAATACGGTTCATCAGCGTGCTTTTGCCGGCATTCGGCGAACCGATTATCGACACAAAACCCGAACGATAGCCCTGATTTATCATAGATTCATATCCTTCTTTGAAAATGCGTACGGCAGCAATTCACACAGCGATATCATTTTATATTCGCCTTTGCGATTGGCGCAAATTATGGGCATTTCGCCATCGCAGAATTCGCTCAGCACTTGGCGGCATACGCCACAAGGTACTGCGGGAGTGTCACCGTCCCACACGATAGCCAATGCATCGAATTCACGTTCGCCCTCATATATTGCACGCAACATTGCCACGCGCTCCGCACATACGGTGGGTGAATAGGCCGCATTTTCAATGTTGCAACCAAAATAGTATGCTCCCGATGCGCCCTTTAAGCACGCGCCCACGCGAAAACCCGAATAAGGCACATACGCCCTTTCCTTGGCATCATTTGCCATTCTCAATAGATTCTTTACTTCAAACTCATGTATGTTTCTCATCTTGTTATCCCCATATCGTTTAGTATTTTATCTTGAAGGGCAAACATCGTTTGCCTATCTTCATCGGTCATGTGGTCATAGCCAAGTATATGCAAGCACCCATGCACAGTCAAAAAGGAAAGCTCTCTTTCAAATGAATGTCCGTACTCCAATGCCTGAGCCTTGGCGCGGTTTATCGATATCGCAATGTCACCGAGAAAGCCGTCCGGAACGGATGAAAGCGTATCCCCTTCGCTTGAAGGAAAGCTCAGTACATCGGTTGGCCTGTCAACGTTTCGGTAATCCTTGTTCATTTCCCAAATACCGTTGTCATCCGTTATCAAAACGCTTATGTCGCCCGATGCACATTCCTCGTTAAGTGCGGCACTTGCGGCCCTTTTTATGATTTCCTCGGTATCGCGAGGGCATGCCACCTCCAATATAACATCTATCATGCTTTAAGCTCCTCCATATTGGGATATTCGATGCGATCATGCATAAGTCCTGAGAAGGTTTTAAGAAAGCTCTTCTCTATTTCGGATATTTCCGCAATGGTCAACGGAGCATTGGACATCATGTTTTCGTTTTCATTAAGCTTGCCCCATATTATCTTATGCACCATCTGCTCAACGGCTTCGCTGTTCGTATCGCCAAGCGACCTTACGGCGGCTTCGCACCCATCGGCCATCATAACTATGGCGCTTTCTTTGCTTGACGGGCGATTGCCGCTATATCTAAATCCCTTTTCCTTTGTTAAATCGTCCGCCTGCTTCGCTTTGTAGTAAAAATAGGTCATAAGCGAATTACCGTGATGTTCACCGCATATTTTTATTACCGCGGAAGGAAGCTTGTACTTCGTCAAAAGCGTTACGCCATCCCTTTGATGGGCAATGATGGATTGCGCACTTTCAAGCGGGGGCAGTGTGTCGTGTATATTCTCTCCGCTTTTCTGGTTTTCCTTAAAATAAAGCGGTCTGCGCAGTTTGCCGACATCGTGGTAATAGGCTCCCACACGCGCCAACAATGGGTCTGCACCTATCCTTTCGGCGGCACCTTCAGCTAAAGCGGCAACCATTATGCTGTGTTGATATGTGCCGGGTGCTTCACTCATCAATTGTCTCAGTAAAGGATGGTTGGTGTTGCTCAGCTCATTAAGCCTTGCGGAAGTCGCAACATCAAACAGGTTTTCCCATATGGACAATGACCCCGTAACAAGCAGGGCTGAGAGTATTGCGCCGCCTATTATCCATGCAAACGATTCAACTACGCCCCAGAACGCCGTCTTTAACATAAGCTGCTCGGCAACCATTATAAGTGCAGCAAATCCGCCGCCAACGGCACCTGCGGCTATCATGGATGCTCTGCTTTGGGCCTGCTTTAATGCAAATACGGATGCAATACCGGCTGAAATGTTGCACATCGTCATAATAATGCAGTTTGTATTAAGCACACCGTTCCCCGATCCGCCTGCCATTATGCCAAACATTGCACCAAGCAACACGGTAAGTGCATATGCCGTACCCTCTTCAATAAGAAGATAGCAAAGCATAATCGGCAGCAGTATCGGCGTAAAGCGATAATCAATGCGGCAGGTAAGGTATTCAAGTGCGCAAGAGAGCATTATAAGCACCGCCACTATGACCATACTCTTTATATTGGCAAGCGTTGCCGCATTGCAAAAGCGCATGTATACCGCAAACAGTGCAAACATAAGCAACAGCATAAGTATTACGCCAAGCGTCAGCGCGGCATTACTGTCCTCACCCTTTATGAGGTCCATTTCTTCAAGCAACGCGAATTGAGATTCGCTTACTATACCGCCCTTTTCAACAACGACCTGTCCTTTTTTTACGACTATCGGTTCAACGCTTTCTATCGCGGCAGCATGCTGAGCCTGCGTTGCGGATGTGTCAACGCTGAGTGTAGGATTAAGAAACGCATTGAACGCTTGCACCGCCACCTTTTTAAGCCCCGACGGTATGGCGCTCATTGCATTGATTTCGCGTGTACATGTGGCAACGAGCTCGTCCCTGCCGCTTTCGGAAATGCCCGCTTCAAGTGCCGTATCAAGCTTTGAAAGGGTAATATCCTGTAGCGTCTGAAGCTGTTCCTTTGTAGAAGAGAGAATTGTATATAAAGCTTCCTCATCTATATTGGGAGTAACACTTTGGAGCAAGACTTGTTTTGTTGATGAAGATAGCGCCTCTTCCCACATTTCGGTGGATGAGGGCAATGCCGCTTCCTGATCAAGCGTTGCCACTGCCTTATCGTAAAGTGCGCTTAAGCCCTTAAAAAAGTTTTGAGCATTCTTTTGATATTCGCTTACTTTATCGGAATCGATGCTATATACGTTGCCCGCTTCGTTGCGCGCTTTCTCACGCATTATCTCGGTGTTTATTTCATCAACGGCCTCGCATGTTGCAAGTATGGTTGCCGGGGACGGTTCACCAACCTTAACATCATATCTTATCGGGGTAAGCACGCCGTTTACGCAGACAAATGCTATCACAAGTGATACTGCAAGCATACCCAAGGATATCAGCCTTGCATTTTTCTTGTTTATTTGTTTTGCCGCTTCACGCTTTGCCAATTCACCTGCACCTCCTGCTTAGTTTCTTTTGTACGCTTTATCATATGCGCTTATGATGCGCTGTACCATTTCGTGCCGAACAACGTCCTTATATGTCAAATATATCTGGGAAATGCCTTCAACGTCCTTCAAAACACCGAGTGCGTGAACCAAACCGCTCTTTCTTTCGGGCGGCAGGTCAATCTGCGTTATGTCCCCCGTGACCACAACGCGCGAACCTTCACCAAAGCGGGTAAGAAACATTTTCATCTGCTCAATGGTGCAGTTTTGCGCCTCATCAAGAATTATATATGCATCGTTCAACGTGCGGCCGCGCATATATGCAAGGGGTGCAACCTCTATAACTCCGCGTTCGGACAGATTCTTAAACATCTCGGGCCCGAGAAAGTCATACAGTGCATCATAAAGCGGCCTTAAATACGGATCAACCTTATTCTGAAGGTCACCCGGCAGAAATCCAAGCTTTTCGCCCGCCTCCACCGCGGGTCGGGTAAGGATTATCTTCTCAACCTCTTTATTTTTGTACGCAAGCACCGCCATTGCTACGGCAAGATAGGTTTTGCCCGTACCGGCAGGACCCACGCCGAAAACAACGGTATTGCGTTTAAGTGCATTAACATACTTTTTCTGACCAAGCGTTTTGCACTTTATGCGTCTGCCCTTGGCGGTAAACGCCACAACGTCGCTTTCAAGCTCCGTTATAAGCTCTGCATTGCCTTCTTTTGCAAGATCTACCGCATAGCGAATGCGACTTCTGTCTATGTTCTCGCCGCGGCGCACGGTGATAAGCAACTTGTCCACAACGGTTTTGGCCAACTCTGCCGCATCAGGGCTGCCTTCGATCTGTATACAGTCACCACCGGCGATTATGCGCACGCCCGTTTCGGCACTTATCACCTTCAGGTTTTCATCAAACACGCCAAAAAGCTTTATCATCTCATCCATTGATTCAACGGATGATTGCAGTACGCAAAGTTCCTCATTTTCTTTGTTCAGCATGCCGCTTTCATTCTTCTCCATATATATCCCCTACCTGTGCTATATTTTCGCTTGTGGTTACAGCAATAATAGCCGTGACTGTTCCGTCGGAACCGTACTCATATCGAGTGGTTTTTGTAAGTATGGTTGCGCTGTGCGGAAGAGTATCAATAAGCTTTCTTTCCGCATCTGCCGACGCGGCATTTTCAAGCTCTTGCATAGATGCGTTTTCATACGTTCCTACGGTTTCCCGCCGTATTCTTCGTTCTATGCTAATCGGCACAACACACCCGCTGAGTACATACTCACATAATGCCTCATCGGTATAGCTTTTGTACTCGGGCTCATCGGCTATATTAAGTCCGAAAAGCTTGATCACGTTATACTCGGCCGCTTTACCGCTATAGGTTTGCTTGATAAGCTTTGGCCCAACCTCAGCGGATACGATATAGCCCACCTTGGCCGTTACCGAACCGCGTGCCGCGGTTGTAATGAACCCGAGCTCATCGTTTCTCAACACGCCCGTTACAAGTTCCTGACCTTTCTTGACCGCATCCCCAACACAAACCACGGCTTTGCCGTCAAGAATTCTAAGCTCCGTTATTATGCCGTCCTTTGAGGCATAAAGGCTGTTTGCTCCGTCGGTCATGAGCTCCTTTACAACATGATCTTCGACTTCAGTTATGTCTATTTTGAGCACAACACCGTCTATGCTCACTCCCGCCCACGCTATACGCTTATCGGTGGTCATTAACCTCTGACCAAGCGAATACGTACCAATTGTGCGCTTGCTTGACCCGATACCTACGCCCATGTCCTCAAGGGTGGCTATAAGCTTTTCGGGCTGTACTCTGTCACAGCCCGAAACCTCGACAAACCACACATAGCGCGAGGCTCCTATAAGCAGCGACAGCACTACTGCCCAACCGAAAAGCAGTACCTTTCGAAAGCGAAACCTTGAAAGTGTTATCAATGCACCGCATTTTTTCACTATGCTTACGCTTACGCCGCATTGACGCACTATCGGCCGCATGGCATAAAACGTTGCAACGGATACGCATGCACGAACGCATTCGGTGCCCGTGCGCCTTACCTGCCATATATCGCCCCCGCTTTGCACCACGCGGTTGATGAACCTTTCAAGGTGCCTGCCTTTGACTTCAATAATAACATATCCCGAAAGATAATGCCATATGCCAAACCTCATAGGTTGCCTTTCCTAACGCAAAATTTTAGAAAAATTTATAATTGCTCCTCAAAAGAAACGGATTTTATCTTTCCAAACACCACTGCGCGATCACTTCTTATCTCTCCGAGCACGAGCTCAGATCCGTCTATTCGAACAATGCCGCTTGACGAGCGCAGCTTTATAAGCTGCTTATCGCACTCAAATACCCCCTTATAGTTTTCTACGCTTGCAAAGCCGTTTTCTATCATGCATATTTTTAACGTATCCCCGAAAGCTTCTTCGGGAATGTCCAAAAACTCGCCTATGCGCCGTCCAAGCTTTATTCTACGCCTTTTCTTAATCATAAACAAACGCCCCCATACAGCATTGTATGCGGGCGACGATGCAATATGACGATGGCATTTTATATGTATTTTCTCATGCTTTTAAGCGCGTTTTTTTCAAGCCTTGATACCTGCGCTTGACTTATACCTATTTCATCGGCAACTTCCATTTGCGTTCGTCCGTGGAAAAATCTAAGTTCGATTATCTTTCTTTCACGTTCGGCAAGACTGTCAAGTCCGTTGCTTATCGCTATTGAATCAAGCCACTTATCGTCGCAATCCTTATCATCCTTAATCTGATCCATAACAAATATGGCATCTCCGTCATCATGATATACGGGTTCGTATAGCGATACGGGATCCTGTATCGCCTCTAAGGCAAATGCTACATCTTCTTCCTTCAGTTCAAGTTCCTTTGCTATTTCGTCAAGCTTTGGTTCGCGCGAAAGCCGATCCATAAGCTCCGCACGTTTTTTTAATGCCTTATATGCCGTATCTCTTATCGAACGGCTGACCCTAAGTGCGGTGTTGTCACGCAAATAGCGCCTTAGTTCACCTATTATCATGGGCACGGCGTAGGTGGAAAACCTAACGTCCATGCTTATATCAAAATTATCTATTGCCTTAATAAGACCGATGCAACCGACCTGAAAAAGGTCATCCATCTGTTCGCCACGGCCCGAGAATCGCTGAATTATGCTTAATACAAGCCGTAAATTGGCGTTTATAAACTCATCCCTTGCAGCATTGTCGCCGTTCTTTATGCGCACAAGAAGCTCCTTGCTCTGTGATTGAGTCAGTCGCGGAAGTCTTGAAGTATCAAGTCCGCAGATATCAACCTTGTTGATCGCCATATGAGCACCTCACTTAAAACGTTATGCTCTTATGGTTGCCCCGCAAAGTTGATGTTATTCCGCGATATCAATTAAAAGCGATGTCTTTTATTACCTCTCCTGCCAGTATAAGACCTGCTGCGCCGGGTACAAACGATATACTGCCGGGTGTTGATCTTCTACGTGTATCGGCTTCTCCTTCGTTAAAATGCGGCGCTGTGGGCACTTCTTTTGAATAGACCACTTTCAGCCGATCTATTCCGCGCTTTTTCAGCTCCTTTCGCATAACGCGGGCAAGCGGACAGACGGATGTTTTATAAATGTCCGTAACCTCAAACAATGTAGGGTCAAGCTTATTGCCCGTTCCCATACAGCTTATTATTCCTGTCCCCGCTTGTACGGCGGATTCGATTATAAGCAGCTTTGAAGAAACCGTGTCTATTGCATCAATAACGTAATCATAGGCTTCAAACTCTATCGTCTTTGCGCTAGAAGCATCATAAAAGCAATTAAGCGCGGTTATTTTACAGTGCGGATTAATGTCTCTGCCCCTTGAGGCCATCACTTCGACCTTGGGAATGCCGACGGTTGAATCAAGTGCTATAAGCTGACGGTTTATATTGCTTACGGCAACGGTATCACCGTCAACAAGTGTTATTGAACCTATGCCGCTCCTTATAAGCGCTTCTGCCGCATAAGAACCTACCCCGCCTACGCCAAAGAGGATCACGTTGGCGTTTTTCAGCCGCGTCAGCCCATCATCGCCTATTAAAGCCTGTGTTCGTACAAATCTCTCTTCCATGTGCGACAGTATACTTTATTGCACCGCATTTAGCAATACTTACAGCACTATAGGCTTGGTTTTTCTACCCGTTGTATTATTCTGTATGGGCTTACCTTTATATTTTATGTATGTTGCCATTCCGCCGCGAATATGGCGTTCGCTTTTATTCTTCTCGAGTATTGCGCGTACCTTATCCGCCATATCGGCATCTATGTTTTTCAAACGAACCTGCATATCATGATGCACGGTTGACTTGCTTATGCCGAATCTGCTTGCGGCGGCCCTTACGGTAGCTTCGTGTTCAACTATGTATTCGGCTACATTCAATACACGTTCTTCAATATATGTGTACATGCTATCCCCCCAACAAAAGCTTTGCTAAAGCTTATGAACGTGTTTGAGGGATAATACATGGTTATTGGATTTTATTATCGTCGGGCTTCTTTGCCATGCACACCGCGGCGGCATATACTTTGCTTGCGCCTGCGCATTTTAACACTCTGGCGCATTCGTTCATTGTTGCGCCGGTAGTAAATACGTCATCTATGAGCAAAATCTTTTTATCCTTAACATCACCCGTGACCGAAAACGCTCCGATAATGTTTTCGGCGCGTTGTGCTTGACCCAATGTACGTTGACTTTTTGTATTCGAAATGCGTTCAACGAGCGATTCATCAATGGCAACATCGTATCTTTTGCACAGTTCTTCGGCAATAAGTGTACTTTGGTTATAGCCGCGTTTACGCCTTCTTGCCTTGTGCAAAGGTATCGGTACAATGCAGTCCGCTTCCCACTCGTTCGGAAGATCGATAAGCGATGCTAAGGCGCGGCAAAGGTAGCGCGCATCATTAAACTTGAAGTTATGTACTGCACCTGCGATATGATTTGTATAATATACGGCACAGTATATGTCATCTATATACTCCTGCTTATCCGTTTGTTTTACATATTCAAGCTGTAAAGCGCAATCGTCACACAGCCCGTGTTCGTCAACATGTGCTTCCTGAGAGCATATGGCGCAAACAAGGTCATTGGGGTATATCGCATCAAGCAGTGCCTCAAGTATTCGCCCCATCTTCTTCACCATCAAACCTTAATGAGATAGAATTAAGTTCCTCCAGCATGCATTTTAACGCGCTGTATCTGCGGCGGATTTGGTTGTTGTTAACCATATCGTAAACGCATTTGCTGCTGCCGAGTATAAATACCTGTTCTCTTGCCCTTGTGACCGCAGTGTAGAGTAAGTTTCTTGTCATAAGCTGCGGTGCGCCGCCTGCAAGCGGCATTATTATAATGGGGTATTCGCTGCCCTGACTCTTATGAACCGTTGATGCATAGGCAAGGTTTAGTTCATCAAGCATGGAATAATCATAAGCGGCGGCACGTTCATCATCAAAAAGCACGGTTACCTCCTGTTCGGAAAGATCTATCCGCTCTATTGTACCAAGATCGCCGTTGAATACTCCGCTGCCCTCCTCGCCCGATGCCGTGCGCTTCCACGGTATTTTGTAATCGTTCTTTATCTGCATGACCTTGTCGCCTTCGCGCAATATCATGTCACCCTGCTTGCGCTCCTTTTTGTACGGGGATGGCGGGTTCATTGCCGCCTGAAGGCGTGTGTTAAGATTTACCGTACCGAGTGCCCCTTTTTTCATCGGAACAAGCACCTGCACATCCATTGCGGGTTCGCTTGTCATCAGCTTGTTTGTTTTTCCCGAATACAGTGCTATTACGCGGCGCACAATCTGTTCCGCACCCGATATTTCTTCAAATTTGAAGTCATCCGTATCCGAATAAAGTTCGGGATCCTTGCCGTTGTTTATGCGATGTGCGTTTTCAACTATCATACCGCGTTCGGCTTGGCGGAAAATATCGCTTAGGCGTATAACCGGCACCATATCGCTTGATATGATATCCCTTAGTACGTTGCCCGGCCCCACGGGCGGTAGCTGATCGGCATCGCCTACCATTATAAGGTGAGCCCCGCTTGGAATGGCCCTGAGCAGCGAACGCATAAGCAACACGTCAACCATGGACATTTCATCAACGATTACAACATCCGTCAACAGCGGATTGTCTTCATCGTGCAAAAACCTGTCCCCGCCTACGCCGTAACCGAGCATACGATGTATCGTGCGTGCTTGCGTGCCCGTAGCCTCGCTCATGCGCTTTGCGGCGCGACCCGTTGGCGCACACAGTTCATAATCAAGCCCCATTCGTTCGACAAGGCGAATTATAAATTTTAATATGGTAGTTTTTCCTGTGCCCGGTCCGCCCGTTATTACTGTCGCACCGCTTTTAAGTGCAGTTTCCACCGCTCTGCGCTGCTGCGGTGCAAGCGGTATTTTGAATTCCTTTTCAAGCGAATCGATTTGCGCTTTTGTGCCGAACAGAAGCTGAGCTCCCCCGCGCGAAGCAATGCTTGCAATGCGCCTTGCGCATTCGCTTTCCGCGCTGTACATTCCCGGTAAGAAAATGGCATCCGTACCGTCAATAAGCTTATATACAACATCCTGAGATATTATAAGCTCGTCAAGCATTGTTTCGGTCGGAAGCAAGTCTGTATTGAGAATGCCCGTGGCAACTTCAAGCAACTTTTCTCGCGGCAGATAGGTATGCCCCTCCTGCCTTGCCCATTGCAGCGTATATTTTAGTCCTGCCTTTATTCTGAACGGAGAATCCGCCTCGAACCCTGCCTTTGCGGCAAGCTTATCCGCTGTTATAAAGCCAATACCTTCAATATCATCTATCAATCTGTATGGATTCTCTTTAAGCTTTGCTATGCAAAGATCGCCGTATGTATTATACAGTTTCATGCTTTGCGCAACCGTTATGCCGAATTCCTGCAGGGAAAGCATAACCTCGCGCATTCCCCTTTGCATTGCGAATGATTGCGCTATTTTAGAAGCCCTTATGCGGCCTATTCCCGGCACTTCACGCAGCCTTTCCGGCTCATTTTCAAGCACATTGAGCGTATCGGAGCCAAACATTGCAACAATATCTCGCGCTGTTGAAGCGCCGACACCCTTAATAAGCCCACTGCCAAGATAGTTTATAAGCGCCCCCAATGTCGCCGGTGCCAAGGTTTTGCTTGTGCGGGCCCTGAACTGAGTGCCATATGTGGGATGCTCCGTCCATTCTCCGCCAAATTCGGCCTTTTCGCCCACAACAATAAGCGGAAGAGAACCAACAACAGTGCGCTCGTCACCGCTATCATCAACGGCTTCCAGCACCGTATAACCGTTTTCCGCGTTTTTATATATTATGCTTTTTACCGTACCGACAAATGTATCCAAGGTAAACAGCCTCCCTATGTGCCAAGTTTATTCTACCATATGCTCAATATTATGGCAATGAAGTAAGGAAAATCGAGCAATACCTCAAGGCCGTCCAAGACAAAATAGTCTAATGAGATCCGTTGTGGCTCTACCCTTACGCCTTGTATTTGGCACAAGCATTGCTATTTTGTGTGCTCCATAAAACCATGCTTTTATAATTTCAAAATGCATTGTAATTATTATATTATGAAAGCTTTGCTTTTTCGGTGCATAAGCATAGACATAATCAGTTTAGCGGAGGAAAGCTTATGAAGATATTCGTCATAACAAAAAAGATGCTTATTATAGCAGCAATAATCATTGCCGCCGTTACAGCGGCGGTAATAATTGTCCTGTCATTTTCGCAGGGCGCGGTTTCACCCACATCAGCTATGTTACAAACGGAGGAATACGAGCTTGAGGTGCTTGCCGGCAAAAAGAAGGAACTGCCCGTGTACAGCGTTGAACGTAGCGATATGAAAATAGCCATAACCGTTGATGCGGCATGGGAGGATGACAAAACTCAATTCATTCTTGATACATTTGAAGAATACGGCGTAAAAGCAACGTTTTTTCTTTGCGGGTATTGGACTGAAAAATATCCTGATGATGTTAAACTTATAGCCGAAGCGGGTCACGAAATCGGCAACCATTCGGCTACGCATCCGCACATGAACGGCATATCCAAAGAACAAATGAAAAAGGAAACCGTTGATTACGATGATACAATCGAAAAGCTGACAGGCCAACGGAGCAAGCTTTTCCGTGCTCCGTTCGGTGAATACAACGATACCGTTATAACTACAATGCGTTCACTTGGTTATGAGGTGATACAATGGGATATTGATACCATAGACTGGAAGGAGGAACGCAGCGCGCAGACCATACTTGATACCGTTATTCCCAAACTGCATCCCGGCTGCATAATACTTTGCCACAATAACGGCTACAAAATAAAAGAATATCTGCCCACGTTGATCAAAACGGCGCAGGAGCTTGGCTATGAGTTCGTAACGGTAAGCGAACTGCTGCTTGACGGAGAAACCATAATAGATGTCAACGGCGTTCAAAAGCAAAAGAGTGCTTGATTTCTTACTGTATATAACGTAAATAATACAAAACGGATTTTCTACAAGGACGAAAAACAAGGCGAAGCTTCCATTTTGACTGCTTTGCCTTGTTTGATAGACATTCTTACGGAACTATTCATTAATATCAAAATCGCATATCACGGTAACATCGTCATGCAGCTGCAAAAAGCTCGCAGGCACATGAGGATCAACTCTTCTGTAAACGGTTTTTTGGATAGCATCAAGCTTTGATTTACCCGAGGCAAGCAGAAGTACTTTTTTCGCCTTCATTATGCCCGCTAAGCCAAGCGTTATGGCCTTATGCGGAACTTCATCAAGTGAGGTAAAGTTGCGGCTGTTGGCTATGCGTGTGCTTTCGGTCAGGGTAACGCAATGCGTTGGCGCAATAAGGCAGGAATCAGGCTCGTTAAAGCCGATATGCCCGTTTACGCCTATGCCGAGAAGCTGTATGTCCGCAGGGCCAATACTGTCATATATTTCATCATAGCGCCGACATTCATAAGAAACATCCTCCGCAAGGCCGTTTGGTACGAATGTGTTTTCCTTCTTTATGTCTATCCTGTCAAATAGGTGCGCGTTCATAAAAAAACGATAGCTTTGCTCATGATTTTCGCAAAGACCGCAATACTCATCAAGATTTATGGTTTTTACATCGCTAAAGGATACCTTGCCCTCTTCATAATACTGCACAAGCTTATTATAGGTTCCTATGGGTGTACTGCCCGTGGCCAAGCCAAGCACGGAGCATGGCTTATGCGCTATCTGCTCAAGCAGCATATCGGCCGCAAGACTGCTTAATTCATCGTAATTTTTTGCCTTAATGATCTTCATCTTTTGTTTCTCCTGTGCTTGTTATTATAAAAAGATTCTATTGCTCCGTATTTCTGCTTTTGAACCTATGTAAAAGACCTGTATAGCAATCCGTGAGTGAATTGCTTATAAATTGGCTGTCCCAATCAAGGTAATCCGTTGCAAGCATTGTTGCAACACCGTGAACGTATACCCACAATTCTATGTGCAATAAATAAGCATCCTGTTCATTTAATCCTGTTGCGGAGGATATCATACGCACATACTCAGCGGCCCTTTCTTCATCCTCGGCGGTGTTAATCTTTTCGGCCGATCGGTCTCGCATAAAAAGCAGCTTAAAAAGCTCTTTTTCTTCCTTTGCAAAACGTATATACGCCATGCCCATGGCCTTATATGGTTTGTCGTTCGTTAATGCGGCCTTGTTAATGCTGTCAATATAAATTTTATCGGCAGCCTTTATACACTCAAACCGAACTTCCTCCATGTTTTTGAATAGACCGAATATCGGCTTTACCGAACAGCCAAGTTCAGCCGCAAGCGACCTTGCCGTAAGGCCGTCGGCGCCGTTTTTCCTTATTACGTTTATTGCGGCAGATACCACTTCTTCTCGCTTGAACAAGAAACTTGGCGGCATGATACGTCTCCTTCGTTATCGTTCGTTTTCATTGATATAACAACGGTTGCTTTTTATTATATCCGCGATTCCTGCGCAAGTCAAACGAATGTAGGTACGTTAGGCCGTGTGTTCCGCATTGTTGCTCATGCCCTGCTCAATACTCTTTTTGCAAAACAGCACAGACAGTACCGTTGCCGTACACCAGCCTATTGGCCATGCAACCCATATACCTGTTGAGCCAAGCGATGTTGAAGAAAGCATCGCCGCAAGCACAACCCTTAGAAGAAGGTCGGTGAAAGTTGAGGCCATAAACTGCTTCATTCGCCCGCTGCCCCTGAGTACGCCATCCGCAACAAGCTTTGCCGATACCACTGCATAGAACGGCGAAAGAATGCGAAGATATGTTACCGAGGTTTGAAGCGCAAGCTCGGTGGGCTGTTCAAGGAAGAGTAGCGACAGCTTATCGCCAAGAAGAAAATACAGTAATGTCAGCGGAACGGACAGCATCCATACCATCTTTGTTCCTGCCCAATAGCCGCTCTTTACTCGTTCGGGCTTTGCCGCACCTATGTTTTGTGCGGTGAAATTGGACACACCGTTGCCCAACGTTGTAAATGAGGTCACAACGAGATTATTAAGCTTGACTCCCGAAGAATAGCCTGCCATTACCGCCGTGCCGAATGAATTTATAACGCCCTGTATGATTATGTTGCCAACGGAAATAAAGCTCTGTTGCAAAACGCTCGGTATTGCAATCTTGGCAATTTGCTTTAACAGCTTTGCCGAGAACAGGCGCGAACTATGCTCGGATTCTACCTTTTTAAGCTTCAAAAAGACAAACAACAGTGATAGCACGCAACTTACGCCTTGGCAAATAAACGTTGCCCACGCAACGCCCGCAACGCCCATATTGAACTCGGTTACAAAAAGGATATCCGCTCCGATATTGCTGAGCGATGAAGCGGCAAGGAAATAAAACGGAGTTTTTGAATCCCCAAGTGCCGAGAATATACCCGTGGCCACATTATAGAAAAATACAAACGGCAGGCCGTAAATATATATTCGAAGATACAGTGCGGAATCTTCCATGACCTCCATTGGAGTATTTATAAGCGCAAGCAGTTCATTGCACAGCGGCAGACCCACGGCCATAAGTACAGCACACAAAACACCGCTTGCCAAAAAGGTTGTGCTTACGGCCGTTTTCATATCCGCAAAACGTTTTGCCCCGAAAAGCTGAGCCGTGATAACCGACCCGCCTATATTGCAACCAAAAGCAAAAGCGATAAAAATGAGTGTTATTTCATAGCTGTTGCCAACGGCGGCAAGCGCATTTTCCCCGATAAACTTGCCCGCAACAAGGCTGTCCGCAATATTATACAACTGTTGAAATATAATGCTACCGAAAAGCGGCAAACAAAACCGCCAAAGCACTCTTTCGCTTTTTCCGACAGTAAGATCGTTGGTCATAATCCGTCCTTCTTTAGCTAAAAATCGTGCGTCTAAAACGCAACTCACAATGCCATATTATATTTGTTTGCTTGCCCGTTGGCAAGGCGTATTGCATTGATGGGGCAAAGATATGTATAATATTACAATCCTAAAAGATTGGATTGCACTATGAAACGACTTACCTTAGGCATTTTGGCCCACGTGGATTCAGGGAAAACGACCCTTAGCGAAGCTATGCTCTACACGAGCGGTATGCTCAGAAGGGTCGGCAGAGTAGACCACGGCAACGCCTTTCTTGATACGCATATGCTTGAAAAACAACGCGGAATAACCATTTTTTCAAAACAAGCCGAGCTGAATTACGGCGAATGTGAGTTTGTGCTTTTGGATACTCCCGGTCATGTTGACTTTTCATCCGAAGCGGAACGCGCGCTTAACGTGATAGATTATGCAATTCTTGTTATAAGTGCTCCCGACGGCGTTCAAAGCCATACGGAAACGCTGTTTCGTATGCTTAAACGCGCAAGTATTCCAACATTTGTTTTTGTAAATAAGATGGATATAGCCGCAAAGTCAAGGGCTGAATTGATAGCCGAGCTTTCTGCGTTATCCTCGGGCTTCATCGACTTTTCGGCCACAAGGCCGAAAAATGAGCTGTACGAAGAGCTTGCAACCTGTACGGAAGAAATGCTCGAGGATTACCTTACTTCAGGCACTGTCAGCGATACAAACATAATAAAGGCCGTAAAAGCACGTGCCGTATTCCCCTGCCTTTTCGGTTCTGCACTGAAAATTGACGGTATAGACGAACTTTTGGACAGCCTTGCTCATTTTACTGCACAGCAACATCATAAGAAGGAATTCGGAGCAAAGGTTTTTAAGATAGCCACCGATGTGCAGGATACAAGGCTGACATTTGTAAAGATAACCTCGGGCAGACTAAAGGTCAAATCAACACTGTGCGGCACAAGCGGCAATAAAGAATGGAACGAAAAGATTGATCAAATACGCATTTACTCGGGTGCAAAGTATAGAACCGTGGAAGAAGCGTTTGAAGGGAATGTATGTGCGCTGTGCGGCCTTTCTTTTGCAAGGCCGGGCGAAGGACTTGGCGTGGAAAAGAATTCTCCCAAGCCGATGCTCGCCCCCGTGCTTGCATATCGCGTAATACCTGCCGACGGGCTTGATATCGCCAAGGTATTTACCGCATTAAAACGCATTGAAGATGAAACGCCCGAACTTAACGTTGTATGGAATGACCGATTAAAGGAAATACACGTTCATGTTATGGGCGAAATACAGTTGGAAGTGCTGCAAAGCCTTTTGAAAAGCAGGTTTAATATGGCAGTCACATTTGACCACGGCAGTATACTTTATAAGGAGACCGTTTCAAATAAGGTTGAGGGCGTGGGCCATTATGAACCGTTAAGGCACTATGCCGAAGTGCACGTCATTATTGAACCGCTGAAGCGCGGGAGCGGTATAGTGCTTTGTACAGATTGTTCGGAAGAAAAGCTCGATAAAAACTGGCAGCGGCTTATTCTTACACATCTGGCCGAAAAAACACACATAGGTGTTCTTACGGGCTCTCCCATAACGGATGTTAAAATAACGCTTGTTTCGGGACGAGCGCACCTGAAACACACCGAAGGCGGCGATTTCAGGCAGGCAACCTATCGCGCAGTCAGACAAGGCTTGATGCAGGCGGAAAGCGTGCTGCTTGAACCATGGTATGAGTTTTCATTGCGCGTACCCGAACAATCCATAGGGCGTGCATTAAGCGATATGCAACGGCTTTGTGCCGAATTTTCGGCTCCCGAACAGGATGGCTCCACCGCCACTATACGCGGATTTGCTCCCGCCGTAAAAATGCAGGGTTATTCATCTCAGCTTGCGCTGTATACCCATGGCATGGGCAGACTTGGCATAATCGGCAGCGAATACCGCGAATGTCATAATACCGATGAGGTAGTGGCTCAGCTATGCTACAATGCCGAAGCCGACACACTCAATCCTGCCGATTCCGTCTTTTGCGTACATGGTGCGGGGCATACCGTAAAGTGGAATGAGGTTTTTGAGCACATGCACCTTGAAAGGACATTGAAGCCGAAAACCGTTCCTTCATCGAATGTATCCGCATATAAGCCGCTTTCAAGAGAAGATGAAGCGGAGCTTATAAGAATATATGAGCGCACATACGGGCCCATCAAGAGTGACCCGCTTGCGGCATTCAGACGCACCAATACAAAAACCGTTCAAGCGGATACAGCCATATCCCCCTTCCCCGCGGGTGCGGACTATTTGCTGGTTGACGGTTACAACATTATTTTTGCATGGGATGAACTTGCGGAAATCGCCAAGGACAACATGGAACTTGCGCGCAGCAGGCTGATAAACCTTATGTGCAATTACAAGGGAGTAAGAAAATGTGAAATCATTTTGGTTTTCGATGCATATCGAATAAAAGGGCATGTTGGAAGCATTGAAAAGATAAATAATATTACCGTTGTCTATACCAAGGAGGCCGAAACCGCGGATACATATATCGAAAAAACATCCCACGAACTGAGCCAAAACTATCGCGTTGAGGTCGCAACATCCGACAGGATGGAACAAGTTATAATTGCAGGAAACGGCGCGGCGCGGTTGAGCGCAAACGAATTCAAAAAGCAGGTGGATGCCGCAATGGCCGCCATGCGTGAACTTATGGAGAAAAATGCGCTCGTAAACAGATCATCAGTTAAGCTTGCACAGGGACGTATTTCGGAAGATAAAAACGAATAAAACCGTCGGATTAGTCTTAAACGAATCAAGGCTCGAAGAAATTCGAGCCTTGATTCATTACATTCAGGTGAAAAACAGGTTGATGATATTATTCAACGACCTTTATTTCGTCTTTCTTTTTATTGAAGTGTGTAACGGAAAGTATTATTCCGCTGCACGCTATCAAGCCGATAACGTTGGGGATAACCATAAGCTGGTTGAACATATCGCTCAGCTCCCAAACCAGATCGTTGGAGGCAAGAGTGCCAAGGAATATGAAGATTATAGAGATTACAGTGTAAGCGGTAGTGGCTATCTTCTCGGATTTAGGGGTCTTACCGAAGAGGTATGCAACGTTGATCTTGCCGAACATGTTCCAGCCGAGAACGGTGGAGAATGCGAAGAAGAACAGTGCAATAGCTATGAAGATGTTACCGCCGGCCTCGCCGAGCAGTGTGCCGAATGCAGTCTGTGCAAGGTTGGTCTTATTGATGCCTTCGGGAATGACGCCGCTTTCAAGTATGCCGCCGCTGGTGTAAAGGGTTATAACAACGCTGATGGCTGTTATGGTGAGAACCACAAAGGTGTCGATAAACACGCCGATCATGGCAACGGTGCCCTGTTCATGAGGATCCTTAACATTGGCCTGTGCATGGGCATGAGGGGTAGAACCCATACCGGCTTCGTTGGAGAACAGGCCGCGCTTTGCGCCCTGAGAAACAGCAGACTTTATGGCCGCGCCGAATGCGCCGCCGATAATGGCCTGGGGAGCAAATGCATACTTAAAGATAAGACCGAACGCCTGAGGAACCTTGGTTATATTGGCAAAGAAGATTACCAGACCGCCAAGGATGTAGAAAGCCGCCATGACGGGAACTACCTTTTCGGTAACGGATGCAAGACGATCCATGCCGCCAAGGAATATGAAGGCGGAGATGATAACAAGAACAATACCGACAATCCACGTGGGGATACCGAAAGCGGTATTCATGGTGGAACCTATGGAATTGGACTGAACCATGCAGCCGAAGAAGCCGAGAGCTATTATGATAGCAACGGCAAAGAAGCCGGCAAGTATCTTACCGAAGGTGCCCTTGAATGCGGTACGGATGTAGTAAACGGGGCCGCCGTGTACCTGTCCGTCTTCCTTAACAATACGGGTCTTCTGTGCAAGAACAGCTTCTGCATAAATGGTAGCCATGCCGAGGAATGCGATTATCCACATCCAGAAGATTGCACCGGGGCCGCCGACAAGTATGGCGCCGCAGGCACCGACTATATTACCGGTACCGACCTGTGCGGCTATTGCGGTTGCAAGAGCCTGGAAAGAGCTCATACCGCCGCCCTGCTTGCCGCCCTTGAGTGACAAATTACCGAAAACATTCTTCATACCTTCGCCAAAGCAACGGACCTGCACAAATTTAGTGCGAATAGAAAAATACAAGCCGCAGCCAATGAGAAGGATGATCAAAACATAGTCTGAAAGATACCCATTGATCTTTTGTACGATTGGGAGCAAAACGTCGTTCATAAAATGATATTCCTCCTATAGAATTTCTGAGTCAAATAAGAACACCCCTATTCTTTTTTGCCCTGACTTTTATAATATGTTACCAAAGCATATCGTATTTATCAATGCTTTTTACCATGGAAAAAACCGATGTGTTTGTTTCCTCATAATGTCAAGTGTGAAAAATCCGTGTATTTTAGGTAAAAACACTTGTTTACCGTCGGACAACTTTTTCCTGCTTTTTGTAATAAAAAAGGGAGCAGAGATAGTTCCCTGCTCCTTTTAGACCTTTTTGTGTTATGCGGTTTCGTGTTCGTATTGCAGCTTATACAGCTTATAATATATGCCGCCCTGTTCAAGCAGTTCCTGATGTGTACCCTCTTCAACGATGCATCCCTTATGCATGACAATTATGTTGTCCGCGTTCTGTATGGTGGAAAGCCTGTGCGCTACCATGATTGTGGTTCGACCCTCCATAAGCTTTCCGAGTGCATCCTGAATAAGGCCCTCGGTTTCGGTATCTATATTCGCCGTCGCCTCATCAAGAATCAATACCGACGGTTTGAATGCAAGCGCACGTGCGAAGGATATAAGCTGCCTTTGTCCTGCGGAAAATGCCGCGCCGCGCTCGATAACCTTGTGTGAATAACCGCCGTCAAGCTTTTCAATGAAGGTTGCTGCGTTGACGGTCTTTGCGGCCTCCATTATGGCCTCATCGGATATAGAGGTTTCGTTTAAGCGAATATTGTCCTTGACATCGCCCGAGAACAGGAATACATCCTGAAGCATTTGCCCTATATTACGCCTTAAATCTTCCGTCTTTATCTTTTTTACGTCTATGCCGTCAATGGTGATGCTGCCCTTTTGGATATCATAATAGCGGCAGATAAGGTTCTGTATGGTTGTTTTACCCGCGCCCGTTGCGCCGACAAATGCAACGCGCTGTCCGGGCTCAACCGTAAAGGAAACGTCCTTCAGTACCCAATCTTCACCCTTGTAGGCAAACCAGACATTCTTGAACTCTATTCTGCCCTTGAAAGAATCAACGCTTACCGCATCGGGATCGTTCTTTATTTCGGGTTCCGTATCCAACAGCCAGAATATGCGCTCCGCACAAGCATTTGCGGATTGAATGGTGTTGAACTGTTCCGCAAGTTCCTGAATTGGCTGGAAGAATTTGTTTATATAGCGCTGGAATATAACTATCGTGCCTATCGTTATGACGTTTTCAAGCACCATATGTCCGCCGACGAATATAAGTATGGCAAGCGCAACAATGTTCATAACATATGAAATCGGGCTGTACAGCGCGAACGCCATAAGCTGGCGCATATTTATGCCGCGAAGCTCCTCCGTCCTGTTTTCAAAATCCGTCTTTACATCGTTTTCCGCGGTAAATGCCTGAACCACCTTCATGCCCGAAACATGTTCCGCCACGAAGCCGTTAAGCTCCGATATTTTGGCACGCATTATGCGATATATCTTTCGTGTTGCGGTTCTGAACACAAATGTAGCAACTGTAACAAAAGGTAGTACAATGAATATATACAGCGAAAGCTTAACGTTATAGCTCAGCATCATTACGATAACGCCAACAAGAACTATAATGCTCTTGAGTATGTTTACTATAACGCTTGTAAACATTTCGTTTACCGTTTCACAGTCGTTTGTAACCCTTGTTACAAGTCGGCCTATGGGATTGTCGTTATAGAAGCCTATATGAAGCTTCATCATGTGGCTGAATATGTCATTTCTCAGGTTGTAAATTATCTTTTGGCCAACGGTTGCAAGTATTGTAGCCTGCGCATACGTTAATGCCATGACTGCAAGCACCGTTGCAAGGTACAGTAGGCCAAGCCTGATAACATTGCTCAAATCGTCCGCCCTAAGCTCTTTAAGCTCCTCTATGCTAAAGCCTTCACTTGAAACGGTCTCGTACTTGGCAACACATTCATCAACCGCATCACCGAGTATTTGCGGTTGATAGAGTTCAAGCCAAACAAGCACAAGTATTATAGCAAATGCGAGTGCAAAATGCCCTATATACGGCCGCGCATATTTGAGAAGGCGGCGATTTGGCGAAAGCTTTTTGGTTTTATTGCCTTTTTTGCTCATAGCTTATACTCCTCCTTCTTCATCTTTTCAAGAAGCTGCTTATGGTAAAGCTCCGCATACATTCCGCCCATGGCAACAAGCTGATCGTGGTTACCTTCTTCTATTATGTTTGCACCGTCTATTACGATTATCTTATCCGCATTTTGCAGCGTTGATATACGGTGCGCAATTATAACGTTGGTCTTGCCCCGTCTTTCTTCTTTGAGGTTTTCGAGTATCTTTTCCTCCGTATCGGTATCAACGGCGGAAAGTGCATCGTCAAGTATTAGAATTTCAGGGTTTAGTATAAGCGCACGCGCAATGGAAATCCTCTGCTTTTGTCCGCCCGAAAGCGATACGCCGCGTTCGCCTACCACTGTTTCATACCCATCGGGGAAATCCACTATATTGTCGTGTACGCAGGCCATTTCGGCCGCATGCTGAACTTCCTCAAATGTTTTTGAATGGTCACCGAAGGTAATATTATTGCGTACCGTATCGGAGAACAGGAAATTATCCTGCATGACATAGCCCATTGACGCACGAAGAGTTTCAAGCGGTATCGTATGTATTTCCCTGCCGCCGATATAAAGCATATCGTCATCGGGATCGTAAATCCTTTGGAACAGATTGACAAGCGTTGTTTTTCCAGCGCCCGTGCGGCCGACAATGCCAAGTGTCTGACCCGGCTGAATGTGGAATGAAATATCCTTCAGCACATCCTTATCGGTACCGTCATAACGGAAAGTAAGCTCTCGCGCTTCTATCTCTCCGCGTATCGGTTCCGAACTTGTAACCTCAGGCAGAGCATCCTTTATGTCGGATTCCGTATGCAGTACAGCTTCAACTCGTTTTAGAGAAGCGGAGCCGCGCGTTACCACGTTTATTATCCTTCCTATGGAAGCTATCGGCCAAACAAGCATATTGAGGTACTGTACAAACGCGGAAAAATCGCCAACAGATATGCGCCCGAGTATTGCAATATAACCGCCGTACGCTATGGCTATGGCCATTGAACAGCCGGCTATCATATGCATGAACGGGAACATGAACGCCTGTATTCTAGCGTCCCTTATGTTTGCCGTGCGGGATTCGCTGTTTACCGCTTCAAATGCGGCATATTCCTTTTCTTCCTGCACAAATGCCTTTACTACCTTTATGCCGTTCAGCTTTTCCTGCACGAAGTCCGAAACCTTGGCAAATACCTCCTGACGCTTTGTAAAGCGCTTATGCATTTCGCGCCCGACAAACATACTTACAAATGCAACCATGCTAAGCGGTATAACGGTTATAAGGCTCAAACGCAGATCTATCTGGGTTATCATTTTAATAAGCGTGGTTATGCCTATCGTAATCATATCAAGACCCATCATAATCGTAACGGCAAACGTCATGCGAACGGCCTCTATGTCGTTGGTCATGTATGCCATTATTTCACCGGCCTTATGCTCGTGGAAAAATGATACCGGCAGGGTGTTCAGGTGGCTGAAAAGATCGTTGCGCATATCGCGTTCTATTTTGCGCGATGCGCCGAAGATGCAATATCTCCACCCTATTCTTCCGACAAAAACAGCAATGCCTATAAGAGCCATTTTAATTATTGCGGAAACAAAGTCTGTTTCTTCTATGCTTGCATCCCTTATCCCGTCTATAACTCCGCCGACTATGCCGGGTACTTCCGTTTGTGCGGCGTCTATAATCACCAGTATTGCCATACCGATAAGATAGCTCCACTTGTACTTGCGGAAAAACCGATGCGCGTATGGGCTGCGTAGAATATCCATTATGCCCGCTTTGCGCTCTTTCTTATGTGACATTATTCGCTCCTTTTCTTTTTTACTAACAGCACCTATTATAACTCATTTACAAAAAATATAAAACAGTTTAATTAGTTACTTAAATTTGTGGTTTTCGGTAAAAACATGTGGAAATAAAACCTATTTTATGATATCGTTTAGAATAATAATTCGGCATGAAATCGGAGGGCAAACATGGCAAAGACCGTATGGATAAGCGGCGCATCACGCGGAATAGGCCGAAGTGCCGCATTGGCATTTGCCAAGGCCGGTTATAAAATAGCCGCAGGTTATTGCAGTAATGATATTGCCATAAAAAAACTGATGAGTGAGCTTAGCGACATCGGCGCAATGGCAATGCCCGTAAAGGGTGACATATCCGATCCGCAAGTTGCCGAAGCCTTGGCCAAAAACATTGAATCAACACTTGGCGGAATAGATGTTGTAATAGCGAATGCGGGCATCGCCTGCTATTCTCTCCTTGAGGATACAAGCTTTAATGATTGGCAAAATGTAATGAATACCGACCTTACGGGCGTATACAACATGATTCATTCATCTTTGCCCCTTATCAGGCAAAGAATGGGTAGCATAATTACCGTTTCCTCGGTTTGGGGCATATACGGCGGCTCCTGTGAGGTTGCATACTCGGCCGCAAAGGCGGGCGTGATAGGGCTTACCAAGGCACTCAGTCGAGAACTTGGGCCAAGCGGCGTCAGAGTGAACTGTATTGCGCCCGGGGTTATCGAAACGGATATGATGTCCGTTTTCGATGAAGCAGATAAGCGTCAGCTGATGAATCAAACCCCGCTTGGCAGACTCGGTCGGCCTGACGATGTTGCAAAGGCAATGCTCTTTCTTGCTTCAGACGATGCTTCTTTTATAACGGGGCAAGTGCTTGAAGTAAGCGGGGGCTTTCCATATTGATAAACTTGATTTACGGAGGAATGTTATATGTTAACAAAATGGGGTAAAAAGCTTGATAAGGATTCGGTTTTGCAGGAATACCCGCGTCCTCAGCTTGTGCGCAACAGCTATATAAACCTTAACGGAGCGTGGCAATACGCAATAACCGCCGCGAATGCCGTGCCCGAGGCCATGGATGGCGAAATCATTGTTCCGTTTTCTCCCGAATGTGAGCTTTCGGGCGTAAAGAGAATGGTTCAGCCGGATGAGTTGCTTTGGTATTCGCGCAGTTTCGATATTCCTGCTGACTTTAATCGTGGGCGCGTATTGCTCCATTTCGGTGCCGTTGACCAGATAGCGACCGTATACGTTAACGGAGTTGATGTGGGTTCCCATATCGGAGGATACACCTCATTTACATTTGACATTACCGATTATATAAAGAAGGAAAACGTACTTACCGTAAAGGTACGGGATTATACGGATACCTCGTATCATTCTCGCGGCAAGCAGAAGATAAAGCGAGGCGGGATCTGGTACACTCCGCAAAGCGGCATATGGCAGACCGTTTGGCTTGAAAGCGTGTGTGACGATTATATTGAGGCATTGAAAATAACCCCGTTGTTTGACCAAAGTGCAATTGAGGTAACCGCATTCAGCAATTATCCCGATTCTTCTAAAGAGTGTATTGTACGGGTCGGTGATGTTGTGGCTCATGGTATGGCCAATCAGCCGATACATATGAGCATGGCAGGTTTCCGTGAATGGACACCCGAATCTCCTTATCTTTACGATCTTGATATACGCATGGGTGAGGATTGCGTAAAAAGCTATTTTGCCATGCGCAAATTCTCGGTTGGTAAAGACGAGAACGGGCTCCCCCGCCTTATGCTGAACAATAAGCCCTATTTCCATAACGGAGTGCTCGATCAGGGCTACTGGTCAGATGGTTTGTATACCGCAGCGAGTGATGAAGCATATATAAATGATATTCTCACCATGAAAGCCTTCGGTTACAATACGCTGAGAAAACATATAAAAATAGAACCCCTGCGTTTCTACTATCATTGTGACAGGCTTGGTATGCTTGTTTGGCAGGATATGCCATCTGGCGGTGGCAAATACAAAACATCAGTCATAATCGCACCGTTGGTCGGCATTGGCAGCATGAGCGATACCGAAAAGAATTATGTAAGCTTTGCTCGTGAGGATGCCGAGGGGCGCGAACAATACTATGCGGAGCTTAAAGAGATGATACATCAGCTTTATAATTGCCCATGCATAGCAATGTGGGTACCGTTTAATGAAGGCTGGGGTCAATTTGATTCTGTAAAGGTCAGTGAGCTTGTTCGTTCCATTGACGATACGCGCACCATCGACCATGCAAGCGGTTGGCATGACCAAGGTGCCGGTGATGTTGAAAGCTTGCACATCTATTTTAGAGATTACAAGTTCAAGCCCGATAAGCTTGGGCGAGTGCTTGTATTAAGTGAGTTTGGCGGCTATAATCGCAGAATAAACGGACATTGCTTCAACAGAAAGGATTACGGCTATCGCCGCATGAAGAATGATGAAGAATATTTGAAGGAGTTCTGTGAGCTTTACCGCGAAGATATAGCCCCCGCCTATCGGCAAGGGCTATCCGCAGCAATATATACTCAATTAAGTGATGTCGAGGATGAGCTTAATGGTCTCGTCACATATGACAGGGCCGTTGAAAAGCTGCCTGCTCAACAAATACGTGAGCTTTTTGCGGAACTATTTCCCGCTGAGTAAGCGCACTTCGTTTTCCGTAAACAGCATTTCTACCGTGCCGACCTCGTCGGTACGGTATATTTTTACGCCGAGTTTATTCAGTCGTTCCATGGTTTCCTTATGGGGGTGACCGTAGTCATTGTCTTTACCGAGCGAAAGTATGACCACTTCGGGATCGACTGCATCAAGAAATGCCTGACTGCTTGAAGTTGAGGAACCGTGGTGACCCGCTTTGAGCACATCAGCCTTCAATAAATCCGCTTCATCCTCAAGTATAAGCTTTTCCGCGTATTTTTCCGCATCTCCCGTCAGAAGGAGCGATGTGTTTTTGTATGCAACATGTAAAACAATGCTCACGTTGTTAAGGTCATAATCATTGCCCTTCAGCGGTGAAAGAACCCTTATTTCAACATCGTCATCCCAGCTTAAGGTTGCGCTTGGCCCACCCCATATCGTTTTGGTTTTTACTTTGTTTGTTTCAAGTGCGGTTATGAGCTTTTCAAACGAGCTTGTTGTGTTCACGGCATCGGGCATATAGAATACGCCTATGTCATAATTCTCCACGACCTTTTTCATACTGCCCATATGGTCGCTGTGCGGGTGCGTCATTACCACGGCATCAAGCTTTGTAACACCGTTTTCGTCAAGCACGTTTTTTATGCTTTCAAAAGCATCCGGCGTGCCCGCATCAATAAGCAATGTTTTCCCGCTTGTGGAGCGCATAAAAATACTGTCCCCCTGCCCCACATTTATAAAAGCAACATACAATCCGCTGTCATCATTACCGTCGTTTGAAGAAACATCAGGCGAAAGCGTTGCGTCAACGGTGCCCATATTTCCCGCTTCATCAGTATTATCAATGAAGTAATCAAGCCATTCGGGTTTGAATATGGCTATTAAGGCCAAAACCGCCGCGATTACTATATACATCAGCTTTTTCTTTGTTTTGGCATCCATTTTTGTTTTACTTTTGTTGCTCATGCTTTGCTCCTTTACCCACAGCTTATATTGTGCATTATACCGCAAAAGCACAATATATGGAAGCGATATGTTAGCCGTATTGACAATATGCTTCAATTGCGGTAGAATCGCATTTGCGTGTTTTTTACGCATAATACTTCATATTATTTATAAGCAATTATTCGGAGGTCATTTTATGTCAAATCTGGAAAGGATCGTGGAGATAGCTTGCGCCGTAACCGGCCAATCTTCCATGGAAGGTGAGTGCGACAGGTGTATAGATTCACTCGATCTTACCGAAATTATACTTGAGGTCGAGGATCAGCTCGATTTGATAGTTGAGGATGAAGAAAGTATACATACGCTCAACGATCTTATTTGCCGCGTTGATGCGCTCACGGCGTGACGCTGTCTTTTACGCCGCAAACCAAGCCGAGAGTTGTTACTCTCGGTTTTATTATGAAAGGATACGTAATGCGCGAAATAAAGCTTAAAAGAGTATACCGCCATTTCAAAGGCAATTATTATCTTACTGAAGATATTGCACTCCACAGTGAAACGGGAGAGCAATATGTTATATATAGGAAGCTATACGGTGACGGTTCGCTTTGGATTCGACCGCTTGACATGTTTTTAAGTGAGGTGGATCACGAAAAATATCCCGAGTGTAAGCAGAAGTACAGGTTTGAGCTACAGAATATAGAATTAAACACTTAAAATGTTTTTGACCGCAGCAAAATGGTATACTCCCCTATTGCTGCGGTTTTATATACTTTCTCTGTCGTGTCATTTGCCCGCATTGACTTCCCCGCTATGAAGCGATAAAATAAGATAAATCCTGCGCTTAGCGCGATGGAAGATGCTGACATGAATCTAACGGCCAATGAAATTTCAAAGGCACTGAATATATCCACGGAAACCATTCGCTATTATGTCCGCGAAGGGCTTATTACTCCACAGCGCAATCAAAACAACAACTATTATGAATACTCATCCGAGGATTTATTAAAGCTTACGGATATTCTGTTTTATCGCAGCATGTCGCTTACGATACCCGATATTCGTTCGATTATGGTTGATGAGCTTCCGCTTGAGGATATACAGCAGGTCATAGAGCATCGCAAAAGTGAGCTTATAAGCGAAATACGCGAAAAGATCGATGCTTTGCACGAGTTACAGTCATGGAGCGAGCTGCACGTTGAAGAAATGCGCAGTATAGGTACATTCAGCTTTGGCCCAATGCCGCCATGCTATCGCCGCCGAGATTGCTATGACCAAAGCAAGCATATAGCGGAATATCTTAAAAACTGCTTTGACTTTGAGCGCGGCAACTGGATGGATATTTCAATGTCCTTTACGTATGATCAAAACGACTCATCTCCGCATATGGAAAGATATTTGTCATTTCGCGGGTCCGTAAGATTAAAACCGTCCAACATGCGCAACGATATAATAGTTGAACAGGAACCGCATTGCCTCATTACCGAGGTTCACTTTAATGATGAGCCCATGAATATGCTGCAGCCCATTATCGATTATGCCGCATCAAACGGCATAGCCCTTACGGGAAAGTTTTACGGACATGAAAACACAAACTATTTTGTGGGCGGTCACCGCAAGGCCATTTATTGCGTATATGCCGTTATTCAACAATAGCTAAAAAAGTATTGACCTCGGAGTTGCTCCGAGGTTTATTCTTTTAATAATGTATTTATGTGGAAAGGAGCGCATATGTTAAAGCCCAAAAAGCTCTCACTCGGTGCTACCATCGGCCTTGTATCCCCGGCCAGTCCTTCCGATTGTCCGTCGGAACTCCCACGCGCCAAGCATTTTATTGAAGAAATGGGTTATAAGGTTGTTATGGGTCAGCATGTTGACCTTCGTAAAGGCTTCGTTGCCGCAAGCGAGCTTGAACGTGCGGCGGATATAAATGCCATGTTTGCCGATCCGTCTATAGATGCCGTCTGTTGTACACGTGGCGGCTACGGCAGCGCACAAATAATTCGCCACCTTGATTTCGAGCTTATACACAATAACCCGAAGATTTTCACCGGCTTTTCGGATATAACATCGCTACACCTTGCGATAAACAAGTTTTCTCAGCTTGTTACATTCCATGGTCCGGGTATGGCACGCTTTAATCCCGAAGATCTTACGGAATATACAAAGCAGCAGTTTTTCAAAGCACTTACCACTGAAGAACCGCTTGGAGTTATCCCGTTGCATGATCCAAAAAAGTGGCTGCATACAATAACCGAAGGTGTTGCGGAAGGCGAGCTTATAGGCGGCAATCTAACCCTCCTATGTGCCAGCATGGGTACCCCCTATCAGCCCGATACCCGCGGCAAGATACTGTTTTTCGAAGAGGTGGATTCGGAACCGTGGATAGTCGATAACGCCATGAGTCATTTAAGAAACGCAGGCGTTTTCGATGACGTTGCCGCAATTATGATAGGTGAATGCAGCAATTGCGTTCCTTTTGACTATAAACCCGGATTTCTTTCCGATGTCCATATTGAAGAGGTGTTTGAATACTACCTCAAACCGCTTGGTGTGCCCGTAATGTACGGTTTACCGCTTGGGCACACAAACGACATGGCAACTCTGCCGCTGGGCGTAAAAGTTCGGCTTGATTCGGTAAAGAAGGAATTTACCGTACTTGAAAGCGGCATTGAAGCATAAAACAAGAATAATATCAAGGAGGATCTTTTGATGAAAAAACTGGTAGTTATACTGCTGTCCATGGTCATGGTGTTCAGCCTTTGTACCGCGTGCAGTGATAATGCAGGCACCGATGAAGAAGTTATATTCAAGGTTGCAATTACGGGCGACTATGATACACTCAACTTCTTCTCCACAACTTCGAGCATGGTTTATGACTTTTTGAACTTTTGCTACGACTCGCTTATTGCTTACGATGATGACTTCAAGGCCGTACCTCGTCTTGCGGAAACGTGGGAAAGCAGCGATGACGGACTTGTATGGACATTCCATCTGCGCAACGATGCGGTATTCTCCGACGGAGAAGCCGTAACATCGGCCGATGTAAAGTGGACATATGAAAATGCAATAGAAAGCTATATGTATTCAACCCATGCAAGTGGCTTTACTTCGATAGAATGTCCCGATGAATATACCGTGGTGTTCAACTGCGAAACGCCGAAGCCCGATATGCTTTACCAGATAATCCCCGTTCTGCCCGAGCATGTTTGGAGTACGGTGGATGATATACTCACCTATGAAACGGATACTCTTGTCGGCTCCGGTCCGTTTATCTATGATTCTTCCCGCAGTGCAAACGGCAATATAGCCTTTATCCGCAACGATAATTATTGGGGAACAAAGCCCAATGTCGACGTGCTTGTATTCACCCCGTATGACAATTATGACACCATGGTACAGGCTATGCAGCTTGGCGAAGTTGATGCTTGCTACGGCCTTGACCGCACACAATATGATAACCTTCAGGGTGATTCGGGTGCGTATACCGAGCTTTATGAAAGCTTTGGTGAAGAACACCTTGCGTATAACATGCTGAATGAGGTTACGGGCGATAAGGTTATTCGCCACGCAATAGATTATTGCCTTGACCGTGAAAGCGCAATAGAAATGGGCTATGGCGGACTTGCCGAAATCGGCTACGGCATGGTTAATAACCCCGGTTATAAATATGTTCCTTCCGATGATATTCGTCGCGATTTGAACATTGATAAAGCAAATGAGATACTTGATGAAGCAGGTTATATCGACACCGATGGAGACGGCATACGCGAACGCAACGGTGAACCGCTGAGCATTGAGCTTATAACGGCTTCCGAACGCAGCTCATGGCAGTCTGCGGTTGTAAACATGCTGATTACAAACTGCGCCGAAGCAGGTATAGAGATAAGATGGACCACACTTGAAAAGGTCACCATGTGGGATACCGTATACGATGGCAATCCCGATTGGCAGCTCAATCTTGACGGTTGGGGCGGAGATGCCGACCCTGCATTCATACTGTGCATATTCCAGGATTGGGAAACGCTCGGATACTCCTCTAGCGGATACTCCAACCCCGCATATGATGAAGCATATGCCGCGGCCTATGCCACCATTGACGAGGAGGAGCGTGCTGCCGCCATCGAAGAATGCCAGCGCATACTTTATGAGGATTGCCCCTACTCCATCATCTGCTATTCTCTCAGCGTTGAAGCCATTTCCACCCGTTGGACGGGTTACCCGACAAACGGAGTGGGCTTATTCGGCAATGAGCGTATAGACACTTACGTAAACGTAAAGCCGGCAGCATAACCTAAGCTGCTCAATCGCGGGGTGTGCCGCATTTGCTGCACACCCCGCGCCTTATTCCGATTTAAATTACCGCACCCCGGAGGTGTTCGAATTTGACCAAACATATTATCAAAAAACTGTTGTTTGCCATTATCACCATTCTTTTTGTTGTGGCGTTCAACTTCTTTCTTTTCCGTGTTATGCCGGGTGATGCCACAACCATAATAGCAAAAAGCACCACCTCTCAAGAAGTCAAGGATCGTCTTATTGCAAACGCGGGGCTTGACCAGCCCATTATGAAGCAATTTGTAAAGTACATGAGCGATCTTCTTACGGGAGACTTTGGAGATGCATTTAACACATATGACGGTAAGCAGGACGTGCTTGCAATAATTGCGGGGCGCATTCCAAATACCGTAATTCTGCTTGTTGCCGCAGAGATAATAGCCATTGTGCTCGGTATACTTATAGGCGTTATATGTGCGTGGAAACGCGGTACCGCACTTGATACGGGATTGCTTTCGGGCTCGCTCGTGCTTTATTCCATGCCGACATTCTGGTTTGCAATGGTGCTTATATTCGTGTTCTGCGTTGGCCTTCATTGGTTCCCGACAGGCGGCATAACCACGGCAGGAACCAATTATACGGGATGGAAGCATATTCAGGATTATCTTAAACACATGATACTGCCTATGCTTTGTATGGGCATACTGATGCTTGGCAGCTATGCAATATTGATGCGTAGCACCATGATAGACGTGCTCACGGAGGATTACATAACCACGGCCCGCGCCAAGGGTTTTTCAACAAGGTATATTCTTATGAAGCATGCCATGCCCAATGCAATGCTGCCGATGATAACCGTTATTGCAATGAACCTTTCACTCGTTGTTGGCGGTGCCATTCAGCTTGAAACGCTGTTCTCTTGGCAAGGACTCGGAAAGCTTATGTATGAGGCGCTTATAAAGCGTGATTATCCGCTTTTGCAGGGCTGTTTTGTGATAACGACAATAGCTGTCGTCGTTACAAACTTTGTTACTGACAGTATATACGCCCTGATAGATCCGCGAGTAAAGAATTAAGGAAGGAGGTTAAATTATGACAAAATCACTCAACGAAAGCCGTGCGTTAAAACGTTCGCTTCGTCGCAACAGAAACCGTGAGTTTTTCCGCCAAACCTATGGCAATTTGATGGCACGGATAGGTATGTTCATAATTGCATTCTTTATCCTTATGGCTATTATCGGCCCAATAATCATGCCATTCAAGACCACGGATATAGCATCAAGCCGCAGCGAAATATTCAATCCGCCCTCATGGCAGCACCTGTTGGGTACCGACAATCTCGGCCGCGATGTACTGGCCTATCTGATGAGCGGAGCACGTTCATCGTTGTTCGTGGGCATAACCGCAACCGTTATATCAATGCTGCTCGGCACGTTTATAGGCATAACCGCAGGCTATATTGGCGGCTGGGTAGACAATCTGCTTATGCGCATAACAGACTTTTTCCTTGTTCTCCCATGGCTCCCATTCTGTATGGTGCTTGCGGCCATTCTCGGAAACAGTATGTGGAATATAATTCTTGTTATCGGCCTTACAGGTTGGGCGGGCACGGCTCGCGTTATCCGCGCACAGACATTGTCCGTTAAAGAGCAGCAATATGTTGAGCGCACGGTATCCATAGGCGCAAACAAGCGCCATATTATGATGCGCCACATTTTGCCAAACGTTTTTCCGCTTGTGTTTTCGGAAAGCATACTTATAATTTCAAGCTCCATACTTACCGAGACCTCACTTGCGTTCCTTGGCCTTGGCGACCCGACCAATCCAAGCTGGGGCACTATGCTGAACGACGCTTATTCGACAGGAGCCATGACTAACGGTGCATGGTGGTACTTTATAACACCCGGCATATGCGTTATTTTAGTTGCGCTCGGGTTTACTCTAATGGGTTATGCGTTTGACGAAATACTCAATCCCAAACTGAAAAAGAGGTGAGTGCCATGAAATTACTCGAAGTTAAGAATCTGCAAACATATTTCCATACCACAAAGGGCGAACTGCGCGCGGTCGACGGAGTAAGCTTTGACCTTGAGGCAGGAGAATGCCTGGGCTTAGTCGGCGAATCAGGCTGCGGAAAAAGTACAAGCGCACTTTCAATATGTAATCTGCTGCCAAAGGAAGGTTACATAAACGGCGGCGAAATACTTGTTGACGGCATAGACTACCATAAGCTCAGCGATAAAGAAATGCGCGAACATCGCTGGAAGGACGTTTCCATAATCTTTCAAGGAGCAATGAACGCATTCAACCCCGTCAAGCGTGTCGGCTGGCAGCTTGCGGAGGCTATGATGCTTCATGACGGACTCACAAAAGAGCAGGCGTGGAACCGCGCGGGAGATCTTTTTGAACTTGTGGGCATCCCCCGCTCTCGTGTTCGTCAGTACCCGCACGAATTCTCGGGCGGCATGAAACAGCGTGCAATGATAGCCATGGCACTTGCCTGCAATGCAAAGCTTATCATAGGCGACGAGCCTACGACCGCGCTTGATGTTATGATACAGGCACAAATACTTGAACTGCTTGAAAAGCTTCGCCGTGAAATGCATATGGGCATGATACTTATTACGCATGACCTTTCAATACTCGGTGAAACATGTGACCGCATAGCTGTAATGTACGCGGGAAAAATAGCCGAAATAGGCACGGTTGACGATATATTCAATCACCCCGCCCATCCGTATACGCGGCGGCTGATAGAGTGCTTCCCAAACATAAATTCTCGCCGTGCGATTCCCGACGGAATCCCCGGTTATCCGCCAAACCTTATCGACCCACCAAACGGATGCAGGTTTAATCCGCGCTGCCATTGCTGCACCGAGATATGCGACAAGGTTGAACCCGAAATGCGTCAAATAGGCGAAAAGCATTTTGTTGCCTGCCATTGTAAGGAGGTATGACCATGACAGATAATAATCCCTTAGTCCAAGTTGAAAACCTGCAGGTGCATTTTCCCGTTAAAGATTCTGCGGCAAGTGCGCTTTTCGGCAGCAAGAAGGTGCTCAAGGCGGTTGACGGTGTAAGCTTTTCAATACAAAAGGGCGAAATACTGTCCTTGGTAGGCGAATCGGGCTCAGGCAAAACGACAACAGGCAAAGCAATATTGCAGCTTGCACCGATAAGCGGCGGATCGGTACTCTATAACGGTCGCCCCATCGGTACTACGTTTAAGGAACTGCAAGCTTTCCGCCGCCGTGCACAAATGATATACCAAGATCCGTATCAGGCGCTTAACCCGCGCATGTATATTTCCGATATCGTGGGTGAGCCGCTGGATGTCAATAACATTGCAACAGATGCAAAGGACCGTGCCGACCGTATTGCATGCGCATTGTCTAATGCGGGGCTTACGCCGCCGGAGGATTATCTTTACCGCTATCCCTATGCCCTATCTGGCGGGCAGCGTCAGCGTGTAGCCATTGCCGGTGCATTGGTTATGGAACCCGAATTTATCGTTGCGGACGAACCCGTTTCAATGCTTGATGCAAGTATTCGCACGGGCATAGTTAAGCTTATGCTTGAACAGCGAGAGAAGATGGGTCTCACCTATCTTTTCATAACTCACGATCTTTCTCTTTCGTGGTTGATATCGGATCGTATCGCAATAATGTATCTTGGCAAAATAATGGAAATCGGCACGGCCGATGAAATATTGCGCCATGGCATACACCCTTATACCAAAGCACTGATAAACATTATGCCCGTCCCCGGTCAAATAAGGCGGGGCAAGCGCGAGTTGCTTGAGGGCGAAACGCCCAATGCCGCCGCCGTAATAGAGGGCTGCAAATTTGCATCACGCTGTAAGTATTGTACCGAGCGTTGCCGCCATGAGGAGCCTATGCTGAAAGATATCGGCACGGATCACCAGGTTGCCTGTCACGTTGTGGAGGATACATGATAAATGAAAAGCAGCTTATAAGCGATCTTTCCGCATTGATAGCAATCCCCTCTCTGTCAGGTGATCAAAAGCCATGCCGACAGGCACTTGATTTTGTTCTTAACAGGGCGCGTGAAATGGGTATGCGTATCGGCATCACAAAAGAAGGTGATGCAGGGTGGGCGGAAATCGGTCAGGGCGAAGTCACCTTGGGCATATTGGCACACGTTGATGTTGTGGGCATTGGTGACAGGGCAAAGTGGATAAGCGACCCGTTTACGCTTACACTGCGTGACGGCGTTCTCTACGGTCGCGGAGTTGAGGACGATAAAGGCCCCGTTATTCAATGCCTGCATGCCATGAACACAATAGTTGAAGAGGGTATCCCGCTACGCAAAAAGATTCGCCTTATCATCGGTACAAGCGAAGAAAGCGAATGGACGGATATGGAGCATTATAAGACACAATTCGGCGTGCCCGATTACGGTTTTTCGCCCGATGCGGCATTTCCCGTTTACAATGCCGAAAAGGGCTATGCCGATTATCTCCTTCTGTTTGACGTGCCCGACATTGATGAGCTTTATGCGGGAGATAGTCCGAACACGGTGCCTTCGTTTGCACATTTGCGCCGCAAGGATGGTACGGTTGTTACTACAACGGGAGTGTCCGTTCATTCCTCCGCCCCCGAAAAGGGAGATAATGCTATTTTGCACCTTGCAAAACAAGCATGTGATGCATCACTATGGCGGTTTATCAATGATATGTTCACTAACGATCATCCCTCCGTTACCTTGGGCATAGATGACGGTTCGGACACGTTCAACGGCATATATGTAGGAAAAACCGTATGCTCGCCAACCGTCCTTTCTCTAAAGGACGGCAAGGCCGCATTAAACATAAACATACGGCTTCGTCCGGGTGCATCAAAAGAGCAAATAAACCTGGCGTTTGAAGTGCTTTCCGAAAAATACGGTTTTATAATAAGTAAATCGAATGCTTCAACGCCAATGTTTGTTGACCCCGACAGGCCATTCATTCACCTTATGAATAAGGTTGGCGAAGAATTCGACATAACACCCGGCTGTTATACGGCATCGGGTGCATCGTATTGCAGTGCATTTCCGCACCATGTGGGCTGGGGTCCGACACTGCCCACGGATGAGGGCAGTGCGCATGAGGAAAATGAGCACACTTCATATGCGGACTTTATTCGCGTAACCGAGGTATATACCGAATACCTTCGCCGCATTGCAAAGGAGGAAGCATGATAAACGAATTCGCGGTTTCAAAAGATGAAATCGTAAAATGGACAATGGATATGGTGTCCATACCGTCATACCCCGGAATAGCCGAACAGGAAATGGCCGTAGCCAAGTACATCAAAAGTGTATTTGATAAAGAGGGTATTCCTTGCCGCATACAGGAATTGCCCAACGGCCGCGCAAACGTTATCGCAACGCTGAATGGAGTCGGCGGCGGGCGCACACTGCTTTTTAACGGACATATGGATACCGTGCCGCCTTATGACATGGAAAACGCTTGCACGCCCCGCATTGAAGGCGAAAAGCTTTTCGGACGCGGTACAGCGGATATGAAGGGTCCTCTTGCCACCATGATGGCCGCCATAATTGCCGCAAAGCGAAGCAAACTTGATTTAAGCGGCGATGTTGTGTTCTCGGGCGTAGCGGATGAAGAAGAAGGCAGTCTTGGCACAATAAACCTGATAGAAAACGGAATACATGCCGATGGTGCAATAGTCGGTGAGCCCCTTTCAACATCATGCTTGGGCGTGGCTCAACGCGGTCTTGAATGGTATCAGGTTGATTTTATCGGGCGCACGGTACACGGCAGCAGTCAGAGCGTTGGTATAAACGCAATAGCAAAAGCCTCGCATTTCATTCGTGCCGTGGAAGAAGAATTGCAGCCCATGTTGCATTCGCTCACGCACCCGCTGTTGGAGGAAAGTACGGTAAATATCGCTGTAATACGCGGCGGCACTCAGCCCTCCACGGTTGCGGGTCATTGCAGTGTGCAGCTCGACAGGCGTTTTCTTCCCGATAAAGAAACTTATGAGCTTGTCACGGCACAGCTTCAGTCCATATTGGATAAGCTTGCCCGTGAGGATACCGATTTTCATGCGGAATTATCGGTTTTACCCGCCAGTATTATGGAAAAGGGCTATGTTCATCAGGGATTTGAAACCGCAGAAAGTGATCCGCTGGTGCAGTGCTGTATTCAGGCGGGTGAATCCGTACTCGGTGCGCCGCTGTCCTGCGTTGGTGTTCCCTGCTGGACGGACGGCGGTCTGCTTTCGCATTACAGCAAAATACCGACCGTGGTTTGGGGGCCCGGTAATTTGGAGCTGTGCCATAGCCGCGAAGAATTTATTGAACCCGATGATATGTTCCGCTGTGCAAAAGCTTATTTTGAAGCAATACGCCGCTTTTGCAAATAAAACTGCTCGTTTTTAATAAGCACAAAAGCAATAGCCACCTTTTCCCATGGCTATTGCTTTATTCTTTTATCGAGCCAAATCCAATTCAAAAATTCCGCCCTTGAACACGATATCACGCCCGTTAATGTCTTTATAGAAAGAAACGTTTTCCGTGTTAATCAATGTAAACCCCAAGGATTTCAGCAATGCTACGGATGGAGTATTATCTATGGCCGTGCCCGCCGTGAACTTTGTTATGCCCAATGTGCATAAGTATTTAAGCAATGCCGAAATGCTCTCCTTTGCGTAGCCGTTTCCGTGATATGCAGAATGAAAGCAATACCCGATTTCATAATTATTGCTCCTTGTGTTGAAGCTGACATAACCTATAACGACTTTTTCGAGGCAAACGGCGAAAAACATATGCTCGGTACCTGCGTTTGCCACAGCCCATCTTGCTATTCTCGAGCGTACATCATCATCGTCGGTTATGTGCGACCTGTCATATTTTGAAAGGGCGCTTACATTAAAATCCTGCCATAAGTTTTTTATGCTTTCCCAATCCCCCGCCTTAATATGTCTTATCGTCAACCGTTCTGTTTTCAACAGCATCCGTATTATTCCCCCGCTACTTTTTGTTAGTCTATCCGCTCGATTTCAATTCCGACAACGCCGTATCGAGTCTGTTCGTCTGCACTGTAATAGCTATCCATATCCCTTGCGGATGCTTCTGCCACGGTTTCATCTGTATAACCGCATTTTGTGAGCGGAAGCGAAGCATAAAGCTTATCAAAGCTGTTAAAACAATGCAACGCAATCACCCGAACCGTAATAGGAGTTTCATTGTTAGTCGGACATGTGAATACAATCTCATCATTCACTTTGACCTGCCTGCGTTTTTCGTCATATAAACGCAGTTCGATTGTCTTTTCGCCCGAACGAATCATTTCAAATGGCCGCTGCCACAATTTCATGTAATGCTTCATGATATATCTTTCCCCTATTTTTGCATACATTCCAAAAGTCTGCATCTCTATATACAAGTATTATATCAAAACTCCGATATGCCTTTCAACAGTCTCACCTGATTTGGGTGTAAAAATAGATTTCATAAGTCTGTCATCAATCAGAATGTCAACATAAGATGAACTTTACATGATAAAACAATGAAAAGCATTCTTTATTGAGTAAAAATGTGTTATATTGTTAATAATGACACTGAGTAACTATTACTATTAACAGGAGGTAAAATAAATGGCATATTGTCAGTATTGTGGAACACAGTTGAATACGGATGCGAATTTCTGTCCAAACTGCGGTGCGGCACTAAGCGGTTCCGCAACCCAACAATCAGCAAACACCACGTCGGACACGACAAAGACAATCCTTACTGCCGCAGGAACGGCTGCCGGCGTTTCATTGCTAACCAATGCCCTGAGAAGGAATCGCAGACGGCACATTCACTTTATGCCTCCGCCGTACAGGAGCCATGCTCACGGTCCCATGGGGCATATGGGGCCAATGCGCCCTATGGGTGGACATGGTCCGATGGGAAGTCGCGAACCCATGGGTGGTCCGGGTCACGGACCCGGCAGAAGATAATATTCAGCCGTAAGGCCGAATATGTGCAAAAGCCCTTATACAGCCGCCTTGCGAATTATGAGATTCGGTCAAGAGCGGCTGTTTAACTTATATTACATTACTGTTGCATGACGTTTTTATCGCAGTGCGCAACGGCAAGCATGCCGTATAACGGTAGGATAAAGAATTCGTCAAAGAACAGAATATCCAATCCCATCCACGGCAGCACTATGCCAATGCACATAAGCAAAGCAAACTTCCACTCTATCGAGTTTAGTTTCTTGCTTATTATCCGCAACGTTCCAAGGATCCAAAGCAGCAACAGCGGAGAGGCAATAAGGCCGAATTGAAAAACAGTCTGAATGGCCGAATTGTGAGATGCTCTGCCCCCAACAAGAACATTTGTATATCCTTGACCAAATAACAGTACCAACGGGTTTTCCAAAAACTCATTAAGATAGTTAAGCCATATTTCGGTGCGACCTGTTGTAATCTGAGATATGTCAGAATGATATGAAAAGCGTTGACTCATCATTTTCAAAAGCTCTTGAACCGCCACCGAGGAAAGCATTATGACGGCGGCACATATAACGCCCAAAAGTATTCGTAATTTTGTTGCTTTCCCTCCGCGTCTGCTCATGATAGTCGGTATCCAAACAAGGAAAAGGCAGGCTATTACTATTATAAACGATTTTGAAGCCGACAGCAGCCCACAATAAATAAGCACTATTGCCAAAGCAGTCAGTAAAAGCCTTTTTCGTGAAGTTTTTTCATAGCTCAGCAGTGTTAAAACGCCGCTCAAGCATGCCGTTATGTGCGCCGAATAAAAATTGGGATCACTATAGAATCCGCAAAGTCTTGTAATGCTTTGATAAGAGTGTACGGTAATAAACTTTGAAATATTTGCATACCCTTCCGTAAGCTGGGCGGAAAATGCCGCGGATATTATTCCAAGAGAAAAGAATATCGTCAGGTTCCAAAATGATGATTTATCCGCTTCGCATGTGACCGCACACGGGAATATCACCAGCATTACAAAAAAGAATATATAATCGGCCGCTATGCCGTTGCCTTGAATCAGCTTTGCAAGTAGAGTAAGTGCCATCAGTATTGCAGGAATTATGAATTGATAGCTGAGCAACTTCATTTTTTTCTTAATCAGGCTTATCGCACAATAAAGAATAAGTGCTATTGTGAACCATGATATGCCGCCGCTATACAGCTTCAAAAGAGCGCTCCATGGCAAAAAGAACAGTATCGTCTCATACCCCATGTCATGAACGGTCATAAATATTACAAATGCTATATACGCTATCAGCACCGCAAGAATAAGCAGTGTACTGCCCGTTATATGTGCGCAACAAAGAAGCGCTACGATAATTAGGCTTCCGAAAACGGCAAATCCGAAAGGCGGCTGTGTGTTTTGCGGTGCAGTTTGTTTTCGCGCAAATATCCTTCGCATCATTACCCCACTAATCTCATAAAGCTTTCGACGGCAACCTTGTTGTCAAAGTTTATATTTTTCATATACTCTTTTTTTTCCGCAATCATTTCGGGATGATCCAGCAATGCTTCGATACCTTCCCTAATGCCGACTTCCGAATTATTGACGACCCATCCAAACCCCGTTTTTTCTATCATTTCGCGAGCTGAAGAGGTCTCTGTGGACAATATCGGTGTTGCCAAGCATGCGGCCTCGCCTATGACCAGCGGTGCCGCCTCAGAATAAGATGGAATAAGCAGTACATCGGCAGAAGAAATATAGCCATATGGGTTCTTCCTCTCTCCCAAGAATGCTATAGATTCGCCTATACCCATTTCTTCGGTTAGCCTTTTGGCGGCATCGAGTTCCTTTCCGTCTCCTATAAATGTGCAACTCAGTTCGTTTATACGCTTTCCGATTGAAGCAAGCGCATGAACGGCCCTGAGCATCCCCTTTTCTCTGCCAAAGCGCGACACGCAAACAACATTAAGCTTGTTTTTATCAAAACAGTGCGCTTCTTCATTTGCGCTTTTTAATACATGCGCATAGTTTTGACAGTTCGATACAACAAACACCTTATCTTTCAATTCGGGTAAGCACCGCAAAAAAGCACCCTTACAGCCTTCGGAGCAGGTAGCTATACCATCAAATCGGCTGTAAAGCTCGATATTGTTAAGAGTATCGGCACCGCTGAGCTTATAATCGCAATGAACAAATGTCAGCTTCTTTTCCGCATCCACGCAATCCAATACAAATTCGTTGCAACCGCCATAAAAAACTTTATCCGCACCGCTATGCAAATAGGATATGGCGGCATAATACTTCGGTAGCTTAATTTTCCTTGCAAAAGCAATTTTCAATGCAAGCTTTCTGCCAAAAAGCCTTGTTGTCGCCGCAAAAAACGCTCGACCCAATCTATTGCGAAAACCAACGGCATCTTTTTGGTTCATGCCCCAACAGCACAGCGGAAACGGTGCCTCAATAACGGTAACATCATTCGGTATTTGCTCCGTTAGTGCGCCTCCTTTATAAAACAGCAGCAATGTAATATCATATTGGTCATGTATCTCGTTAAGCAAATTGACAAGAGCCTTCTGTACTCCGCCTATATACATATTGTTATTGACAAAGAGTATCTTTTTCATTTTGCCTCGTCCTTTTCATGTAATGTATAATTGCCAATGCCGTTGGAATACCGATTATCATTGTACATCCTGCGCCACAGATTATCCAGTCTATATAACTGTCGATCGAAATATTGCTTATAAGCATTCTACCGCCGATTATTACCGCAAGAAGTAATGCAACGGCGACAACAAACCGCAACAACATATTTATCCAAGATGTTTTCAGTATTCTTTTTGATGCAAAGTGCATATAATACATTGCCTTATACAATGATGCCGCCAACGTTCCTATGGCAACGCCGATAAGGGGATCCCAAACAATAAGTACACATGAAATAATAATATTGATTGCCGCTTCTCCATAGGCTCCCAAGCGTGTCTGCTTTAATTGATTTGCGGCAACGGCAAAGCTTGCGCACGGTAATGTAAAGCAACTCACGGCCTCCGCAAGCAGTAAAACCACAGAGAAAATCGGTCGAATGTAATTGGCATCCGTTATTTCATGCGTATATAAGCGCATAAAAGGAACAATAAGAATACCCGTGCATGCAAATAACGTAAATGCTACGCCCGTAATAACAGCCTTGTACCTATGGTACAAGCGTCTCAGCTCATCATAATCTCCTTTGGCTATAAGTTCGCCGAACGCCGCCTCCATTCCGCCTGAAAATGCTTCCGATAAATTCCGAATGCTGTTTATTACAAGTGCATAAACCGAGTATACGGCTACCGTGCCGGGGTCTGCAAGCAGCGTAAGCAAAACAACATCCGTGTTTCGGTGTAGAAAATATGCTAAATGCTGACCTATTCCCGTCCATTTTTGCGGCAAAACATCCTTTTTGTCGGAATGCTTTTCGATTCTATAGTGCTTATAAACATACAGCGCGTATCCTAACGGGCGCAGTAAAAACACTATACTGCTACCGACCTTAACCCACAGAATATCGCAATCGGATTGTGTAAGTACAACTACGGCTACGGTATTGCAGAGCGTAATGCCTATGCTTATTGCATTATTGACATATTGCTTTTGATCCGCCGCCAAAAGCGTAAGGTCCGCAAGTCCGCCCATGTATTTTGCAAGCGTAGATATGCTTATGGCGATAAAAAGCACAAATATGTACCCGCGCGAAAAGCTGCTTATATGTGCTATATCAACAAATACAATACCCAAAATCAGGCTGTAGATTATAAACGCAAACCCGATGTTTCTAAAGAACCTTCTTGTCGCATGATAGACCGAGCTGACCTCTTTGTTCTCACCCCGTGTAAGGTGCCCATAAAGTTTTCCGCGTGCTACGCCGCCTATGCCGCATTCCAACAAGGAGATGTATGACAAAAACTGTGCTATGGAAACCGTGATACCGTATGTTTCCGACCCAAATGCTTTCAGCAAAACTCGGGGTACTATTATACCGCAAAGCACGGTGACAACCTGATTTGCAAGCGTTGTTACAATATTGATTTTTCTTACCTTTGCCGAGTCCCTCATATCAATTCGCTCCGTTAAAGCTTGAAAAGTGTAGCCACCAGCTTAAATTTCTCGCGTTTTGACAGCAAGTTGCTGTTCTCATACAAAAGTGAACGCTTGTCGGGTATTTCATTCCATTTAAAGCTGCGGAATTCACGGTAGTTACCGTTTTCAATACATCGTTTTCTTACGTTATAGTATACCGTAAGAAAGTTTTTCAGATAGTATACCCAATAACTTTCAATGTGCTCTTTAGTGCCCATCCCCCACTTTACCATATAATCATACAGCAGGGCAAACATTTCCTCCGCCATCATGCGTTTTACGTTATGCAGTGAGAAGGAATGCATTGCGCTGTCAAATCTATATCTGTACAAGTATAGCGCATCGGGAATACAGCGATAATGAGTCGCTTTGGTCACGGGGTAAAAAAGCTGTGCCTTATCTTCGGCACAACAGTGGCCAAAAAAAGCAGTGTAATCCGATGTGTCACCTAAAAACAGTTCTCTTTTGAATGCTTTCATACAAAGAGAATTAAGTTCATTGCACGATAACAGTTTTTCCTTTATCCATTCACTGTCTATATCGCTCTTTTCGTTAAAAAAGTGTGCAATAACCCTTTCTGGTTTGTTATCATAAGCAGAAACCTTCCCCGCAAAAAGAAGTATGTCGGCACCCGTTGTCGCAATTTCGGAATAAACCTTTTCAATGCAAATGTTTACAAGTGCATCATCACTGTCCAAGAATAATATGTATTCACCCTGTGCAGTTGTTATACCCGCTCTTCTTGCAAAGAATTGCCCTAAATTGTCCTGATGAACAACCCGAATTCTCGAGTCATTTGCGGCATATTCATCAAGCATTGAACCGCTATCGTCGGTTGACCCATCATCAACAAGAATAAGCTCCCAGTCTTCGAATGTCTGTTCAATTACGGATCCGATACAATCGGCCAAATATTGTGCAGTATTGTAAACGGGGACTATTATGCTGAACCTTGTTTTACCGCTTTGCTGCATATGCACGCCCTCCGTTAACAAGATACTTCAGCGCATTGATGAACGTCATTTCGTCTTTGTACTTTTTTCTTCGCAACACCAAAAAGCGGATACCGCACAGCACCCATAGTTTTGGATATAAGTGGGCAAACAGTGCGCCCTTGTCCGAAAAGAATTTTTCGTCGTAACCTTTGAACCATGTCGATTCCGCACATTGATCTATTTCCGCTATGGCCCACGGAACCGCATAAAGCCGCAATCCTTTGTCCAGACATTCTTTTAGAAATATGGTGTCCTCCCCCGCACAGTATGTACACCCCCCGCCGAATTGCGTGTTGAATGATATATTGGCGCCAACAATGCTTTGCCTTAATACAGCAAGCCTTGCCGCGCCGTATTTTGCATAGTTTCGGTGCCGTATTCGACAAATGCGCTTGTTTCTATACCTTCGCGGGTTTGCTTCTATCAAATTAAATATTATAATATCTGCCTTTTTGCAACAATTAAACGCTTTTTCAACGAGCTTGGGGTATTCGTCAACAAAACGCATATCATCATCCGCAAAAACGCATATGTCCGCCGTTGCGTAATTAAGCACGGCATTGCGGTTCCTGCCCACTCCGCGTTTGTCGCTGTTCAAATATGTTATTTTGCTTCCGTTGTATTCAAATTCGTCTACGGATACACAGCCGCACTGGTTGCCTACTACGGTATCCGTGCGGATGTTCATCTTTTTGACCAACGAACGGTCTTTTTGATCTATGGTAACAACAAGCGTTTGAATGCTCATACCATTGTTCTCCTAAATAAAAATCAGCGAATGCTGCAACTGAGCGTTTCAAAGTCCATATCATTCTGTACCTTGATATACTGCTCATATGAATTATGAAGGTCTAAAACTTCCGCATGTGTTTTACATATGCGCTCCTCAGGTCTTGGTGGAGTATTATAATCTCCGTACAATGTGGTAAGGAGCGAATCATAGTATTCCGAAACAGGAAAAGCATCATCCTCAAAATTAAGCTGTACCGTTTTTGTCATCCACTCCCGCGGATATATGTTTTTTCCGTATCGCTTTGCCGCGGCAAAAAAGCTGTGCACCGTTGCGGATGATCCATCCTTTTTGCGAATGCAGAACCTGTGCAATGCGGCTGTGGAAATCGGTCTGCACAGCTGCATAAATACCTTTTTTGCGATATTTCGCGTTTCGTATCCGCGCGCATACAGTGCCTTTGCAATAATTATCTTTGACGCGGCAAATTGCATAAGCCGTATTATGTGGTTGTCCGACAGGTTATCGCACGGAAAAATATCTATATATACGCCCTGATGAATCTTTTTATCCTTGGGGTGATATTTTTCGATGCAAGCCGTATTGTTCCTGCGCAGCTTTGAAAACTGCATCGGCCAATGCTCACCGAATTCACGCTGTACATAATACTTTTCACTGTCAAGCTCCGATGCGCATTCTTCAAAAAAGCGTTCATACTCGCTTCGAAGTAATATAACATCTACATCATCATCCCAAGGGATAAAGCCCCCATGACGAACGGCGCCCAATGCGGTGCCCGCAAAAAGCTGATATTCTATCCCATGCTTTCTGCACACCGCATCAAAATCCTTCAGCATTTCCAACATCAAAGTCTGATGGTCTGTCATATTTGTAAAGCATCTCCCTCTGTCATGTCACACCATCTTGTGCTTGATAATAGCGTAATAGGCATAGCCGATAAAAGCCCATGCGGATTTTACAAGCGACAATTTTTCAGCCTTTCTGTAAATTATCCACCTGTTCTTTGCGGCCCTGTATTTATTGCTAGAACGTGTTCCCTGCGCTATTCTGTAATTTGAAAGAATCTCACTGCACGCCTCCGCCTTGTATCCTGCCCTCAGCAACTCAAGCCAAAGGGCATAATCTTCATGGTAATACTCTTCGCTGAATTTGTGTTTTATCAGTGCCGAACGCCTTATAAGCACGGTAGAGCAGCTTAATACATTTTCCTTTAGCACAAGATTATAGGAAGCTTTTTGCGGCACAACATAATCCTTCAAACATTTGCCGTTTTTATCCGCTAGTGTATAGGAACAGTATATAATATCTGCACGGCTTTCATAAGCCTTCTTCAACTGTTTTTCCAGCTTGTCCTTATGCCAATAATCATCGCTGTCAAGTAGCGCAACCCATTCTCCCGTGGCTATGTCAATTCCGCGGTTCCTCGTTCCGGCTACTCCGATGTTTTGAGCGTTGCGGAAAAAACGAATGCGAGAATCTACCGTTTCAAATGCTTTTGCCAATTCGGCCGTGCGGTCGGAAGAACAATCGTCGATCACCAACAATTCCCAGTTTTCGTACGTCTGCGAAAGCACGGAACAAATAGCCTCTTCTATGTGCTTTTCCGCGTTATACGCCGGCATAATAATTGAAACCGTAATCTGTTGTGTATCGCCTTCGCGCACCGTCATTCTCCTCTTTTCTTTAGATTCCTTTCAGCAGCCTTCCGCACCTTTTCCATTGTCTATACGCATGCTCAAGCATATGTATATCGCTGCCAATATACTTAACATTCCCGCTTTTTGCCCACGAAACACACCTCATGCGGCGTAACGGGTTTGCAAGCCCACTTACATTGAGCTGAAGCGAAATACCACCGTTAATCAGCTTTTCTATATCTTTTGGCCTATACCTGTCCGCATGTGCAATAATGATTTGAATATCGCTCCTTTCGCAAAGCAAATAGAGCGTTTCCCACGTTGAGTGCGGCCATTGATAAAACGGCATTTCAAGAAGAAGTTCATCGGTGCCTTCCTGACACAGGCTTTTTAAGTCACCCATCTTTTCCATTCCGTCACAAATCAGCACCTCGGCGCCAAGCTTAACCTTGGGTGTATATTCCGTTAAATGCGGTTTCAGTTTTTTCGCCGCCGCATTTCTTTTGGTCAAGAAGGCTTCTACCGTTTCCTTATGCGGATAAAAATGCGGTGTGGCATATACGGTATGTATTCCGACCGAAGATGCCATTTCAAGCTGTTTGAGTGACGTTTCAACGCAGTCGCACCCGTGGTCACACTCCGGCAGTATATGTGCATGATAGTCTATTGACGCATCAATCGCCATATCAATGCGCCTCGTACGATTCGGAATACCCGTACTTGTAGCCGTACTTGTCCCCATATTTATATTTATACGAGTACTTTACGGACTTCATATTCATATCATTCACCACAACCCCGCAAAGGTTTCCACCTGCACGCTTTACATTATCAATAGCGGCATTCAATGCATCGGCAGTTGTATTTCCTGATCTGCATACAAGAACAACCCCGTCCACATATGTTGATATTATCTGCGCATCGGCCACGGTATTTATAGGCGGCGTATCTATGATAACATAATCATAGCGGATTGCGCACTCCTCAACAAAACCACGCATTTTATCGGAGGCAAGCAGTTCCGAAGGGTTCGGCGGTATCGTTCCCGTACACACCAACCACAGTGGCAATTCCTTTACCTTTGCAGCCTCAAGCTTGCGAATATCCGCAAGGTAATCGCTTAATCCCGCCACCTGTCTCACCTTCCAAAGGCGCCGCTGAGTCGGCTTTCTCATGTCGGCATCAATAAGCAATACGCTTTTCCCAAGCATTGCATAGCTTATGGCTATGTTTGCGGCGGTAAGGCTTTTCCCCTCGGATGCATTTGAGCTTGTTACGACAAATGTTCTGCACGGATGAATTTTATCCTTGGCCATGCAAAACATCAAACTTGTACGAAGCTTAACATAGGCTTCCTTAATCGCAAACGGTGAATTGTTGCCAAGTAATCGCTTACGGTTCACCGCAATGGCTTCACTTGCTGCCGCGCGGCTTTTTGTCTTGTGAGTCATTGTGATTTGCCCTCCCTTCAGTCAATGTCCATTCGCTGCGTTCTACATCCTTTACGTTAATGTTCGGTATTTGCCCAAGAACCGTAACACCCGTCATTCTATCAACATCCTCAGGCAGATATATCGTAGTATCGGACAGCATTCGCGTTATCAATATAACGGCCGCTATAAATACCCCTATCAAAAAGCCGAGAATACAGTCAAAAACCGTTCTCGGTGACGATTTTTCCGTTGCAACTTCGGGCTGATCAACCACTTCTACCCCGCCCGCCTTTGTAATGCGCACTATCTGCGTCGGAGCCACATTGGCAAAAGCTTCCGCTATTGCGCAAGAAAAATCGGGACTTGATGTCGATACCACCACTTCAAGCAGCTGTGTGTTTGATATCACGGATACATCTATCATTTCGCTCAGGTCTTTTCTGGAAAGCGCCGTGTCCGAACCCATATCCTCCAGCACGGCATCCAGAACCGAGTTGCTCTCAAGTATCTTCGAATAAGTTGTGGCCAAGCTTTCCGCCGCCTGCAAGTCACTATTGTTTATGGTGCCGGATTGCGTTACATTGTTCGAACTGTTGTATACATAAAAGCTTACTTTTGATTCATACGTCGGCGTGACAAGAAACGATACCGCAAAGTACACTGCCGCACCGAAAACCATTCCCGCAAGCAACAACCAATAGCACCGCCGCAAGAGTATATTGACTATGTCCCACAGCGATATTTCTTCGCCGCCCGAATTCACCTGAGGGTTTTGAACTTCATTCATACAGTATACTTTCCTTCACTCGCTTCTCCGTTTTTTATTTGCGGCATGTTACCATGCTCCGTCCCCATTGAAAAGAACCTTCACCGTCATAAAAAGGCACTTTATATCCATCCAAACTGACCTATGTTCAATATATTCAATGTCATAAACGATTTTTTCTTCAGGTAAAAGCGTATACCCTCCGTTGACCTGCGCATAACCCGTCAACCCGGGTATCACCATCAGGCGATAGGAAAACCCGGGAATATACTTTTCGAATTCTTCATAAAAACAAGCTCTTTCGGGTCTTGGTCCCACAAAGCTCATTTCTCCGCGCAATATATTGTAAAGCTGAGGTAGCTCGTCCAGTCTCGTTTTTCTCAGCAACCTGCCAAATTCCGTGCAGCGCGGATCGTCTTCCGTTGCCCATTGCGGCCCGTTCAATTCCGCATCTGCACGCATAGTTCTGAATTTGTATATAAGAAACGGTTTTCCGTTTAATCCAAGTCTCTCCTGCTTAAAAATGGGATCTCCGTGTGAATCTATCGCTATCATAAGGGCGATTATCAGCATCGGTATCGCAAGCACAAGTATACAAAACAGCGAACACAAAACATCAAAGATGCGCTTCGCCATTAAATATCCCTTTTGCGGTCTAAGTCCCGGCTTTTTTATTTGAACACAAACCTGTTCCTCCGCCAAAAAGCCGGACGGTGACGTTATCATGCCGTATTTTCCCCCTCATTCCGCCCATGCTCGTTCGCGCATTGCGAAAAGCATAAGACCGAATCTATAAAATTATAGCATTGTTCATTTCTTAATGCAATCATATTTCGCCAATATGGGCAAGCATTTTTTTATTTGAAAAAAGCCTTTTTAGCTTGATTTTATATATAGCGTCATGTTAGAATCTCATAGGGTAATATGTCACGCGGTATTCACAGACATGTCACCAAGAATCCACACAAAAAACTACATGGAGGGAAAGATGAAAGCAACCACCAAACACATGCTGTCGTTTGCTATGTGTTTTCTTATGCTTATAAGCATTTTACCGATAAATGCTTTGGCTGAAAACGCAGCTTCGACAAACAGCGCGAATGTTCAATCGACCGAATCGTCGAATTACTTTCGTGTGATCTCGCAAAAGTCTTATGCGGTAGCCCCCGGTGCCACAGAGACTGATTATGTTTTTAATGATTCCACCGGTCAAAATCAGAATAAGGCATATGTTCTTGAAATAGACATGTCCAATTCCGATATTTCGGTCATGCCTTCTTATAAGGACATGGATCCTACCAACTACGGCACTCAGATAATGAGCAAGCAAGCCGAAGCTGCCGTTAAAAAGGGTTACAACGTAGTTGGCGGAATCAACGTGAATCTTTCGTGGAATACCGTTGAACCGCTCGGTATGCTTGTTATAAACGGCACCGTTTATCATGAGGACACCACACAGGGCGGCGGTTATCTTGTCGTTTATAAGGACAACACGGCGGAACTTCGCTCGGCTTCCCAGCCCCTTGACGGTTCCGAGTGGCAGGCCATTACCGCTAACTTCGGTTGGCTCGTTAAGGATGGTAAAAGCGTTTATTCCGAACATACCCATACAAGCTCATCAAGGGCCCCGCGTACCTGTATCGGCGTAACGGCCGAGGGTAACCTTGTTCTGCTGGTTGTTGACGGTCGTCAGGATCCCGTTTCCGTAGGTATGAGCGGATCGGAACTTGCCGAAACCCTTATTCGCTTGGGCTGCGTTGATGCGGTCAACTGCGACGGCGGCGGTTCCTCCACCTTCCTTTCCAAGCGTGAAGGCGGCGACCTTTCCGTAAAGAACGTCCCCTCCGACGGTACGGAGCGCGCCACTCTCGGCGGTCTGCTCGTTATTTCAAATGCCGTAAGCGACGGCGTGTTCAATCACGCTTCCGTTACCACGGAATCGGATTATTACACTCCTTCTTCTCAGGTACAATTCAATGCCGCGGGCGTTGATAAGGCGGGCTCTCCCGCCGCACTGCCCACAAGCGGTCTCAGTTGGAAGCTTGCCAACGATTCAATGGGCACGATATCCGATAGCGGCCTGTTCACTTCAAACGGCACCTTGGGCGATGTTACCGCAGAGCTTCTTTATCAGGGAGAGGTGTGCGGCTCATCCACTGTTTCCATATTGGAACCAGATTCGATTTCATTCTTTGAAACAAGTCGTTCGTTCGGCTTTGACGTTTCATCGGATATGACAATGCTTATGCAGAGCGAAGGTCGTACCGTTACTTATAAAGGAAGCGACTTTACGTGGGACGTTAAGCTTGTTTCCGCAAACGATTCGTCCGTTACCTCTGCTTCTCAGATTGGCTGGATAGAACCCGGCACAACTACCTTCACAGCAAATTCATCCCTTAGCGGCGACCTTGAAGTTACAGCAAAATATACACGCAAGGACGGCACGGTGCTCACCGCAACGGCTGCCGTTGCAGTCGGTAAGCTTCCTTCCGTGTTCTGGGATTATGAGGACGGTGTTCAAACCGTTGAAGTATGGGAAGAAGTGACCAATGAGGACGGCACCACCGAATGGGCCGTTAAAACGGATGATGACGGCAATATAGTCTATGAAGATAAGTATTTCGATGCGGAAGACTATTACGGCTCCCTTTTGGTCAAGGATCCCGCAAATGTAACCATAGAGGAACAGATGGCGTCCCACTTCGGCCTCAGAAGTGACCGTAATGCAAAGGGTTCTACCGAGATAGTCGATATAGACAGCGGCGAACCCGTTCGCTTCGGCAATAAGTCATTGAAAATAAATTATGATTTTACAGGGTCTATCGGTGCTCCGTCCGTTCTCGGCTACGGGTATATGCAGAATACCAACTATGCTCCGGGATCTCCGACAGGCATAGGCATGTGGATATATGTACCCGAGGGTACCCCTGCCTATAGCTTAAAGAGCATTATTCAGTCGGCAGGCAAAGCTGTTTATGTAACATATTATTATACTTATACAAACGAAAATGGTGAAACGGTCTCAACCTGTTCACTTGCCGATATGGCAGGTAAGGGTTGGATCTATGTTCAGGACAGCCTTGTGGGTAAGGGCGACGGAACGTTTAAGATGCTGCGTAACTATACCATACGTATTATTGCGGAAGGCTTTACTACCAACCCCGAACGATATGCGGCAGGCAGCATTTATGTTGACAACATTGAATTCATTTACGGTTATGACAATAAGGATACCGTAAACCCCACCGTTACTTCCGTTTATAATTATGACGATGACGAGGAAATAGCCGCCGACGGAAGCACCGTGTTCACTTCAAACACCATTTCCTTTGCTTCCACATTTACCGATGATGACGGTGAATTTGCAACCGGCATGGATATTGAATCCGTCCGTGCGTACATTGACGGCGTCAACATGTACGAGCATCCGGGCTTTGTCGTAACGCAGGACAACCTTATGGTCTTGCCTAACGTTCACCTTGACAACGGCCTACATTCCATTCGAATTCGTATCCGCGACAATTACGGTAACGAAACCAACGAGACTCGTTATTTTGTTGTGGACGGTACGGAACACTCCGATACATCCGTCTCCCTTGAAGCCGCGGATGAAGATGCCGCGCCCTATTTGAGCAACACCTACTCCCTTGCTCTGAAGGCCGAAAACATCACCAACGTAAGCAGTGTTGCGCTTAATGCAAAATTCAATGTTTTGTTCGGTGAACCCACCGTTACATTTGCAAACGGCTTTAGCGGTTCTTATACCTACAGTTCGGGCACGGGCGAGCTTACTCTTACGGCTTCTCAGTCCGACCTTGAAAATGCCTCAAGCGATACGATAGCGCTTATGACATTCAACGTTCCCGAAACGCTGACGGACGGAGCAAAATTCACCTACAGCGTTATCTCGGGCTCCTTTGAAACGGTCAACACAAGCGACTTTACAAACAGCTTCAGTTTGCCCACCGTATCCGTTCCCGTGAAGGCGTATTATACGCTTACGGCCGAAGCTTCGGTTATAGGGTATCCGTTTGAGCTGAAAGTTACGGACGAAAACGGCAAGGCCGTTGAAGGTGCACTCGTTCACATCAGCGGATTGACCAATGAGCTTGAAACGGATGCCGAGGGTCTTGCTCAGGTCACTTTGAATACGGCAGGCGAGGTCACTGCGTATGCATACAATTCCACCGACAGCAAAATACTGCGTTCGTGGAATCAAAGCATTACGGTTCACTCCGTTGCGGGTGACGGTACGGCAAATCCGTATTTTGTTCAGCACAATGCCGCATCCCCAAGTAGCAAGAACATTACTTGGCTTTCGGGCGTATCCTCTAATGACAAGGCTGTTTTAAGGCTGTATACCGAGGATCCTTCCGCAAATGATGCCGCCGAATATACGGAGTATGACGGCAGTACTCAGCTTGTGCACTTCTCCGCCGAATCTGCCCGCGCATGCAGTGTTAAGCTGAGCGGCCTTGCAAGCGGCACAACATATTATTACGTCGTCGGTGACGGTGAAACATGGAGCGATGCGCTTTCGTTCACCACGGACAAAGACACGTCAAAGACCAACTTCTTCATTATCGGCGACACTCAGACCACAAACACCGAGAATGTAAAGAGCATACTTGATTCGCTCCGTACAAACAGCGTTGATTACGATTTCGCCATTCAAACGGGCGATGCCGTTGATGACAGCACAAAGTACATCTATTGGAATGCGCTTTCCACCGTTTTCAATGCCGAAACAATGGGTGGCGTTGACCTTATCCATGTTCTTGGTAACCATGAATACTATGGTGACGACAACGCTGACATAAGCAAAGCCATATACAATCTGCCCGTGCGTGGTGACGGTAGCTATTATTCGGTTGAGTATGGTGATGTCTATGTAGCGGTTATCAACTATTCCGCTACGGGTAAGTATCAGGCGGCATTTGATTGGCTTGTTGACGATGCGCTCTACTCCTCCTGCACATGGAAGATACTTGTTATGCACGTTCCCGCGTACGGCACCAATGCCGATGCTATCAATTCCTTTGTGCATGATAACCTCCCCCCTGTTCTTCAGGAAGCAGGCATAGACTTTGTATTCTCCGGTCATGACCATTCATATGCCCGTACAGAGCCAATGTACGATGGCGCCGTTGATGATGACGGTGTTGTCTACTTCATATGCGGCTCCACAGGTGAAAAGAGCTATGATGTTACCAAAGATCCTTCATATAACTTTGCGCTTGTAAACGATACCTACGGTGCTATGTATCTCTCCGTTGAAGCATCCTCAAGCAGTATTACGATAATGGCAAAGGATGTTAACGGTGAATTGATAGATGAATACACCAAGTATCATTCCGATTCCGCCTGCCCCGAGGGTCGTCATACCTATCGTTTTGATGCCGATAACAAGGTGTTCTGCGCAAAATGCGGCGATATCCCGTCCGGCATAGTAACCGTTAAGGGCAAGCAGTATTATACTATCGAAGGCGAACTGTATACCGGTTGGCGTTCCGCTTTGGACAGTGCCGATATCTACTATTTCAACCCTGCCGATTATGCGGCGGTCACAGGCGTATTCGCCGTTGACAACAAGGAATTCACCTTCAACGATGAGGGCGTTCTTGTACGCGGTGCTTTTGTTGAAGAAAAAGGCGGCACAAGATACTACTTCGGTAAAAAGTATCTTGAAAGCAAGTGGGTAAATCTTGAAGAGGGTACATATTGGATCGACGGCAACGGCTATGTTGCTCGCGGCATTACTCCTCATCAGGAATACAACCATGCCGACTACTATTGGTATAACTTTGATGAAGAAACAGGCCTGCTTATCGGCAAGTGCAGCGGCTTTGTAACCTATAAGGGCGAAACCTATTACTGTGATGAAAACGGGAAGGTTTTCTATGGTGCAATAAAGGTCGAAGACGGTATCATATTCACCATAACCATGGGTAAGGTCGTAAAGAACGACTCCTGCTATGTTGACGGCAATACGGTAGGATGCGAGCTTGAAAGGGGCAGCTATCTTTGCGATGAAAACGGATATATCGTATCCGATGGTTTTGCAACCATAAAAGATAAGACGTATTACTTCACAAATTACGTTCGCGCAAAGGGCTTTACCAAGATCGGCGATGATTACTACATCTTCAACTCGAGTAGCGGCCTTATGTACAAGGATTCCAACAGGTGGGTAAACGCAAATGATTACGGCGTAGAACCCGGCATGCACTATTTCGGTGCTGACGGCAAGATGTTCGTACCCGACTTGGAAAACGGCGCAAAGAGCATAGTTGAAGAAAACGGCAAGCTGTACTTCACCATTGACGGCGTAAAGATGGCAAGTCAGCTCCTTGAGCTTGACGGTGAATACTACTTCGCCCAGTCCAATGGAGTGCTTGTTACCAATGCATCCGTTTACATTGAAACGAGCATGCTTAGCGGCAACGGTTGGTATGGCTTTGGTGAGGATGGCAAGCTCATCAAGAACGGCTTCATCAACGTATATGATGATGAAGGCAATCTCTCCACTTACTACTACAGCAATGCAGTTCGTGCAAAGGGCTTCACTAAGATTGATGAGGATTATTACCTCTTCAATTCGGGCAGCGGCCTTATGTACAGAGATGCCAACATGTGGGTCGGCACAAATGATTACGGTGTGGAGTCGGGTATACATTACTTCGACGCTGACGGTAAGATGTTTGTGCCCAATACCGAAACAGGTGTTAAGCAGATAGTTGAAGAAAACGGCAAGCTTTATTTCACTGTTGACGGCGTGAAGATGACAAATCAGCTTCTTGAGCTCGATGGAGAATACTACTTCGCTCAGTCTAACGGCGTGCTTGTTACCAATGCATCCGTCTATATTGAAACCACTCTCCTTTGCGGCAACGGCTGGTATGGCTTTGGCGCAGATGGCAAGCTCATTAAAGAAGGCTTTGTCA
>CAZTFU010000002.1:0-36170 GCA_964612925.1 uncultured Clostridium sp. | reverse complement strand
AACGGCTGGTATGGCTTTGGCGCAGATGGCAAGCTCATTAAAGAAGGCTTTGTCAGCGGTATAGATAAGAACAGCAATGTATGCACCTACTATTACTACTGCAACGAAAACGGTGACATCGCCCGTGCAAAGGGCTTCACAAAGATCGGCGAGGATTACTACCTCTTCAACTCCGCAAGCGGCCTTATGTATAACGACACCTATAAGTGGGTCGATGCAAACGACTACGGTATTGAGCCCGGTATGTACTACTTCGATGTCAGCGGCAAGATGTTTATACCCGACATTGAAAACGGCGTAAAGAGCATAGTTGAAGAGAATGGCGTATTCTACTTCACTGTTGATGGAATAAAGATAGCGAATCAGCTTCTTGAGCTTGACGGTGAATACTACTATGCTCAATCCAACTGCGCACTTATCGCAAATGCATCCGTTTACATTGAAACGACCATGCTTTGCGGTAGCGGCTGGTACGGCTTTGGCGAGGATGGCAAGCTTATCAAAAACGGCTTTGTAAACGGCGTAGACGGTGAAGGTAACATATGTACCTATTACTACTACAGTGTTAAAAACATGGCTGAAGATGGCGTAACCGTTGAAAGTGAGACCGTTTTCCGCGCAAAGGGCCTTACCAAGATCGGTGAAGACTACTACCTCTTCAATTCAAGCAGTGGCTTGATGTACAAGGATGCAAACAAGTGGGTCGATGCAAACGATTACGGTATTGAGCCCGGTATGCATTACTTTGATTCTGACGGCAAGATGAGCCTTGAATAAAGCTTATCACGTCAAACTGATTAACAACGTAAAGCTCCCGATAGCCGAAGCTATCGGGAGCTTTAATCTTTGTGCTTCAACAGACGATTATATGAAATTAAGCAATTCGTGTTTTGCAACTGTTTTGCACTATGTCTTTAGAAGAATTCAAAGTATATCCTTCAATATCTTCTTTATGCTTTTTTCTTCGTCATGCATAACAATTTAACGCAAAACCGTCATACGCACAAAAAGGCGTGTCTGCGCCAAGTACAAGGCGCAAGAACAAAGGCATACCCGAATTTATGTCGAAGCACAAATAACGCCATGATTGGCCAAATAGGGCCTTTTAAGCGTATGTTTCTCATCTCATACTATATTGACCATTCTTTTTGTTTACACATAAAATAATCCCCGATATGTTTTGATATCGGGGATTGCATAATCTTGATACTGATTAACGCTTGCTGAACTGGGGAGCACGGCGGGCGGCCTTCAAGCCGTACTTTTTCCTTTCCTTCATGCGCGGATCGCGCGTGAGGAAGCCCGCTTTCTTAAGGGCGCCGCGCAGCTCGGGATCGGCAACTATCAGTGCACGGGAAATGCCATGCCTGATTGCGCCGGCCTGACCGGTGGTTCCGCCGCCATGTACGTTAACGATAACGTCAAACTTTGCAGCGGTGTTGGTGAGCTCAAGAGGAGCACGGACGATCATCTTCAGTGTTTCAAGGCCGAAGAAATCCTCAAGATCCCTCTTGTTAACGGTGATGTTACCGGTGCCGGGGAGCAGACGAACCCGGGCAACAGACTTTTTACGCCTGCCAGTTCCGATATACTGGGTTATAATAGCCATAATTCAATCTCCTTCCCGCTTATTTAAGCACGAGGACTTCGGGCTTCTGGGCAGCGTTATTATGCTCGGGGCCTGCATAAATGCGAACCTTAGTGAGCATCTGGCGGCCAAGGGGTCCCTTGGGCATCATGCGACGAATAGCTTCATAAACTGCAAACTCAGGCTTCTTTGCAAGAAGATCGCGATAGCTGACTTCCTTCAGTCCTCCGGGATAACCGGTATGATGGACATACTTCTTATCGTCAAGTTTGCGGCCGGTCAAGGTTACCTTGGCGGCATTGATTATAATTACGTGATCCCCGGTATCAACGTGGGGAGTATATATGGGCTTATGCTTTCCGCGAAGGATAGCGGCAACCTGAGAAGCAAGACGGCCGAGCACCATTCCGTCTGCATCAACAACGTACCACTTCCGTTCGAGGGTTTCGCCCTTTGCCATATAGGTTTTCATGGCGTTCCTCCTATGGTAGTTTAATGTTCGCGTCGCATCGATATTGCAGTTAAGCTTCCGGGGCTGTGGCCGCAAAACACCTATCCTAACGAACACGCAGGGTTTATTGTACTCAATCATTTGGCTTATGTCAAGCCTTTTTTCTCTTATTTTTAAGCTTTTTTTCGATTTTTGTGAATGAACACGATTGTTTTCATGACATATTCGTAAATCCCGTTTGTCTAAGTGCCTCATAAAGCACGATAGCAACCGAATTTGAAAGGTTCAATGACCTTCTGTCATTAAGCATGGGTATTCTTACCGCATCGGCACTTCTTCTCGAAAGCAGCTTTTCGCCCAAACCTGCCGTTTCCTTTCCAAATACAAGAAAGTCCTCATCCTTATATTCAACGTCGGCATATGAGCGTGTTGCATGAGTTGAGAGTAGAAAAAACCGCGCATCGGGGTTGCTTTCTTCAACCTCTTCAAAGGAATCATAGTAGGTTATATCAAGATACTTCCAGTAGTCAAGCCCTGCCCGCTTCAAATGCTTGTCATCCACGCTAAAGCCAAGCGGCCTTACAAGATGAAGCCGCGCTCCCGTCACGGAACATGTGCGCGATATATTTCCTGTATTTTCAGGTATTTCCGGCTCAACTAAGACTATGTTCAACATAGAGCCCTCTACTCCTCCATACAAACTATTTTATTATTTTAGACCCATTATATTGTTGGGTCAAGCATTATTGTTTCCGCTTGCGAATATAAAGCGACATATAAAATACCGCATTACATAGCAGAAATGCGGTATATAATAAGCATATCTCAAATATCAGTAGAAAAACGAATTGCCGCCGTAAGTTGCGTAATATGTGTGCTTTGACCATGCCGTTCCCTTGCTTGCCGATCTGAAATACAGCACATCCGAAGGCAGAATTGTATTTCCTTCCACAAAAATACTGTTTACCGCCCGAATGCTCTTATCAATCGGTACAACTGCTTGCAGTTCGCTTTTGTCATTCGCAACACTGAATTGATTCGTTTGGAATATAACCCCTTCAACCGTGTTTGGGAATTTTGAGCTTTTTATCCTATTATAGATAACATTCGCTACAGCCGCACGTGATTCAACATCCGTACCTTTGGCTTCCTCCTGAACCACCTGAGCTATAAGCAATAGCTCATCTGCCGTAAAGCCGCCTCCCGAAGAAAAATAAGCGTTGCTGCTGACGGAATTTCCACTGCTTGCATCTTGGTTTTCCGTCGGCTTAACGGTAGCGGTCGGGCTTGGAGAAGAGCTCGGTGAAGGCGTTGGTGAGGGTGTTTTTTCGGCCTTTGGTGTTGGTGCAGTGCCGTATTCCACAAATTCAGCCTTTATAAACCCGTATTCGCCGTTGTATTTGACCTTATACCAATCTCCCGACTTTCCCACAACGGTAAAAGCCGTGCCTTCCTTTAGCTCCTCTATTATCTTATAGTCAAGTCCGGGCCCTTTTCGGAAATTGGCGGATTTGGCATTAAGGTATGCCGCCTTCTTTTCAAGCTCCGTAACTTCATATTTCGGAGTGGGTGTCGGCGTTTTGGTCGGCGCGGGAGTTTTTGTCGCCTCAGGAGTTTTGGTGGGTTCCGCACTAAGCTCAATAGTGGGCTCGACGGTTGCTTCCGCCGTTGCGCTTGGAGTAAGCTCCGCTGTAGATTCGGTTGAGGATACCACGGGCGTGTCGCTTACATGTACAATAATGCTTTGCGTAGGATCGGGCAGATTCGATTCCGTTGGTTGCGAAGGCGTATCGTTCGGTGTAACTGCCGCCGTATTTATCACATCGGGAGTAGCATCCATCACGTTCACAACGTCATTTACCTGTTGCTTCGCGTTGAAATTGCCCGTCTCAGTCACCGCCATGCAGCCGCACAAAGCAACTGCAACCAAAGCTGTTATTATGATGCATGCCGTCAAACGCATCATAATATAAACCGTCCGAGGTCTTCGCCGTTAAGCTCAGGCGGCATATGCTCTTTTACATAGTTTGCATCTATCGTTACCTTTATAAGCGGATGCCCACCGCCTGCGTTAAAGGAAATATCCTCAAGCAGATTCTCAACTATCGTGTGCAGTCTGCGTGCACCTATGTTTTCGCTTGTTTCGTTTGCATTATACGCATAGCGTGCAATGGCATCAAGCGCATCATCGGTGAATTCAAGCTTTATATCATCGGTCGCAAGCAACGCTTCATACTGCTTTGTTATTGCGTGTTCGGGCTGATGGAGTATTCTCTTATAATCCTCTATTGTAAGCGGATTAAGATCTACCCTTATGGGGAACCTGCCTTGAAGTTCGGGAATAAGGTCGGACACCTTGGCAACATGGAACGCTCCCGCCGCAATAAACAGCATGAAATCCGTCTTTACAGGGCCGTATTTCGTGTTTACGGTACATCCTTCAACTATAGGCAATATGTCGCGCTGAACGCCTTCGCGTGAAACATCGGGGCCGTTTGCCCTGTCTCCGCCCGCAATTTTGTCTATTTCGTCTATAAATACTATACCATCCTGCTCCGCCTTATCAATGGCCTCACGGATTACCTCATCCATATCAATGAGCTTGTCTGATTCTTCTTGCGTAAGTATTCGCCTTGCCTCACACACCTTCATGCGGCGCTTTTTCTTCTTTTTAGGCAGTATGCCGCCCATCATTTCATTTAGGTTCAAATCTATGCCCATCGCAAGCATAGTGTCGCTCCCCGTGCTCTGCTGTTCCACCTCAACCTCGACAAGCTCATCTTCAAGCTCTCCGTTTGCAAGTTGTTGCGCCAGCTGTTGCCTGCGATTAAGGTGCTGCGTTCTTTCCTCTTCGGTAAGTTCAACCTCGTTTTCGGACTCATCCTGTCCTGAGCCCAGCAAAAGCTGCAATGGATTAAATTGCTTTTGTACCCTTTTACCCGCCGTAGGTAAAAGAAGATCTATCAGCCGCTGTTCCGCCGCTGCCTTTGCCACAAGTTCAACTGCTTCATACCGTTTTTGCTTGCAAAGCCGAATCGATGCTTCCACAAGGTCCCTTACAATGGAGTCTACATCTCGCCCGACATAGCCAACCTCGGTAAATTTGGTCGCTTCCACCTTAACAAGCGGCGCATCCACAAGTTTGGCAAGCCGCCTTGCTATTTCCGTCTTGCCCACGCCTGTAGGGCCAACCATGATTATGTTTTTGGGCGTTATTTCCTCGCGCAGTTCAGCCGAAAGACGCGAACGCCTATATCTGTTTCTCAATGCTATGGCAACGGCTCTCTTTGCGGCATCTTGCCCGACTATATATTTATCAAGTGCTTCAACTGTTTCTCTGGGCGTAAGCATTATATTTCCTCCATGGTGATATTTCCGTTTGTATAAACGCATATCTCGCTTGCAATCTTAATTGATTTCATGGCTATTTCGGATGCGCTCAATTCGGTATTTTCCTTCAATGCCTTTGCCGCACTCAGTGCAAACATTCCGCCGGAGCCTATCGCCGCTATGCCGTCATCCGGGTCTATCACTTCGCCCGTGCCGCTTACGATAAGCAGTTCCTCCTTGTCCGCCGCAATAAGCATTGCATTAAGCTGGCGCATCGCCTTGTCCGTGCGCCATTCCTGTGCAAGCGAAACCGCGGCGCGCTTCAAACTGCCGCTGTATTTTTCAAGTTTGGATTCAAACCTCTCAAGCAGAGAAAAAGCATCCGCCACCGATCCGGCAAAGCCCGTAATAACGCTGTCATGATATATTCTGCGTACCTTTTTTGCCGTGTGCTTCATTATCGTGTTTTCTCCGAACGTAACCTGACCATCCCCCGCGATGGCGCATTTACCATCCTTTTTTACGGCCACGATCGTTGTTCCAAGCATTTGCTGCATATGTTTTACCGCCCTTTCTGTCCATTAGTGTTCAATCTCACCGAGACAATGCTTTCAATGATAATAACATATATTCGCCAAAAAGCGAATATAAGTCACCATCGTTTACATTTTATTCTCATTCCGGTGCATTTTCACCGTGATTCAAGCCAATATTTGACGCAATAGCCTTTATTTGTTCAAGAGAGCGCTCGGCTATAAGCGTATACCTCTCCTGCTTATTTCTCGGAGCATTGGAAAGCCCCTCTATTATGCCAAAGCTTATATTCATCGGCTGAAAATCGGCACCGTTATAGCACGAAACATAACGACCGAGCGCTCCTATAGCGGTTTTTGACCCGAAATCAATGCTTTCCTGCCCGTTAAGCTTCAATGCAAGATCTATACCTGCAAGCATACCGCTTGCTGCACTTTCAATGTAACCTTCAACGCCCGTCATCTGCCCCGCAAAGTACAGTCCCGGTTTGTTTACACATTCAAACTGCGGCGTAAGCTTGCCCGGCGAATTTATAAATGTATTTCTGTGCATAACCCCATAGCGTACAAATTCAGCGTTTTCAAGCCCGGGTATCATGCCGAAAACGCGCCTTTGTTCCCCGAACTTCAGATTGGTCTGAAATCCCACTATGTTGTAAAGCGTGGCTTCATTGTTTTCTTTCCTTAACTGTACAACGGCAAATGGTCGTTTACCCGTATGCGGATCGATTATGCCGACCGGCTTCAACGGGCCGTATGCAAGCGTCATAATCCCGCGCTTTGCCATAACCTCAACCGGCATGCAACCTTCAAAAACCCTTGGTGTTTCAAAATCATGCAACGGTGCGGTTTCGGCAGAAATAAGGTTGTTTACGAAGTTGAAATACTCTTCCCTGTCCATCGGACAATTCAGGTAATCGCTGCCGCGTTCATAGCGTGAGCCTTCAAATATTCGTTCCATGTTCAGCGATTCCGCACTGATTACGGGCGCAACCGCATCATAAAAGTGTAATCCTTCGCCAAAGAAGTTTTCTATGGCTTCAAGCAGCTTACCGTCCGTAAGCGGGCCCGTTGCGACTATTGCGGGCACATTCGGTATTTCCGTAACCTCATCGTGAATAACGGTAATGTTTTCGTGTGATGTAAGTCTTTTTGTTACAAGGGCGGAAAAAACTTCCCTATCCACGGCCAATGCGCCGCCGGCAGGCACTCTGCTTTCCTCTGCACACTGCATGACGATCGAACCGAGTACGCGCATTTCCTCTTTCAATAAGCCTGCGCCGTTTTGAATTCTGTCCGAGCGCAATGAGTTTGAACAGACCAATTCGCAAAAGCCTTCAAGCTTATGCGCCGGCGAAAAGCGCCGTGGCTTCATTTCATATAAAGATACGGCAATGCCGCGTTCAGCAAGCTGATACGCGGCTTCGCACCCGGCAAGTCCCGCACCTATGACCGAGACATGCGGTTTATTGTTGTTCATTGTTTTCGGTTCCCTTCTTTGTAGGCCTTTCAATATACCCGCAATCCTTATTGGAGCAGGTCGTATATCTTCCGTGCGACCCCATTTTATTTACCATTATGCTGCCGCATTTGGGGCATTTTTCGCCGTTTGGCATATCCCATGATACAAAGTCGCATTCGGGATATTTTTCACAGCCATAAAACACCTTGCCGCGTTTGGTTTTACGCTTTATCAACGCGGAACCGCATTTGGGGCACGGCACGCTCAGCTTTTCAACAATCGCCTTTGTATTGCGGCATTCGGGGAAATTGGGGCACGCAAGGAACTTTCCGAAGCGACCCATTTTATATACCATCATGGCTCCACACTTATCACAGACAACATCGGAAACCTCATCGGGAACGTTTACCTTTTCTATCGTGTCGGAAGCCTGCTCAACGCTTTGCATAAACGGGCCGTAGAAGTCGCGAACCACGGTTTTCCATTCACATTCACCGTCTTTTATATGGTCAAGCTCGCTTTCCATATCTGCCGTAAACTTTACATCAACAATGTTTTTGAAGTTATCCTTCATTATCTGCGTGACTATAAAGCCAAGTTCCGTTGGATAAAGCGTTTTTTTCTCCCGTTTAACATATCCGCGTTCAATAATGGTGGATATTGTGGGAGAATATGTACTCGGGCGGCCTATTCCCTTTTCTTCCAGAGTTTTAACAAGCGTAGCTTCGGTGTAACGCGGTGGCGGCTGAGTAAAGCGCTGTTCACTTTCGATGTTGTTTGCACTTAAAATGTCGCCCACATGCATTTCAGGAAGAGCAATATCATTTTCCTGCGCTTCATCCTTGCCTTCAATATATACGGCGGTATAACCGTCAAACACTACCCTTTGCCCGTTAGCCTTAAAGGTACAGCCGTTTGAATCAAAGCTTACGGTATTCGTATCATAGACCATTTCCGTCATTTGGCTGGCCATAAAACGTTCATATATAAGCTTATAAAGCTTAAACTGTTGGTTGCTGAGGGAAGCCTTCACCTCGTTTGGCGTAAGTTCAACGTAGGATGGGCGTACAGCTTCGTGTGCATCCTGCGCGCCTTTTCTTCCTTTATACACATTTGGCTTTTCGGGCACATACCTCGGCCCGTACTTTTCGCCTATAAGTTTAAGGGCATTTGCCTGCGCCTCTTCCGATACACGAACGGAATCCGTTCTCATATAGGTTATAAGGCCCGTAACGCCCCTGCCCTGAAGCTCTATGCCTTCATATAACTGTTGTGCCACAAGCATGGTAAGTTTTGCGGTAAATCCAAGTTTTCTTGAAGCTTCCTGCTGTAAGCTGCTCGTGGTAAACGGTGCCGGAGCATGGCGCATCTTGGTAGCATTTTTCACATCCGCAACAACAAAATTCTGCCCCGTAACGGCCAAAACAACCTTTTGTGCATCATCTTCGCATTTTAATTCCGTCCTTTTGTCCCCGTAACCGTAGAATTTTGCTTCAACCGCCTTTTTCATGCTCTTGCCCTTCAGGCTTGCGCTAACCGTCCAAAACTCTTCGGGTATAAAATCATTAATCTCCTGCTCCCTATCGCATATTATGCGTGTGGCCACGGATTGTACTCTTCCCGCGCTGAGTCCTTTCCTTACCTTTGCCCAAAGTATAGGGCTTATCTTATAACCAACAAGTCTGTCGAGAACTCGCCTTGCCTGCTGTGCATCCACAAGATCCATGTTTATGCACCTTGGATGCTTTACCGAGTTCTTTACCGTATTGGCTGTTATTTCGTTAAACTCAATGCGGCAGTCGGAATCAGGATCAAGCTTTAATATATGTGCAAGGTGCCAGCTTATGGCCTCCCCCTCCATATCAGGGTCGGTTGCAAGCAGTACATGCTTTGCCGCTTTCGCTTCACGCCTGATGCGATCAAGCACCTCTCCGCGGCCTCTGAGAGTTATATATTTGGGTTCAAAGTCATTTGCTTCGTCAACGCCAAGTTGGCTTTTGGGCAGGTCGCGCACATGGCCGTTGGATGCTATCACCTTATACTTGCTGCCCAAAAACTTTCCTATTGTTTTCGCCTTGGCCGGAGACTCCACTATAACAAGATTATCCGCCATTGTTTATCCCCTCCTGGGTATATTTGCTTACAGGCTGTAAAGCCTGCCTGCAGATTGCTTAATTATTCCCGAAAACTCCATCTCTGTCAAGGTGGAATTTAATTTGCCGCTGTCAAACTTTGAAAGCTCTGCCAATTCGTCAAACGTCCTCTCCCCTGCCGTAAGCAGTTTGGCTATAAGTGCCTGTTCAAACGGAAGGTCGCTTATGTTCGAGTTTTTAGCCGCTTCCGCCCTTGGCTTTATGTGATACTCCTCGAGCACATCCTCTGCCGAAAGGGTTATTTTTGCTATTCCCTCGCGTATCATATTGTTTGTTCCGTAACTCAAATCATCACATATTCTTCCAGGGACAGCAAAAACGTCTCTCCCCTGTTCAAGCGCACAATCAACGGTTATTGCGGTACCACTTCTTTCCCGCGCTTCAACAACGATAACGCCTCGGGACATTCCGCTTATTATCCTATTCCTCATTGGAAAATTTGCGGGCTTTGGTTTTATGCCCGGCATGAATTCGGATACCACCGCTCCACGGCGAATTATCGCATCATAAACATCCCTGCCGGTACTTGGATACACAACATCGACTCCCGTACCAAGCACCGCTATCGTGGGATAATTGTTCTCCGCGGCATCCAATGCTCCTTCCGCGGCAACCCTGTCAAGTCCGTATGCCATGCCCGAAACCACACAGGCGCCCGAGCTTGCAAGTTCCTTGGCTATTTGAAACGTTACCCGTCTGCCGTAATCCGATGGTTCCCGCGCACCTATCACCGCAATGGGAAGCTTGAGATCCGCAAACAGTCGCCCCTTATAAAACAGAATATACGGCGGGTCATATATGTTTTTCAAAAGAGTAGGATAATTTGGCGAATTCAGCGTTGCAACTTCAACATTCATTCCATCAAGTCTTTGAATAATCTTATCTATATACTTATCGTTTGCGCTAAGGTGCATTCTTTCGCGTCTTTCGCCGTCTATGAATTTCAGCTGCGGAATATCGTTCTTCGCGGCGGCTTCAAGCGCAGTTATTGCGCTGCCGTCGTATGTTTCGAGCAGTGTTGTTATGCGTGATGTGATCGAGCCAAGATTTACGTTGAGCCAAAGCATAGCTCTGTCTTCTTCATTCAGCCTGTTTTTCATTTTATTTCTCCCCAATACTTAGATTCAAGACTTCTGTATTGAATTGCCTCTGCAATGTGCTCGGCCTTTATTTCGTTGCTGTGTGCAAGGTCTGCAATCGTACGGGATACTTTCAACAGCCTTGTATATGCTCGTGCGCTTAATTTCAATGAAGAAAATGCCTTTTTCATAAGCGATTCCGCGGCACTGTTCAATATGCAATATTCGTTCATCATGCGGTTTGTAAGCTGTGCGTTAAACAATATTCCAGTGCCTGCATAACGTTTTGTTTGAACCGCTCTTGCGGCATTCACGCGCTCCCGTATGGTCTGTGAGGATTCGCCGCTGCTTTTCCCCACTATATCGCTGTAGCCGACCTCGCCCATCTCAACATGCATGTCTATTCTGTCTAACATAGGCCCGCTTATGCGGTTGCGATATCGTTGTATTTGCTGTGTACTACAGCGACACGAGGCCGTGCGTGAACCGTAATTGCCGCACGGACACGGGTTCATGGCGGCAACGAGCATAAACTGCGCAGGATATGTACTTCTTGCGGCGGCACGAGTTATGGTAACAAATCCGTCTTCAAGCGGCTGGCGCATGGCCTCCAGCGTATCCTTCCTGAATTCGGGGAATTCGTCAAGGAACAATACGCCGTAATGCGCTAAGCTTATTTCGCCCGGCATTGCATGTGCTCCGCCGCCTATGAGCGATGCGGCGGATGCCGTATGATGCGGGGCGCGAAACGGTCTTTCGGTAACTATTCCGTTTTCTCCCCTCAGTGTGCCCGTTACGGAATGAATCTTGGTTATTTCAAGTGCCTCTTCAAATGTAAGCTCAGGCAATATGGACGGAATACTGCGTGCAAGCATCGTTTTACCCGAACCCGGCGTTCCCACAAGCAAAAGATTGTGCCCGCCCGCAACGGCTATTTCCGCGGCACGTTTTGCGCCCTGTTGTCCGCGAATATCCTTAAAGTCCTGTGCATATGTGATCTTTTCCGTGTCCCATCGCCTTGGCTTATATATGTTCGGTTTCTTCTTGCCCATTACGGTATCAACAACATCTTTAAGGCTGTGTGCCGCAATTATGTTTACACCCTCAACGTATGAAGCCTCCGCAGCATTATCCTCGGGCAGAAAAACATTCCTTATACCGTCTTTATAAGCACCTATCACCATTGGCAATGCACCAAGAATACTGCGAACGGATCCGTCCAATGCAAGTTCCCCAAGGAACATGTATTCATCGGCAAGGTTCTGATTTATTTGTTCCGTTGCGGTGAGCAGACCTATGGCTATCGGTAGGTCATAAAGTGACCCCTCCTTGCGCGTATCCGCCGGTGCAAGATTTACGGTAATGCGGCCAACGGGATAATCGAATCCGCTGTTCTTTATGGCCGCACGCACCCGTTCCTTGGATTCACGCACCGCGGCATCGGGAAGGCCAACCGTTTCATATGCCGGTATTCCACCCGACATGTCTACCTCCACCGTTACCGAGTAGCCGTTCAAACCAACAAGTCCATAGCTCTTTATCCTTGAAAGCATAGGCCGTTTCCCTCCACCCATAGGTTATTTTAGTTATTTTCGCCTTTATCCGTCCGTTTCCCTTTTTTGAAAACAAAAAGTTTTGTCAAAGCAAAATTCACCACCGCCGATAATGCGGATGCCGGTATTTTGCATATAATGTCGCACGAAATGCCGATGGAAAGGCCGAATATGCTCAGCACAACGTCCTCGTTTATGCCAAGCGTATTCTTACATATCCAAAGCACGCCAAGCGATACCCCAAGCGAAATGATGTTCACCAATATAAACAGTATTACAGTGCCAAAGCTACCGCTGTTCTCTTTTCTAAACGTCCACTTTGAATTCCAAATATAGCTGTTTAGTATTCCCGCACTGTATGAAAACACCTGTGCAAGCATATAGTCCGTTCCAAGATGCGTAAGCAACCAATACACGGCAAAATCCACCAGCGTATTTGATATGCCCACGGCACTGAACTTAATGAACTGCCATATTGTCTTTTTCAGGTTCTTTTCCATAAGCTTCCTTTCGTTTTTGTTATGCCTCAGTATCCCAAAAATGTCCAGCTTGGTAGCCATTCAAGTGCCTTTATATACCATATTGGACAAGCCGTGCCCGATATCACGGGATAAAACAATGCAAACAGTACAACGGCCGCGCCAAGCCATATCCATTTTATGTTTTTATAGCGTCCGCTTTCCTCTTCCTTCTGCATAAGTGCACGAACGGCTATAAGTATTATGAACGGAACCGATGCAAAATAATGATACATAAATGTACAGCGACTAACCAATACCCATGGCACATATTCGGCCGCAAGGCCAACAAGCAGCACCGTCCAAACGGTATCAAATTTCTTTCTGCCGCGAATGAGTCTGCCTATTGCCACAACGCATACCGCAAGGCACACCCACCACACGGCAGGATTGCCCATTGCCGATATCGTGCCGGCGCAACCCTCCCCGACATCATATGAAACATAATACCATACCGGCCTTATTATAAGCGGCCACTGCCACCACGGCGATTGATAGGAATGGGTTGCTTTAAGTCCGCCATGGTAACTCAGCATGAATTTCTGCACACCCCATATGCCTTCAAGGTCATAATGCTGTTCGCTGAGCATATACGGAATGTACGATGCAATGTATATTGCAACGGGAACAACTATGTAGAATAGGCAACACCAAAGCAGTGTTTTTACAGTGTTTTTCCAAAACGGAGCAACTGCCGCCCTTAATTCTTCGTCGGGGCCGTTTCGCAATGCGCAGTATTCTTTATACCGTTTAACAAGCGATATGAACAGCAGAACCGCAAGACCGACGCCTGCATATATGTCTATCCATTTACTTGCCGCGCCAAGTCCGAAAAACAGACCCGCCAAGCCGAGAGGTTTAAGCGTTTTTTTCAATCCGTCGGCATAAAAGCTCATTTCAAAATACTTGTACATATAATAGTACATAAGTAATATGAAGAACACGCCGTAAACATCTATCGTGGCAATGCGCGTTTGCGTGTAGTGCATAAAGTCAAACGCAAACAGTCCCGCCGCAAGTAGTGCATATTCGCTCTTTTTAAGCAACCGCTTTGCAAACGCATACATTATCGGAACCATACCTATGCCGAACAGCGTTCCGACTATGCGCCAGCCGAACGTATTCATGCCGAATACGGCAATGCCGAGCATTATGAATATCTTGCCAAGCGGCGGATGTGAATTTTCATACGGCCTTATGCCGTGCAAATGCTCATACGCCGTGCGTGCATGATACAGCTCATCAAAGTACATGCCGTTCATATAGGTTCTGTTTTCGGGCACCGTATCCGATTCATCAAAGAGAGCTTGTGCTTCGCCGTCCGCACTTGCCGGAAAAACATTCCTTTCGCCGTCAAGCAAAGCAATTTCGTTGAACCATACCGTTCCCGATGTTACTTTAAGTATAAGCGTATCCCCGCTAAGACCGCCGCCTATGCTTTTCCAGCGGAACATATCGCTGTTTGTTTCGTCATAGCTTACACTGTTTCCGTTTTTATCCGATATGGTTATACTTCCCGTATACAGTCCGCCAAAAACCCATATATCATCTATTTCAGCATCCGTTTCAAGCTTTATTTCAACCGTATCTCCCGCACTGCCTGTCCAATAATTCTCGGGTGCGACCGTTGTGCCGAGATTCACAAGCGCTATAATGCCATAAATCACAGTCAAGGCAACAACAAATATCCTGTCCCGCTTTGTATACCCAAGCTTTGTGTCAACGGGATCGCTAAGTCGCTCTATATTTTGCTTTTTCTCCCTCTTTTCGGCAAAAGCGGGGTGTTTTTGCCCTTTGAAAACAATATCATAGCACGCTATGCTCAAATAAACAAACCCCGCAAGGTTTATTATGCAGCCCGCTATCATAATTGCCGTATAATAGTCGGTGCGCCAATTTTGGTTACTTGTTATGACAAATGCGTAGCCCGCATTATATAAAGCGGCCGCAGTAAGCCATATAAATGAAACGAAAAGCCGTTTGTCCCTGTAATATATAAATGCACACAGTAACAAAAGCAACGCCGGCACAATGTAGCGTTCGTGCATAAAATGCCCAAGCTCGAACAGGGCTATAATAAGAAAGCTTGCGCTTAGCAAAAGACAGCCCTTGTTCTTTTTCCTGCCCTTTATGTACATTATGCCTGCCGCCACAACGCTGAGCACGATAAGCACCGTGCCAAGCTGTGAATACGACACAAAAAAGAGCTTGTTGTCTGCCGATGTCCAGTTTCCGCCAAGCAACGCCATAAGGTTAAATGCCTCGACACTGCCATAATTATAGCTTGTTGCCGTGCCGATTAGCTTTTCAAGGAACCAAAGCGGTTCCTGTTCTCCCTTAAACGGCAGTGCAATCAAAAATATCATTACTACAGCACCCAAAACAGCCGCAACGGTTTTGCCCCATTGAAGTTTTCTGTGCCCTTTTTCATCATATATACGGCAAAAATACGCAACGGCAAGCAGTGGCCCAACCATAAGTGCCTGCGGTTTTATCATTATTGCAATACCGTATGCTATGCCCGCAAAGACTTCATCCTTTTCATCGAAAAGCCATATCACAAGCAATAGCATAAGCGCGAGTATCTGGTCTATCTGCCCCCAGCCGCCGCTGAGGAACGCAAAAAGCGGACTGAATGAAACCACCGACGCAAGCACAAGTGGAAGTCTTCCCCACCTTTTTTCGTCCGTACAGCCGATTTTTTCGTGTTTTTTTGCAAGCCTGTATACCACATAGGCCGATATGATATCCGCAAGAATGCCCGGCATTTTGGTTATCAATGCATATGCGCTTGAACCGTATTCAAGGCCGAGCATTTTGGCTATGGATGCCGTAATATATAAAACATACATATATCCCGGCGGATAATCGGCAAACATGCCCGAATTGTAGAACGCCGCAAAACCGCCGTTATTGAGATGATAGCCCCATGCCATAAAGCAGTTTATATCGGTTGGGTGGCCGTAATACTTTAAGGAGCAGAGCACGCGAATTACAAACCCCGCAACGAGTATTATCGCAAGCTTTGTCTTTTCTCCCTTATTCTTTATTGCATCATCAAGCGGGGCCTGTTCGCGTTCAATGAATCTTCCGTATATTATTGCGCCAAAGAAAGCCGTGGCAAGCGTTACAAGCATTATTGTACCGCTGTACGGAAAATCTCCTTCAGTTGATGCAACATTGCCATCGCTTTCATCTTCCTCGTCACTAACGGTTGCAATCGAAAAATCAGCCGCATGGCCGGAATAATTATCTAATCGTTCTACCGTAAAATTTTTAAACCAAGCCTCTCCGCTGCTCAACGCGCCGTATCCGCCTATGCGTACGCATACGGTAAGCTCGGTTTGCTTTTTGGCGGTTTTGCCTATAAGCTCTATTGTTTGCCAATCGTTGCTTCCGAATACTCCGTCACTTGTGGCAAGCGAGCCGACTATTGATATATTCGCTCCCGCACCGTTGGATACATCATCGGTTTTTATTTCGCATGTCAACCTATAATAGCTGTTTTCTTCAACGTTTACATCACGGCAGAACCTAATGTCGTTCCCTTCCGCGCCGAGTGAATTGATGTTCACCGTGCCGTTGTCATAATCAATGCTGCCGTATGCTTCACCATCATACCATGCCTGTTTATACCACTGCGCGGCATCATCGTCCGATGCAAATCCGCAATCGATATAATTATTTTCCTCCGCATTACTCAATGCCGAAGCAATAATAGTCAAAAAAGCCAGAATGATTATAAAAACCCGTTTTTTCATGCAACGCTCCGCATAAACTTAATTATTATCACTACATAGGATACCACATTTTGGCTTATGCAGACACATAATATTAAAAATTCATATTAAATTTACCGATCTGCCCTGAATGCATCTTGAATATGCTCTATTTTTAATCCGTTCAAATCTACCTCTATAACATCAAAACGAATAAAACTGTCCTCTAAATGTTTGTCAACAACATATGCTTCCGCCGCTTTTATTATATTCTGCTGTTTTGAAACGGTTACGGCTTCTCTTCCAAGTCCAAGCTTTGTGCCTAAGCGCGATTTTACTTCAACAAACACAAGTGTGCCGCCATCCATTACAATAAGGTCTATTTCACACCTGCGCGCCCTGTAATTTCTGTCACGATATACATACCCATGTTTTAGCAGGTATTCAAGTGCGGCATCTTCACCGAGTTTTCCGCGTTGGATATTATTCATTGTGTTCTCCGATCAGCTTGCCTATAAAGCTTCGGCGATGTATCGGGCAGGGGCCGAATCGTTTTAATGCGGCTATATGCTCGGCAGTGCCATAACCCTTGTTCCTTTCAAAACCGTATTCGGGGTACAGCTTTGCCATTTCGCACATGTATGTATCCCTCTTCACCTTTGCCGCTATGCTTGCCGCAGCTATAAGATAACTCAGGGCGTCACCATGTATTATCGAGTGCTGTCTTGCGGGTATATCAAGTCCCGTTACCGCATCTATAAGCACATCACTACAATTATAATTCATGTCAAGGTAAGCCTGCCTAAATGCAAGCTTTGTGGCATTCAATATGTTCAGCTCATCTATTTGGTGATTATCGCACCAACCGTAACCTATTGCTATTGCATGCTGTTCTATCAGCGGTGCAAGTTTGTTACGCCTTAGTTCCGTTACCTTTTTTGAATCGTTTACGTATTCAATAAGCGGCTCCTTGGGCATAATAACACAGCACGTTACAACGGGTCCCGCAAGCGGTCCTCGCCCAACCTCATCCATCCCTGCAGGGAAAATGTCCTTGTTCCAGAATTCTCTTTCCCTCTCCGTAATTTGGATAAGCCTTTCCTGTTCGTTTATCCGTGCCAAGTTGATACCCCTTTAATACTCTATACCAGCCTGTTCAAGCGTTGTTTTCGCTATTCTACCCGCACGGAATTCGTCCAATGCTATTCGTGCGGCACGTTCCGTATCAAAAACTCCACCCGACAGTATAAATCCCCTCGAACGCGCCACCGCCTCAAGCAACTCATGCCCCGCCATATTATCCTGAATCTTTTTATACCTTTCCTTCAATTCATCGGGGCATATTTGCATAAGTTCAAACAGCATATTTGCGGCAAGTCGTTCCGTATCCATTATATCATCGTTTATTGAGCCGATATACGCCAAGTGCTTTGCAAGCGCTTCGTTTTCAAGCTTTGGCCAAAGCAAACCCGGAGTGTCCATCAATTCAAGGTATGGTGAAACCTTTACCCACTGTTTCCCCTTTGTTACGCCGGGCTTATCGCCAACCTTTGCCTTTGTTTCTCCCGCAATACGGTTAATAAACGTCGATTTGCCCACATTCGGTATTCCCACAACCATGGCGCGAACGGTTTTTATAACGCCCTTTTCCTTCATTTTTGCAACTTTATCCGCTGCGGCAGCCTCAATAAGCGTAATTGCGGCCTTGCGCTTTGCCGCGGATGTTGAAACAAACGCCGTGGCGTTAATTCCTTGCGCTTTATAGTATTCTACCCATTTCTTTGTTTGCTCGCTTGACGCAAGATCGCTTTTATTCAGCAGTATCACCCTGCTCTTTTGGCTGAAAAGAGCGTCAAAATCAGGATTGCGCGTTGCGAGCGGAGCGCGTGCATCCACCAATTCAACAACAACATCTATAAGTTTAATGTTTTCTTCAAGCATACGGCGCGCTTTTGCCATATGCCCGGGGTACCATTGTATCTGCATATTATTTCTCCTGCTATAACTAAGCCCCCAGGGACATTGCCTTGGGGGCTTGATGGTTCGTTTACGGTATTACTTTTCTTCTATACGCTCAACGACCTTGGCAGCCTTACCTACGCGATTGCGCAGATAGAACAGCTTGGCGCGGCGAACCTGACCATGACGCAGCACTTCTATGCGGCCGATACGGGGGCTGTTGTAGGGGAAAGTCCTTTCAACGCCGATGCCGTAGGATATCCTGCGCACGGTAAAGGACTTGCGGATACCGCCACCCTGAATTTTGATAACAACGCCTTCGAAGTTCTGAAGTCTTTCGCGAGAGCCTTCAACAACCTTTACGAATACACGAACGGTGTCGCCCACTTCAAGTTTGGGCAGGTCTGTACGAAGCTGCTCCTTTTCAAGTTCTCTGATGATGTCTGCCATTTTATTTTCTCCTTCCTTAGACGTTCGTATAGGCCATATCACCCACATTGGACCGCCCGTTTGTCACAAAGTGCATTATAACACAGCCGCATTTCCTTTGCAAGCTGTTTTTGCCTGATTAGCTTGATTTTTCATTCGATTTTAAGGAGCGAATGAACTCCGTATCCTTTTTGTCCAACTGCACGTTTTTCATAAGGTCCGGTCTGCGTGAAACGGTTATTTCAAGTGCCCTGTCCCTGCGCCAGCGCTCTATATGCGCATGGTTGCCGTTAAGCAAAACCTCCGGCACCTTCATGCCTCTAAATTCGGCAGGGCGCGTATACTGCGGATACTCCAAAAGTCCGTCCGAGAAGGACTCCGTTTCGGCCGATTCACTGCTTCCAAGTACCCCGGGAATAAAGCGTGCGATGCAATCTATTGCCACCATTGTCGCAAGTTCTCCGCCCGTAAGCACATAATCGCCTATGGAAAGTTCTTCATCCATAGCGTAAGTAACACGCTCGTCTACGCCCTCATAATGGCCGCACAGGAACAAAAGTCGTTCCTCCTTGGCCAATTCGCGTGCAATATCGGGTGAAAGCGTTCTTCCTCTCGGGGAAAGCAGTATGCGCCTTGCTTCGTGTTGCGGGTCAACGGCATCAAGACAGGAATATATGGGCTGAGCAAGCATAACCATGCCCGCTCCGCCGCCGAACGGATAGTCATCCGTATTATGGTGCTTATTTTCGGAATACTCGCGAATATCGTGCAGATGAAAATCCAGTATACCGTTCTTTGCGGCCCTTCCAAGTATGCTTGTACCCAAAACGGGCGGAAACATCTCGGTAAAGGTTGTAAGAATATCAATCTTCAAACAGCCCTACCTCCTTAAGAACCTCCGCATTCAGCACCATTTTTCTGTTTTCAATATCCGTGCTGATTATCACGCGTTTTAGTGCAGGCAAAAGCAGCTTCTTACTGCCGCTTATTTCATACACATCATTTGCGCCCGTTTCAAACACGTCCGTGATGGTTCCAAGCTCATTCCCGGCGTCATCGAAAACTTTGCAACCGATAAGATCCTCAACAAAGTAGGTATCCTTGGGCAATTTCATTGCATGTGCCCTGTCGACCGAGATATATGCGCCGCGAAGCATTTCCGCATCATCTCTTGATGTGCTGCATGAAATGCTCATATACACGGCACCCTCCTTCACGCCTACATCGGACACGGTTATAGGCTCTCGCACTCCGTTGCGCTCTATATAGGCCTGTTTCAGTCCCTTATAGCGCAACAGAGAATCCGACATGGGTTCAAGCTTTACTGCCCCATGAACGCCGTGAGGCCGCACAATGCGGCCTATTCTGAAAAATTCGCACAGCGCAGCCATAATTAGACTATCTCTACGATATATCTTTTGTTTTCCTTGACGGAGGCGGCCTTTACAACACAGCGGATGGCCTGAGCTATGCGGCCCTGCTTGCCGATAACCTTGCCCATATCCTCTGCGGCGACGCTAAGCTCGATTATCGTAGCCTTGTCGCCTTCTTTTTCTTCAACCTTAACCTCGTCAGGCTTGTCCACTAAGCTCATCGCTATAAACTTTACCAGTTCCGACATGGACTGCCTCCCGTTCATTTCCTCCATTACTGTATCGCACCGCTCTTCTTAAGCAGGCCGCGTACTGTATCGGTGGGCTGTGCGCCGTTCTTTATCCACTGCTGAGCCTTTTCGTTGTCAACCTTTATCTCGGCGGGATCGGTAAGGGGATTGTAGTAACCGATTTCCTCAACGAAAGCACCGTCACGCGGGGCGCGGCTGTCCGCAACCACTATACGATAGAAAGGAGCCTTCTTGGCGCCCATGCGGCGAAGTCTGATCTTAAGCATTTTTGTGTTCCTCCTGAAAATTGTTTGTTTACACTTATATCGAAAACGGCTGTGCCGTGATCGTTCTTTCTGTTAAAAGCCGAACGGAAAGCGACTTCTGCCGCGCTTACCGCCCTTTTTACCCTTGCCCGTAAGCTGGCGCATCATTTTGCGCGTGGCTTCAAATTGGTTTATCAGCCGATTTACTTCCTGAATCGTTGTGCCGCTGCCGCGCGCTATCCTGCGGCGCCTGCTTGCGTTCAGTATCTCGGGCTTTCTGCGTTCCTTTGGCGTCATGCTCTTTATTATTGCCTGAGTACGCGCAACCTGTTTTTCATCTATTTCAACATTGCCAAGCTTTGACGCATCCATGCCGGGGAGCATACCCATTATATCTTGCATGGAGCCCATGCTTTTCATCTGCTCAAACTGATCAAGAAAATCCTCGAGCGTAAATTCGTCGTTTCTCAGCTTAGCTTCAAGCTCTACGGCCTTTTTTTCGTCAAAGGCACTCTGCGCCTTTTCGATAAGGGTCAGCATATCACCCATGCCGAGAATGCGGCTTGCCATTCTGTCGGGATGGAAAGGTTCTATATCCGTAAGCTTTTCGCCCGTGCCCGAGAATTTTATCGGTTTCCCCGTTACGGCCTTTACGCTCAGCGCAGCACCGCCCCTTGCGTCACCGTCAAGCTTTGTTACGATAACGCCCGTAAGTTCCAGCTTCTCATTGAACGACTTTGCAACGTTGACGGCATCCTGACCTGTCATAGCATCTATTGTCAGCAGAATTTCCGCAGGCCGCACGGCATCGCGTATTGCGGCAATCTCGTCCATCATGCCTTCATCTATGTGCAAACGACCCGCAGTATCGATTATAACAAGATCCTTTAGTTGACGTTTTGCCTCTTCAATGCTAAGCTTAGCCGTTTCAACGGGGTCTGATTGCCCGCGTTCAAATACGGGCACGCCCACCTTTGAACCGACCACTTTCAGCTGATCTATTGCGGCAGGGCGATAAATATCACAGGCGACAAGCAGCGGAGCCTTACCGTACTGCTTTGAAAGATAGCCTGCAAGCTTGCCCGCCATAGTGGTCTTACCTGCGCCCTGTAGACCCGCAAGAAGTATAACGCTCGGGCTCTTTGACCCGAACTCTATTTTTGAACCCGTGCCGCCCATCAAAGCGGTAAGTTCTTCATTTACTATTTTTATTACCTGTTGGGCCGGCGTAAGACTTTCAAGCACCTCCGCGCCCACAGCCCTTTCGGTGACCTTGTTTATAAAGCCCTTAACAACGGCAAAGTTAACGTCCGCCTCAAGCAGTGCAAGCTTTACCTCGCGCATGGCTTCGCGCACTTCTTTTTCGCTTAGTTTGCCCTTGCCGCCAAGCTTTTTGAAAACATTCTGTAGTTTTGAAGAAAGCCCTTCAAACGCCATTGTTTCCCTCTATCCTTTCAATAAGGGCTTGCAAACCCTTCTGCACGTTTTCTTCATTTACCGATTGACGCAATGCGTCGATATCGGCAATCAATGCCATATCCCTTTCAAGAAAGCCGAGCTTGGTTTCATATTGTTCAAGCTGCTCTTCGGCACGCATTATCGCATCCCTTACTCCTTGGCGGGATATGCCCTCTCTTTCAGCAATTTCAGCAAGCGAACAATCCTCATTTATGCTTTGTTCGAGCGTTGCGCGTTGCTTTTCGGTCAGCAATGCGCCGTACCAATCAAGCAACAGCCCAAGTCTTATTCGCTTATCCATGAAAAGGCCTCCTGTAAAGGTTTTAAGCTTTACACCTATGGTATTATAACAAAAAGCAGGAATAAGTCAAGTACTTTTTCCTACTTTTCTATGATTTATTGAGGTTTATTGGCGCGAACACTTTTCTGCATCAATAGCCAAAACAAACATCAACACATATAGTGCATCATGCTCGTTTTTTACATCCATCACATATGTATCCGTCCAGTTAAAAAGCTCCTTATATACCGTTGCAACCGTGTTGCCGAATGTATCTGCTATGGTATAATCCCATTCAAGGAATCCGCCTTCTATATGCCACCCGTTAAAATCAAAATTATAGCGCGGAGTGAAAAGCGAAAGTTCCTTACTTATGCTGCCTATGCACCTGTTGCCCTCATACAGTTCAAACTTTGGTAAAAAGGTCAACACTCTTTCTTTCACCGTGCCGACCTCATTTCCGGCAGGAGTGAATATTTTCAGGCAGTGACCCCATGACAGTTGACCTTTTACTATATATGCCGTTTCTCCCGACTCATAATAAATATCATAGCTGTCAAACCACGAAAAGAAGCGCTGCTTAAACAATAGCTTCATTTATCAGTGCCTCCGCAAACGCATCCGCATCAAACGGCCGCAAATCGTCTATACCTTCGCCAACGCCTATAAAGCGAACCGGCAGAGCGAGCTCATCCTTTATTGCAACAGCCATACCACCCTTTGCGGTGCCGTCAAGCTTGGTTATAATAACACCTGTAAGGCCCGCGCTTTCAGCAAACGCACGCGCCTGCATAATGGCGTTTTGACCCGTCGTTGCATCAAGCACAAGCAATGATTCAACGGGAACGTCGGGCAATTCCCTGTCGAGTACGCGGCGTATCTTTTCAAGCTCATTCATAAGATTCTTCTTGTTGTGCAGTCTGCCTGCCGTATCGCAAAGCAGAATGTCTTTGCCTCGTGCCTTAAAGCTTGCCGCCGCATCAAATACTACCGCCGCGGGATCCGCACCTTCGGTGTGCTTAACGATCTGTACTCCGCTGCGTTCCGCCCACACCGTAAGCTGCTCCGCTGCCGCTGCGCGGAATGTATCCGCCGCCGCCATCATCGGCTGTCTGCCTTGGGAAACATAATATGCCGCAAGCTTGCCTATCGACGTCGTTTTCCCTACACCGTTTACCCCGACTATCAACAGCACTGCTTTGCCTTTATCTGCGGCAAATTCGCTATCCGCCCTCATTTCATCGGCTATTATTTTTCTCAATTCAATCCGTGCTTCATTTCGGGTTTTGATGTTCTTTTCGTCAAGGCTGTCTTTAAGTGCGTCCACAAGTCGCATAGTCGTGCCAAAGCCCATATCCGCGACTATCATAGCTTCTCTCAGATCATCATAGAATTCCTCGTTTATGCGCTCACTACCCGCAAAAATCGCACTCAGCATGCCGTTTCCGGCCTTACTGAGACTGCGCTTCAGCTTATCAAAAAAGCCCATTTTGTTTTCCATAATCATCTCTCCTTATGCATTAAATCTTGCGGATACTACTTTTGATATTCCGCGTTCCTCCATCGCCACGCCGTACAGAGCATTGCATACCTCCATACTGCCTTTGCGGTGGGTTATCATTATAAATTGAGTATCCTTTGAATACCGCTGCACATATTCCGCAACCGTGCTTACATTTACTTCATCAAGTGATGTTTCTATCTCGTCCAGTATGCAGAAGGCTGTCGGTTTCAGCTTCAATATTGCAAACAGCAGCGCAATAGCCGTAAGCGCGCGTTCACCGCCCGAAAGCAAGCTCAATAATTGTAGTTTCTTTCCCGGTGGCTGTGCGATTATATCTATATTGCAGTTCAATATGTCATTCTTGTCGCTTAAAACAAGCTCCGCCTTGCCGCCGCCGAACAGTTCCGCGAATGTTGATGAAAAATTCTCCTGTATCTTTTCGAATTGTCTGCGGAATTCGTTTTCCATCGTTTTTGTAAGTTTGTCAATAAGCCGACTCAAATCGCCGCGCGCAACGGAAAGGTCCTCGTATTGCTTGCTCATTTCGTCGTAACGTTCCTTCACGCTCTTATAATCCTCTATAGCGGAAAGGTTTACGTCGCCAAGTGCCCTTATCGCCTTTTTCAGCTCGTCTATACGGATATGTGAAGCGGTAATGGCTATCTGCCGTCTGAATTGCAGTGCATTTTCATATGTAAGCTCATAATCGTCCCACATTTTATCCTGTGCCGATTTCAGTTCCATTTCCGCACGGTTAAGGCCAAGCTCATTCCTGTGAAGCCTGTCACTGAGTTCCTTTGCTTCGTCTGCAATGTTTGCACGGCGCAGTCTTAATTCATCTATTGCTTTAAGCCTTGTCTCGCGCTCCTCTTCCATCGTGTGCAGATTGTCTGTAAGCTCGTCAACGTTCTTACGTTCCTCGCTTATGTTGCCCTCTATCTGTTTAAGCTTTGCACCAAGCTCCGCAAATTTGTCCGCAAAACCCGTAATTTGCCGTTGATCCTCTTCTATTGCGTCAAAAATAAGCCTTTCTTCTTTTACAAGGCGATTATACTCATTTCTTGCCGATGCCGATTCCTTTTCGCTTTTGGCAAGCGCAATGCGGCATTGCGTATCCCTTTCGCCGCATTCGTTAAGCCGCGCCCTCAACTGCGACAGTTCCTGCTGTGCGGCGCGAATATCTGCTTGGGTCACACTGTTTGTTTGTTCAAGTGTAGACCTATCCTCATTTGCCGCCTTAAAGCGGGCATCTATATCGGCTATATCATCATTTATCTGGTTTTCACCCTCCTCGGCCGCCAAAAGAGCCGCCTCAGCTTCATCAAAGTATTTCTTAATAATATCAAGCTTTTCGGCGTGTGTCGCAATTTCAAGCTCCTTCTCGTGCAGAGCCTCCCCACATGATTCAAGCATGGCTTGCGCATCCGAAAGTGAGGCTTCGAGTCGCGCATATTCTTCCTCGCGTTGCCTCTTCTCCCTTTCCAACATTTCGGTATGCTTTGTCAACTCTTCAATTTCGCGTTCACGCCCTATTATGCTGAATTCTCGTTTTTGCACACTGCCGCCCGTCATGGAGCCGCCCGGGTTTACTATATCCCCTTTAAGCGTTGCTATCCTAAATGAAGCGTGTGAACTTCTGTTTATGGCTATCGCCGAATCAAGGTCGCTGACTATCACAGTTCTTCCAAGAAGGTTTTCAACTATTCCCCTGTACTTTTCATTAAAGCCTATCAGCTCGCTTGCAACGCCTATAAACCCTTTTACCCTGCAATTATTCAATTCCCTTTGGTCAAGCATTTTGGGCCGCATTGCGGATATGGGTAAAAACGTTGCCCTGCCATAGCCCTTTTTTCTAAGGTGTTCTATAACAAGTTTGGCATCGTTTTCATCGGGGGTTACTATGTTTTGCAATGCCGGGCCAAGTGCCATTTCTATCGCCGTTTCATACTCGGCAGGCACGCTTATAAGCTCCGCAACAACGCCCTCTATCCTTTGGGCAAGTGCAAAATCACGCTCACTGTCCTTAAGCAGGTTTTTAACGCTCGCATAGTAGCCCTCATGCGCGCGTTTCATTTCCTGCAAAACCTTCAGTCTTGACCTGTCCGCCTCGCTTTGCTGTTCAGCCGCATGGGCGGCTTCTCGGGCGTTTTTCAGGCTTTGATTTATATTGTTAAGCTCGCTTATCGCGCCTTCACGCTGTTCCTTACGCCTGTTTTTCTCGTTCAGCAGCACACCATGCTCCGCTTGGGCCTTGGAATACTCCTCTTTAAGTTCATTGCACTTTTCCTGCGCATGTTCCCTGTTTTTTGCCATGTTTTCAGCCTGAACAACAAGGTTCTGGCGCATGGTCTCAAAACGGGAAATCAGTATTCTTGCATCTGCTATGCGGTTCATGGCCTCAATAAGCTGTGCTTTCTGAGCCTCCAGACTTTCTTCCTTGCGTTCAACACTTGCGTTTAGTTCTTTTAGCTCACTCGCAACTTCATTTGCGGTCTGTTTTTGAGCAACAAGCTCCTTTTCACATGTTTCAAGCTTGTTTTTTTCCGTTTCCTTTTGTATACACAGCTCGGAGTATTTGCTTTCGTTTTCCTTCAGCCTGTCTTGACACTGCTCCTTTTCGCGCACAAAGGCTTCCATGCGCTCGCCAAGCACCTTTGATTCGCCTGTGTGGCCTTCAACACCGGCCGTCATTTTAAGTAGCTCCGCCTGTACCGCGCTTATGGATGAGTTCAGTTTTCGTTCAAGCTCCTCTTCCTCCGTGCAGTTTGCAAGTATTGCGGCTTCAAGCTCTTCCTTTTGCTTTATATCATCGCCCGCCGCAGCAATAGCTGTTTTCAGTGTGTTTATGCGTTCATTCAGCTTATCATATTGATAGAGGAATACATTTATTTCAATTTCCTTAAGCTCATCGCGAAGTTTAAGAAACTCCTTGGCTGCCGCACTTTGCTCCTCAAGCGGGCCAACTCTGTTTTCAAGCTCCTCTATTATATCGTTAAGCCGTTCCATGTTGGCCTTTGTATTTTCAAGCTTTCGGGCGGCTTCTTCCTTACGAACACGGTATTTCATTACGCCGGCCGCCTCTTCAAACGCACTGCGCCTGTCTGCCGATTTTGCGGAAAGGATCTGTTCTACCCTGCCTTGACCTATTATGGAATAACCTTCCTTGCCCACACCCGTATCGCGAAACAGTTCGGAGATATCCTTTCTTCTGCAAGATGACCTGTTTATGAAATACTCGCTTTCACCGCTTCTGTATATGCGCCGCGTTACGCACACCTCGTTGAAATCGGTTGCAAGCTCGTGGTCGTAATTGTCAAATGTTAAAGATACTTCACCGTAGGAAAGCGGCTTTTTTGATTCAGTGCCGTTAAAAATAACGTCCTCCATCTTTTCACCGCGAAGTGCCTTTGCGCTTTGTTCGCCAAGAACCCAGCGCACGGCATCCGCAATGTTGCTTTTCCCGCTGCCGTTAGGTCCTATTATGGCTGTTATTCCGTCATCAAATACTATTTCCGTTTTACGGGCAAATGATTTGAACCCGTACATTTCAAGTTTGGTAAGTCTCAAGCTTTAATTCCTTTCGCGGTCGGAAACGATACCCATTTCGATAAGTGCAGCTTTGGCTGCCTGTTGGCCGGCCTCCTGCTTGGTTTTACCTTCGCCGCTGCCGACTACCGTGCCCGCAACGCTCACATCCATTGCAAATACCTTATTATGATCCGGCCCACTGCTGCCCGTAAGCACATAGGCTATTTGTCCCATGTGTCGCTTTTGTACATATTCCTGAAGCATGGTCTTGTAATCCTTATGCGGCCCGCCGCTCACGGCACTCTGTACCGCTTCGCCAATAAAGCTCATAATGAACCTTCGTGCCGTATCCATGCCGCCGTCAATGTACAAAGCTCCTATCAAAGCTTCCACGGCATCACTCAATATGCTTGGCTTTTCCCTTCCGCCCGAGTGGTCTTCTCCGCGGCCGAGCAAAAGCGCACTGCCAAGCCCAAGCCTTTTTGCAACATCAAACAGTGCCCCTTCGCACACCGTTTGCGCCCTGAGCCGCGTCATATCTCCCTCATTATATTCGCTGAAGCGATTATAGAGATATTCGCTTACGCACAGTTCAAGCACCGCATCCCCCAAGAATTCAAGTCGTTCGTTGTGTTCGCTTGCCCTGCCGTCGCCCTTTACATAGGATGTGTGTGTAAGTGCCATGTTCAACAGACTCTTGTCCTTAAAGCTGTAATCGACCTTCTTTTCAAGGGATTCAAGCTTTCTTTGTCTTTCAGCGTCCATCTTTCCTCCTATGCTGAAAAAAGGGGCTGCCGGCATAGTTTTTCGGCGGCCCCTGCTTTTTTTGATTGCGGTTATTTATTGATATAGTTGACTATGTCGCCCACGGTTTTAAGGTTGGGGAGATCATCGTCCGGTATCTCAACACCGTATTCGCCCTCAAGATCCATAATGAGCTCAACAACGTCCAACGAATCGGCGTCAAGGTCCTCAATCAAATTGGTTTCCATGGTTATAGTCTCTTCACTGACGGCAAACTGCTTTGCGAGCATTTTGCGAAGCTTTTCAAAATCCATTGTAAATACCCCTTTCACGCTATACTCTCTTTAGCCTTATTTAAGTTTAGTCCCTGCGAGATAATCTGTCAATCCCGCAAATACACGGTGGGTGTAATTATTCATCCTGCGGGAGCTGTGCTATGGCGGCCGCTATATGCGGATTCACATCGCCCTTAACAAATCGTTCTGCCTGCTTTATTGCCGATGCGAATGCCTTTGCATCGGAACTGCCATGGGCCTTTATGACGCAACCGTTTATGCCGAGCAGCGGCGCACCGCCAACTTCCTTATAGTCCATTTTCTTTTTGAACCTGCGGAAGGCATCCATCGAAAGTGCGGCACCAAGCTTTGACTTAATGTCAGCGCTAAGCTCCGTTTTCAGCATAGTCATTATGGAACCCGCAAGCCCTTCCGTATATTTCAGCACAACGTTGCCCACAAAACCGTCACACACCAAAACATCATATTCTCCGCTGAGTATATCACGCGCCTCACAGTTGCCCGCAAAGTTTATCGGCGCATTTTCAAGCAGTTTATATGCAGTTTTTGTTAATTCGCAGCCCTTTTCAGCTTCCGCACCGTTATTAAGCAGTGATACGCGCGGCTTCTCCACGCCCATAACGCCCTGCATGTATGCACTTGCCATAACGCCGAACTGCTGTAGATACTGCGGCTTGCAATCCGTGTTCGCTCCGCAGTCTATAAGCATTATCCATTCGCCGTTTACGGTCGGCAAAAGCGGAGAAAGTGCCGGCCTTTTAACGCCTTTTATGCGTTTTACTATCAACGTTGCACCCGCAAGCAATGCACCCGTACTTCCGGATGAAACCACAGCATCAACCTCGCCGCCTGCCGCCAGCGTAAGAGCCTTTACCATTGATGCTTCCTTTTTTCTTATCGCGGCGGTAGGTTGCTCATGGCAGTCTATTTCTTCGTCCGCATTGAGTATGCTCAATCTTTCTTCGCTACATCCAAGTATTTTAAGCTCGTTTTCTATTACCTGCTGTTTACCCACAAGAACGATGGAGATATCCTCCATTTCCTTAACGGCTTTTACCGCACCCTCAATTGCTGCATTTGGGCAATTATCGCCACCCATAACATCCAACGCTATTTTTATCATATGATTCCGTATACCCTTCCGTATAATATATGGTTATTTTAGTAAACACAAATGAATAACGCAAAATGGGGACGTCAAAAAACGTCCCCTATTTTACTAAGGTCAAATGAATTATTTGGCTTCTTCAACCTTGACGACCTGCTTGCCGTCGTAATAGCCGCAATTCTTGCATACCCTGTGGGCAAGCTTGGGCTCATGGCACTGCGGGCAAGCCACGATGCCGGGGATGGAAAGCTTCCAGTTACTGCTTCTGCGTGAATCACGCCTTGCCTTGGATGTTTTTCTCTTGGGGACCGCCATTTGTCACACCTCCTTATCCTCGTTAAACAGTGCCTTGAGCTTTGAAAACGGATTGTCCTCCGCCGCTTCATGCTCACAGGAGCACTGTACTGTATTCAAATCGCACCCGCAATGCGGGCACAGCCCACGACAATCTTCCTTGCACAAAACATAGTTTTCCATGTTGAGCAAAATATTGTCGCGTACAAGGTCGCTTAGGTCAAGTTCCTCGCCGCTGAACAAATATACTTCATCGTCCTCGGCAGCATTTTTTTCAAACCGCTCATTAAACTCATGTTCAAAGGGAACCGCAAGTTCCTTTGTACAGCGGGCACATTCGCCCAACATAGTCGTTTTGATACTGCCTGAAACCTCGAAGCCGCTTCCGTCAAAAACATAGTTTATCTCAACGCAGACATCATCCGCAAAGCGGATCCACCTGCCGGGATACTCTATATCTTCCACCTTCTCGCAAATGCACGCATGTCCCTCCCTGCCCGGAAGTTTCAGCTCAGTTGCTACGTTCAGCTTCATAAAAAGTCAACCTCATATATTTTATACATTGCGATATCGTTTGTCAACAATATCTTGTAGCCAAATCGCCGTTTTTTACGGTTTCGCTGCTTATTTTGCGGCAAGTGCGGCGGTATCGCGTGCAATCATCATTTCCTCATCGGTGGGAATGACAAAAACCTTCACGCGGCTGCTAGGCTTGGAAATTTCAACTTCCTCACCGCGCGGGCAGGTATTGTTGAAATCAAAGTCAACATCAACGCCAAGGTATTCAAGGCCACGGAGAACCTTTTCGCGCACACCGCGGTCGTTTTCGCCAACGCCGGCGGTAAACACTATCGCGTCCACTCCGCCAAGAGCCGCGGCATAGGAACCGATATACTTCTTCACCTTATAGCAGAAGGTATCAAGTGCAAGCTGAGCACGCTCATTGCCGTTGTTGGCAGCCTCTTCAAGGTCACGGAAGTCACTGGATACACCGGAAATGCCGAGCATACCGCTCTTCTTGTTCAGGTAATTGTCAATGCCCTTCTTGTCAAGGTCAAGCCTTTCCATAAGGTAAGTAACAATGGCGGGATCCATATCACCGCAACGGGTGCCCATGGGTACGCCCTCAAGCGGAGTAAGGCCCATTGATGTATCCACACATTCGCCGCCCTTTATAGCGGAAATGCTGGATCCGTTACCGAGATGGCAAGTGATGATTCGGGTTTCTTCCTTGGGCATATCAAGCTTGGCCAGTGCACGCTGAGAAACATACTTGTGGGAAGTGCCGTGGAAGCCGTAGCGGCGAACCATGTGCTCGGTATATGCTTCATACGGCAGGCCGTAAAGGAAAGCCTTGGCCGGCATGGTCTGGTGGAATGCGGTGTCAAATACGCCGACCATCGGAGTATTCGGCATTATGGCTTGGCAAGCACGCACGCCCATAAGGTTTGCGGGATTGTGCAGCGGTGCAAGCGGAGTAAGGACTTCCATTTCCTTTATAAGCTCTTCGGTAATAAGAACGGACTTGTTGAACTTTTCGCCGCCGTGAACAAGGCGATGGCCAACGGCGTCGATCTCGTCCATGCTCTTCACAACACCGATTTCGGGATCAACCAGCGCATCAAGCACCATACGGATAGCATCGGTATGATCCTTCATGTCCTTCTTAAATTCAAACTTACCCTTGCCTTCGGGCTTATAGGTGAGCATTGAACCTTCTATACCTATGCGCTCGCAAAGGCCCTTGGCTATAACTTCGCCATTGTCAACGTTTATAAGCTGATACTTCAGGGAAGAGCTTCCCGCGTTGATAACAAGAACTTTCATTTTTTATTCCACCTTTAATCTTATTTAATGGCCTGAGCCTGAACTGCGGTTATTGCCACTACGGATACTATATCCTCAATACTGCATCCGCGGGACAGATCGTTGATAGGCTTTGCAAAGCCCTGTGAAACGGGGCCGACAGCCTCTGCACCGGCAAGACGCTGTACCAGCTTGTAGCCGATATTACCCGCCTGCAGATCGGGGAAAATAAGCACGTTTGCTTTGCCCGCAACCTTGCTGCCGGGAGCCTTGAGCGCCGCCACCTTGGGAACCATTGCGGCATCCGCCTGAAGTTCGCCGTCAACGTCCAGTTCGGGAGCGATTTCCTTTACCTTTTCAAGTGCTGCGGTTACCTTGTCAACGTTTTCATGCTTTGCACTGCCCTTTGTGGAGAAGGAAAGCATTGCTACGCGAGGATCCATGCCAAGCAGCGTTTTTGCGGTGTTGGCGGTAGCCACCGCTATTGATGCAAGCTCGTCCGGATTGGGGTTGATGTTTATGGCGCAGTCACCAAACAGCATAAGGCCGTCATCGCCGTATTCCTTCTTGGGAATCTCCATTATGAAGCAGCTTGAAATGGTGCTTATACCCTTTGCCATTTTGATTATTTGCAGACCCGGTCTGAGGGTGTTTCCCGTGGTATTTATTGCGCCGGAAACCATGCCGTCCGCTTTGCCCTCTTTTATCATCATGCAGGCATAGAACAACGTGTTTTTAATGGTTTCACGCGCCTTTTCTATAGTCATGCCCTTGGCCTTACGCAGTTCATAGAAGCCGTTGGCATAGTGTTCAAAATCGGGATCGGTAAGCGGATCGATAATGTCTATTCCGCAAAGGCAAACATTGAACTTTTCGGCGGTCTGCTTTATTTCGTCCACGTTGCCGAGCAGAGTGACCTTTGCGATCTTCTCATCGGTAATTATTCTGGCGGCCTGAACGGTACGTTCTTCGCTGCCTTCGGGAAGCAGGATATGCTTCACATCCGCTTTTGCCTTTTCTTTAATGCTGTCCAGTACTGACATTTTTTGTTTGCTCCTTTCAAAAAAGCATAAACTTTTTGGCCTCGGGCCACAACAATGTATTATAGCACATTTCTTGTCCGTGTCATACCCATTATTGGTAAATATAACGTATTTTCTTTGCCTGTTTTATGATATAATCCGAATATAAGCTTGATTGGGAGAATGTATATGGCAAACTGTACAGGCATAATAGCTGAATATAACCCGTTTCATAACGGTCACCTTTACCATATACAAGAAACCAAGGCTCAAAATGGCGGCAAACCCGTCATCGTTGTAATGAGCGGGTGGTTCGTTCAGCGCGGAAGTGTAGCCTCCTTTGACCCGCATTTGCGTGCGCGTTGGGCACTTGAGCATGGGGCAGATATGGTTCTGCAACTGCCTGCGCTTTTTTCCTTGGCCAATGCCGAACGTTTTGCTCGCGGAGGGGTCTATCTTCTTAATTCAACGGGTATTGTTGATTCAATCTCATTCGGATCCGAAATAGGCGATGCCACAGTCCTCGGCCAAATGGCCGAAACCGTGAGGGGCAATTCCGAACGCTATCAAAGCGTGCTTTCGGAAGCTTTGTCACAGGGTAAAAGCTTCCCCGCCGCACAGGCATCCGCATTAAACGATATATTGGATGAACGGCAAGCGGAGCTTTTTTTGAAACCAAACAATATACTTGCCATAGAGTATATTAAAGCCATTGCGGATATCGGTGCACCCATGAATCCCATTACTATAAAACGCGACGGGGCTGCGCACGATGCTCCCACGGCAGAAGGAGCAAGCATGAGTGCTTCCGCAATACGTTCTGCAATCGGTAGCGGAAACATTCGCGACATAAGCTCCTTCGTTCCGAAAAACGTATACGCCGATATATGTGAAAACAGGCTAAGTAACACGGCCATGTTTTCGCAGGCAATGATCTATGCGTTAAGAAGAGCAACACTTGATGATTTAGCCGCCACACCCGATGTTTCCGAAGGATTGGAGAACCTTATTTATTCGGTTTGTCGCAGCACCTGCGATTATGACAAGCTTATTATGGGCATAAAAAGCAAGCGATACACTCATGCCCGCATACGTCGAATATGCGCCAATGCATTGCTCGGCATAACAAAAAACGATTACTCGGCCAATCCGTTCCCGCGGTATATAAGAGTGCTCGGAGTGCGGCAATGTTCGCTTCCCATTTTGAGTGAAATGACAAAAAACGCTTCTCTGCCCGTAATAACGTGCCGTTCCGATTACAATAGGCTTGATTTTGACGCAAAAGCTGCATTTGAAAAGGATATTGTAGCCGCCGACATTGCTCAGTTGACGGGAAATGCCATAAATGAATTTTCACGAAAGTTGATAATACTGTAAGCATTCTGCTCATATCGATATGGTATGAGCAAAAAGATAGCATTTATTTTATGCACACTTATGTGCGTTGCACTGGTGATATTTAATACTCAATCAGCCGAAGCGGCGCGAAACGGTTTCATGCTTTGGCGCGATAACGTTATGCCTGCGCTTTTGCCATTTTTCGTGTGCACCACACTTATGCGCAGGCTTGGACTGATAGGGCTCAGCAATCCGACATCGCTTATGGCAATGGCGTTTATTTCAGGTGCTCCAAGCGGAGCAAGATTGGCAAGCGATCTTTATTCTCCGGATCACGACTGTACGCTTATCGCCGCTTCCTTAAATACAATAAGTCCCATGTTTATAATCGGCGCATTTTCCTCGTCAATGCTTAACTGTTCCATGGTGGCCGTACCCATCGTGGTTGCGCAGTTCGTATCTATGCTTGTATTCTATATTATTGCATTAAAGCTGACTCCGTTAAGTCAAAAGAGCCCCAATGTCAAGGGAAATTGCAGCATTGCCGTTCTTTTTACGAATTGCATAACCGAAGCCGCCGTGTCACTTGTTTCAATATGCGGTATGATAGTTTTCTTTTCCGTTTTTATTTGCATTATTGAACAGACGGGACTGCTTTCGGTTTTAGTTTGGCCGCTGAGCAAGCTGAGTGTTTTTTGGGGTGGAGACGGCAACATGGCAAAGGCTTTCCTCTGCTCCGTTATAGAGGCCGCAACCGGCGCAAAGCGAATAGCCGAGAGTGCGCAAAACATGCGCATTGCCACATCCGTTGCGACGTTTTCATTCTCGTTTGGCGGTCTTTGTATAATGATGCAAAGTATGCTTTTCACGCATATAAATGTCAAAAAATATATTCTGTTCAAGGCGGCTCAGGGTGTATTTGCAGCTTTAATTGCGTACATACTGTTCCCGCTGTGTTCCAATGCGGTGCAGGGGGCAACTGCGGAGCCCGACATGCTTGAAGTCCTTGGACAAAACAGCCTATCCGCACTTGCTATATTTGCCGGTTCGGCGGCGGCCATGGGCGCGATTATTCTCGTCTGCGCCGCCAAAGCAAGATTGGATAGGCTAAAATTCCATATTGGCGGCAAAACTACAGAAGAATAACCCCTGCTTTTTCCGCCTCCGACATCGTATATTCATCCCATACGGAAGATTGCACCTCGCCTATATGCGCCTTTTCAAGCATGAACATACACAATCTCGATTGGCCTATGCCGCCGCCGATCGTCAGCGGAAGTTCTCCGTTAAGCAGTGCCTTGTGGAATGCCATTTCGGCGCGTTCTTCACAGTGCGCTGTGGCAAGCTGCTTTCTAAGCGATGCTTCATCCACCCTTATACCCATGCTGGATATTTCAAATTCGCAATCCAGAACTGAGTTGTAGAGGATTATATCTCCATTAAGCTCCCAATCGTCATAGTCGGGCGCCCTTCCGTCATGCGGTTTGCCGTTTGAAAGCACGCCGCCGATCTTCTCCACAAATATCGTTCCATGCTCTTTTGCAAAAAGATATTCGCGTTCCTTGGACGTCTTGTCGGGGTACATATCAAGCAATTCTTGGCTTGTGATAAAGGCAACATCCCTGTTCATTTTCGCGTCAAGCACCGGATACTTCGCCTGTACGACAGCCATTGTATATCCGACCGCCTCAACAATGGAGCGCACAGTGCGTTCAAGATATTCTCTGTTTCTGTCCTTTACGGTTATGACCTTTTCCCAGTCCCACTGGTCTACATATATCGAGTGCAAATTGTCAAGGCTTTCATCCCTGCGAATGGCGTTCATATCGGTAAACAGGCCGCGCCCTTCATGAAAGTCATAACGTTTCAGCGCATAGCGCTTCCACTTTGCAAGCGAATGAACCACCTCCGCATCCAGCCCTGTCGCCGGCACGTCAAAGCGCACCGCACGCTCAACGCCGTTAAGGTCATCGTTAAGTCCCGTGTTGGGATAAACAAAGAGCGGTGCCGATACGCGCTTTAAGTTCAGCACACCCGCAAGTGCCTCCTGAAACGTAGCTTTTATAAGTGCAATGGCATTTTGCGTGTCATAAAGATTAAGCTTTGTGCTGTATCCTTGCGGTATCACGGTTTGATGCATAGCCATAAA
>CAZTFU010000001.1:0-147296 GCA_964612925.1 uncultured Clostridium sp. | reverse complement strand
AATGGTGACCCCTAGGAGACTCGAACTCCTGTTACCGCCGTGAAAGGGCGGTGTCTTAGACCGCTTGACCAAGGGGCCATCTAAAATCCTTTGGTCGGGGTGAAGGGATTTGAACCCCCGGCCCCATGCTCCCAAAGCACGTGCGCTACCGGACTGCGCTACACCCCGAAGCACGTTCGCTCTTAGCGACAGGTGATATCATACCGCATTTTGCTCCGAATGTCAACACATTATTTCAGAAATTTTTTCGGAATGGCCATATACGGCGTATCTATAGCCAAAAAGTCTTATATATGGTATAATTTTTGACCATAAAAATCAAGGAGAAATATAAGTGAAGAATTTAACAATATATACCGATGGCGCTTGTTCCGGCAATCCCGGACCCGGCGGCTGGGGCGCCATAATGATCTATGGCATTCACGAAAAGGAACTTAGCGGTGCTTGTGCCGCTACAACCAATAACCGAATGGAGCTTTTTGCCGCAATAGAATCGCTTGGTGCGCTTAAAGAAGCCTGCAACGTTGACCTATACACGGACAGCGCATACCTAAGCCGTGCATTCAACGATTGTTGGCTTAGCAAATGGATTGCCAACGGCTGGAAAACTTCCGCAGGAAAGCCCGTAGAAAACATTGATTTGTGGCAAAAGCTGATCGAGCTTACAAGCATACATAAGGTTCGCTTTATAAAGGTTAAAGGTCACAGTGATAACGAATACAATAATCGTTGTGACAAGCTTGCACGAGAAGCCATAAAGTCGCTCGAAATGCCTTAAAAAGCAAAATTAGCTCTTGAAATCTGTTCAACTATTCGCTAAACTTGTGTTTAGCGAATAGTTACTAAGAAGGAAGGTATGCCCTATGGCCACACAAACCTATGGTTCCGCCCAATACAAAGAACACATGGCGCAATTAAAACGCATGATAAACGAACTGCCGCCGTTTTGCGCCGAGTTTTTCAGGGGAATTGAAAACGATACTCTTATAAGAACGCGCATAGCTTACGCGGGTGATTTGAAAAACTTCTTTAGCTTCATTATAAAGGAAAGGCCGGAGATTGCGGATATACGCTCCCTCACCCTGTCCGACTTGGACAAGTTGACCGTTACGGATATAGAAGTGTATCTCAGCTACGTTTCGATGTACCTCGGAAACGATGAACGGGAAAAGATGAATCAGGATCGAGCTAAGGCGCGGAAGCTTTCAAGCGTGCGTGCCCTGTTCAAGTATTTTTATAAGAAAGAAAAGCTGACACACAACGCCCCCTCACTCGTTGACCTTCCTACGATACGCGATAAGGCCATAATACGCCTTGAGCCTGACGAAGTCGCCATTCTGCTTGACGCGGTTCAAAGCGGCGAAGGTCTGACCGACAAGCAAAAAATCTACCATAAGAAAACGCAGGCGCGGGATCTTGCCATACTTACTCTTTTTCTCGGCACAGGTATACGAATAAGTGAGCTTGTCGGCATCGATATGGATGACATCAACTTTTCTTCAAACGAGTTTTCAATAATACGCAAGGGCGGCAAACAGGACATACTTGTATTTGGTGAAGAAGCACGCGAAGCCCTGCTTCAATATATGCTTGAGCGTGAAAGAATTCAAGCCGCACAGGGACACGAGGAAGCCCTATTCCTTTCATTACAAAAAACAAGGCTTACCGTGCGTGCCGTGGAAAACCTTGTTGAAAAATACGCAAAAGTTGCCGTGCCGCTCAAAAAGATATCCCCTCATAAGTTAAGGAGCACCTACGGCACGAATTTATACAGAGAAACCGGTGACATATACCTTGTAGCCGATGTTTTAGGTCACAAGGATGTCAACACCACGCGCAAGCATTATGCCGCCGTGTCCGAGGACAGGCGCAGGCTTGCCGCAAAAGTCATCAAGCTGAGAGAAGATTAATTTCGGCCGCTCGGCAGATGCGATCTGTGTTCGCGCCTTTTGCGTTCTCCGCGGTACCCTATCGGTTCGGACGGTTCATCCCCTGCCGTTTCGACTTGAGCGAGTTTCTCCGCTTCTTCGGCCTTGCGAAGCTTTTCTTCCCATTCGGCAACAAGCTCAGGGTCAATATCTATCGGGTCTATCGGTTCGGATATGGCATCTTCATCGTCTCCGGGTGTGAATATCCTTATCGATTCGGGGTCAAAATCGGCCAATATCTCGGCATAATCAGCATCATTACCCCGCTTTACGCATTTCATGCAGTTATCGCATATCTTATTTGGATCAAGGTCACACATATCCCCTTCGGGTGTTCTGTATGGCTGCTTCATAGTATGTAACTTCCTTTCCTTCGTCCGTTAGGAACAAAAGTTTGCATTGATCTGATCTATATGCTATAATCAGATAGTGCATGTATATGATACCACATTTTAAGGAGGTTAACCATGCGTAAATCAGGAGAAACTCAAAAAGCCGTATATAACTATATAAAGGAGTTTATCGCATTAAACTCCTATCCTCCCACGGTACGCGAAATCGGTGCCGCCTTGGGGCTTAAATCAACCTCTACCGTGCATATGCACATAAGTAAGCTTGCCGAAAAGGGGCTTATAGTATGCAACCCTTCAAAGCAGCGCAGCATAACCATTCCCGAATCATCGCGCAAGCATACCATTTCAAGCTCCGCTCAGATGCAGACTGTGCCGCTTGTAGGTAACGTTGCCGCAGGCACGCCAATATTGGCCATTGAAAATGTTCACGACTATTATTCAATACCCAAGCATCTCCTTCGCGGAGCGGATAATACCGAGGTATTTATGCTTAAAATCCAAGGTGAGAGCATGATAGAGGCCGGCATAAACGACGGCGACATCATAATAGTGCACCGCGGAATGGCCGTTGAAAACGGTGAAATAGGCGTGGTGCGCGTTTCGGGCGAAGCGGTAACGCTCAAGCGTATTTTCTTTGAGAAAAACAATAAAATAAGGCTGCAGCCCGAAAACAGCAGCATGCAGCCAATAATGGTCAAAGCAAGTGATACGGAAATAGTCGGTAAGCTTATCGGCTTATACCGCCAATACTAAATCCGTGCAATCCCCTGCTTTATAAGATCGCTTAGCGCAAGCATAGCCGCAAGCGAACAATGTTCATACGTCAATCCGCCCTGCACATACGCCGTGTAGGGCTTTCTTATAGGTGCATCGGCGCTCAATTCTATTGATGCACCCTGCACAAACGCTCCCGCGGCCATAATTACCTGTGAGGTATACCCCGGCATATCCCACGGTTCCGGCACAACCGCCGAATCAACAGGTGATGCGCTCTGTATACTGCGGCAGAACGAAATCAGCCCATCGGCCGAATCAAAACGCACGGCTTGCACGATATCCGACCTTTTTGCATCGGAAGCAGGCATTGTTTCCATTCCGAGCATTTCAAAAACCTTTGCAAAGAGTGCGGCGCCCTTTAATGCTTGCGCAGTGGTATGCGGAGCCATGAATAATCCCTGATAAAACGGTCTGTAGCTTGCCGCATAGGAGCCTACTTCCCTGCCCATTCCGGGCACGGTAAGAATGTTCTCGATTTTGCTGATATATTTCGCTTTTCCCGCAATGTATCCGCCCGTCGGAGCAATACCGCCGCCCGGGTTCTTTATAAGAGATCCCGCAATTATGTCCGCTCCGACGCATAACGGTTCAACAGCATCCGTAAATTCGCCGTAGCAGTTGTCCACGAATATTACCGTATTCGGAAAATTCATCTTTACTGCCGAAAAAAGCGGCTGCATATCCTTTTCTACCAGCAGCGAATCCCGCCATGCATATCCGCGTGAACGCTGAACGTACAGCACGGCCGCATTTTTCTTTTCAACCATATCAAGCACGGCTTCTACATTTATGCTCCCGTCCTCATTAAGTTCAACATAATTAAACGATACACCCTGCCGCTTGAGCGAATGCGGAATATCGCCGTTTAGCCCGATGGCATTTTCAAGCGTATCATACGGCTTGCCCGATGCCGCAACCACACTGTCTCCCATATCGCAAAGACCCGACAATGCAAGGTACAACGTGTGCGTACCACTTGTCAACTGCGGTCTTACAAGTGCATCCTCCGCAAAAAGAGCGTGTGCAAAAACCCTGTCCAACGTATCTCGTCCTATATCGTCATACCCGTATCCCGTGGTTGGTGCAAAATGCCTAAGTCCTACATTCTCTTGCCTGAATCCGCCGAGTACGCGCGCAAAGTTTATTTCCGCCGTTGTGTCTATTTGCTCAAAAACAGGCTTGATTGCTTTTTCGGCCGATCGCACGATATCGTATGCTTGGTGAGATATACCAAGTTCCGTAATTATTGCATTTGCATCTTCTTTCATTTTAAGCTTTCTCCTCGTTTGTGTTATTGCTTTGCTCTATCGTAATGGTTGAAATAGCATGCTTGTAAATAAGCCTCTGCACTCCCCCGCTATCCTGCGCCAGAATAACATAGTTATCAAAACTGATTATCTTGATATGGTTAAGCTGATATCCGTTTATAACGTGTATGCTCACGCTTTTTTTCTCTTTTCTGATATTATTCAGAAATTCATCCTGCAAATTTGTGTGCATATCGGTCATTTTACTCTCCCTTCGTTAAAAAATAGTCTGCTATGGCCTTGCCAAGCTCTTCGCCCGACCCAAATCGGCTTGCGTCAAACCAACAAATACGCTCTTCGCGCCTGAACCAAGTCAGCTGACGCTTGGCAAATCTTCGTGTTTCGCGCTTTATCGTATCCTTTGCTTCATCAAGCGTGCATTCGCCCATGAGGTACGCTATCGTTTCCTTATAACCAAGTCCCTGCATTGCAGGCAATTCGCGTGTGCAGCCCTCATCAAGCATTGAACGCACCTCGTCAACGAGTCCCGATGAAAACATATCGTCCACTCTTTGTTCTATCCGTTTATAAAGCATCTCCCGCGGCATCGTTATTCCAACCATTACGGGTATAAACTCAAGCGCATCGTCATCCCTGTGCGTAAAACCATCCCCTTGTTCGGATGCGGGTTTTCCGCTCTTTATGCATATTTCAAGTGCCCTCACAATGCGCTTGATATCATTTGGGTGCAATCTGTTTGCCGTTTTCGGATCCGTTTCCGAAAGCGATGCATATAGTGTGCCCTTGTTCTCAAGTTCCTTTTGCATCAGTTCGGCACGCAATTCTTCATCAGGTGCAATATTTGAGAACGCAAGCGGATACGTCAATGCGTTGATATAAAGCCCCGTGCCGCCAACCATAATAGGCTTTTTCCCTTTTAGAAGAATATCTTGTGCCGCATTTGTTGCACCTTCCTTAAATCTTGATACGGTGTAGCGCGGTTCCGTAGGCTCTATAACGTCCATCATGTAATGTGCTATGCCGCCGCGTTCCTCTTCGCTCGGCTTTGCGGAACCGATATTTAATCGTTTATACACCTGTATTGCATCGGCCGAAATTATTTCGCCGTTCATTATTTTTGCGGCATGAACCGAAGCGGCCGTTTTTCCGCTTGCCGTCGGTCCCGTTATTATATATAGCTTATGTTTTATCATACGTTGCGCTTAAATGCCTTCTCAAATCCCGCTTTTGTCATTCTCATTACTACAGGCCTCCCGTGCGGACAGACAAGCGGTATGCCCTGTGTATCGTATATGTCAAGCAGGGCCTTTACCTCCGCATTGCTTATTCTGTCGCCTGATTTAATGGCCGCTTTGCAGGCAAATCTTATAAGCAAATTCCGCTTCAAGTCCTCACCCGTGATACATATCGTTTCAAGGGCTTGTATCGTTTCCAAGAGGAATTTCTTTATACTCGATCTGCTTTCAATCATGCTCGGCACTGCCATAATGCATATGGAACGATCATCGTTTTTGCGAATATCAAATCCAAGCTCCGTAAAGCAATCGTCATTGTTGAGCACGGTATCCATCTCCATAGGCGGAAGCTCTATTATCATGGGTATGATCAAGCTTTGCGAATCCATATTGATACCGTGTTTGGCGATGGTTTCGTATATCTGGCGTTCATGCATGGCGTGCTGATCTATAAAGAACAGCTCGTCGCCGCGCTGTATTACCCAATAGCAGTCAAAGACCTGCCCTATTATCTTATAATCGTAGAAGTTTATAGCGCTTTGCACGGGCATCATCACGGACTTTTTTTGCTCATTACCCTGCGTGTTTGGCAACGGCATATAGTTTTCTCCCACATGTTGCTTAAATCCATATGGTACCCTTGCAAGCAACTCGTCCCTGTTTCTCGGCACCGTGCGGAGTTTGTCCGCTCCGTTGTCGGCAATGGCTGCATTTTTATCTATTTTTGCCCGTATACGAATGTCTTCCGGCCTTAGAGTTCTGTATTCGTATGATTCGGGCTCTTGTTCCTGCTTTTGTTCTTGCCTCTGATTTTGTTTTGGCTCTTGCTTTTGCTCTTCTTCCCGTTCCTGCCTCTGTTCTATCTTTTGCTCCTGTTCCTGTTCATGCCCCTGATCCTGCTTTTGTGCATATTGAGTATAGCTTACTTGTTCACCCTTTTCTATATGCTCAACGCTGTTTTCCTGCTTTATGCCACTTTCCTGTTTGGGTTCATCGTCATCCTCGGCTGTTATGGGAACACTTACTGCCGCTTCAAGCGCGTGACGGCATTGAGAAACTATGGGCACAACTATCCTGTCCTCCTGCCTGAATCTCACTTCAAGCTTGTTCGGATGAACGTTTACATCAACCTCCTCGGGTGAAATATTGATGTGCAAAACCGCAAGCGGAAAACGCCCCTGCATTATTCTTGTATCATAGGCGCGTTGCAGAGCGAATGAAAGCTTCTGCGATTTGATATAACGGCCGTTAACAAAAAATGATTGAGCCGCACGGGTAGCCTTACCAATCTTTTCGGCACCGATATAGCCCTCAATGCTCACATAACCGTCATCATAGCTGATTTTTCTCAGGTCTTTAAGTATATAACTGCTGTATACGCTTGCTATAGCTTCCTCCATATTGCCGTTTCCGTTGCTTTGGAGCGTTGTTTTCCCCGATTGAATAAGCTTTATTTTAATATCGGGCCGTGCCATTACCATGCGGCAAACATAATCCGTTATATTTGCGGTCTCGGTTCGTGCGCTTTTTGTAAATTTCAACCGTGCAGGCACATTATAAAAAAGCTCATTACATTCTATCGTTGTACCATCGGGCACACCCGCTTCATGGTTTTCTATTATATCGCCGCCGTTTATGCGAAGGAGCACACCGTTTTGCGCTTCGGCTCGCTTTGACCTGAGCGTTACCTTGGATACGGCCGCAATGGACGGCAAAGCTTCACCCCTAAACCCGAGTGTGCTTATTGCAAGCAGATCATCGCTTGTGCTTATTTTGCTCGTGGCATGCGGCAAAAAAGCCGTAGCGGCATCCTCTATGGCTATACCCGATCCGTTATCCGTCACACGGATGGATTCAAATCCGCCGCCCGTCGTTTCAATCGTAATCGACGTTGCACCTGCGTCTATAGAATTTTCCACCAACTCCTTCACAACCGATGCGGGTCGTTCCACAACCTCGCCCGCCGCTATGCGGTTGGCAATGTAACTGTCCAAAACATGGATATGGCTCATTTTCTATCCTTTCTGAGCTTCGCTCTCATCTGAAGATCGTACAGCGCATTCATGGCATCCATCGGTGTCATGGTATCAAGCGGCATTTCACTTAGCGTATTTATTATATCATCCGCCGCACATGATCCGAATATCGACATCTGCTGTTCGTCATCGCCCGTAAACGCGGGTGCTATATCGTGGTTTATATCAGCAGCCTCAAGCTGTTTAAGAAGCTCCTTGGCCCTGCTTATAACCCCGCTCGGAAGTCCCGCAAGTCTTGCCACCTGCACGCCAAAGCTCCTATCCGCGCCGCCGCGAACAATGCGCCTTAGGAATATTATATCCTCGCCCACTTCTTTTACGGTGATGCGGTAATTCTTTATGCCCGAAAGTTTGCCCTCAAGTTCCGTCAATTCGTGGTAATGTGTTGCAAACAAAGCCTTTGCACCACATCGTGCAGGATCCGCTATATATTCAAGCACTGCCCACGCTATGCTCAATCCGTCAAACGTGCTTGTGCCGCGTCCGATCTCATCCAAAACAAGTAAGCTGCGGCTTGTTGCGTTTTTCAGTATGCCGGCAACCTCGCTCATTTCTACCATGAATGTGCTCTGCCCTGCGGAAAGATTGTCCGATGCTCCAATGCGAGTGAATATCTTATCCACCACCGTTATCGATGCCTTCTTTGCAGGTACAAACGAGCCTATATGCGCCATAAGTGTTATTATTGCCACCTGACGAAGATATGTGCTTTTGCCCGCCATATTCGGGCCCGTTATTATCAGCAACCTGTTATCCTTTTGATCAAGTTGAACATTGTTTGGCACAAATGCGCCCTTCATGCTGTTTTCAACCACGGGATGGCGACCGTCAACAATGTTTATTGCTCCGTTAAGCTGCATCTTAGGTTTACAGTAATCGTGTTCAAACGCAACGTGCGCAAGCGAGCAATAGAAGTCAAGCTCCGCTATAAGCGCAGAATCGTTTTGAAGCCTGTCAATGCATTCAAGAAGCGTTTCTCTTATTTCAGAAAACAGACCGTATTCAAGCGCAATAAGATTGCTTTCGGCACCGGTTATCTTTTCTTCAAGCTCTTTAAGCTCCTCGGTTATATAACGTTCGGAATTCGCAAGAGTTTGCTTGCGCGTATATCCATACGGCACAAGATGCTGATATGACTTTGTCACCTCGATATAATAGCCAAATACACGATTGTATCCTACCTTGAGGTTCTTTATCCCCGTGGCGGCGCGTTCCCTTGCCTCTATGGCGGCTATCATGCCCTTGCTGTTTGTCGTTATTTCGCGAAGCTCATCAACATCACCGTTATAGCCTGCGCGGATTATACCGCCCTCCTTAACGCTTATTGGGGGATCGTCAATTATGGCATCCGCTAAAAGACCGCATATATCCTCCATGGCGTCAAGCTCACGAGCAATTCGGCAGAATGCGCCCGTCTCAAGCTCTCTCACCTTATCGATAAGTGCTGGTAACTTGTCCAATGATACCCTCAGTGAAACACAATCCCTTGCGTTAACACTGCCATATGCTATGCGGCTGCAAAGTCGCTCTATGTCATAGATGTTGTCCAGTAGGTCGGAAAGCTGTTCGCGCTGAGCTCGCTTTTGAACAAGCTCATCCACGGCATTCAGTCTGCTGTTTATATCGTCTATGTTTTGAAGTGGTTGTTCAATGGCTGCACGCAGGAACCTTGCACCCATAGCGGTCGACGTCTTATCAAGCTGATAAAGCAAGGTGCTTTTTCTGCCGCCGTCACTGTGAAGTGGCTTTGTAAGTTCAAGATTTCGCCGCGTTGCCGCATCAAGGCCCAGATAAAGGCTCCTTTGAAGTACAATAAGCTTTTTTATATGCTCAAGACTGTTTTTCTGCGTGCTTTCAAGGTAGCTTAGCAATGCGCCCGCCGCACATACGGCATTCTTTAATTCGCCGCATCCGAGTGATTGCAGTGACTGTACCTGAAAATGCATAAGCAGTTTAGCTTCCGAACGCACAGGTTCAAAATCACGCCCGTTTGCACATGTCACGGCACAGTTTAGCCCTATGGCCTTTGAAATATCTTCCCTTATAAAATATGCTTCGTTAGCTATCGCTTCGCGCGGGGATATCCTTGCCATTTCGTTTATAAGGTCATCTATCTTATCATCTATGGATATTTCACTCACCGTAAAGCTACCGGTCGAAACGTCACAGCAGGCAAGTCCAACTTCGGTATCACCGACATATATGGCAATGATATAGTTGTTTTCACGCTCGTCAAGCATGTTTTCTTCTATTATCGTACCCGCGGTATATACCCTTACAACATCCCTTTCAACAAGCCCCTTTGAAAGTGCGGGGTCGGTGAGCTGTTCACACAGGGCCACCTTATAGCCATTTTCTATAAGCTTTGCAATGTATGAATTTACCGCATGGAATGGTACGCCACACATTGGGGCGCGCGTTTCAAGGCCGCAGTCCCGACCCGTCAGTGCTATGTCAAGCACCTTCGATGCGGTAACGGCATCCTCAAAAAACATTTCATAAAAATCGCCCAGCCTGAAGAACAGCAAACAGTCGCTGTATTTCTCCTTCAGCGCAAGGTATTGGCTCATCATTGGCGTTAAGCCTGTCGGCATAGAATTCTACCCCTTTTTCCGATTATAAAGCTGACCTTTCCTCAGTGGCAACCCGAGCAATGGGCACAAGAGCCGCTGCATCCGCCCTCCTGCTCGTCGCATTGTGACGAATCATTTGATTCGTTATCCGCACCGATGCACATTCCTATCACGGAATTAACACGCTTCATAAGCTGTTGAAATTCGCCCTGTGCTTCAAGCATGGCAATAAAAGTTTCGTTTGCAAGAAGGCTTTCATGCAACCGTTCAAGGTCGCGTGAGGACTCCTGTATTGCGCTTTGGTTATCCCCATCAAGTGCAAGCATCTGCGCTATGGATTCATGCAGAGCGTTATATTCATTAAACTCATCCATAAGTGCCTGATCCGCTTCCATTGCTTCTCGGGTTCTTGTCATGTTTATAAACTCATCCGATTCGCTTAGTGCTATGCCGAGTTCTCTTGCCTTTTCAAGTATCATTTTTGTTGTTCCTCCAAATTTTTATATCAATTCTCCTGCAAGGGAGTTCTTTGCCGTTCCCGTAATCTTGACTCTTTGCATGGTGCCTACCATGCTTTCATCGCCCTTAAAATAGACCATTTTGAAGCACGGCAGCTTTCCGTATGCAAGCGTTTCTCCTCTGTAATCGCACCCTTCAACAAGCACCTCTCCTTCCATACCTATGTATTTCTCATTGCCCGCTTTAAGTCCGACTTCAACGGCTGCATTAAGTCGCTTCAGGCGTTCTTTCTTTTCCTCCTCGGGGATCTGGTCCTCCATTTCGGCGGCCTTAGTACCCGTGCGGGGTGAATACTTAAACGTATATGCAGCGCCGTAGCCAACGCGCTTTACAAGCTCGAGCGTATCCAGAAAATCCTCTTCCGTTTCCCCCGGAAAGCCGACTATAATATCCGTGGTAAGTTCTATCCCCGCAACGCTTTTTTTAAGCTTGTCCACGATCGAAAAGTATCTTTCCCTGTCATAATGGCGGTTCATAAGCTTCAATATTCTGTCGCTTCCCGATTGAACCGGCAAATGCACATGCGGGCAGATCTTATTCCCTTCCGCCATAGCCGCTATAAGCTCATCGGAAAGGTCTTTTGGATGTGATGTCATAAAACGCACGCGCTCTATACCATCAACCTTGCTTACCTCGCGAAGGAGATCGGGAAAATGCATATCATCATCTTCGCTATAATAGGAATTCACGTTTTGGCCAAGTAACGTTACTTCCTTTACGCCGTTTTTGGCAAGAGATTTTACTTCGTCAATTATGCTCTTTACGCTTCTTGACCTTTCTCGTCCGCGAACATACGGAACAATGCAATAGGAGCAAAAATTATTGCATCCATACATTATCGTAACGAATTGGGATACGCTCTTTGCCCTTTTAACGGGCAGGCCCTCTGCTATTTCGCCTTCCATGTCGCGCACAAGCTCTATCCGTTCTCCGTTAAGAACTCTCTCAAGCAGGTTGGGGAGCATATGCAGTTCATTCGTGCCAAACACTATATCAAGGTACGGAAAACGCTTGAAAAGCCTGTCTGCCACCGCCTTTTGCTGCATCATGCAGCCGCATACACCTATAAGAAGCGAAGGGTCCTCATCCTTGGCTTTTTTCAGTGCGCCTATATTGCCGAACACCTTTTTTTCGGCATGGTCTCTTACGCAGCATGTATTGAAAAATATAATGTTTGCCGCCGTCTTGCTTTCCGCCTGAACATAGCCGCAGCTTTCCAGTATGCCGGCTATTTTTTCGGAATCGTGCTCGTTCATCTGGCAGCCGTATGTCTCTATAAAATACGTCGGTTTTCGCCCATCCAGGGCTTTATTTATCCTTTCGGCCGCAAGGCGTGCACTTTCAAGTTCCTCGTGCGGCACGGCAGTTTCTTTCCTCATAAGCATCCTTTCTTATATACATAAATACAGATATTATATTATATCTCCAAACCATATGTTTTAGCAACACTTGACAAAACCAAAGCCTATGTTATCATATTTAATATAGGGAAAATCGTTATAAATAGGAGGATTAAACCTTATGAGCAAATACAGCATGGATAAAATCGTTGCGCTTTGCAAAAACCGCGGCTTTGTATTCGCAGGCTCCGAACTGTACGGCGGCCTTGCCAACGCATGGGACTACGGTCCGCTCGGCGTTGAAATGAAAAATAACGTTAAAAAGGCATGGTGGCGCAAATTCGTTCAGGAATGTGAATACAATGTCGGTCTTGATGCCGCAATTCTTATGAATCCTGAAGTTTGGGTAGCAAGCGGCCACGTTGTCAACTTCAACGACCCTCTTATGGACTGCAAGAGCTGTAAGGCGCGTTTCCGTGCGGACAAGCTGATCGAAGAATACGCCGAAAAGAATGGCCTTACAGACATTCATCCCGACGGATGGTCTCACGAGCAAATGTCCGCATTTATCGCGGAAAAGGGCATTGTGTGCCCCGAATGCGGAAAGAGCGACTTTACCTCAATCCGTAAATTTAACATGATGTTCAAGACCTTCCAGGGCGTTAACGAGGATACCGCAAGCCAGATATATCTTCGTCCCGAAACCGCACAGGGTATATTTGTAAACTTCAAAAACGTACAGCGTACCACGCGCCGCAAGATACCGTTTGGAATCAGCCAAATAGGTAAATCCTTCCGAAACGAAATAACTCCCGGTAATTTCATATTCCGTACCCGCGAATTTGAACAGATGGAGCTTGAATTCTTCTGCGCACCAGGCACCGAACTTGACTGGTACGAATACTGGAAGGAATACTGCAAGAACTTTGTGCTTTCACTTGGCGTGCATGAGGAGAATATGCGCCTTAGGGAGCATGAAAAGGCCGAGCTTTCGCATTATTCAAACGGTACAACCGATATTGAATATCGCTTCCCGTTCGGCTGGGGTGAGCTTTGGGGCGTTGCAAGCCGCACCAACTTCGACCTGAGTGCCCATGCAAAGCAGTCAGGGCAGGAGCTTACCTATACGGATCCTTTCACCAACGAAAAGTATATTCCGTATGTTATAGAGCCTTCCGTCGGAGTTGAAAGAATGTTCCTTATGCTGCTTTGTGATGCATATGATGAGGAAACGCTTGAAAACGGCGATGTCAGGAACATACTCCACCTGCACCCCGCCATTGCACCGTATAAGGCTGCCGTGCTGCCGCTGCAAAAGAACAAGCTTGGTGATAAGGCGCATGAAGTTTACAATCTGCTTTCAAAGAAGTTTATGGTAGATTATGACGATTCGGGTGCAATAGGCAAGCGTTATCGCCGTCATGACGAAATAGGTACGCCGATGTGCATAACGGTTGACTTTGACACGCTCGAGGACAATACCGTTACTGTGCGCGACCGCGATTCCATGGAGCAAGTCCGCATGCCGATAGATCAGCTTATTGCGCACATTGAAAAGGAATGTGAATTCTAAGCGGAATAAAGCCAATTTAAGAAGCTCCCGAGGGAATATCCCTTCGGGAGCTGTATTTTTATGAACTTCAGTGCGGCATAGCCCTCCGGTCCAACAGAAGCCGTGCCGCAACCATGTTCATTTTGGCACAGTTCATTTCAGCATAAGCGCACCAACGAGCAACATATATTCGCTCATGTGTCCTTCCTTTGCCCAAAGTGTTTTTTCACCGAAATAAAGGTTCAGCGTGCGTTCAACGTCCCCGCCGAGTGCTTCTATCGAATATCTCAGCTTTTCGGGTGCCGTGCACGCCGTTCCGCTTAAACGCGCACATTCATTGCATATGTCGCAACAGCCCGCTACCAAGGCGCGGCTGTCGCGTTCGGCTCGTTCCAGAGCCAAAAGCTCGTTGAAAAAATTCCTGCGTTCAACCTTCCATATTCTGAAGTATTCGTCTGAAAGTTCGCTTTCTCCGTATGTTCTTTGGGTAAGCTCACAGGGCAGCATGACCTTTCTTGCATATAGCCTAAGCCGTGAATAACTGCGCCAAATCATAACGGGGTCAAAGGCAAACGGCGGGCAGGACCAAAGCCTTCCGTAATTCGTACAGCCTTGGCACCCTTTTATTATACGCGGCACATCAACGCAGGCATCGATGTATTCATCAATGCTCACATCAGTGCTCATGTTTTTATACCGAAACCCCATTTGCCTTTAACCTCCGCCTTTTTAGAGTATTATATCCTTCTCTTGCGCCAGAGCACAAGCATCAGGGCCGCACCGCACGCAATAAGCACTATTGCGGGAACAATGCTTTCTTCGCCGCCTGTAACGGGCATAAGCACCGTGGGCGGTACGGGAGTGGGCGTGGTTGAGTTGCTGCCGGGGCCAAACACGCTTCCGCCGGGCCAAGACGAATCATTATCCGTGTCATCAGTCTCCTCTTCCTCGGGGAGCTTGGGCAGCACGGCATTGCTCTTTATGGCAAACAGGTGGCCGGAGTCGTTCTTATAGTACAGAGTACCCTCGCTGTCAGCGCAAATGGTGCTTATGCAATACTGCTTCTGGCCGTCTCCCGGTACGAACAAGTCACCGTTGTTTTCACTCGGCTCGGTCTGTCCCGCACTGTCTTCTATAATGTAGATACCGCCGGGGTTACTGTTGTAGGTGGTGTATACATATACCTTGCCGGTCGCCTTTTCAAACGCGGTGCTTACAAGCGGACCCGCCTGGGGATAACCGGGAGTTGAAGCCTTGTAAATGATATCGAGCTTGCCGCCGGATACATCAACCACGACAATGCCTGAGCCGGAATCGCCGTCCCAGTCATAGCCCTTGCCTGAGCAACCGACATACAGCCTGCCGTTATGCACAACGGGCGTGCTGGTGGACATGCTGTCTATCTGGATGCACTTGACGGAATCATGATCAAACGTGCCGTTTGAGTTAAGGCCGACGGAGTACAGATAACCGCCCTTCGTGGTAAAGTATACCCTGCCCGAATCATATGTTACGCAGGAACGCACGTCACCTTTAATCTCGGAGATATTGTCTATTATCTTGCCGGTAGTGGGATTTACGGAATAGAGATCAGCCGTGGGGCTGTCAGCCTTTGAGGTACCGTCATCCGTACCGAATACGGCGCAAACGTCATTGACATACGCGCCCACCCAGTAATAACCGCCAAGGTGAGAAACCTTCCATGTGGCGTACTTGGTTTCATTCGTGCTGTTGGGATCTTCATCGGTTATTGAGAAGCAAACAAAGTCCGAAGCCTTGGTTTCGCCGCCCCACATACCCGTATAGATATATCCGTTGTAATAGGTTATGGGAGATATGGTCTGTCCGCCGCCTATTGATTCGGATACCCACAGGCTTTCAAGCGTATCGGCACGGAACGCCTGTATCTTGCCGCTACCCACTTGTGCAAATATCATGCCTTCCGCATATACGATGGAATTGGTGCTGTAACCTGCACCACCGTTGAGTGTACCTTCGGCTTCGATTTCACCTGTTTCTTTGCTTGCACAGTATATCTTTTTGTCCATAATGAAGTAAACATGCTCATTTACTATAATGGGTATAGATGGAGAAGCACTCCAGCCCGAACCGTACTTCTTGGCCCATTTAAGCTCCGCATTTTCGGCGCTGTCGGGAGTTACGGTCGAGGTCACGGCGTTGTTGTTTTCGCTGTTCCTGAATGTGGGCCATTCCGCGTCATAATCGGTCAGATTGGACGCAGGCGCCGCGGAAAGAATCACGCTAAGCACACCGTTGGTGAGCTGAGCCGGATCACTGAGAGTACCGGTCTTTGTCACATAGCCCTTGCAGGATACAACAAACTTGTATTCGGCACCCGGCAACAGACCTGCATATGCGCCTTCCGAATCAGTATCAAGTGCCGTACCCTTGGAATCTTCCATGCGTACAACGGCATTTGCGGGGTAGGTTTCAATTTTTGCCGAATAAGCGGTCTTTTTATTCAGTTTTACCGCATACTCGGTGTACAGGCCGTCTTTTTCAACGCGGATAACTATCTTATCGGTATCCTTTACGTCAACATTGTTGTCGGCCTTACCGTTATAAGTAACGGTGCAGCTTGTGTTCTTGGCCGTTGCGGAAACGGTAAGAACCTCTGCCGCCGCATCAACGTCCGCACTATACTCGAGGGTAGTGCTCTTAAACGTCGAATCAAGTATCAGCTCCGTACTGCCGTTTGCAACGGAAAGTGCGGTGAGCGTGGGCTTACAATCGACATTTATGGTGTATGTCTTTTCGGAAAGACCGCTGCCGTCGGGAGGAGTTACAACAACCTTAACAACGTTTTTGCCAGGCTGTATGCAGTTTATCCACGCGGCATTGGATGCGGAATTTGTGGCATCCTTTGTTGCCTCGGAACCCGTAGTGGTGGTATAGTGTAGCGTTGCCTTTGCGCCGTCCGCAAGGTTAAGATTAAAGCGGAGCTGAGTTACGGTATCTGCAACTTCAAAACTATATTCGTACTTATTCCATGCGAATACGTTTGACGTTGTGTAGCTGTCGCTTTCGTTGCGCACCATTACGCTGTCATTATTCTTGCTGTAGCCGGTATAAATGAGCATACCGTTAAGGTCGTTGCCCTTGGGCTTATTTGTGTTTTCCGTAACGGTTATTTCGCACCACGGAAGAGATATATAAGCTCCGGAGGACGAGGTGCCCATTGCGCTGACATAGTATGTTCCGGCTTTGTCAAACTTGAACTTCGCATCGCCGTTGGAATCGGTTACGACAGGATCATCATATTCATCGTATACATAACCGTCCATATTCCATGAACCGAGGTCATCGTCATACTTAAGCAATACAATAATGGCATTCTTGATCTTCTCAAGGGAATCGAGTGCAGGGGTATCCGTACCGGGGTTGCCCCAAAGCTGCTCCATGGCATAGAAGCCTTCAAGGTTCAGCTTTATTTCTTCATCTTCCTTAACGGTTACCTGCTTTTTGTCAAAATAGCAGAAATAATCGTCCCACCACGAACCGCCGTAGATGAAGAACACAATGTCATCACCCTCGGAAACGGCATATTCGTTTATGGCATACCCATCGCTCTTCGGACCCATGGGCAGGCGATTGTTTACGGCAAAGCTGATGCTGCCGCTTACGCCGAACATCTTGCTTATATAGCTGCCGCCGCCTGCATCAAGATATGAGTCCATGGTCGCCTTGGTAAATGCGCTTCCATACAGTGCCTCATGTGCGCTGACAACCGCATCAAGCACGCTTACCTGACCTGCGGATATGCCGTGATTCTGTCCGCCTACGGTATGGTCGGCATCGGCATTGCTAAGGCCGTATTTTTCGGCAGTACCTTCAACCGCAGTAACTTCGGTTTTGCCATAAGGGAAATTATAACTTCCGTTATCGCTGAAGGATATGTATACCTTTACCTTTGCGGGTTCTGCGGGCTTTTCACCGACATAAAGCTTTATGGTGTAGGTGGTTGCGCTAAGACCGCTGTCAGCGGGCGGAGTAAGCACAAGCTTAATTATGTTTTCACCATCGTAAGTCTTTACCCAGTCGGTGTTGGACGAATCGTTAAGCGCACTTCCATCCTTGCTGGTGGCATTGCCGTTTTCATCAGTATAATGAATTTTTACGGATGCACCTTCCGCGGCCGAATAAGCAAAGCGAACCTGATTGGACGCCCTGTTTACAACTTCCTTGCTTATTGCGCCAAAGTCGTAATTGTAAACGGTCGGATCAAATATGTTGTCCGTCTGATAGCTTTCGCCTTCATTCTTCAGAAGATAGTCTTCTTCAGCATAAACGCCGAAGCCGAGCTGTACGCGCAGCTTGCTGAACTGGTTTGCCGCCGCAACGTCCGCAGAACCCATAAATGTTTCCGCATCAACGGCAACTTCGGTAGTTTCCGCCGATTCGTTTTGTCCTTCTTCGCCGCTTTCTTCCGGCGCCGCAGGAACGCTTACGTCCTGCTGTTCGGCACTGACTTCCACCTGCGTATCGCCTTCCGCTATTGCCATTATCGGCAATGAAAGCGCCATAACAAGTGCGAGTATAAATGCCAATACTCTTTTTTTCATTTGTTTTCCTTCCTTTCCCGGATTTCTATATTAAAGCCTTTCGGCAATAATACCGTCAGTTTGCCGCAATACGTTTGCACAGCAGTATTGCGTCAGCAATGGTCACCTTGCCGTCCTCATTCATATCGGCAAGGGATATAGCATCGCTTGAAAGCTCGACCTGCCCCGTCAGATAGCGGCAGAGGAGCGCCACATCTATCGTATTAAGTGTGCCGTCGCCGTTCACATCGCCCTGCACTACCTTGGGTCCCGTGCCTTCTGTGCAGAAGCTTGCCGTTATCGCAACATCCTCACTCGGCATTACAAATGTATAAGATGTGCCACGCTTAGTAAGCTTTACGCCGTTCGCTTTAAGGCTGCCGAGATAAAGCTCATACCCGTTCTTTGGCGTTACGGTAACCGTCACGTCGTCCCCCGCCTTTGCCGTTGCGGGAGTTGATATAGTATGTCCGTTTGCGGCCGCGCTGTAGGGAAGAATTATCCTGAACTCATCCTTATTCGCCGCAAGCATGGTGCGCAGGGGCTTTATGGCGGCATTAAGCTCCGTTTCGCTCAATGTAAGGTCGCACATGGCGTTTACTGCCGCATCATAGACAGAACGATTTGTAGCCACCCAAGATGAATAGTTGCTGTTTACATCGGCTATGGTGCTTGTTGCGGCGGTTCTTTCCGCTATGGTTATATATGAACCCTCAAATGTACCCGCAGCCTCATCGCCGTCAAATCCGCCGCCTATATCCTTGCCGAGTCCCCATAATGTGAACTGCCAACGGATAACGTCTCCGTCCTTAAGCGGATTTACCTTGGATGTTGTATTGTAGTCGGATGCACCGTAATTGGGGAATGCACCGTTTACCGAATACATCCAGCCCGACTGCTGTGCATAGTCGAATTCACCAAGGCTCTCCCCGTCGCGTGTGTAACTCAATTCGCCGTATTCGTCCTCTATTGCTTCGACAATATAATCGAATGGTTCTATCGGCTCATTCGGATCGCTTCCGTCGGTAATACTTGCAAGGTAGAAGCCGCTTTCAACGCTTGCACCCGGCCCAAGCGTATAGGGCATGTCATACTCATCAAGCAAACGGGTCACTATACTTGCAACGCTGTCGTTCTGATATAGATCTACCTGCATGGGTTCAATGGCGTAGCCCTTACCTATTGTGAACCTTTCAACCGATATGGTCACGCTACCTATAAGCTTTACCGCTTCAAACTCAGCATACAGTGTCACGTTGCCCGCAGGCATTGTGAATTCATAACCGCCGCTTGCGTTTGCCGTAAGCGATATGGCATTTCCGTTCTGATCCGTTACGCTTATGCTGCCATCAACGTATTCATAGCCTGACAGGGGCTTCGGATTTATAAGCACGGTTTCGCCTGCCGACGCGCTTTCTTTAGACACTCGCACGGTGCCGTTCACGCTCGTTTGTATGAATTCGTATTTTTCGGCCGATTGGCCGTTTTCGCTGAATTCGGCAACTACGACAACAGGTACATTGGGCATGGTAAACGTAGCACTTAGGCCATCCGTACTTATATCTGCCTGCTGATATGTTGGCGTAAGTTCCCACGAAACGACCATCTTATTGTTTACAAAGCTTATTTCGGATTGATAGAGATATACCTTTACATCACTCAGAGAATATCCGTCCGTATCCTGTGCATAAACCGTTACATTTTCGCCTTGCGAAGCGCTGTCTGCTGATAAGCTCAGCGTGCCGTGTTCGCTTTCATTAAGTAAAATCGCATGGGCGGTCTTATTGTCGCTCATGTTATATATGTAGTTTTGACCCTTGAGATATCTGTCATATGCTACAAGGGCATACATTGCCTGATCCGTGGCCATTGCATTTACGCTACCATCGGCAATATGCTTAAAACCCGAACCTGAAACATGGTATTTCAAAATGCCGTTAAGCAATGTGTTTCCGCTTGAGGTTATAAATCTTTCGTCCTCAAGTGGATCTATACCCATGGCAATAAGTGCCATAAGCACCTGCGCCGTACTTTCAACGTTTGTTGTGCCCCATGATTCGAAATCGCCAGCACTTTTCTGCATTGAGCTTAATACATTCAATGCCCGCTCTATCGCGTCACCGACCTTCTTTTCGGTGCCGTTTACATAAACGGTATCCTCGCTGTACCGCGCAAGGGCCTGTATTGCCATTGCGGTAATATCAGGGTCGGCTTTATCGGTAGACATGGTAATATCTCCCGAAGTCGGATCATCCTCAACCTCAAAGCCTGTATCAAGCACCCAGCCGCCGCCCGGAAGCTCCTGCGCCATTATGCGCGTTACAAGCATTTCTCTTGTGGCCTGAACCGCCGTGCCGTGTACACCCTGTGAAAGTTCTTCCGCGGTCAATTCGGGCATTTCATAGCCAAGCGTATCAAGCGAAATGAGCGTAAATATGGTCGCGTTTATACCCTGCCAAATTATATCCGTATAGTTGCCGAGTGCACGCGTTATGTCATAACCCGAAACGTTTGTCGGATCCAAACCTACCGATGTGTAGCCGATTATCGCGCGCATGTTTTCCGTGCGTTTTCTGTAATGGAGAAGCGGAAGTGATGTTATGTCACCGTGTTCGGATTGTACCTTTTTTATTGCGGCAACAATATCGTCCTTTGAATTTTCCGCATATGTTTCCCACACGTCATAAGGTATTGCAAGACCGCTTCTGCCAAGCGCAAAGGCCGCCCAGTCTCCCTGAAGTGTGCCGAATGATAAACCGTTTTCAGGATAATAGTTGCCAACGGGGTTGAGCATATAAGCTGCACCCTGTTGAATCGCTTCCTGTACCGAAAGCAGCAGCTTTTGCTCTCCCGATGTATAGCTTTCGCCTTCAAGCGCATATGCGCTGAAGCTGCCCAAAAGCATTAACACGGTAAGTATTGCCGCTATAAACCTTTTTATGTTTTTCATATGTCCACCTCCGTTACCTATTCATCTCGCATGGCGCAAAGTGGGGATATTCGCATTGCGTTTACCGCAGGGGCAAGCGCACTGAGTACCGCAACCAGCACGGAAAATGCAAGTGCAAATGCCGCAAGCCATATCGGCAACACGGATCTTATGCCCATTTCTTCAAACAAACCATTTAATGCCGCCTTTAACGCAAAGCTTACGCCTATGCCCATAAACGCTCCTATTATGCCTATCATTGCCGCTTCCGTTAAGAACATGGCCGCTATGTCCTTTAATTCGCTGCCAAGTACCTTAAGGATGCCAACCTCCGTGCGCCTTTCGTTTATGGCCATCATCATTGTATTTGCTATACAAAGCCCCGCCACAAGCAGTGCAACCGCACCTATTGCAAAAAGCAGACCCTGTATACGCTCGGTCTGTTCCTTAACGGAATCAAGCATATCGGTAAGGCTGTATGTTTCAAACCCCGCGCCGCGTATCAGTGCGGCAATGTCCATAACATCATCCGCTTCGCTTACCTTTACCCACACAAGCGAGTATTCAGTCGAACTGCCGTTTTTCGATTGCACCGAATCGCTTATTTCGCTAAGCGTTTCCATATCCATAAATGCCGAACATGAATATGTGTAATTCATTGCACTGCAAATGCCCGTAACGTTCGCCTTCAGGCTTTGACCAAGCGGAACCGCCCTGCCGTCATCACCTTCGGTATAATCCCCCACAAGGCTTGCATAATCAAAGGTAAGCTTCAGATTACTTCGCATAAGGTCAACTATCGCTTCACCGCTTGAGTCAACGGCTTCTTTCCATGTATCGGGATCCGCAAAGCTTGCTGCAAGGTCATCCGTTGCAAGAAGCTGGGGCATCAACCGTGTGCCCTTTTTAGGCAACTCACCGCGCAACGGGGTTATTCCAAAGCTTTGTGCGGTATTCATATCAATGCCGTACAGTTTGACCATTGTTATGTATTTCCCGCTTTTCAGGTATGCCGTTGTTTGCAGTACCGGTGTTACCGCCTCCACACCGTCTATTCCCGCAAAGGCGTTAACGGCCTTTTGATTCAGCACCGCCACCCTTGTTGCGGACGAATTCTTCTGCGTAACATCTATTTTTGTAAGGCTGCCCATGGCTTCTATCGATTCCCTGTATGCCTGCTCGTAGCCTATGCCCACCGAAACAAGCATAAGTATGCATATCACGCCGACAGCCATGCTCAATGCCGTAAGTGCCGTCCTTACACGCCTTCTGTACAGATTTATTGCGCCGGTGCGTATAAGGTCACCTATCCGCATTTCGTTTCCCCTTCTTTATAATAAACAGCAAGGCTATGACCACAGCGGCAATGCCCGCAACTACACATATAATTATCGGCCAAGCCGCGGTATCGGCTTCCTTCTGTACCTCCTCTATATTGCTTTGTACGGGTTGCGTTGCCACATAATCAATATTTACCGACAAATCAACGCTTTGTTCATATGTATTGCCTTCCGCATCCTCAAAACTCACCGTAAGCACCCCTTCGGCAAGTCCTCCCTCAAGGCAAAGCAGTTGAAATTCCGCACTGTGCTTTGCGCCCGGCAGTATGTCGCCGCCAAAATACCCTTCCTGCATGGCAAGCTTTGCGCTTTCAAGCTTAACTTCAACATTGTATGCCTTGGTCTTTCCTTTATTTATAATGGGAAGAGACACAGCAATAAGCTCTCCCTCCTTTGCACCGTCCGCATAAATCTCGGGAGAATCAACGCTTATTCGCATATGTTGCTTTATCGGTAACGTTATTGTTTGGGAGGAACTTCCCGTTATCCCTTCCCCGTTATCGTAATCAAGCTTTATGGCTATCTGTGCATTGCCCTGTATGTCGGCCATTGCGGTCAACTTATACGAAAGTTCTGCCGTATCATTGGGCTTTATCGATGAAGCAAAGTTTATATCGCTCTGCCCAAGCGACGGCATAACAGCCGAAGGGTCAAGCGTTAGTGAAGATGTAACGTTCATTGCCTCATTTGAGGCGGATGTGTTCTTCACAAACAGTGTAAGCACAAAATCTTCTCCCGCGTATACGGTTTCCTTATCCAATGCATAGCCGCTTACAATAAGTCTCGGCGCGGTCTCGACAGATGTTTGCGGTGCTTCATATCCGTTCTTTATCGTTACGCTTGCGCTTAATGTGCTTTCGGTTAGCACTCCGTTTTCACGGTATATTGCACGGAACTGAACGGTCTTTACACCGTTTGTAGCATAAGGAGACACCTTGAATGTATACTGTGCAACCGCCCATGCACCGTTTTCAAGGTTAGGCAGCTTTAATCCGTAATTTGCAACCTCCGCCACAAACGGAAATTCCTCAACATTGCTTGAGACTACGGGTTCTATAGTTATGTCTGTAAGTGATTCGCCATTGTTTATCACGGGTAGGTACAAACTTATTACTTCGTTTGGGCTTGCAACGGGCGCGCTGTAGTATTCTCCCGCAACATTTGCGGGTGCAAGTGCAAGTGCCCCTATGCCGCTTGTTGTGGGTGCGGACTGTGTAACTGCTTTAAGTGATATATTTAATACCGTAGGAGCATTTTCAACGCTGAATTTTCCCGCGGCACTTTCGTATCCTTCGGCGTAAGCCGAATACAGATATGTTCCCGAGCTTAAATATGATGTATCATCCACCTCATTACCGTAGGCATCTGTTACAATAAGCGTCATGCTTGACGGATTCTTTGTTATAAGCACGGGGTATGTTTTCTTGTTCATTACAATGTGTATAACATTTCCTCCGCACTCAACGCCGTTAAACGACACCCTACCGTCAAGAACGTCAAACGTGCCGCTGTAATCCTCATACCCGTCCGCCGTTGCGGTGAATGAATAGCTTCCGTCCCCGGGCACGGTATAGTTGCCCAAGTATGCCTTTCCACCCGTAATTTCTATTGCGGCATATGCGGGGTCACAGTCAAAGCTCAATTCCACCTTTTCGGCGGCACATACAGGTATCGCTGACAGCATTATTGCCGTCACAAGAATAAGTATCAGCCCTTTGCCCCTTTTCATATGATTATCTCCTTATTAATTAATGCACCGTCACTCATGTATACAGTCCTGTCAACATGGCGCGGCATGTCGCTATCGTGCGAAACGATAAGCAGTGTTGTTCCGTTCTGCCGAAAAAGCTTTTGAAAAAGCTTCAATATCATTTCCCCGGTAGAGGAATCAAGGTTGCCCGTAGGTTCGTCGGCAAGTATTATTGCGGGTTCCGTAATTATCGAACGAGCTATGCCTGCGCGTTGCTGTTCACCGCCGCTCATCTGTGATGGCCGCTGATTTGCGCACTTTGCAATACCCACATGATCAAGCGCGACCATCGCACGCTGTTCACGTTCCTTTTTTCCTATTCCGCGAAGCATAAGCGGCAAAGCTACATTTTCAACCGCCGTATACTGCGGCAACAGCCTATACGATTGAAATATGAAACCTATATTTGCTCGCCTGAAGCGTATCCTTTCGGTTTCGTTCATTTGATCAACCCGTTGCCCAAGCACATTTATTTCGCCGCATGTCGCTCTTTCAAGTCCCGCAACAAGGTTGAGTAATGTTGATTTCCCGCTGCCGCTTTTGCCCGCAATACATATGAATTCGCCCTTTTCAACGCTTAGGCTCACGCCGCGCAACGCCTTTACCTCTTCCTTGCCCGCAAGGTATGTTTTTGTAAGGTCGTTTACCTTAATCGCTTCGTTGGTCATCCCATTAGCCCGCCATCCACGTTTGTCCAAGGTCTTTACCAAGGTCGCAAGTGTAATTCCACTCGATAACATCACCGCTTTTAACGGCGTATTGCCCGCAACCGTAGTTTGGATACCATCCGTTCACGCAGTACATCCATCCGCTCCATCTACCGCCGTCAAACTCATAAAGGTTGTTTATCCCCTCTATGTATTCATTGCCCTTTGCCCCGGAGTATTCCATATGCAACTTGAATTTATCGCGCACATCGCAAATCACGTCAAATACCGTATCTCCCGGTTCAAAAGTCATAGTCGTTACCGCCAGTATTACTCCGCTTGCAGGTACTATGCCCTGCCACTTCTTTTCAAGGTGCATTCCTTTGGCAACAGCAGTATCGCACCGTATGGTTATGGTGCAAGTATTTGTCTGCGGTTCGCCGTTCTCAGTCGGAGCAGGTGTCTGTTCCGGCAGCTCCGTTGCGGCAACATCGGCATTTTCTTTAGCCTCTGCCTGTATCTTGCCTACGGATTCCGTATCGTCATCATCGTCAAGATTTAATGGCGCAGGAGTTTTTAATTGTCCGTCAGGCTCAGGAGTAGCGTTTTGCGCCGCAAGCCCCTTTAACTCGTTCAGCCTGTTTTCGCCCTCGTCCTCTCCACCGATGTAATCAACGTCCAGCGCATTTCTTTGTGTCGAAGAGCCGAATACGCTACAGCCCGCCATTGTAGCTACCAGCATCAATATCGCCATAAGTGCCGTCAACACTCTGCGAAATCTCATAAATACGACCTTCCTTTCAATATTCTTTTGTACACAAAATAGCTGCGGCGATATCGCCGCAGCCGTTTTTCTGCACATTAAAAAACTATTCGGGCACACAAAACATTGTATAACCCCGCCCCTGAACCATTGACCCGTGGTAAGGCGAACTTTCAAGCAGGTCTTCTGGCTCACGTTTCATCGCACATTGCTATGCCTTCCCAAGTTTTACCTCAGTGACTTTGCCGTTTATCGGCAAATAACAAATGCTCCACGCATACAGCGGCGGGACCGCGCAGGCCTTTAACCTGCTTCCCTCTTAGCTGCCCCAAAAAGGAGCAGAACATGAAAGTCTATTTAATTCAATACTTATATTATCACTGTTTATGCAAAAAGTAAATACGTTTACTTTATTCTTCCGCCGTATTTGCTTTCAAGCACCTCTGCAAGGCTGTACGCAAATACAGTGATTTGTTCCTCGCTTTTACCCTCAAGCATTATCCTTATCAGCGGCTCCGTGCCGCTTGCTCGCACAAGCACACGCCCGCTTCTCTCAAGTTGCTTTTCGACGTTTCGAATGCTCTCCGCAAAGTCGGCATCGGTCAATGCTGCCTGCTTATCCTTTGGCTCAACCATTACATTCAGCATCACCTGAGGCAGTATCGGCACCTCGTCTGCAAGCTGAGAAAAGCGCTTTTTTGTGCCCGCAAGAATGTTCATCACCTGTATCGCGCTCAGTATACCGTCGCCCGTGGTGTTCATATCATAGAAAATGATATGACCCGATTGCTCGCCGCCAAAGCAAAAGCCCTTTTGCCTCATGCGTTCAAGTATATACCTGTCGCCCACGGCGGTTTCTTCAATCTTTATTCCAAGTTCCTTCATTCTAAGCTTCAAACCAAGGTTTGACATAACCGTTACAACAAGTGTATCATCCTTTAGTTTTCCGCTTTCCTTCAAGCTTTTTGCACAGATACCCATTATCCTGTCGCCGTCAACAATGCTTCCCATTTCATCGGCGGCTATAACTCTATCCGCATCTCCATCGAATGCAAAGCCCGCATCCGCCATTCGCTCCGTCATAAGCTTTTGCAGACTTTCGGGGTGCGTGGAGCCGCAAAGATCGTTTATATTGCACCCGTCGGGTTCGTCTGCCCACGATATAACGCTTGCGCCAAGCTCGCTGAAAACCTCTCTCGCTATGCCTGAAGCCGAACCGTTTGCACAATCAAGCACTATAGTCATGCCTTCAAAGCTTTGTGTTGCGGTAGACTTCAAAAATTCCTTGTATTCTTCAACGGCTCTTGGGGCGCTAAGGCAACTGCCCACGCGACTGCCTATCGGCTTTTCAGGCGTTTCTTCTCCCTTTACTATGGCCTCTATCCTGTCCTCAAGCTCATCGGAAAGCTTATATCCTTCGCCGTCAAACCATTTTATACCGTTGTATTCCATCGTATTATGCGATGCACTTATCATAACCGCCGCATCCGCAGAATACTTTCTTGCAAGGTAGGCCATTGCGGGCGTTGGCAACACACCAACGTTTATAACGTCACCGCCAATGGAGCATATGCCCGCAGATAACGCGCACGCAAGCATATCGCCGGATTTTCTTGTGTCCTGTCCGACAAGTATGCGCGGATTATGCACGCTTGTAAGCACATATGCGCCTGCCGCTCCGATTTTCATGGCAAGTTCACAGCTAAGGTCTGCATTCGCCACGCCCCTTACACCGTCAGTACCAAACATTCTTCCCATAATATTCTCCCTCTCAAAAGCGCATATGCGCCGTTTCATTTAATATATATTACCGAAATATTATATATCATCATGTCGGAATCGTCAATTTTCTGCCTATAAAACAGGCGCCCCATACAATAGGACGCCTGTGTTTTCACCTTACCTGCCGGTTATTCGGCCTGCGCTTCGTTGTTGCTTTCGGTTTCGTCGTTCGTCTTGCTTTTAGCGGCCTTCTTACGTGAAACTATCACAGCTACCACTATGAGCGCAACAAGCACCACCGCACCGCCTATTATAAGGAACAACGTAGTCATGTCCTTTTCGGCATCCGTAACGGCAACAAGCTCCGTTTCGCGTTCATTGCCGAACCTGTCACGCAGTATCGCACGGCCGACAACATCGCCTTCTTTTACGGAGTCGCCAATATCATCAAGCACTATTTCGGGAACAAGCTCAATGCCCTCAAGTCCGAGAATATAAACATCATCCTTTGCACTAAGCTGCACTGCATCACCATACAAATTCCCCCAAAGCTTCTGTTCGGTAACTACGTCACCTGCGGCGTAGCCCTGTTTTTCAAACAGTTGAGCAAAATCAAGCAACTTTATCGTTTCAAGATAGTGGTAGGAAAGCGTCCTTGTGCCCGAAAGCGTTGCACCGCAATGCATTACTACGCTGTAAAAGGTCAGATCATCCTTCACCATACAGCAGGACAGGTTTTTACCCGCCGCAGGTGTGGAGCCGGTTTTTATGCCTATAACGCTCGAAGCATAATCGGTTTTATATTCGGGAACACCGCCGGGATCCATTACGCAGTTGGTAGTGGAATAGGTCAGCGGGCTTTGACGCTTATTCGATATGGGAAGTGAACCGCCCTTCATTTTAACTATGTTACGGAAAGTCGGGAGCTGCATTGCATATTGGCTGAGCGTCAGCATATCCCGTGCGCTTATATAAGAATCCGAAGAAAGTCCATGCGGATCCTCATAATGAGTTTCGGTCATACCAAGCTCGGCGGCTTTTTCATTCATCATGTCGATGAACGTCGGTATATCATCCGCCACGCACATGGCAAGGGTGGTTGCAGCCTCATTACCCGAAGGAATAAGCAGGTATTTCATCAAATCAAAAACCTTTACTTCCTCGCCCGCTATAAGATGGTCTGTATCCATCCATGAACAGTACTTTGCCGAAACCGCATCTTCCGGAACGGTAACTATACTGTTCAAGTCGATACCCGACTCAATAACAAGAACGGCGGTCATTACCTTGGTCATGCTCGCGGGAGCATTATGAGCGTCCGCATCCTTTTCGAACAGTATTGTGTCTGTGGTTTCCTCGTAAAGGATAGCCATTCTTGCGTCATCCAGCTCAACCGTTACGTCTTCCTTGACTTCATCGACTGCTGCGGCATTATCGCTTGCACCCTCTTCGTTGGCCACGTCACCTTGGTCGGCAAGGCTGAGCGTGCAGCAGAAAAGCATTGCCATGCACAGCATAAAAGCAACAAGTTTTTTCCATTGAGTTACCGTTTTCATACTCTCTCCTATCCGTTTCTTTTTTATATGCGCATTGTAGATACAATACGATCATTATATACAAAGTATTGTATAATTCTTTTGCATCAAAGACAAGTAACGTTGCGTTTTCTTAACCCTACTTTAACTTCAACGCTTCGACTTTAGCTTTGGTTCATTCACCGTCCATATCAAAGCTGTCACTGTCAGCCATTCTGTAGCCAACGCCTATTTCCGCCAGAATATAGCGCGGAGCATTATGATCCTTCTCTATTTTGCGGCGAATGTTGGCAATGTTCACGCGCAGTATAAGATTATTGTCCGATTTGGCATGCGGCCCCCACACGCTCTGAATGATATAGTCATGTGTAAGCACCTTGCCGGGCGTGCGTGCAAGCAGCTCAACAATGCGGTACTCAAGGCGGGTCAGGTGGATCTCCCTCCCACACACATATACATGCATGCTTTGAAAATCAACCATTAGGTCACCAACCCTATATCTGTCCGATGATCCGGAATTTGTCATCTTTACGTTTTGCCTCAACGCTACCCTTATCCGTGCGAGCAGCTCAGGTGCGCTGAAGGGTTTATTTATATAATCGTTCGCACCCATATCGAGTGCCTTGACTTTTTCTTCAACCTGACTGCGCGCGGACACGACAACAATAGGCCCCTCATACCATTGACGTAGCATTCTGAGCACCTGTATTCCATCCATATCCGGTAGACCCAAATCAAGCAGCACCACTTCCGGCACATGTGACGCTGCCATATGCAGTGCACCCTGTCCCGTTTCCGCCAAAAGCACGCGGTAATCATTTGCCTCAAGCAACGATTTGAGTATAGTTGAAATATAGTTGTCATCTTCAACAATCAGGATTGTTCTGTTCATTGTTTATATCCTCCAACGGTAATGTAAATGTAAACAACGCGCCGCATTCGGGACCGTTCTCTCCCTTTATCTCCCCGCCGTGGGCGCGAATAACGCTTTTGCATATTGATAAGCCTATACCTAAGCCGTGCGATATATCGGCATCAGTGTGTTCGATGGGTGAAAACAACTTATCCTTGGTTTCGGCCGATAGGCCGATTCCGTAATCTCTTACGGTAAAAACGGCATTTTCGTTTTCAAGGCGAACCGTTACCTCTATATAATTGCAGCCGCCGCAATACTTTACGGCGTTTTCGATAAGGTTCATAAGCACTTGAATTATAAGCGTTGCATCCATCGGCACCACAAGCGGTTCATCGGGGCTGATTATGTTAAGCTCCACCTGCGGGAACCTTGTTTGGCAACGCTTTTGCACCTCTCCCAATATGTCTTCAACAAGCTCCAGCGATTTCTTTATCGGCGTCATTGAACCGTTCACGCGGGTTATCGAGAGAAGGTTTTCGACCATGTGGGTAAGCCATTCAGCCTCCTCATGAATATTAATAAGAAGTTTCTCCTTGGCATCATCGCTTATAAGATCGCCCGATTGAAGTATTGTCGAGCTTGCACTCATTATTCCCGTAAGCGGTGAGCGAATATCATGCGACATGGCGCGGAGGAGGTTCGCCCTTATGCTTTCACGCTCGTTTTCTATTATTATTCGCTGCTGTTCATCTGCAAGGAGTTGATATTCAAGCGGCTTTGCCGATTGCGCAATAAGCTCTGTTATTTCCCTGTTTGTTTTGTAGTCAAGCTCATCCTCGTCAGCAAACATTATTCCCACTACCGCAAGCACCTTGTCAAACGATTTTATCGGTATAAGCATAAATGAGGAATAATCACAGCCGTTCCCGAACCTGCCCATGATACGCCCCGTGTCATATGCACATTTTGCAGCCTTTAGTTCATCCTGATACAGAATAAGGCCGAGCGGTTCGCGGCAAACGCACACGAATTCGTCCCCAGAATAACTGAACACCGCGGCCGAACGGCCGTAAAGCTCGCTTATCGCGTTTATTATGCAACCATATATGTTATCAAGCCCGCGGGCCTTCAGCAGTGCATTCATAAGCTGCTTATACAGTATCTGCCTGTCCGCTTCAACGGTGGAATAGTATTCCTGCTGCTGAATATTAGTTATCATGGACATCATAAGCAGTATATATACCACCGATGCCAACAGCACAAGTCCCGTGTTCGCAATCGGCATTTTTAACGTGGGCTGTAAAAGCAGTATAAGCAATATCTGCATTGCGGCAATGCAGGAAGCGCCAAGCGTTAAGTAATGCTCTCTTGTTATGGTGGATACGGCGTAGGCCATAACGCAGGCCGCTATTATTGCCGCATTTGCGGAGTCAAACACGTTCAGCGCAAAATGCAACCCAACAACATCCGCCAGAATAAATATCGTTGTTATACGGCGGTTCTTGTTGTTCCATATATATGCCACCATTGTACGCAGCCAGTTTATCATCCGTTACGCTCCTTTTGGCGATTACATTCATTATATATTCAAATCCGACAAAAGTGAATACGGCATGTCCAATTTATTCATTTCCCGTTATGCGGCGTTAAGAAAAAGTTAGAAAAGCATTTGTAGACTTGTATACAATAACAAACGCGGCTATAATTTATGTCAAAGTCGGGGACGAATATTGTCCGCAGAGTGTATCCCGTGCCGATAATGTTTCAACCGCGCCGAATATGCATAATAACGGTAAGCTTTATGCTTTTGATGCTGCCGAGTTTGCCTTAATCAATTTTGAATCGGTCGTTGATCATCGCATCAACGTATTCGCAGCAGTAACCGATCAAAAGGTTTTGGTTCAATATTATTCTGCTGCCTAATTAAGTTAATAGGTAAATGTTGACTGCGGCGTTTACTTATTATAAATAAAACCTTATTAGGAGGAAATCATGAAGAACATGAAAAAGACCGTAGCATTGCTTCTGTTGGTCGTCATGGTGCTTAGCGCATTTGTCGGCTGTCAGAATGATGTTACAAACGATCAGGATGATCCCGCTCCTACTGCCCAAGTAGACACTCAGGGCGGCGACAACTCCCAGATCCAGACCGAATACACCGGTGATGATCGTCAGGTAAGCGATGAAACCGAGCTTACCTACCTTTTCAGCGATGACATCAGCAACTGGAACTACCTCATCACTTCTTCTAGCAACCCCGCAATGTATATCGATACTCTTGTTGAGTACGATAACTACGGCATTTGCAATGACTGCCTTGCCGAAAGCTGGACCCGTTCCGATGACGGTTATGTCTGGACCTTCAAAATTCGTGAAGGCGTAAAGTGGATGACCTATGACAAGCAGGAATATGCCGAACTGACTGCCGAGGACTTCGTTACCAGTGCCAAGTACATACTTGACCCTGCAAACGGTTCTCTGGTAGCCGACCTTCTGTTCACCCTTGCCGGTGCGGAAAGCTACTACTATGCAGCCCTTAACGGTGAGGATGCTGACTTCTCCACCGTCGGCGTAAAGGCTTTGGATACTTACACTCTTGAGTACACCCTTGAGAGCCCCATCCCCTACTTCCTTTCCACCCTTACCTACAACAACTTCATCCCCGTAAACGCTCAGTTCCTCGAGGAAATGGGTGATGACTTCGGTACCGACCATACCACCCGCCTCTACTGCGGCGAGTTCATAATGACCGAGTACGAGCCTTCCTCCATTATTGTTTCCGAGCTCAACCCCACCTACTGGGATATGGAGAACATGCACATCACCAAGATCACCGAGATCTACAATGCTGAAGCAAGCACTGTTGAACCCGAAATGTATCTGCGCGGTGAAGTCAACTACTGCGACGTTCCCAACGAGCAGATTGACGAGTGGCTGGCCGATCCCGAAAAGGCCGCGATGATTCGTCCGAGCCGTCCGAGCTACACCACCTATCTGTATTACATCAACTTCTGGCCCAACTTCGATGAGAAGTATCAGCCTGAAAACTGGAAGATCGCAGTCAACAACCTGAACTTCCGTAAGGCTCTGCTCCATGCATTCGACAAGATTGCCGTTGCCGAAGTAAACGAACCCCATAACGCTGAAGCTCACGTGCAGAACACCATGACCTGCCGCGACTTCCAGATCACCGCAGAGGGCGATTACCTCGATCTCGAGCCCATTGCCGAATTTGCCTCCTCCGATACCTATAATGTCGAACTGGCTCAGCAGTACCTTGAGGCTGCTATCCCCGAGCTTGAGGCTGCCGGCTGCACCTTCCCGATCATAATCTACATCCCCTACTACACCAGCTCCACCAACGATACCAACCGTTCCCAGGTTATCGAGCAGTGCCTCGAACGCAACCTCGGTAGCGAATATGTTGACGTTGTTATTGAAGGCTATGCCGATGACGGATTTGTTGATAACGTATTCCGTGCCGGTAAGTTCAGCCTTTGCTTCAACACCTGGTATCCTGACTACGGCGATCCTCTGACCCAGACCAGCCCCTTCACCGTTGAAGGTGCAGATCGCCGTAACTGGAACTTCATGTGCGAAGGTCTTTCCGAGGTTTCCGATGAGTACGTTGAAGGTGCTTATCAGGCCAAGGACGGCAAGTACTACTACAACATCGTATACGATCAGATGGTTGACGCCGCTGCCGCAGAAACCACCGATCTGCTGAAGCGTTACACCCTCTTTGCCGAGGCCGAAAACTTCTTCTGCAATGAGCAGGTTCTGGCCATTCCTTACATGAGAGCCGGCACCGGTTACCTCGGTTCCTCCCTCATGCCGTTTGAAAGCCAGTACGCCGCATTCGGCGGTTCCGATGGCCGTTATAAGTATCAGTACATCTACACCGACGGTATCAGCACCGAAGAATACTACGAAGCTTATGCCAAGTGGGAAGAAGAGCGTATTGCCAAGATCGCAGAGCTGACCGCACAGGGTCTTGTACAGGGTGTTGACTTCTAATAGTCAATTCCAACCCGAATTAAGGTAAACTGTTTCGGAGCCGCACCGCTCATGCGGTGCGGCTCCTTCCCAAAAAAATGCAGAATGCTGCCCGGCTTCCTGGGTGCAAGAGGCACATATGGCTCCCTGTTCGCAGGAAGTCAATAGCAGGCGGTAAGCTGCTAAAGACAAATTTTAAGAAAAGGAGTACACTTAATTGGAAATTATTAAGTATATATTGGGACGTTTAGGTAGATCCTTGATCTCGCTTGTTCTGGTATTGGTATTGGTTTTCTGCTTAATGCGTCTTCTTCCCGTAGAAACCTACTATGGTGACCGCGCTGACAAAATGGACGATACCGTTAAGCAGGCCGTGCTTGCAAAACTCGGTTTGGATAAGCCCGTATACGTCCAGCTATGGATTTATTTGAAGAACGTATTTCTCAACGGTGACTTTGGCGATTCCATAACATATTACTATGGCAAGCCCGTTTGGGACGTTGTGGCGCCCAAGTTCCTGCCCTCCTTCCGTTTTGGCGCACTTTCATTGGTCACGTCGCTTTCACTCGGTATAGCGCTTGGCCTGCTGATGGTTCGTAATTATGGCAAAACCATAGACCATATCGGCAACGCTTACATTATGTTTATTGAAGCAATGCCTTCCATGGTTATATATCTGTTTTTGCAATTTTTCGGTACAAAGGTGCTTAATATAAGCATGTTGTATAAGGAGGATAAGATAATAACATATATCCTACCCGTGCTGTCCATGGCACTTGGCGGCATAGCAAGCAATGCTATGTGGATACGCCGCTACATGATAGACCAAATAAACTCCGATTATGTTAAGCTTGCTCGTGCAAAGGGCCTTTCCGAGAAGCAGATAATGCGCAAGCACGTTCTGCGTAACGCATTTGCTCCCTTTGCGCAGATTCTTCCCGGCTCTATTATATTCACAATATCAGGTTCGCTTTACATTGAATCTCTTTATTCCATACCGGGTACCGGCGGCCTTTTGGTCAAGGCAATTCAGGTGCAGGATAACAACCTTGTTCAGTTCCTTGCCCTTTTCTATGCGGCACTGAGTGTTATAGCTCTTCTGCTTGGTGACCTTGCAATGATGGTTTGCGACCCGCGTATTACGCTCGGTAACAAGAAGGGAGGCAGCAGGTAATGTCTAAAGTTCTTAACGAAATGAACAAAATGAGTGATGAACAGCTTTTCAGCTTTGTTGCTTTTGACAGCAAAAAGTCCGAATCAATGGCTTATTCCGGCTACTCATACTGGAAGAGCACATTCAGGGTGTTCATGAGCCATACATCAACCAAAATAGCCGTGTATTTCCTTTTGGCAATACTGCTGTTTACGTTCATACAGCCCATTCTGCCCGGTCAGAAGAGTGCAACGGAAATATTCCTTAACCCCGAAACCGGCAGACAGTACCGCAACCTTGAGCCTAACAGTGAATTCTGGTTCGGTACCAACTCCATAGGTCAGGATTTGTGGGCCCGTATTTGGAGCGGCACCCGCACATCTCTGTTCATAGCACTTATAGCGGTTCTGAGCTCTACCGTAATCGGTATAACCATAGGTGCGATTTGGGGCTATGTGCGCCCGCTTGACCCGATCATAACGGAAATCTACAACGTTATGAACAATATACCTACCACGATTTTGAGAACTTTGCTTGCATACGTTATGCGTCCAAGCCTTAAAACCATGATACTTGCAATGTGCTTGACCAACTGGATTGGTATGGCAAAGTGGATACGTAACCTTATCATAATAGTGCGTGACCGCGAATACAACCTTGCATCGCGTTGCTTGGGTACTCCTACCACCCGCGTTATCGTAAGGAATCTGCTACCGCAGGTTGTAAGCGTTGTTATGATGGATATGGCTCTGTCCATCCCCGGCGTTATAGGTTCCGAAGTTTTCCTTACCTACGTTGGCCTTGGTTTGCCGGTAGATACTCCTACCCTCGGCAACCTTATAGAAGATGGACGTAAGGTAATGATGAATCCTTCCCAGATGTACCAGATGTTGTTCCCGTCTGCTGTGCTTGCAGCCGTAACGATATGCTTCTATGTGCTGGGTAACAAATTTGCGGACGCTTCCGACCCGCGCAATCACCTGTAAGGAGGGAATGACATAATATGGAACAGAATGTTAAGAAAGAAAATGACGTCATCCTTTCGGTAAAAGACCTTGTAGTAAAGTTCTCCGTCCGTGGGCAGGAGCTTACTGCCTTGCGCGAAGTAAGCCTTGACCTTCACAAGGGCGAAAGCCTTGCAATAGTCGGTGAATCCGGCTCCGGCAAAAGCGTATTCTGCAAATCCTTTATAGGAATGCTGGATAAAAACGGTTGGGTGGATTCCGGCGAAATTTGGTACAACGGCGTTGATATTGCAAAATACAAGACCAATGAAGAATGGACTAAGATCCGCGGTAAGGAAATAGCTATAGTTTTCCAGGATCCCATGACCTCCCTCGACCCTCTTCAGACCGTTGGCAAGCAGATATGTGAAGCACTTGAACTGCACCAGGGCTTAAAGGGCGTTGAGGCTCACGAGAAGGCCATAGAGATACTCAGCGATGTCGGTATACTCGAGCCTGAAAAGCGCATAAAGGATTATCCGCATGAGTTTTCCGGCGGTATGCGTCAGCGTGTTGTTATAGCTATAGCCATCGCCTGCAATCCCAAGATACTGGTTTGCGATGAACCAACCACCGCCCTTGACGTTACCATACAGGCACAGATACTTGCGCTTCTCAGGGGTCTGCAGAACAAGTATCACCTTACGATAATATACATTACGCACGACCTTGGCGTTGTTGCAAACGTTGCGGATCGCGTAGCGGTAATGTATGCCGGCGATATAATCGAAATCGGCACCACCGAGGAAATATTCTACACGCCCAAGCATCCTTATACATGGGCGCTGCTGTCTTCCCTGCCTCAGCTGGGTATAAAGGGTCAGCCTCTCTACTCGATAGAGGGTACCCCGCCGAACCTGTTTATGGAAATAAACGGTGATGCATTTGCGCCGCGTAACCGCTATGCCATGCAGATAGACCTTTTGGAGCGTCCGCCTTATTTTGAGGTTTCTCCGACCCACAAGGCGCGTACATGGCTGCTGGATCCCCGCGCACCCAAAGTGGAGCCTCCCAACACATCCATAGCAAAGGCACGCGAATATAACGCAAAGAATATCGAAACTAACAAGCGTCAGTTCACCGAAAAGCTTCTTGAAGTGAAAGACCTTGTTGTTCAGTTCGGTTCCAACCGTCACCCGTTTGTTGCGGTTAAAGGCGTAAGCTTTGATATTTACAAGGGTGAAACGTTCGGTCTCGTGGGCGAATCCGGCTCCGGCAAGACGACCATAGGACGCGCCATAATCCGTATAAATCCCGCCGCCAAGGGCGAAATTCGCTTTAAGGGCGAACGCATAAGCGGCAAGATTTCAAAGGAGCTTGACCATAAGATAACCCAACAGATTCAGATGATATTCCAGGATCCCATGGCTTCGCTCAACGAGCGTGCTAAGGTTGACTACATCGTGTCTGAGGGTCTTATGAACATTCACCCCGAAATGACCAAGGAAGAGCGTTCCAAACGCGTTGCTCAGGTGCTTAACGACGTTGGTCTGCTGCCCGAGTTTGCAAGCCGCTTCCCGCATGAGTTCTCAGGCGGTCAGCGTCAGCGTATCGGCGTAGCACGCAGCCTTATAATGGAGCCTGACTTCATTATTGCCGACGAGCCCATATCCGCACTTGACGTGTCCATCCGTGCACAGGTGCTCAATCTGCTTTCGGCAATGCAGCAGCAGCGTGACCTTACTTATCTGTTCATATCGCACGACCTTTCCGTTATGCGCTTCATAGCGGACCGTATTGCGGTTATACACAAGGGCGTAATAGTTGAGCTTGCAGATACGGAAGAGCTCTTTGCCTACCCGTTGCATCCTTATACGCGCGCGTTGCTTTCCGCTATTCCTCAGCCCGACCCGCGTGAGGAGAAAAATAAGGTGCTTGAAGTGTATGATCCTTCCATACACAATTACACCGTTGATAAGCCGACTTGGGTTGAGATTCGCCCGAATCACTTTATCACCTGCAACAATTACGAGCTTGAACAGTATCGTGAAAAGCTTGCAAAAATGCAGAACAATGACTAATTCGCCGCCGGCTTTTTCATAGTTCTCCTAAGCAGCATCCGATTCTATATCGGGTGCTGCTGCTTTATATACGCATGTGTCTCCTCCGTCTCTGTTTGTCATCATAACAGTGCACGGCACAATACGGCAATTATTGTGCGTAGGCATCAAAGCTGCCTATAGGCTGTTTAAGCAATGCTTTTATAGGAATACAAAGCTATTTTTCGGCTCAATTCAAAAGCTTTATCCGACGATTTTACGGGATAACAGAAAAGCACATCTGATTTCTCAGATGTGCTTTTGGCTGCGGAACTAGGATTCGAACCTAGACAATACGAGTCAGAGTCGTAGGTGCTACCATTACACAATTCCGCAAAGAATGCTTATAATCCCAAGATGCCGTAGCTCCTTATATAACACCCGCCTCTCGGCAGGTGGGTGCGCTCTGCTGGGTTACTGCCATCCGGTCAAGCCGGCTCGACATCTGCCACACAATCGTGCTCCCGTAGTTATTCTGTGGGTTTATACACAGGAGCTTACGCACACCGCAGGATTATTTTGGTGGGATTAGTTGGGATCGAACCAACGACCTCTACGATGTCAACGTAGCGCTCTGACCAGCTGAGCTATAACCCCATTCGCTTGACGCACATATTATTATACACAAAACCCGACTCATTGCAAGCATTATTTTTCATAAGTGGAGATAAAAGTTGATTTATCCCCACAATATCTACAAAAAATTTTTATTGGCCCTTCATTTTGGCTATCAGTGCCTTAGGATCGTTCGCCTTAAAAACGCTGCTCCCCGAAACTAAAATATCCGCACCGGCATTTATTGCAAGCTTTGCCGTATGCTCGTTTATGCCGCCGTCTATCTCTATTTCGTATGAATAGCCGTATTGCTGCCGCATTGCCTTCAAACGCTCTATTTTGTTAAGCACCGTTTCTATAAAGCTTTGCCCGCCCGCACCCGGGTTTACGCTCATAACAAGCACAAGATCGCACTCCGCCAAGAGATACTCCACCATTTCGACGGGAGTTCCGGGGTTCAGTGCTATTCCCGCCTTCATGCCCGCTTTTCGTATTGCCTGAAGCGTTCTGTGTGCGTGTCTGTCCGCCTCGACATGAAACGTCAGGTAATCGGCACCCGCCTTTGCAAACGGTTCAATATAAGTTTCGGGATGCTCAACCATTATATGAACATCAATCGGCATATCCGCATACGGACGTATAGCCGCACACATGGCAGGTCCAAACGTTATCGTAGGTACAAACGTGCCGTCCATAACGTCAAAATGTGCCATGTCCGCATTCCATTCCTTAAGGTGCTCGGTTGCCGCTCCCATGTTTGCAAAGTCGGCTGACAAAAGGCTCGGTGCAATTTTAGTCATACTTGTGTTTCCTCTTTTCTATCAATTCATCCAATATGGTAAGGTACCGTTCATATCGCTGTGCTGAAAGCTCGCGGCCTATAAGCGGCTTAACGGCACAATCCGGTTCGCTGCGGTGTAAACACTCTCCAAAGCGGCATCCTGTGCGCTTGCCGCGCATTTCCCTATAGTATTCGCATAATTCCTCAGGCTCCATTTCGTCCGCCTCAAGCAGGCTGAATCCTGGCGTATCAAGCACCGCCCCGCCGCATACCTGCCAAAGTTGCGCATGGCGCGTGGTGTGTCTGCCACGATCCGTTTTTCTTGACAGCCCGCCCGTTTCAAGGCAAAGCCCCGGTACAACGGCATTTATAAGCGACGATTTTCCAACCGCACTTTGCCCCGCAAAGCAGCATATGTTGCCCGCTATTTCAGCCTTTATTTCTTCTATGCCAACGCCGTTTGCCGCCGATGCAACAATTATGGTATATCCCGTTGGTGCATATTGAGTGCGTATATCATATAATGCTTTCTCATCCGCTTCATCGTATTTATTTAGTATGATAACGGGTTCTACATTGTGTTTTTCACAGCGGATAATCAGCTTATCCATAAGCAGAAGGTCCGCTTTCGGTGCGGATAAGGATGCAACTATCATCAATTTATCAAGATTGGCAACAGCAGGACGAATGAACTCATTCCGCCGCGGCAATATGCCGACGATGGAACGCCCTTCTCCGTCCTGAATGTATTCTACTCTATCCCCCACGGAAGGGGTTATTCCTTCCTTTCTGAACCTTCCGCGTGCACGGCAGACCAATTCTTCTCCGTTGCCGCAAAGCACCGTGTAGAACCCGCCTACGCCTTTGAGGATAAGTCCTGTATCAGCCATTGATTATCTCCTGTATTCAAAGTTTATCTGTCCGCTTCTAACTACCGCGCCGTCAACGTATACAATACATTCATATTGACCGCCTTTTTTAAGGTAAGCCGTAAACGATACGCTTTGCTGAACACCTGTAGGAAGGGTCGCTTCGTAAACCACCATCTCAAGTCCGTCTTCAAGCTTTGCCGTTACAACCACGTTTCCTGGTGCCGAATCTATATCAAGGTTAAACGCCAAGTCTGCGGCGTATTTGCCCTGATTTGATCGGCAGATGCTCAGTTCTACAACGGCATCCTCGGTTGCGGGTATTCCTGCTGACGGGCTTTGCGCTATAACCGATTCCTCTGCCGCTATCTGTTCACCCGGCTGTACGGCGCGAATTCTTATTTTATCAAAGCCTTCTTCTCTCAGCAATTCTATCGCCTTTGAAAGTTCAAGCGTCATAACGTCCGGCATCTGTGTTGTTTTGCCCGGAGTACCGCTTATCCAAACATCTATAACGTCACCGACAAAGGTATCCGTACCCGCTGTCGGCTCCTGACGCACTATCTGTCCATTGGGAAGGTCACTTGTAACGTATTGCGGATCACCAAGCTCAAGTTCCATGCCCCACACCAAGTCTGCGGCATCCTGCAACGTTTTGCCCGTAAGATCGGGCACGCTTATATAACTGTTGCCGGAGCTTATGACCACAAGTATGGTATCACCCTGCTTTGATGAGGTTCCTGCATCGGGTGACTGTTCAAGTACCGTGCCTTCCTCCTGATCTGCGGTCTTGTATTCCTCAACCTGTATTTCAAAGCCCCGCAGCTTGGCTATTTCTATGGCCTCTTCAAGCTTTTTGCCCGTAACGGTGGGAATTATGTATTCCGTTGCCGCAAGGCTGCCATTGTCGTCCTTTACGGAACGTGCAATAAAGAACAACATGGTGAACAGTCCGAGTATTACCATGAGCATTATAACTATGTTCATCACTCCGTGTGAAGAATGCTTTGCCTGCGGTATATGTTCGCTGTCCATGCGGGCAAATTTACCGTGCGGTTCTCTAAGTGCTCGTAAAAGATCCGTTTTCATCTGCCGTGCGGAAGGGTAGCGTGCAGAAGGTTCCTTGCTTGCGGCCTTCAGCACAACATCGCTTAATGCACTTGATACCTTTGGATTAAGCTCCGTAGGCGGTATCATATCCTCCTGCAAATGCTTTAACGCTATTGCAACCGAGTTGTCCCCGCCAAACGGCACAGTGCCCGTAAGCATTTCATAAAGCATTACGGAACACGAGTATATGTCCGATGCGGCGGTAACGTCCTCTCCCCTTGCTTGTTCGGGTGAAATATAGTGTACCGATCCCATAACCGTATTGGAGCCCGCAAACGTGCGTGTTGTTGCGGCAACATCTCTTGCTATGCCAAAATCGGTAAGCTTTGCCTTACCGCGCGGAGTTATTATAACATTCTGCGGCTTTATGTCGCGATGTATTATACCCTTTTGATGCGCATGAGAAAGTGCATCCAGCACCTGGCACGCAATGTTCACCGCCACTTTGGGTGACATGGGACCATCACTTTTTATCAGTTCCTTTAACGTACTGCCTTCAACATACTCAAGCACTATGTAACTTACGCCGTCATCTTCACCAACGGCATAGGAGTGAACAATGTTATCATGCGAAAGGCTGAGCACGGCGCGCGCCTCACGCTCAAATCTGCGCACGAATTCCTTGTCTTCGCGATGTTCCTCTTTAAGTACCTTTAATGCCACCGTGCGGCACAGCACCGAATCGTACGCTTTATATACATTTGCCATTCCGCCCGAACCGATAAGTGATTCAACCGTATACCTTCCGGAGATTATTTTTCCTATCATACAGCACCATCCTCATCGTTACAGATAATAACGGCACTGATATTGTCCCTGCTGCCCGCGTTGAATGCACGTTCAACAAGTGCCTCACAGCTTTCATCCAATTCATCCTCGGCACAGTTTAACAATGCAAGTAACTCATCTTCGCTGAGCTCGCCGTATAGGCCATCACTGCACAGAAGGAGCTTATCGCCCTTTTTCCATGTATGTTCAAATATGTCCACCCTCTCTACGGGTCGCGTGCCTACGGCGCGGGTTATAAGATTGCGCTGCGGATGGTGCGCAATTTCTTCTCTGCTTATGTAGCCAAGTGCCGCAAGCTGAGCCACGTAGGAGTGATCCTCGGTTATCTGCGTTATTGTTGTACCGTCATAATAATACAATCGACTGTCACCGACATTCGCGGCTGTAAATCTATCATTTTCAAGTATAGCCGCAACAAGCGTTGTGCCCATACCCTTATATGCATCATTTGAAAGTGAAAGCTCATACACGGCCGAATTTGCCAAGTTAACAGCATGTATCAGCCTTTCCTTTACCGAACCCACGGATTCGTTTACCATATTCTCAACAAGCGTCTTTATCGCAAGCGCGCTTGCAATATCCCCCGCGTTGTGCCCGCCCATTCCGTCGGCAACGGCGGCCATGGCTATAAAACCGTCCTTTGGAATAAACACGGCATCCTGATTCTGAGCCCTTCTTCCGGTCACGGTTTTTGCGGCATATTTCATAGTTCTCCCTCCTTTTGCAAGAGCACGCGCCGCCTCAGTTGGCCGCAGGCTCCGTCTATATCGGCACCCATTTCACGCCTTACCGTTGCAGATATGCCCTTTGCTTCAAGCCAGCCTTTGAATGTTTCGGCATCCTTTCGACTTGTACCCAAGAGATTTCTCTCCTTAACGGGATTAAGCGGAATAAGATTAACGTGGCAGTTTATACCCTTCAACCTTGTGGCAAGTTCCACTGCATTCTGAAGCGAATCGTTCAACCCCTTTACAAGCGCGTATTCAAAAATAACTCTTCTGCCCGTTGTCTCGGCATATTTTTTTGCCGCGTCAAGCACCTGAGAAATGCAATACACCTTGTTTATCGGCATAAGCTTATTCCTTATATCATCGTTTGGCGCATGAAGCGAAACGGACAGTGTAACGTGCGGCGCATCGTTTGGCAATGTCTCTATGCGCGGCACAAGTCCGCAACTTGAAAGCGAAATGTTCCTTGGGCTTATTCCAAGTCCTTCCTGCGCGGAAACAAGCTTTAAGAATTTGACAGTATTATCATAATTGTCAAGCGGTTCCCCGCTGCCCATCAATACTATGTTTGTAACGCTTCGGTCGTGGCCTTCCTCCTTTGGCACGTCCGAATTCGCAAGTGCAACAAATGAGAGCATTTCGCCCGGCGTGAGGTTTCTTATACAGCCCTCGAGCGTTGATGCGCAAAACGCACATCCCATACGGCAACCGACCTGAGTGGATATGCAAAGCGTATTGCCATAGTGATAGCGCATAAGCACCCCCTCAACAATATTACCGTCCGACAGCGTGAAAAGATACTTTATTGTACCGTCCTTTTGCGAAACAAAACGGGCATATATTTCCGCCCCGTCAAAATGGATGGTTTCAAGCCTGTTCCTAAGTGTTTTTGGCAAATTGGTCATTTCCTGCGGACGCACACCGCGGCTGAGCCACGAAAGCACCTGTTTTGCACGAAAGCGAGGCTCTCCCCATTGTGAAAGAAGTGCCTCCAATTCCGCTATATTCATTGAAACAAGCCCGTTCATTCATTATCTCCTGCGTATAAATTTTGCAATAAAGAACCCTTCGGTTCCGTCTATATGCGGAAAGAGCTGAATAAAGCCGCCCTCCGCTCTGTTTTTCATGTCATCGGGAAGCAATTCGGCCATATTGCCCGAATCATAATTGCCGTTTTCGTCAAGAAAGCGCCTTGCTACGGCAAAATTTTCCCTTCCCGATACCGTACATGTCGAATATACAAGCGCGCCTCCCTTTTTTACATAGTGTGCGCATGTATTCAGTATCCGTGTTTGCAATGCACTGAGTTCGTCTATCATATCGCTTGTTTTGGCATAGCGAACATCGGGCTTTCCTCGAACACCAAGGCCCGAACACGGTGCATCGACAAGCACGGCATCGAATTGTTCTTCAAATGCCGCGTCGTATTCCGCCGCATCTTTTTGAATTATCTCCGCATTGTCGACATGCAACCTTTCAAGCGTTTTTTCGGTAAGGCTACGCCTGTGTTCATGCAGTTCAAATCCAACTATCTCACACCCGTTTTCCGCAAGCGATGCCATATACGCCGTTTTCCCACCGGGAGCACAACAGGCATCAAGTATTCTCATTCCCGCCTTGGGTTCAACGGCTCTGCACACAAGCATTGCGCTTTCGCTTTGCACGGTTATGTTTCCGTTTGTAAAAATCGGCTCACGTTCAACATTAAAGCCGTTTTCAAGTCGAAACGAGTCCGCATCGATTTTCCCTCGGCTAAAACTCACATTCCTTTTTTTAAGCTCTTGTTCAAGCTCATCAGATGTATACGGCCACTGTGCCCGCACGCAAAAGCCGTGTTCCTTTTCGGCTATCAGCTTAGACACCGTTTCTATGCCGTAATCCGCAACAAGCTCTCGCACCAACCATTCGGGCCAGCTAAACTCAATGCTCAGCCTTTCTATCGGATCATTGGGAAGATTCGGCATGGTATCATCGCGACAAACTGAGCGCATTACGCCGTTGACATAGCCGGACAATGCACCCTTGCCAACCTGCTTTGCCAGTCTAACCGATTCGTTGCACGCCGCACTGTTCGGTACAGACATATACTTTACTTGGCAAACCCCAAGTCTGAGTATATTGCGTATGACCTTATCAAGCTTTCCCTTAGCGTGCAGAGCAATTATTCTGTCTATCATCATAAGATGGTCAAGCGTGCAATATACCGCTGCGGATACCCACCTTGCATCCCTTTCGTCAAGCCCTTGCTGCGCCTTTTTCAGGCTAAGGTTAGCATATGCCCCGTTGTCAACAATATCGCCCAGCGCGGTAAGTGCTGCCCTTCTCGCGTTCACTCAAACACCTTTCCGCATATTTTATGCCCAAGCACGGCATCTTTCGCGTTCATGCGCTTTGCTCCCGAAAACTGAAGCTCGCATATTTCGATCACACCGTCGATGCAGTCAACAAGTATACCGTTTTCCCTGTCCGCACGGATTATCAATCCCGCCGTTCCATGACTTTGTTCCGCATTTGATCTGCGCGTTGCCCAAATTTTTACCATTTGGCCGTCAAGCATCGCATATGCACACGGCCACGGATTCATTCCGCGCACAAGGTCGTGTACGGCTTTAGCTCCGCGCGAAAAGTCAATGTGGCCGTTTTCCTTTTTTATCATGCCGCATTTTGTTGCTTCGGCTTCGTCCTGTTTGACGGGTTTCAATTCGCCGCGTTCAAGGCACTCTATCGTTTCTTTCAAAAGCTCCGCACCAATTTCAGCCAATCGGTCGAAAAGCTCGCCCGCGGTCTCATTTTCCCCTATTTCGGTTTCTTTTTTCAAAAGCATATCGCCGGTATCAAGGCCGATGTCGGTAAGCATTGTCGTAACGCCGGTTTTCTTTTCGCCGTTTATGACCGCCCACTGTATGGGTGCCGCACCGCGATATTTCGGAAGCAGACTGCCATGTACGTTTATACAGCCGTATTTAGGTATTTCAAGGTTTTCCTTACTCAACAGCTGCCCGAATGCAGCCGTTACCATAAGGTCGGGCTTTTCTGCCCGCAACGCGGCCACGCCCTCTGCGCTTCTTATTTTCTCGAATTGATACACTTTAAGCCCGTATTCAAGCGCGGCCTTTTTTACCGCAGGCGGAGTAAGCACCGCCTTGCGCCCTACGGGTTTGTCAAGCTGAGTAAACACGACGATATCATCTCCGCGTTCAACAAGCATTTTTAATGACGGCAACGCAAAATCAGGCGTGCCCAAAAAGGCTATTTTCATTCTTCATCCTCTGCTTCGTCATATCCTTCGGGCGCTTCGGTAACAAGCCGCTTGTACACAAGTCCGTCAAGGTGATCGGTTTCATGCAGTATTGCTCTTGCAAAAAGTTCCTCACCCACATACTCGCATTCATTGCCGTGCCTGTCCTGCGCACGAACGCGCACGTGATTCGGCCTTACAACATATCCTCTTTCACCCGGAAATGAAAGGCAACCTTCATATCCGCCCTGTTCGCCGCTCGTTTCTATTATTTCGGGGTTAATGAGCTCAACAAGCCCGTCCCCGCAATCAATAACGACCACCCTTTTTACTATGCCAACCTGTGGTGCGGCCAAGCCTACGCCCTCTGCCGCATACATTGTTTCCGCCATGTCGTCAAGCAGTATCGCAAGGCGAGCATCAAACTTGTCCACTTTTCTGCAAACTTTATACAGGCATGCCGCATCACCGGTAAAAATATGTCTCTTAGCCATAAAAACCTCCAATAATCTGTCAAAAAATATTATAACCCGCAAAACCCTTCCGAATCAATACTCAGAACATATCAGAAGGATTTATCTCAACATTTCCCATTTCAATCCTGCGCAGAGCGTTATGCACGGTGTATATCGTTTCTATCACTGCGGCGGTATGCTTTGTACGGACAAGCTTAATCAGTGTTTCATATCGATAAAGCCCCTGCCGCTTTTTCATCGGCGCGGGAGATGCGACCATGAACAGCATTTCCTGTCGGCTTGCACCCAGTGCATCAAGCGTACCATATATGCGGCGTTTAAGCTCATCGGCAAAACCGTCATTGAGATTGCATATCTCCGCTTCGTTTTCCCCCGTAAAAACTATACGCACAAAAAGCGAGAACGGTGGGAACAATCCCGCCCTCCTTGCGGCAATTTCCAAATTATAAAAGCCCATATAATCCTGTCGTGCGGCAAGCTCGATAACGGCATGTTCAGGTGTATAGCTCTGCACTATAACGCTACCCTCCCGTTCGCCGCGTCCCGCCCTGCCCGCAACCTGCGTAAGCAACTGAAACGTGCGTTCAGCACTCCTGTAATCGGGTACATGCAACATGGTATCCGCCGCGATAACGCCCACCGTGGTAACATTTGGTATGTCCAGCCCCTTGGCTATCATTTGGGTGCCTATGAGTGCCTGTGCCTCACCACGCATGAATTTATCAAGTATTTTATAGTGGGCGTCCTTCCCTTGCGTGGTATCGTGATCCATTCTCAGTGAACTTACGCCCGGAAATTGCTCTTTAAGCTGTTCCTCCACCTGTTGAGTACCTATACCAAAATACTTTAGGTACGGCTTACCGCATTCGGGACACACTGACGGTATTCGTGCGGTGTGCCCGCAATAATGGCACTTCATAAGATTCTCGTATTTATGATATGTCATTGAAACGTCGCAACCGGGGCACTTCAACGTATATCCGCAGCCTCGGCATGATACAAACGTGGAATATCCGCGCCTGTTCATAAAAAGTATCGCTTGTTCGCCCGCATCAAAGCAGCGTTTCAGCTCATCATGCAGTGCCTCGCTGAAAACGCTGTTGTTCCCCTTCAGAAACTCCGTGCGCATATCAACTATTTTTACATCCGGCAGCGGGGCATTATTTACGCGCTTATCAAGCGTTATAAGGCCGTATCGTCCGCTTAACGCTCTTCTGAACGTTGCAACGGAAGGCGTTGCACTGCCAAGAACCACGGCCGCGCCCGAAAGCTCCGCACGCTTCTTGGCAACTTCTGCCGCACCGTAGCGCGGAGTATGGTCGCTATGGTAGCTTTGCTCATGTTCTTCATCTATAACAATAAGACGTACCCTTTCAAGCGGCGCAAATACCGCACTGCGTGCACCTATCACCACATCCACCATGCCAAGTCGAATTCGCCGCCACTCATCATATCTTTCGCCATATGACAGACGGCTGTGCAATACGGCCACTCTGTTGCCAAAACGACTTTTGAATCGCTGCATTGCCTGCGGTGTCAATGATATCTCCGGCACAAGCACTATGGCTTGACCCCCAAGTGACAGCGCATGACTTATGGCCTGCATATACACTTCCGTTTTGCCGCTGCCCGTAACGCCGAAAAGCAGGTTCGTGCCGCAACCTTCGTCTATGCTTTTATTTATCTTTTCAAGCGCCTCCGCCTGTTTTTCCGTAAGTCTAAGCGGTTTGGACGGTTCTAAAGTCATATTTGCGAACGGATCACGGTACACAACAAAGCTGTCATCCGTAAGTATACCCTTTTTTATAAGTGCATTTACCGCCGCCGTTGCATTTGGTATGAACGAGTTTATATCGGCCACGCTTACCGCCGCATTGATTCCCGCCATAAGCTCAAGCACTTCGCTTTGCTTGGGTGCGCGCGATGTTCCGTCCTTGCGCTTCAGCGATTCTATAGCATCTTCAATATCCGCATTCGGGGAAATGCGCACTATGCGTTCCGTCTTTTCCTTTACCCTGCCGCCCCTAAGCTGTGCGGGTATCATCAGCCGCAACGCTTCTACCATCAGGCAATGATAGCTTTTGCATATCCATTCAGCAAGCACTATCTGCTCTTTTGTAAGTGCAGAGTACGGCTCCATTGTGCGAATTATTCTTTTTATGCGTTCTATTCCCTCGGGCGCGGTCTCGCTTAGCTCTATGACAAATCCTTCCGTGCTGCGATTTCCCACGCCAAACGGCACAAGCACCCTGCGTCCAACGGTCAACTGCATATTCTCTGGCACTTCATAGGTGAACAGCTTGTCCACATTGCTGTGCGCTACATCCACCAATACTCTTGCATACATAGCCGTTCTCCCCTTTCAACCCGTATTCTATACTCATTATACCATATATCTACCAATATAGCACTGCAATCGGCTATATACATTGTTGTATACCGCCACAGTTTTGACACGATTTATTATCATTTGTTTGAATGATATCAGAATTGTCATTGACAAAACATCTTTTTTGGTCTATATTTGCAATCAAGCGCAGGCATTTGCGCAAAAAATAACAATGCTTATGGCACTGTTAAAACAAACAGAAAGGTTTCAACAAAATGGAAAAGAAACAAGGACTCAGGAAAAACCTTGGTGTAATGTCCGCAATGTCCGTTGTTGTTGGCTGCGTTATAGGTGCGGGCGTATTCTTTAAGCCGTACGCTATATACAATGCCACCGGCGGCGCACCCGGAATGGGCATGCTCGCATGGATAATCGGCGGCTTGGCCAGCATACTCGGCGCATTGACTTTTGCGGAAGTTGCCGTGCTCATCCCCAAGACCGGCGGTATGGTCACCTACCTTGGTGAGGTTTATAATGACAAGGTCGGCTTCCTTGCAGGTTGGATGCAGGTAATCATTTTCTACCCTGCCTTCCTTGCGGGTTATGCCGTGCGTGTCGGTTCCGAACTTTCCGAATACTTCGGTTCTCAGTTTGCTCTGCCCATCGGCATGGCGGTAATAATTATTCTTGTTGCCGTCAATACCCTTGGTAACAAGGCGGCTTCCGGCGTGCAGATCGTTTCCACGATATGCAAGCTTATCCCCCTTGTACTGCTTATGATCTTCGGCTTCATTCTCGGTGAAGGCGGAAACCCCATTTTCACCCCGATGGTAGGTGAAGATGCGGCTACCGGCACCCAGATCAGCACCGGTGCCGCACTCGGCCAGACGCTTATTGCCGTGTTGTTCGCATTTGAAGGCTGGACAAACGTTGGTGCAATAGCCGGCGAAATGAAGAACCCCGGTCGCGACCTGCCCCGCGCAATAGTCGGCGGCGTGTCCATCATAATGGCCGTTTACTTCGTAATCAACATGGCTTACCTTTGGGTCATGCCCGCAAGCGAGCTTATGTGCTATGAATCCCCCGCGGCGGAAGTTGCAATGAGGATATTCGGGCCCGTCGGCGGAACGCTTGTTAAGTTCGGTATCATCATCTCCGTTATAGGTGCTGCAAACGGCTTCCTGCTTTCCGGTTCCCGCGTTGCTTACTACCTTGGCGAGCAGAAGTCCATACCCTTCAGCGGTGCATTTGCAAAGCTCAATAAGAATGACGTTCCCACCAACTCCATCATTCTTATCGGCTTCCTCGGCTGCCTGTTCTCCATCACTCAGCAGTTCGATATGCTTACCGACCTTGCGGTATTCTCCTGCTGGATATTCTACACGCTGACCTTTGCCTGCGTGATGACCCTGCGCCGTAAGCAGCCCAACCTTGAGCGTAAGTACAAGGTTCCCTGCTACCCCGTTATACCTATACTGGCCATCATCAGCGGCGTATACGTTATGATAAGCCAGCTGTTCCTCAGCGGCACGAAAGCCACTCTGCTTTCAGTCGGCAGTATAGTTGTAACCCTTATCGGTTTGCCGGTTTATATCCTTACCCGCAAGCATTATGCGGCCAAAGGCGAATAATAAAACTTAAGCCTTATACACCCGCCCTAAGCACACCCGCTTAGGCGGGTTTTTCATTATTCTACCCTATTTGACATAATCTGTATGTGCTTTGGGAGCAAATTTCACAGCGTGTTAATATGTTTTTGGCAGATATGTGGTATAATCCGAATATAAATTTTGTGTTAAGCGGAATTTTAGGAGGAGAGATTATGAAAGCAAAGATAATATCGCTTGCGGTTGCACTGTGCATGGTGCTTTGCCTTGTACCAAGCTTTGCTCTTGCCATGGAGCAAGGCGATGCCCGTGTTACTATAGGTGCTGACCTTGACGAGGAACAACGCTCAAGCGTATATGCGGATTTTGGCATTGAGAGCGGTGATGTTGAAGAAATAATCGTTACAAATGCCGATGAGCGCGAATGCCTTGAGGGTATTGCACCCGAAAGGAAAATAGGCAGTGTGGCACTGTCCTGCACATATATAGTAATAGGTGAGAAAGGCAGCGGATTAAACATCACCACAAAGCACATCAACTGGTGCACTGCGGAAATGTACATAAACGCGCTTACCACGGCAGGTATAACCGATGCAACCGTTATTATAACGGCACCATTTGACGTATCGGGCACGGCGGCACTTACGGGAATATATAAGGCATATGAGGATATAACGGGTTCAAGCCTCAATGAGATTGCAAAGGCCGTTGGTGTGGAAGAGCTTGTAACAACAGGCAGTCTTGCCGAATATATCGGCAGTGAGGAAGCGGCTCAGCTCGTTAACGACTTGAAGTCAATACTCGATCAAACCCAGACCATGACCGATGAAGAAGTCAAGGCCGAAATAGATAAGCTTTGCGAAACGTACAATGTATCGCTTAACGATTCGCAAAAGGATCAGCTTGTATCGCTTTGCCGCAGTCTTGAAAAGCTGGACACCGAGGAATTAAAGAATAAGCTTGTAGGCATAGCCAAAACCGTGGACGGAGCCAACAAAGTTACTCAAACGTTGAGCAAGATAGGCGAAAGCGTAAAGAGTTTCTTCGCCTCCGTGGGTAACTTCTTCACCAAACTGTTCGGCGGAAAGTAAGTAAAAATATGTTTCTCATATTTCCCGCATAATTTCATCTTGCGGGAAAAAGACCACTGCAAACATCGGGCGCCTTGGGCATTGGGTCCCTTGCCCCCCGATACAATGCAGTGGCCTTTTTCGTTCCACCAACACCGCACCCGTAATACTCACGGATGAAAAGCAAGCCAAACGGTTTACGGATAGGATAGTCAATTCCGACAGCACCGTAAGAAAATGGTTCGAGGGGATTATAGAGAAGATACGCTCTATCCTCAAAAAAGCTTATGATGCTCTAAAGCGTGAAAAGAGCTGGGAGCAGATGGAGGTTGTACGCACTCAGCAGAAAGCGGTTGACTTAATTGCCGAGTTGTACTTTGATGCATTGGAGAGTACGAAGGGGAAGAGCGCAGAAGGGGATGCAGGTGGGATAAAGTTTTCGCCGCGTCTTAGTCCCGATTTTGCAAGCAAAGTTGACATTGAAAGCAACTATAAGTCGGTAGCAGATATGCAACCAGTTGCCCAAATCAAAGGCACCGAATTTGCAAAAGGCGATACTGACTTAGTTACGCAAGTAAGTAACTTTTTTGAAAGTATCGGCGGTGAAGCGGTAAATCCCGAACTCGGCACAATTAAGCTTACAAGAACAGGCGTCAAAAGCGACATCGCCCATGGAATAGGACGAAACAAAGCGGCAGCTTTTGCGGCTGTGCCCGCCGTCATCGAGCATGGCAAAATAGTAGATGTTCAGTATAACTGGAAAGGTCGCGGATATGATACTGTGGTAATTGCATCTCCTATAACGTTAGCAAATGAATTGTACTATGTTGGTGCTGTGTTAGAAAAAACAAACACTGAGGATACTTTTTATTTGCATGAAGTAATAGCAGAAAGCGCATCCGCTTTCAAGAACGGCTCTGGCATCAAAGCCCGGAGTACCGTAACGGATGCACCTTCCGTTGTTAATATACTACAGAAAATATCAAATTACAAGCAGTCAAGCAAAAATGTCAAGCAATCTTCTAAGAACTCTGCCGAACAAACCGCCACAACGCAAAAGGAAGCTCAGTTTACCGTTATCCAGAACAGCAATGCTGCGCAGGATGATTATCATACATGGATAAGAAGTGCAGATGAGATAAAGACGCTCGAGGAAACCTTGACTGACCCCGAATGGAGCGAGTATACGGAATACGACCCCGACTATACGCGCCAAATGGCCGAGGAAGCGGTTCAAAGCGGAAACATAACAGTCTATAGCTCAAACAAAATCGGCAATGGCGTGTTCGTATCTCCGTCAAAAATGGAAGCGGAAAGCTACTCTGCAAGCGGCAAGGTTTATTCAAAAACCGTTAATATCAACGATATAGCATGGATAGACCCAACGCAGGGGCAATATGCACCTATAGACAGCACTGTAGACACCAACACCAATCCCGACATACGCTTCTCCCGCAAGGACGGCACACCCGCCACGGAAAAGGACGTGCAGGAACTACAAAAGCGCAATGACTCACTGAAAAAGCAGCTTGCCAAAAGGCCCTCTGAGGTAAGAAACATACGCCTAAAAAGGCACTGTTTGGCCAATCACTTCGTTACTCGGGCCTCGTCATGCCTCCGGTATGGCTTCGCCCTCGTGCCTTGTGCTTGGCACAAACATTGCTCTTTTTAGGTGCTAAGCAGTTTTGAGGTAGATATTTTGTGCCATGACGAAGAAAAAGCGCAGTAAGATACCGGGGCGTATCTTCGAGCATTTTTCTAAAGTCAGGGTGCAAAATAGCACCTCAAAACCGTGTATTTCTTATCTCAGAGGGCCTTATCCAAGCAGGAGATAAAGCTCTCGGGTGGGCACAAGACAGAACCTACGGTTATATCTTTTTCTATGCCTCTTTTACGGTTGCTAACAATTGAAAAATGTAATATCATATCAGTTAGAATCAGGAAACGAATGGAGTACAGTTATGACATATAAGGAAATATCTGTTTTTACCACGGAAGAAGGTATTGATGCCGTATGCGCCCGTTTTTCAATGCTCGGTATGGAACAGCTTGAAATAATACAGGGGCGTGAGGAAATAGCCGACTTTCTTCAAAAAAGTGCAAAATATTGGGATTTTGCCGACATGGACGAGCTGTGTGCCGCAGAACCGTGCGTTAAAGCATATATAGACGATGGCGATACTGCTGAAAGCACCGTTGAGAATTTACGTTCATCACTTGCGCAGTTAAAAGGCATGTCGCTCGGGTTTGATATAGGCAGCCTTAATATGATAGTTCAAACGGTTGACGATTCCGTTTGGCTTAATGCATGGAAGCAAGCTTATAAGCCGTTTCCCGTCGGCAAAAGGCTACTTGTGCGTCCGTCATGGGAAGATGAATTTGATTCCGAGGGCAGAAGCGTTCTTTCACTCGATCCCGGTATGGCATTCGGTACCGGTTCCCACCCCACAACGCGGATGTGCCTTGAATACATAGATGAACATATCAAATCGGGCGATACCGTGCTTGACCTTGGCTGCGGTAGCGGAATACTCTCAATAGCCGCGCTTATACTCGGCGCGGAAAATGCCGTTGCGGTTGATATTGACCCCATTGCGGAGTCCATAGCATATGAAAATGCCGCACTCAATGGCATTGACCGCAACAGATATTCCGTATTCACGGGCGATGTTCTTACCGATTCCAAGTTGCGTGAAAAGCTTGAGGTGCGTAAATATCCCGTCATTACGGCAAACATAGTGGCTTCCGTAATAATCGCGCTTGCACCTTATGTCGCAAAGTTGCTTGAAAGCGGCGGAAAATTCATCACTTCCGGCATAATCGATTCACGCGAACAGGAGGTTATTGCCGCAATAGAATGTGCGGGATTGAGCATAATCGAAGTGCGCCGCGGCGGCGATTGGCGCGCAATACTTGCGGAGAAGCGCGCATGAACCGTTTCTTTATAAATAAGGAAGATGTTTCGGATTGCGAAGCGGTGCTGCGCGGTGAAGATGTTAAGCATATTTCCACGGTACTAAGGCTTAAACCCGATGACGAGGTAATGCTGTGTGACGGAATGGGCACCGATTATCACGCAAGGATAGTGTCAATAAACAAAACGGAAGTGCTTTTTGAAATTCTATCCTCCTCCCCCGCCCTTACCGAACCCGCATGTTCCGTTACGCTGTTTCAGGGTCTGCCAAAAGCAGGTAAGCTTGAAACCATAATTCAGAAGTGCGTTGAGCTTGGTATAAGCGGCATATGTCCCGTTGCCATGGAGCGTAGCGTTGTAAGATTAAGTAAAAAGGACTTTGACAAAAAGCTCGATCGTTATAAGCGCGTTGCACTGGAAGCATCAAAGCAATCAAGACGCGGCGTGATACCGACCGTGGGTGCTCTCATTACGCCCGAGGAGATTGACCCGCATGATTTTGATGTGCTACTGCTTGCATATGAGCTTGAAAGCGGCAATTCGATAAAGTATGTGCTTGATTCGCTTGACGCTTCCGTTCGCCGCATAGGTGTTATAGTCGGACCCGAGGGCGGTATAAGTTCTGATGAAGCGGAGCTTTTTATTGCTCGCGGTGTAAAACCGTTTTCGCTCGGGCACAGAATACTTCGCACGGAAACGGCCGGCCCTGCGATTACGGCTATCATAATGTACCATATGGAAGGTGAAGCATGAGGGTTGCATTCTGTACACTTGGTTGCAAAGTGAATCAATACGATACCGATGCCATGCGTGAAATGTTCGTAAATGCAGGTCACACAATAGCGGAATTTGATGATGTGGCAGACGTTTACATTATAAACACCTGCACCGTTACATCAACAGGTGATAAAAAGTCCCGCCAGATGGCTTCGCGTGCGCATTCGCTCTGTCCCGATGCAAAAATAATACTTACGGGCTGTTATGCGCAAACCGCACCCGAGGAAGCTTTAAGTCTGCCCGGGGTATCGCTTGTGCTTGGTACGGGCGAAAGAGGGCGCATAGTTTCGCTTGCGGAAGAATTGATTTCAGGCAATGATTCCAAGGTTCATTCGGTAACGCCGCACGGGCCTAAAGACGAATTTGAAAACTTAACCGTAACAAAAGAGGGTCGAACCCGCGCTTTTTTGAAAATAGAGGACGGATGTGACAGATATTGTGCATATTGCATAATACCGTATGCACGCGGTCCCGTAAGGAGTCGCCCGCTTGACGATGTACGTCATCAGCTTGAATTGCTCGATAATGAAGGTTACCGTGAAGTTGTAATGACGGGCATACACCTTATGTCCTACGGAAAAGATAAGCGCGGCGAAATAACCCTGAGCGATGCAATAAAGCAGGCCGAAGGATTAAAAAATATCGTCCGTGTTCGTTTGGGGTCGCTTGAACCTCAGCTTTTGAGTGACGAATTTATAAAAACAGTAAGTGAAAGCGGACTTGTGTGCCACCAGTTTCACCTGTCACTGCAAAGCGGTAGCAAAACCGTGCTTGAACGCATGAATCGACGTTACACGCCCGAATTATATGCCGACTGCGTAGCTCGGCTAAGACAGGCTATGCCGCTTTGTGCAATTACGACGGACGTAATTGTCGGCTTTCCCGGCGAAACCGAAGCCGAATTTGAAGAAACGCTGGATTTTGTTAATCGAATGCGGCTTTCAAAAATACACGTTTTTCCATACTCAAGGCGTAAGGGAACGCCCGCTTACAGCATGAACGGTCAGCTTTCCGCCGCAGAGAAGCATTCTCGCGCAAAACGCCTTATAGCTGAAGCCGACAAGCTTGAGCATGAGTTTGTATCCTCACTTATCGGTTCGGTGCAGGATGTGCTTTTTGAGGAAGAAAAGAACGGTATCCTGTTCGGCCATACGGACACATATGTTAAGGTTGGCGTAAGGGGTGCGGAAAGCAGCCTTATAAATTCAATAGTACCCGTTGAAATAACCGGCATTGACAGGTTCGGTGCAACGGGCATTATAAAGAAGCATACAAATTAAGAAAGGAGCAAATAAAATGGATAACTGTATTTTCTGTAAAATAGCATTGGGCGAAATACCATCCAACAAGGTATATGAAGATGATATTTGCATTGCTTTTTACGACCTTGAACCGCAGGCCCCTGTGCACGTACTCATAGTGCCCAAAAAGCATTATGATAACGTTACAACCGTTGATGACGGTGCGCTTATGGGGCACCTTATGCAAACAGCATCCGCTGTTGCGGACAAGCTTGGCGTGAAAGCGGGATTCAGGCTGGTTATCAACACCGGCAAAGACGGCGGGCAAAGCGTCAACCATTTGCACATTCACCTTCTTGGCGGACGTGAGCTTCAGTGGCCGCCAGGATAGTTTGTTAAAAATGTTTTGCAAAAAGCAGGAGACGGTGTTTTGACCGTCTCCCTTTGCTATTTGCGTTTTATTCGCGCTGTGATTGTTCCTGGTTGAACTTATCCTTCATCTTATCTATTATGGTGCGTTTCATGGGCTTTGGAGCATTTGAAGCTTTATCACCCATGGCTTCGGCAAGCTTTTCAACCAGCTCGCGCTGTTCATCATTCAATCGCTTTGGAATTTGCACGTTTACACGCACAAGCAGATCACCCTTGCCCGCAGCATTAAGCCGTTGCACGCCCTGTTCCTTTAATCTGAATGTTGTACCCGGCTGTGTGCCCTGCGGTATGTTATATTTAACACTGCCTTTAAGCGTAGGCACTTGAATTTCACCGCCAAGCGTGGCCGTGGTCATGGGGATGTTTATATCAAGATATAGATCATACCCATTTCGTGTAAATATCTTGTGCGACTTTATGCTTATGCCTATATACAGGTCACCATTGGCTCCGCCGCGAAGTCCGGCTTCACCTTCCCCGCGCATGGTAAGCGTTTGGCCGTTGTTTATTCCCGCAGGTATTGTAACGTTTATGCGATTATTTTTGGTTACCCTGCCGCGTCCTTTGCAATGCGTGCAGGGATCCTTTATAATTTTGCCCGTGCCGTTACAGGCTTCACATGTGCGCACGGTTGAAAACGAGCCGAACATAGTGTTCTGCTGTACGCGAACCTGACCCGTGCCGCCACAAGTCGTACACTTTGTTGGCGTTGAACCTGGCTTTGCGCCACTGCCGCCACATTCCGAACAGTTTTCCTCGCGCGGAATAAGGATTTCTTTTTTGGTACCAAATGCCGCTTCTTCAAATGTAAGCGTCATGTTGTATTTCAAGTCGTTACCGCGCACGGGACCGTTACGCTGTGTGCGTGAACCGCCGCCAAATCCGCCAAACCCTCCGCCGAATACGCTGTCAAATATATCGCTGAAATCACCGAAGCCGGCGGAACTGTATCCGCCGTAACCACCGCCCGCCGCAGGATCGAACGCCGCATGGCCGAACTGATCGTATTTGGCGCGCTTATCTTTATCGGACAGGACTTCGTATGCTTCGTTTATCTGCTTAAACTTTGCCTCCGCTTCTTCCTTGTCCGCCCCTTTATGCAGGTCCGGATGATATTGCTTAGCAAGCTTGCGGAATGCGCTTTTTATCTCATCATCGGTAGCGTTCTTGTTCACGCCAAGCAGCTCGTAATAATCTTCCTTCACCGTCCCCAACTCCTTATCCTTTCACCAACGCACAACGCGGTAAACGACCGTTTTTTTTCGATCGTTCCCGCATTATGCACATGGTAGTATTTTAGCCTTTAGGCTTATTTCTTATCGTCGTCTACTACTTCGTAATCGGCATCGACAACATTGTCGTCATGCGCCGCTTCGTTTGCCTGCTGCTGAGCCGCATTGGGGTCGAAACCCGCGCCGCCCTGCTGGCCTGCCTGCTGCTGATAGATCTTGCCAAATGCTTCGTAGGAAACCTCGGTAAGCTTGTCACACTCAGCCTTTATTGCGGCAGTGTCATTGCCTTCCATTGCCTTCTTCAGCTCGGCTACCTGCGCTTCTATCTTTGACTTATCGTCCGCGCTTACCTTATCGCCAAGTTCTTTAAGGGTCTTTTCGGTGGAGTATACAAGGCTGTCCGCATGGTTACGCTGTTCAACCTCTTCCTTGCGTGCCTTATCCTCACTTGCATACTGTTCGGCTTCGCGCACGGCCTTCTTTATCTCATCCTCATTAAGGTTGGTGGATGCGGTAATGGTAACCTTCTGCTCGTTGCCCGTACCAAGATCCTTTGCGCTGACATGTACTATGCCGTTTGCGTCTATATCAAAGCTGACCTCTATCTGCGGTACTCCGCGCGGTGCGGGGGCTATGCCTGCAAGCTGGAAGCGACCGAGAGTCTTATTATACTGCGCCATTTCGCGTTCGCCCTGGAGCACATGGACCTCAACACTGGTCTGTCCGTCGGCAGCGGTGGAGAATATCTGGCTCTTCTTGGTAGGAATGGTGGTATTGCGGTCAATCAGGCGAGTAAACACGCCGCCTACGGTTTCAATACCGAGTGAAAGCGGGGTAACGTCAAGCAGCAATATATCCTTCACTTCACCGCCGAGCACGCCGCCCTGTATGGCCGCACCTATTGCAACGCATTCATCGGGGTTGATGCCCTTGAACGGTTCTTTACCGGTAACGTTCTTAACAAGCTCCTGTACGCAGGGTACACGAGTGGATCCGCCGACGAGTATGACCTTGTCTATGTTGGAATTGCTAAGGCCGGCATCCTTCATGGCAACGAGCATGCACTCACGGGTTTTCTCAACAAGGTCGTGGATAAGTTCTTCAAACTTGGCACGGGTAATGGTCATGTCAAGATGCTTGGGGCCCGTGCTGTCCGCGGTTATGAATGGCAGATTCACATTTGTCTGAACCATGCTGGAAAGTTCTATCTTCGCCTTTTCGGCAGCCTCTTTCAGTCTCTGCATAGCCATGCGATCACCGCTGAGATCTATGCCGGATTCGCTCTTGAACTGGCGCACGATGTAATCCATAAGTCTCTGGTCAAAGTCATCACCGCCGAGTCGATTGTTACCGTGTGTTGCAAGAACCTCGAATACGCCGTCACCGATTTCAAGTATGGATACATCAAACGTGCCGCCGCCAAGGTCGTAAACCAGTATTTTCTGGTTGGTTTCCTTATCCATGCCGTATGCAAGCGCCGCCGCGGTGGGTTCATTGATTATGCGCAGTACATCAAGACCGGCTATACGGCCTGCGTCCTTTGTGGCCTGACGCTGAGAATCGCTGAAATATGCGGGAACGGTTATTACGGCCTGAGTCACCTTTTCGCCAAGATAAGCTTCCGCGTCCTGCTTAAGCTTTTGCAGAACCATTGCACTTATTTCCTGCGGAGTATAATCCTTGCCGTCTATGTTCTTCTTGTAGGAGCTGCCCATTTCCCTCTTTATGGAGCTGATGGTCTTATCCGGGTTAGTGATGGCCTGACGCTTTGCGGCGCTGCCGACTATTCTTTCGCTGCCCTTAAAAGCCACAACAGACGGAGTGGTGCGCGCACCTTCCGCATTGGGGATAACCACGGGCTCGCCGCCTTCAAGCACGGCTACGCACGAATTTGTAGTACCAAGGTCAATACCAATAATCTTTGCCATAATCTATTTCCTCCTGATTATTTTTACGTTTATTTATTTCGCAACCTTCACCATGCTGTGGCGAATTATGCGATTTTTAACTTTGTAACCCTTTTGGAAAACGGCCGTGATCTCTCCGCTTTCCTTTTCTTCATCCTCTTCCTGCATAACCGCATCGTGCAGTTCCGGATCGAATTGACCCTCAGCCTGTATTTCTTCAAGTCCGGCCTTTTGAAGAGTTTCATACAGTTGCTTTGACACAAGCTGTATCCCCTCTACCCATGCCGTTTTTTCATCCTCGGGCACATTGTCCAACGCCCTATCAAGATTATCAAGCACCGGCAAAAGAGATTTTATAAGGTTCCTTGCGCCTTCATCCAAACTGTCGGCCACAACGGATGCATTCCTGCGGCGATAATTGTCAAAATCCGCCTGAAGCCTTTGCAACAACGCAACATCGCTTTCCTTTTCCTTTTCAAGCTGATCTATGCGCTCCTTTACCTGCTTGAACTCATCCCGCGTAAGCGTAACGCTTTCGGGTATTTCGTTCTCCGCCGTGCCCTTATCGTTCGTTTCGACCGTATCCGCGGCCTTTTGTTCCTCTACGGGAGGATTTTCCTTTTTCTTTGCCAATTTTAATTTCGCTCCTCATCAAGCATATTTGTAAGCGTTTCGCTCATTGTTTTTCCAATGTGGCTCATCACCGCAAGCACCTTGGGATAATTCATGCGTGTGGGTCCTATCACCCCGAACGTACCTATCGGTTCCGTGCCTATTTTGTATGTTGCCGTTACAACACTGCACCCTTTCATGCTGTTAAGCTCATTTTCATGGCCGATGCGAATCGTAAATTCAACATCTTCTCGTCCTTTGAGCATTTCGTAAAGGGCATCTCCCTTTTCCATAACGCTCAACAGATCCCTTGCGCGTTCCATGTCGCTGTATTCGGGCAGACTTAAAAGGTTCGTTGTCCCGCTGAGTTCAATCCGCTTTGCCCTTTGATCCAAGCTTTCCTTGATCGAGCTCACTATCGAATCAAGGAATTCGGCGTGTCTGCCAAGCTCACCCGCAATATCATTCATGCGATTTGCCATTATTTCGTCCATCCGACAATCGGCAAGTTTTGCATTGAGCATGAGCGATATTCTTTCAAGCTCGCTTTGCTCCATCCCGTAAGGCACTCGAATCATGGAATCCCGTGCGAGGCCGGAATCGGTAACTATAAGTAACAGTGCCCTGCCCTCTCCAAGGCCCACAATGTGAATGTATCTGAGCCGCGCGGCATGCAACCGCGGTGAAAGCACCATGGATGCGTACTTTGTTACGCTTGACAACACGAATGCAGTCTGCTTAACTATGTCATCCACCTCATTGAGCCTCTTTGAATAGTGTTCGCTGATAAAGCTCAATTCATCCCTGCTCAATTTGGCTCGGCGCATAATACTGTCAACATAAAGCCTGTATGCCTTGTCAGACGGTATTCTTCCGGCGGAAGTGTGTGGCTGTTCAAGGAAGCCCATTTCCTCAAGGTCGCTCATTTCGTTGCGGATCGTAGCACTTGAAAGTCCGATATCCGTGCTTTTTGCTATTGTGCGCGAGCCTACGGGCGATGCCGTCAGTATATAATCGTCTATTATCGCCTGAAGTATGCGCATTTTTCTTGCATCAAGCTCCATTTGTTTACCGCCTCCTTTCGCCACGGTATGCCGCAACCTGTTGTTAGCACTCATTAAGGTTGAGTGCTAACTTATGGTTAAAGTATAGTACCGCATTTCACTATAGTCAAGGTACAAGGAAGTATCCTTTGTGACAAAACGGAAACATTAGCTTGATGGAAATATAAACGGACGGTGCATTGCCGCTCCGCCCGCCATATAAGCACATATATATTGTGTCTTAATCCTCCATAAACGGCATAAGCGCAAGGTTTTCAATATCCAATCCGCGTTCGTTAAGCTTTATGCCGTCATCAGTGCGGATAAGAATGCCGTTTTTGTCAAGCTGAGCTATTGCCTTTGCAAATGTGTCAAAAAGGCTTTGGCCAAAGCGTGCTTCAAACTCCGAATTCGATATGCCGTCCGTTTTTCTAAGTCCAAGCATAACGCATTCGAACATTTCCTCCGCCCTGTCTATGGTCTGCATGTCGCCATCGAGCGGGCGTATGCTTTCTTCAACATCCGTCATATACTCTTCAAGTTTGGTTTTATTTGACCAACGCAGCCATTTTCCGCCAATGCGCATTGCCGAATGCGAATTAAGACCAAGGCCGAGGTATTCACCGTTATTCCAATAATTCAAATTGTGGCGGGAACGGTACCCATCCTTTGCATAATTTGATATTTCATAACGGTGGAAGCCAAGTCCCTCAAGAAGTTCCCTGCCCTTTGTGTACATTTCAAATGTCTCGTCCTCATCGGGCAAAAGGGTTCCGCCGCCGTTCACGTCAAAGTAGAGCGGAGTATTCTCCTCAACTATAAGCGAATAGGCCGAAATATGTGTAACTCCCGTACCCGCGGCAACAGCTATTGCCGCAAGCAGATCATCACCCGTCTGTTCGGGCAAGCCATACATAAGATCCGCATTGATATTTGTAAATCCCGCCGATTTGGCAATATCCATGCTCCTCATGAAATCATCGGGCGTATGTATTCGTCCTATGGTTCTTAAAACACGCGGTGCAACGCTTTGCAGACCCACGGAAAGTCTGTTTATCCCACACTCACGGTATTCTTCGGTTTTCCATTCTTCTACCGTGCCCGGGTTCGCCTCTATGGTTATTTCGGCATCCTGCGCAATGTCGAAATTATCATATAATGCGGACATTATGCGCATTACCTCGCCAAGTTCCAGCGTGCTCGGCGTGCCGCCGCCTATAAACACGGAATCATAGCGCATGTGCGGCGTTTCCCGTGCCGCTAAAGACATTTCCTTTATAAGCGCGGAGACGTACCGTTTCTTTGTACTCTCGTCACACGGAAACGATACAAAGTCACAATAGCGGCACTTAGACACGCAAAACGGTATATGTATATATATTCCTGCCATATCAGTTTATCTTCAGCACGCTCATAAAAGCTTCACTCGGCAAGGATACGGTGCCTATCTGGCGCATACGCTTTTTGCCTTCCTTCTGCTTTTCAAGCAGCTTCTTCTTTCTTGTAATATCGCCGCCGTAGCACTTGGCAAGCACGTCCTTCCTTACCGCGCGCACGGTTTCTCTTGCAATTATTTTGCCGCCTATTGCGGCCTGAATCGGTATTTCAAACTGCTGTCTCGGTATTACCTCCTGCAACTTTTCCGCAACGGCGCGCCCCTTTGCATACGCCTTATCCTTATGAACTATTGTGGAAAGTGCATCGCACATGTCACCGTTTAGCAGGAAATCAAGCTTAACAAGCTCGCTCTTGGCATATTCTTTAAGCTCATAATCAAATGAAGCGTAGCCGCGGCTGCGGGATTTAAGCTGGTCGAAAAAGTCATATATTATTTCATTCAGCGGCAATTCATAGAATATGTTCACGCGACCTTCTTCAATATACTTCATATCCTCAAACACGCCGCGCTTATCCTGACAAAGCTCCATTATCGTTCCCACATATTCGGATGGCGACATTATCGTTGCCAGAACCATAGGTTCTTCCATATAAGCTATTTCCGCGGCGGAAGGAAGATTTGTCGGGTTGTCTATCATCATTTCATCGCCGTTGGTCTTAACTACCTTATATATAACGGAAGGAGCCGTGGTAACAAGATCAAGGTCAAACTCCCTTTCAAGCCTTTCCTGAATTATTTCCATGTGCAACAACCCAAGAAAACCGCAACGGAAGCCAAAGCCGAGCGCCATTGATGTTTCGGGTTCGTAAGAAAGCGAAGCATCGTTCAAAACAAGCTTGTCAAGTGCATCTCTCAGGTTTTCATAATCCGCACCGTCCGCGGGATATATTCCGCAGAACACCATTGGATTGGCCTGTTTATAGCCCGGTAACGGTTCTTCGGCGGGTGCATTCGCATCGGTTATGGTATCGCCCACCTTCGTTTCGCGCACATTTTTTATGGAAGCGGATATATAGCCGACCTCCCCCGCTTCAAGCACGTCAATAGGCGTGAGCGTGGGCGAGAATATGCCGACCTCCGTAACGTCAAACTCGTTTCCCGTGGCCATATAGCGTATTTTCATGCCGGGTCTTACCGCACCGTCAACAACACGAACGTAGCTGAGTGCGCCCTTGTAATTGTCATACACGCTGTCGAATATAAGTGCTTTAAGGGGCTTATTTATGTCCCCGTCGGGTGGCGGCACCGTATCAACCACTGCGGCAAGTACCTGTTCAACATTAAGCCCCGTCTTTGCCGATATGCACGGAGCATCCTCAGCCGGTAGGCCGATAACATCCTCTATTTCTTTTTTAGTGTGTTCAACATCGGCACTTGGCAGGTCGATTTTGTTTATAACCGGCACTATTTCAAGTGAGTTGTCCAAGGCAAGATACACGTTTGCAAGCGTTTGTGCCTCTATTCCCTGTGTTGCGTCAACCACAAGCACCGCACCCTCACACGCGGCAAGGCTCCTTGACACTTCGTAGTTAAAGTCAACGTGACCCGGAGTGTCAATCAAATTGAACATATACCTCTTCCCGTCCGTATGGGTATAGAACATCCTTACGGCGGAAGATTTTATGGTTATGCCGCGTTCGCGCTCTATATCCATATTATCAAGAAGCTGAGCCTCCATATCGCGTAATGCGACGGTATCGGTCATTTCTATCATTCTGTCCGCAAGCGTTGATTTGCCGTGGTCAATATGTGCTATTATGCAAAAGTTTCTTATAAGTTCACGGTCGTATGCCATGCATATTCCTCCAAATACTGTCTTGTAAAATAATACTTGATAAACGTCCAAATTGCAATAGCTCCGATAATATGCTAATATTTATAAAAATACAGAGTTTTCGGAGGTTGCACCATGTTTTGTAAGGAATACAATGCGCTTGAGTCCGCCTTGGTCGGACGCGGATTCACCGTTCATGCCGTCAGTGATAGGGCGGCGGCCGTGGAATTGGCCTTTTCTTTGATTCAACGCGAAGAATCGGTCGGTTTTGGCGGTTCGGTAACAGTTCAAAACGACCTTGACCTGTACAATCGCCTTAATGAACGCGGCAACAAGGTTTACTCGCACTGGTTTGCGGCAGACAGAAAGCACGCTCAGGATAACGCGGCCGTGGCGGACTGGTATCTTGCCTCAACAAATGCACTGCTCAGCGACGGTCGCCTTATCAACATAGACGGAACGGGTAACCGCGTTGCGTCAATGCTTATAGGACCGGAAAAGGTGATGCTGTTTATCGGCAAAAATAAATATGTCGAAGGCGGCCTTGATGATGGTATAGCGCGAATAAAGAATCAAACCTGCCCGCCAAATGCAAGACGTCTGGGGCTTGATAAGCTCCCGTGCGGCATAACCGGCAAATGTGCCGATTGTAACAGTGTTCAGCGCATGTGCCGCGTTACGACCATAATCGAATACCCCACACGTGCAATAAAGGAATTCCACCTCGTGCTTATAGATGAGGAGCTTGGTAGGTGAGCCATTTCGCGTACATAATGCGCTGTGCCGACAATACGCTTTATTGCGGATATACGACCGACCCTATTGCACGGGAAAAGGCGCACAATTCGGCAAAAGGTGCAAAATACACGCGCAGTCGTCTGCCCGTTAAGCTGGTCTATTGCGAAGAATTCGAATCAAAAAGCAATGCGCTAAAACGCGAGGCTGCATTAAAGCGCCTTTCCCACGCTCAAAAGGAGGCACTTATTTTCGACTATATATGCCGCAATTCGGCAGAATAATTTTTTTGCTGTGTACTTAACGGCGGAATAATGGTAATATATTGCCTGTTGGATCACGCTGAAAGAGGATGGCTAATGGATAAGCTTTATGCTCAAATTGATACACTTATGCGGTGCGACACAGGCGGAAGGGGCTTTTGTTCTAACAGCCCCGTATCACCCATGCACCGACTTGCTACCGCACTCAATGCCGCAGGTTGTGTGCTTATAATAACAGGCTTCCCCGTAAAAACAAAGGAAGGTAACATCTGCTGTGAAACGGACGGTCCGCTCGGTGCGGCCAATATTGCGCACGCACTTTGCGAAGTCGGCAAGACGGTGTATGTAGCTACCGATGTGCCCTGTTACCCTCAGCTTGCGGCAGCATGCGCCCTGCGCGCGCCGAATGCACACGTTTTGCTGCTCAACGGCAACGCAAATAATGTATTTGATTTAGGCATAGACACCGTTATTTCAATAGAGCGCCCGGGGCGTTCACTAAACGGATGTTACCGTGCCGCTTCGGGACGAAGCATAGATGAGTTTGTTTTTGCCGATACGGATGCCATATTCCGTTCACTGCACGATAGGGGCGCATTGACCATCGCCATAGGTGACGGCGGTAATGAGCTTGGCATGGGTTCACTTTATGACGTAACGAGCAGACTTGTGTCACACGGCAAGGACATTGCCGCTGTACAAGCTGCCGACATTACATTGACCTCGGGCGTTTCAAACTGGTGGGGTTGGGGCATTGCGGCCGTTATTTCGTCATATTTTGGAAAAAACATACTCCCCACGGAAGCTGACGAACGTGCCATGCTTCGCGCAGCCCTTGATGCGGGCGCCGTTGACGGTATAACCGCCTTAAGTGAAGAAAGCATAGATGCAATAAGCATAGACGAGCATATCTCAAGGCTTTTGCTTGTACACATTGCCGTAAATACATACTTGGATAAATATACAAACCGAGTTATAATAGATTAATTATTATTTCGTAAGGAGCTAATATGGCGTATTACTTTGATTCACCCTCCCATACTTTCAGCGAATACTTGCTTGTGCCCGGTTATTCGAGTGCGGACTGCACACCTGCCAACACATCGTTAAAAACGCCAATAGTGCGCTACAATGCGGGTGAGGAGCCCGAGCTTTCGATGAACATCCCTCTTGTCAGTGCGGTAATGCAATCCGTATCAGGTGACAAGCTTGCAATAGCCCTTGCGCGTGAAGGCGGAATATCGTTTATATTCGTGTCCCAGCCGATAGAAAGTCAGGCCGCAATGGTAAGCCGCGTAAAGAAATACAAGGCCGGTTTTGCAATGAGCGATTCTTCAATACGACCTGATGAAACAATGGCTGATATTATGGCTCTGAAGGAACGAACCGGCCATTCCACCGTTGCCGTTACGCATGACGGTTCAGCCACGGGAAAGCTGCTCGGCGTTGTGACAAGCCGCGACTACCGCCCAAGCCGCATGGATCCCTCAACGCCCGTAAGCGAATTCATGACCCCGATAGACAGGCTTGTATATGCATATGAAGGCGTTTCCCTAAAAGAAGCAAACGACATAATTTGGGAGCATAAGCTTAATTCCCTGCCCGTTATAACAAAAGACGGCAATATGGTCGCATTTGTATTCAGGAAAGATTATGATGCCCATAAGGAAAACCCCACCGAATTGTTGGACAAGCAAAAGCGTTATGTTGTCGGTGCAGGCATAAACACGCGCGATTATGAAGAGCGTGTCCCCGCTTTGATAGAGGCGGGTGCGGATATACTCTGCATAGATTCATCCGAGGGCTTTAGCGAATGGCAAACCCGCACGCTTGACTTTATACGCGCAAAATACGGAAATACCGTTAAGGTCGGTGCTGGCAACGTTGTTGACAGAGAAGGTTTCCGTTTTCTGGCGGATGCAGGTGCAGACTTTGTAAAGGTGGGTATAGGCGGCGGTTCCATATGCATTACCCGCGAAACAAAAGGTATAGGCCGCGGACAGGCTACGGCCGTACAAGAGGTTGCCCGTGCACGCGACGAGTATTTCCGCGAAAAGGGCGTATATGTTCCTATATGCGCAGATGGCGGAATAGTGCACGATTACCATATTACGCTTGCACTTGCAATGGGTGCGGATTTCTGTATGCTCGGAAGGTACTTTGCCCGTTGCGATGAAAGCCCCTCCGCAAAGGTTATGATAAACGGTAATTATATGAAGGAATACTGGGGTGAAGGTTCTGCCCGTGCGCGCAACTGGCAGCGTTACTACAGCGGCGGAGACAATAAGCTTTCCTTTGAGGAAGGTGTTGATTCATATGTACCATATGCGGGCAGCCTGCACAATAACGTTAGCGTAACGCTCAGCAAGGTTCGTTCAACAATGTGCAACTGTGGTGCACTGACAATACCCGAGCTTAGAGAAAAGGCACGGCTTACACTTGTAAGCGCGGCAAGCATAACCGAAGGCGGCGCACATGATGTTATGCTCAAGGATGCAAACACCTACGCCGTTAAGCGCGATTGATGCTTCTCAAAAGTCCTCTAAAATAAGAAACAATACGCCTAAATGGCAGGGTTGTTAAGGCCATCTGAGATAATAAACACACGCCTAAAAAGGCACTGTTTGGCCAATCACTTCGTTACTCGGGTCTCGTCATACCTCCAGTATGGCTTCGCCCTCGTGCCTTGTGCTTAGCACAAACATTGCTCTTTTTAGGTGCTAAGCAGTTTTGCGGTAGATATTTTGTGCCGTGACGAAGAAAAAGCGCAGCAAGATACCGGGGCGTATCTTCGAGCATTTTTCTAAAGTCAAGGTGCAAAATAGCACCTCAAAACCGTATGTTTATTATTCCAGATGGCCTTAGGGGCGGCAGCCCCTTAAACCAATTCCGGCTTTGACGACATGTGCGTCAAAACGGATGAAAACCCATAGGTTTTCGTACTTTGCGAGTTTTGCCGCCCGTGAACGAATGTGAGAGGCAAAACTCGAGAAAACTCGAAAAAGTGGCAATCTGCCACTTTTTCGACACTCTGAAGCCACCGAGTTTTCGGTGGCTTATTTGTTAAGCTGTTCCTATATGCCGTTAAGCTTAATTACTGCATATCGGATTTGTTCATGTTGTTTTCCGCATAGGCTATCATACGCTTTACCATTTCGCCGCCGATGGAACCGGCCTGACGGGATGTAAGGTCGCCGTTGTAGTCCTGCTTCAGATTCACGTTGAGAGAATTTGCAACTTCAGTCTTAAAGTTCTGCATCTTCTTTTTGTTCTCGTTCTTGCTTGCCATTTTATTGCTGTGCCTCCTTCCTTGTTTTATGTATCCGGATATTTTCAGGCCGCATTCGGCCTATTTTGCCTGATAATGTTACTTGCTCATGTTCTTTGAAGCATAAGCTATCATGCGCTTTACCATTTCACCGCCGACAGAACCTGCCTGGCGGGACGTAAGGTCGCCGTTGTCGCCCTGCTTCAGATTCACGTTAAGAGAATTGGCTACTTCCGTCTTGAAAGATTCCATAGCCTTTTTCGCTTCGGGAACCATAACGCTGTTTCGTGACATTTGTTTCACCTCCTTGCTTTTATGGCTTTATGATTGGCACAACAAGGAGTTAATATGAGTGGTAAATAACAGAAGAGCGGATAAAGATTTACAATTACTAATTCTGTGCGATATTTTTTGTTTTTTCGTCCGCAATTGCGGCGGCCTTGTTTATAAGCGTACAATCGGGGTCATTTGAGGCAAGAAGCCTGTCCGCGGCTTCCTTCGCCTTTGCAAATGTTTTCATGTTTCCCGCAAGCAGTGCCGCGCTGAGTTGATCTTCACCATGTTGACGCGATCCCAGCAGTTCGCCCGGCCCGCGCAATTCAAGATCTTTTTCGGCAATTTTGAATCCGTCTGCGGTTTGGCAAAGAACCTTAAGCCTTTCCTTTGCGGTATCCGAATCGGAGCCGCTGAGCAAAAAGCAATATGATTCTCTGCTGCCCCTGCCTACCCTGCCGCGAAGCTGATGCAATTGGGCAAGGCCGAATCTATTGGCATTTTCCACTACCATTATTGCGGCATTCGGTACGTCTATGCCAACCTCAACCACGGTAGTCGAAACAAGCAACTTTATTTCGCCCGCGGCAAAACGTACGGCAATTTCCTGCTTTTGAGCGGAGCTCAAGCGGCCGTGCATAAGCTCAACGGATACATTAAGCTTTTGGCTAAGTTCCTTATACAGCATTGATGCGCTGAGTACGCCAACCAAAGCCTCACTTTCCTCAACAAGCGGGCATACCGCATAGCATTGCGCACCCGAGGCAAGCTGTTTTTCTATAAATTTATACATATCCTCGCGTTTGTGCTGTGGAACAAGCATCGTTTTTATCGGCTTCCTGCCGGGAGGCAATTCGTTAAGCACACTCAGTTCAAGATCGCCGTACAGCAACAGTGAAAGCGTGCGCGGTATGGGTGTTGCGCTCATTATAAGCGTATCGGGTGTGGTGCCCTTTGCGCTTATTGCGGCGCGCTGTTTTACGCCGAATCGGTGCTGTTCGTCCGCGATGACAAGGCCGAGATTCGCTATTTCGACTCCGTTGCTTATTATTGCATGGGTTCCGATAACGGCAAGCGGCTCACCGCTTTTAAGGCGTTCTTCTATCAGGTCACGCTCAGCTTTTTTCATGCCGCCCTTTATCAGTACGGCTTTTTCACCGAATATTGATTTAAGTGTGCGGTAATGCTGATCCGCCAATATTTCCGTCGGGGCCAATAGCGCGGCGCTGTAACCATTTTCAATGGCGACAAACATGGCAAAAAGAGCAACTGCCGTTTTGCCGCTGCCAACGTCGCCCTGAAGCAGTCTGTTCATCTGCCTATTCTGCGCCATATCCTTTGCAATATCCGCCATTGCCGCTTTTTGAGCATTTGTCGGTTCAAACGGTATTCTTTTCAGGAATCTTTCCGTTACGCCATTCGTGTTAAATGCTATCCCGCAACCCGATTCCCTTCTATGCCTGAGTATTTTAAGCATTAGAGCATACAGCAGCATATCTTCAAATGCAAGTCTTTCCTTTGCCGCTTCAAGTGTTTTGAAACTATCGGGCATATGGATCGATCTTAATGCCGTATCAAGCGGCATAAGCGAAAACTCGTCAATCAAATCTTGCGGCAGCGTTTCTTCGATATAGCCGCGCTTTTCAAGCGCATCCTGTACGGCCTGACGCACAACCTTCTGCGTCAATCCGTTTGAGAGCGAATACTGCGGAACGATTCCGGGCAGTTCTTTGCATAATGAAGGGTTTACCAGCTTACAGCCTCGCCGTTTGTCAACGCGACCACAGGCATAAAACGTATCGCCTTCTCTCAGCCGTGCGGCCGAATATGGCTGATTATACCAACATAAGCCAAACTTGCTTACACCGTCCGTCGCGGCTACAGAGGTTATTGTCAGCCCGCCGCGTATTCGCGCCGTTTTGGCCGTACCGAGAATTGTTGTTTCCACGGCCGCAAAGTTGCCCTGCTCCGTTTGCTGAATAAGCGTTGCGGCAGAATAATCAATATATCCTCTCGGCACAAAGCGCAGCAAATCGTCAACCGAAAAAAGACCCAACCTGCCGAAAGCCTCGGCGCGGCGGGGTCCTATTCCTTTTATTTCCGTTATCGGAGCGGATGCCATTATTCTACGGAGAAATAATAGTAGTAAAGCGGTTGGCCGCCATACTGCACGGTTATTTCCGCATCCGGGTATTTTTCATTAACCGCATCGGCAACGGCCTGTGCATTATCTTCATCGGCACCTTCGCCATAGAATATCGTTGCAATGGAATCTTCACCTTTTTGCTCGATCATGCTGCAAAGAAGCTCCACCGATACGTTTTCTACGCTTGAACCGACTCGGGTTATGGTATTGTCAAGCAGACCGATTATATCACCCTGTGATATTTCCTCGCCGTTAAAATGTGTATCTCGTACGGCATAGGTTACCGAGCCCGAAAGCACCTGCTTCATCGCGGCGGTCATGCGCTCCGTATTGGTCTCAACATCAACGTCATCGCTGTAGGCAAGTGCGGCACTCAATCCCTGCATCATCGTTTTTGTGGGCAGGACTATAACATTCCTGTCGCTGAGCGTTGCTGCCTGTTGTGCGGCCATGATAATGTTCGAATTATTCGGAAGAACGAACACATTCCTTGCATTTGCACGGCGAATGGCCTTGGCTATGCTTTCTATGCTCGGGTTCATCGTCTGTCCGCCCTGTATAAGCTGATTCACGCCTATGGCCTTATAAACTTCGCTTATACCGTCGCTTATGCTTACGGCCACAACAGCGTTTTCCTTTTCGTTCTTTTTGATGTTGGCAATAAGCTCGCGGTTCTGTTCGCGCATATTTTCAATTTTTATGCGGTCAACCTCGCCAAGCCTTAACGCAAGCTGAATTATCTTGCCGGGGCAATTTGAATGAACGTGTATCTTTATAAAGTCCGAATCATATGCCACCACCACCGAATCGCCTATCTTCATAAGCTTTTCGCGCAGCTTGTCCAGCTCGGATTCAGAGAACGACTCATCAAGATGTATTATGAAAAATTCCGTACAATAGCCGAACTCTATATCATCAAGCGCTTCAAGATCCGCACCTTCCTCATTCATTGCGCTCGTATCCGCCTGCTCTGTCTGCGTGGGCATAAGAACGTATTCGTCAACGTCTTCGCCGTCAATCACCATTTTGAAGCCGCGTAATATGGTCACAAGGCCCTTTCCGCCGGAATCGACAACGCCCGCCTCTTTAAGCACGGGCAAAAGTTCCGGCGTAAGAAGCAATGCGCGCTCGCCCTCTTCTATCATTATATCGATAAGCTTATATAGGTTTGCACCTTCACTTGCAGCATTCGACACGGCTTCCGCCATCATGCGGGCAACGGTAAGCATTGTGCCTTCCTTTGGCTTCATAACGGCCTTGTATGCGGCCTCCGTTCCGGTAGTAAGCGCCAAGGCAAAATCCTCCGCCGCCATTTCCTCCTTGCCAGTCAATGCACGTGCAAAGCCCCTCAGTATCTGGGACAGGATAACGCCCGAATTTCCGCGCGCACCTTTAAGCGCGCCAAGCGATGCCGCGGATGCGATATCATTTACGGCACTGCCTTTGCAATTCTGTATTTCCCTTACGGCACTTTGCATCGTCATGGACATATTGGTGCCCGTATCCCCGTCCGGTACGGGAAAAACATTCAGCGAGTCTATATACGCCCTGTTTTTTTCCAGCAGTGCCGCGCCCGTAAGGAACATTTCCCTAAGCATTGCACCGCCAACGGTAATATTTTCCAAATCAGTTTCCTCCGTGCTTTTTGCGTTCAACGCACGCCAAAAGCATTTAATTCTTATGCGCGCACACCTTCAACATGAATATTCACGTTGCGCACCTTCAACCCTGTCATATCCTCAACGCGATAGCGCACATTGCCTATTGCGTTTTCGGCAACCGCCGTAAGGCTTGCGCCGTATATTATTGTCACAAACAGGTCTATATCGATCTGATCGCCTTCCACGCATGTAACCTTAACTCCGCGGCGTTGATTGTCCCCGCCCACAAGTTTCCAAAGCTGATCACCCGTGGTTTTTGCGTGCATATCAACAATCCCGTAATTTTCGCTTGCGGCATAGCCTGCAATGGTCGCTACGATTTCTTCCGATATGGCTATTGTGCCAAGCTGAGTATTTATGATCCCCGGCATTTTTGCTCCTCCTTTAATTTTATTATTCATTTTAACGCATTTTCAGCATTATATCAAGCGTGCATTAACCTCTTGCTGTGACACAAATGTTAAATTGCACCGCCTTTTTCAATATCCTTCAATATTCTTTTCGCTTCAAGCCCTGCCGCAAAGCCCGTAAGCGCTCCCGATGCGCCAACTACCCTGTGGCACGGTGTGATTATAAGCAATGGATTCGCATTGCACGCCCTGCCCACTGCCCTTGACGCTCGCTCATTGCCCGCGGCGGCCGCTATCTGCTTATATGTACGCACCTCTCCGTAAGGAATATTCCTTATTTCGCGGTAACATTTTTTCTGCCAGTTTGTCCCGCTTTCTTCAAATGCAATGTCTATATGTTGCCTCTCTCCGCGAAAATACTCCGCAAGTTGAGTTTCAAGCATGCACGCCAATGCGGTGCATTCGTACTTGACATCGTCATTTGGACGGCGTATGCCGAGATTCACTATCCTTTCGTCGTGTATAAGGGCATATAACGTGCCTATAGGTGAAGGTATAGAATAATAGTATTGCATATCTCGTTCCATCCGCGGCAATGATATGATATAATACATGATGCAAATCAAAAATGCAAATTCGGAGGTAGGTATATGCGACCCATCGAAGTCAAGGCCGTAAGCGCAGTAAGGATTCTTTCGGCAGACACTGTTCAAAAGGCCAACAGCGGCCATCCCGGCATGCCGATAGGTGCGGCACCGGCGGCTTATGCCATATGGAGTGACATGAGGCACGACCCAAAGGCCCCGTCGTGGCCGGGAAGGGACAGATTCGTGCTTTCTTCCGGACATGCTTCAAGCCTGCTTTATTCTCTGTTGCACCTTTACGGTTACGGCATCACAATAGACGACATGAAGCAATTCCGTCAATTCGGAAGTCTTACACCCGGGCATCCCGAATTCGGCCATACGGTCGGTGTCGAGGCTACCACGGGTCCCCTTGGACAGGGCTTTGCAATGGCCGTTGGCATGGCAATGGCTCAGGAACATATGGCGGCAATTTTCAACAGGGACAATTTCCGCGTTATTGATAATTACACCTATGTTCTTATGGGTGACGGCTGCATGATGGAGGGTGCTTCATATGAGGCGGCAAGCCTTGCGGGAACACAGAAGCTCGGCAAGCTTATCGCCGTTTATGACAGCAACCGCATAACAATAGAGGGTTCGACCGATATAGCGTTTACGGAAAATGTTGCCGCCCGTTTTTCCTCAATGGGTTGGCAGGTAATAAATGTTGAAAACGGTGAGGACACCGTTGCAATTTCGCTTGCGCTTGAGGAAGCTCGTTTGGAAAGCGAAAAGCCCTCCCTTATAATTGTGCATACGGACATTGCCCACGGTACCATGAAGGAAGGTTCCGCTTCCGCACACGGTTCTCCGCTCGGTGATGAAGTTATAGCCGACATGCGCAAGCGGCTTGGCTGGAACAATGCTCCGTTTGATATTCCCGAGGATGTTTATGCCCATTTCGAGGCACTTTCACTGCGGGGCGCGCGTATACACAAGGAGTATGACGAAATGTATGCCGCATATGCACAGGCGTACCCCGAGCTTGCCGCCAAGCTTAATGCATGGCGCAACGGTGAAATAAACGAAGCCGTATTTACGGATGATGAAATGCTTAAATGTGATGCTCCCAAGGCTACCCGTTCTTCGGGCGGTGCGGTCTTAAACCGAATTTTTGCCCACATGCCAAACCTTTTCGGCGGCAGTGCCGACCTTGCACCGTCAAACAATACGGAACTTAAGGCAAGCACATACTTCTCCCCCGATGATCGCTCTGGCTGCAACATACATTTCGGCGTGCGTGAGCTTGCCATGGCATGCATAGCAAACGGCATTGCGCTCTACGGCGGACTACACGCCTTCTGTGCCACATTCTTTGTGTTTGGTGATTATGTAAAGCCCGCACTCAGACTCAGTGCGCTGATGAAGCTGCCCGTAACATATGTACTTACGCATGACAGCATCGGCGTCGGTGAGGACGGTCCCACGCATCAGCCCATAGAACAGCTTGCTTCGCTTAGAGCAACGCCCAACACATACGTTTTCCGCCCCGCTGATCAAAAGGAAACGGCTTACGCTTATCGTGCATCAATGAAGCTGAATGCGCCAAGCGTTATGGCACTTTCCCGCCAGAATCTGCCTCAGCTTGAGGATACATGCGAAAAAGCCATGCTCGGCGGTTATATACTGCGTGAACCCAAGGGAACTCCCGATGTTATACTTATTGCCTCGGGATCCGAGGTGGAGCTTATTTACAAGGCGGCGGACATCCTTTCCGTTCAGGGGTACACGGCGCGACTTGTTTCAATGCCGTGTATGGAACTGTTTGAACAGCAAAGCGAAGAATACCGCGAAAGCGTACTCAGCAGTAGCATTCGTGCCCGCGTAAGCGTAGAGGCAGCCGCGACTCAGCCATGGGGCGCATATGTCGGGCTTGACGGCGCAAGCATCGGCCTTGACAGGTTCGGTGCAAGTGCAAAGGGCAATGTGTTGTTCAAAGAATTCGGCTTTACGGCCGAAAACGTTGCTTCTGCCGCGTTGCAGGTTATAAAGCGCACAAAATAAGATCATATAAAGCATTGCGTCCGAATGAATAACTCACTCGGACGCATTTTTGATTTATAGGATAATACATTTCCTCATAAATAGTCGATACCGACCCGAAGAAGTTTCGAGTCGGTATCTATCGCAGGAAGGTATCACATACGGAAGAAAAAGTCTTGCTTGCTTCCGATGGTAATATGATAATCCGAAAATGTGTCATGGGTAAGAATAAGAAATGAACCTTCGGTATCCTCAATGTGAATAAAGTATGTATTATTCTTCTTTAGGCGATATTATCTTTTATTTTCGAAGAAATCACTCATAAGTGCGGCGCATTCCGTCTCAAGTATTCCGCCGTATGCACGCACGGAATTTATAAAATACCCGTCACTTATATCAAGCACACTGCCCATGCAGCCTGTACGTTCCTCATGCGCGCCGAATACCGCCTTCTTGAGCCGAGCGTTTATTATCGCGCCCGCGCACATGGCACATGGTTCCACGGTAACATAAAGCTCGCAATCCGCAAGTGCGCGTTTGCCGATTTTCTTCGTCGCTTCCCTTATTGCCAAAAGCTCCGCGTGGGCTGTAGGGTCATTTAGCGTTTCACACAGATTATGTGCGGATGCTATCACCTCTTCGCCGCGCACAAGCACGGCGCCTATCGGCACCTCCCCCATGTTTTTGGCAAGTTCGGCCTGTTCAAGAGCAAGGTGCATAAACCGTTTATCCCTTTCCGCGCTCATTATTCTGTCCCCCTTATTGCAATTTATCGGAATAATGTTATTATATCCGTATGGAACATGAAATTACAACACAAACGAACGGGAAGCGTGAGCTTCCGTCCTTTTTCTACGGCCTTATGCTCATGCTTGAATGCGCAATATGGGGTCTTTCAAATTCGGTATCCAAACTTGGATTTGATGCTGTGCCCCCGTTGTGGGCACTGGTGGTGCGTTATTTTGTATCGTTTTGGCTTTTTCTTATATTCTTCGGCAAGCATATCCGTTCCAATATAAAAAGAAGCGATATCCGTCCCGGCGTTATAATCAGTATGCTTACAGCCATAACGTTCATACTCGGCTTTGTCGCGCTTGACAACACGTCGGCCACAAACTGCGGCTTTCTTATGTCGCTGGCCGTAGTATTCGTGCCAATACTCAGTTTGTTTTTGGTGAAAGCAAAATTTGAAGCAAAGCACCTTATTCCCGTAGCCATTGCGGCATTGGGACTTTTCTTCATATGCGGCGGAAAGCTTGATGCGCTGTGTTCCGGAGACATAATTGCTATTCTTTGCTCCTGTGCATCTGCATTGATGGTAATTTTCAGCGTAAAATATCTCGGTGATTCGGGCATAGACCCAATGGTTCTGTGCATTATACAGTGTGCCGTTTGCTTTATCGTCTGCTTACCGATTGCCCTTATATTCGAACCGATGCCCGATTTTCTTCATCTGCCCAAAATAGGCTATTATGCGCTTGCGCTTTTATCCGTTGGCGGCACGTTCATAGCATATACACTGCAAAATATAGGTTTCAGCCGCGTTTCTCCCACATTCGGAGCATTGGTGTACTGCACGGAACCGATATTCACATCAATATCCGCCTATTTTATACTCGGTGAAAGGATGACGGCCGTAACGGCTCTCGGTGCCGTGCTTATAACGGCAAGCATAGTGCTTGCAAGCCTGTTTGACGCGAAGCATTAGAGCATTTGCATTATTGCTAAATACGGCAAAAAATGATACACTATCTCTATACTTTGGCTCAATATAAGTGGGTCGGGGTATAAACATGATGAAATAAAGTTTTTGAGGAGACTTTTTATGAAGAACGCATATGATATTCTTGAAGAGCGCGGCCTTGTAAAGCAATGCTCACATCCCGAAGAATTAAGGGAACTTATGGGCAAGGAAAGGCTCACCTTCTACATTGGCTTTGACCCGACAGCTGACAGTCTGCACATTGGCCATTATGTTGCGCTTATGACAATGGCTCACATGCAGCGCGCCGGCCATAGGCCCATAGTTCTGCTTGGCGGCGGTACGGCATATATAGGCGACCCTTCCGGCAAAACCGATATGCGCCGCATGATGACCACCGAGGAGATACAGCACAACGCTTCCTGCTTCCAGAAGCAGATGGCGCACGTCCTCAGCTTTGAGGGTGAAAATGCCGCAATAGTCGAAAACAACGCCGAATGGCTCCATTCACTCAACTTCCTTGAGTTTATGCGTGACATAGGTTCACTTTTCAGCGTAAACAGAATGCTTGCCGCCGAATGCTATAAGCAGCGTATGGAACGCGGCCTTACATTCTTTGAAATGGGCTATATGCTCATGCAGAGCTATGACTTCCTGATGTTGCACAAAAAGCACGGTTGCGTGCTTGAAATGGGCGGTGACGACCAGTGGAGCAATATTCTTGCGGGTGCCGATCTTATCCGCCGTAAGGAGCAGCACGCGGCATTTGCACTCACCACGGGTCTTCTTGCAACAAGCGAAGGCAAGAAGATGGGCAAAACCGAAAAGGGTGCCCTGTGGCTTGATCCCGCAAAGACCAGCCCCTATGATTTCTACCAGTACTGGCGCAATGTTGACGACAATGGCGTAGAAAACTGCTTCAAGATGCTTACCTTTATGCCCATTGACGAAATAAAAGCCCTCACTGCGCCCACGGCAAACATAAACGAAGCAAAGAAGATACTTGCATACACACTTACCGCTCAGGTACACGGCGAAGAGGAAGCGAACAAGGCTAAGCAGGCCGCCGAGGCTCTGTTTGGCGGCGGCGGTGATATTGAACATATGCCCACGATAAAGCTTAGTGCGGAACAGATTGAATCCACGGGACTTCGCGTAACCGATCTTCTTGTGCTTGGTAAGCTTTGCACCAGCAAGAGCGATGCCCGCCGCACGATAGAGGGAGGTGGCGTGCTGATGAACGACGTTAAGGTTTCCGACGTATACGCTGCGGCCGATCCTGCCGCACTTGAAGGCGGAATAATCCTTAAAAAGGGCAAGAAGGGCTTCCTGCGCGTTATAAAGGGATAACGCACCATGCGGCCGTATAAAACAGTACAGAAAGAATCAAAAGCGGAGCGGATAATAAACCGCTCCCGCTTCATATCTCAGTGTTTTCCCGTCAGGAGCGAAGAAGAGGCACTGAATAAGCTTGCCGAGGTCAGAAAGCAGTATTCCGATGCAACGCACGTTTGTTACGCCTACAGAATAGGCGAGCTAAGCGAAACAACACGTTTCAGCGATGCCGGCGAACCATCAGGCACGGCGGGCATACCCATACTTGATGTGTTAAAGGCAAATGAGCTTACATATGTGCTTTGCACGGTAACACGTTACTTCGGCGGTATATTGCTCGGCACCGGCGGACTTGTCAGGGCCTATTCATCGGGAGCGGCCGATGCAGTAAATTCCGCGGGTTCGGAAAAGCATATCCCCGGAACGCTTATCCGATTAAGGTGTGATTATTCCCGTTATGGCGCGATAGAAAGCCTTATTGCCAAGTCGGAAGCCGAAATAGTCGAAACCGAGTTTGCGGATGATGTGATGCTTAAAATAAGCTGTGCAAGCGATTATGCCGAAGAGCTTATAAAGGCCGTTATCGAGCGTACCGACGGCCGCTGTACCCCGCAAACGTGCGGCGAATGTGAGCTTACATTGCGCCAATAACGTCCCCTTGTCGGCAAATATTAAATTTAATGAAACTTATTGCCCTCCGCTATGGCATTCGGCCATGTTTTAGGCTATAATGAAATATGTATCGGTTTTCCGAGCATAAAGCATTTGAGGTATACAGATAGATGAAAAACACTAAAAGAGCCCTTACCTGCATATTGGCAGTTATATGTATGCTTATAGGCAGTGTAGCTTCGGCCGCATCGATAAACATTTTTTCAAATCCGGGCGCATTGGGCACCGAAGGCGGAAGCGTACAGCTTAGCATATCCATAGCCAACGATTCTTCATACGCAATGGAGAATATTACCATTACAAACAGCGGTACCCGTTTTTTCGAGACGAACGGCGTTACCATAGCATCGGGTGAAACAACCACATTCAGCCAGAACGTTTCCATCCCCGCTTCGCTTCTCGGTCAGCCCATTGTTTTTGATATAGCGTGGATTGAAAACGGTGAAGCCAAGGTTTCTTCCGCGGCGGTTACAATACTTAACGGCGGCGTAAACGCGGCGGAGGCTGCATTGAGCGTTTCCGTTAAGGCAAGTTCTTCACAGGCCTCTCGCGGGGATACCATCACACTTACATACACCATAACCAATTCAGGCGTGTCCCCCATTTCGGGAATAAGCCTTACGGATAAAGAAATAGCGGGCCGCACGCCGATTGCGACCGATATCACGGTAGAACCCGGTACTCCGTATACATTTATATATGAATATACCATGGGTTCGTCAACCGTTGTAAGTGCTCCCGTGGTCAGCTTCACCGGTTCCGATGGTACTATAGTAAGCGTTAGCGGCAGCGAAAAGACGCTCGGTATGGTCAACTCAAAAATATCCGTTGAAGTTACTCAGGGTACGGCAACGGAGGAAGGCCAGACCTTTACCATTATTCTTACAAATAACGGCAACCAGCGCATAAGCAAAATAAAGGTGACGGATGAGCTTGGCAATTCCGTAAATTCAGATGCTATAAGTCTTGCCATAGGTGAAAGCAGAACGCTTACATACACCGTGCCCACCACCGAGGCACGCAATGTTGTGTTCAACATATCGGGAATAGATGCAACCAATACCAATTATTCCGACCATACAAAATCATTTGCCGTAAAGGAGTATATAGATCCTTCGCTTATAGGTATTTCCTTCTCGGCGGAAGTAGCATCCCCGCTTGACTCTACGGGATCGATAAGCCTCAACTTCATCGTTGAAAACACGGGTAGCATTGATATGCAGAACCTTACCCTTACGGAAAGAGAATATGGTACGCTCTATATACTCGAAAGCGTACCGCGCGGCACACAAACCATAAATCAAAAAATGAGCCTTGGTGAACCACGTGATCTTGCTTTTACGCTCGAAATTGAGGATCCTTCGGGCAATGTATATACTTATAATACGTACATAAAGGCGGATTACGTTGGGGTTGAGGCCGCCCCCTCCGCTACCCCCATAGTAACTACCGAGGAGGATGTGCTAAACGATGTGGGAAGCTCTATATCGTCCGCATTGCGCACCGTGCTTATAGTGCTGATAATCCTTACCGTTATAGCGGGTATTGCGCTTATAATACTGGATCATCAGGAAAAAGAGGAACGCAAACGTATAGCCCGCCGCCGCGCTCAAAGGCAAAAGCGTATGCGCGAACAGCTTGAGGAGGATGCCCGCAGGCAAGCCGCGTTACATTCGCACACAAATTCGGCCGCAGATGAAGCCCTCGGTTCAACAAGAATATCCTCTACCCACCCGACCGAAAAAAAGGATGTGCCCAACGAGGATACTCGCATCCGCTGATATCTGACACCGAACATAAGTTAAGGAAGCATAAATTTGTATGCTTCCTTATTTATATAATAAGTTAATCAATGTTAAGTACATTTTATCTTATAACATCATTAGAGTTTATTAGACGAGCTGGATTTTATTTTTAACCCGGTTTTCACCCAAAATGCTTGCTTTTTTGCATGCCGTACAAATTTTATGGTCACATTTGCAAAATAATCGTGTCACTATGTGTTTACAATTCATTTAGATTTTGTTAAAATACATGTATACACGGTAAAGGCAGCATTAATACAGTTTGATTTTAGGTTTCCCCTTTTTAACAAGGGGCATAAACGCGGGTTTCCATTCCCGCAATATAAGGAGGACCTATTTAATGGAGAAAAAAGGTACAAGAATCGCCTATTTTGTAGCGTGTGCCGTATTTGTGATACTGTTGGTAGCACTCGGTATAAGCTATAAGGATGCAGCACTGCCTACTTTTGAAGTAGACGGTGAAACAGTTCAGGCAGAAACCCCCTTCGCAGGCACTTTCTGGTCCCTGCTGCCGCCGATAGTGGCAATCGTACTCGCACTCATAAGTAAGGAAGTTTATTCTTCCCTGTTCCTCGGCTGCTTGGTCGGCGCACTGCTCTACACGCAGTTCAATCCATGGAACACCATAGTTGAGCTTGTCGGCGCAAACTACGGTATCGTATCCGTACTTGCGGACAGCTATAACATGGGTATAATCGTGTTCTTGGTAGTGCTCGGCATAATGGTTGACCTGATGAATAAGGGCGGCGGTAGTGAAGCATTCGGCCGCTGGGCAAAGAAGGCCGTTAAGACCCGCTGCTCGGCTCAGTTGCTCACCATGCTTCTCGGCGTACTTATCTTCATCGACGACTACTTTAACTGCTTGACCGTCGGTGCAGTTATGCGCCCCGTTACCGAAAGCCACAAGATAAGCCGTGCAAAGCTTGCATACATAATCGATGCCACCGCGGCACCTGTGTGCATGATTGCTCCCGTTTCCTCTTGGGCGGCGGCAATATCCGGTTATGTCACCACTGCCGACATAAACGGTATTGAGCTGTTTGTTCGCCAGATTCCTTGGAATTATTACTGCCTGCTGACCATACTGATGATGGTCGTATGCGCACTTATCAACCTCGACTTTGGTCCCATGCTTAAGCATGAATACAATGCTCAGGTAAAGGATGATCTGTTCACCACTCCCGAACGTCCCTTCGAAGGTGCCGACGATTACGAAAAGCCCGCAAACGGCAAATCCTCCGTACTCGATCTGCTCCTGCCCGTTGTTGTGCTGATAATCGTATGCGTTATCGCACTGGTATTCTCCGGCGGCTACTTTGATATCGAAAGTGATTGCTATCATGATTTCATAACCGCCTTCTCCAATGCCGATGCGGGTGTTGCACTTGCCCTCGGCGGCATGATAGCGCTCGTATTCACGTTCATCTATTTCTGGATCCGCGGCGCATTCACGTTTGAGAAGAGCATGGAATCCGTACCGCAGGGCTTCATTCAGATGATCGCTCCGATACTTATACTTACATTCGCATGGACGCTTTGCTCCTTCACCCGCTATGCCATGTACTCTGCCGAGTTCGTTAAGGCGGCAATGGCAAACGCAGGCGAACTCAAGGTATTCCTGCCCGCCGTTATATTCCTAATCGGCGCACTCATCGGCTTTGCAACCGGTACCTCTTGGGGCACGATAGGCATAATGGCTCCGATAGTCGTTTCCGTGTTCGATTACAGTGTTGAACCCGTACTCTGTACCATCGGTCTTGCGGCGGCCTGCTCCGGCGGCGTTATGGGCGACCATTGCTCCCCCATTTCCGATACCACCATCATGGCAAGCGCAGGTGCACACTGCTTCCACCTGAATCACGTATTCACTCAGCTGCCTTATGCAATTACCGTTACCGCGGTGTCCTTTGTAAGCTTCATACTTGCGGGTCTTATCCAGAATGTTTGGATTAACCTTACCATAGCCGTAGCACTTATGGTAGCTACTCTGCTTGTTATCAAGAAGGTAGTTGCCAAGAAGAACGCAGGTATATTCGAAGAAATGGCCGAGGCAAACAGAGCCCTTACCGAGGCTAAGGAAGCTTAATCTTAGCGTATCAGGTTTTCTTTCGACTTGATTGACAATTGCGGCTGCACCCAAACGCGGATGCAGTCGCTTTTTTCGGTTTTGTTTCCTATGTTTCACCGAATATCCTAATTTTATGGATAGCGCATAAGCATAAGTTATGTTAAACTAATATATGGTAGCATAAAAGCTGACAAACAATAATTCAAAAGGAGGATAATTAGTGCTAAAAAGCAACAAAACGATCTTATTTGAAAAACTAAAGGAATCGCTTGCTTCCGTGTTGCCGATAACGGCCATTGTTTTCGTGCTGTGCTTCACGGTTGTACCTGTGCCGACGGACATTCTTATTTCTTTTATACTCGGTGCAATCATGCTTATTCTCGGCATGGGTTTATTCACGCTTGGCACGGACCTTGCAATGACACCTATCGGCAGCGAAGTGGGCTCCGCTATTACACGTTCAAGAAAGCTTTGGTTCATTGTGCTTATAAGCCTTATAGTCGGCATAATAATAACCATTGCAGAGCCTGATTTGCAGGTGCTTGCCGAACAGGTTCCCAACATTCCGAATATGACAATAATCATAACGGTAGCCGTTGGCGTTGGCGTATTCCTTGTAATTGCAATGCTTCGCATAGTGTTCAAGGTGCCGCTTAATTATCTCTTAATAGGTTTTTATGCGGTTGTATTTATTCTTGCGATTTTCGTTCCAAAAGAGTTTCTTGCCGTTGCGTTTGATTCTGGCGGCGTGACTACGGGTCCCATGACGGTGCCGTTCATAATGGCACTCGGCGTTGGTGCTGCCTCCATACGAACCGACAAAAACGCCGAACAGGACAGCTTTGGTCTTGTGGCACTTTGCTCAATAGGGCCTATTCTGTCAGTACTTATACTCGGTCTTATATTCAAGCCCACAGGTGATGCGGCGTACAGTTCCACCGTGATTCCCGTTTTTGAGGATACAAAGGCGTTATGGGATTACTTCAAGGATTCCATGCCCTATTATTTGAAAGAGGTTGTGCTTGCGCTTTCACCCATAGTGGTGTTCTTTATACTTTTCCAAATCTTTTCCATAAAGTTGAAAAAGGATAGGCTAATAAGGATATCCGTTGGTCTTGTATATACATTTATCGGCCTTGTAATCTTCCTTACAGGCGTTAATGTCGGTTTCATGCCCATGGGCAGTCTTATAGGAAAAGAGCTTGGCTTGCTTGAAAACAACTGGATAGTCGTGCCGATAGGAATGCTGATGGGCTATTTCATTGTCGCGGCTGAGCCTGCGGTACACGTTCTGAATAAGCAGGTATACGAGCTTACAAACGGCATGATACCCAAAAAGGCACTGAGCACAAGCCTTTCGATAGGTGTTTGTGTATCGGTCGGTCTTGCGATGGTGCGTATTCTTACGGGCCTGCCCATAATGTATTTGCTTGTACCTGGTTACGCCATATCACTACTGCTTTCATTCTTTGTCCCGCCGATGTTCACTGCAATTGCTTTTGACTCGGGCGGCGTTGCAAGCGGACCCATGACGGCAACCTTCCTTCTGCCGCTTGCAATGGGCGTTTGCTCTGCCGTGGGCGGTGACATTTCAACGGATGCTTTCGGAATCGTTGCAATGGTTGCAATGACTCCGCTTATAACAATACAAATACTCGGAGTTATATTCCGCATTAAGACCGGTATCAATGCAAAGATTGCCGATGCGGATGTTGCTGTTGAGGACATTATAGAAATGGAGGGAGACGCATGATGGATTACAGTATGTTGCTTTGCATTGTAAAGCGCGACCAATATGAATCCTACCTGAACATGTTAAAGAGCATGGGCATAGAGGCTCAATTTGCAAGTCTATGCCACGGCACAGCAAGCAAAAGTCTGCTTGACTATCTTGGGCTTGAAAAGGTTGAAAAGGTGCTGCTTCAAGCATTCGTCCCGTCAAGCTATATTAAAAAGATACTGCGACGGCTTGTGGACGTTATGGGTATAGAGGTTCCGGGCAACGGTATAGCCATGAGCATACCCGTAGGCAGTGTTGGCGGAATCTCCAGTTTTAATTATCTTACAAAAGGGCAAACGGCCCCAACCGAAACTACATCTAACGAGGTGAAAAAGATGACTGATATCAAGTATTCTCTTATAGTAGCTATCGCCGCAAAGGGCAACACGGATGCCGTTATGGATGCAGCGCGCAGTGCGGGCGCACGCGGTGGCACCGTTATAAACGCACGCGGAACGGCCCCCGGAGCCAAAGCAAAGTTCTTCGGGCTTTCGATCAGCAATGAAAAGGAAATAGTGTACATACTTACGCTTAAATCCGAGAAGGACAAAATAATGCATGCCATAATGGAAAAGGCCGGAATCAATACGGAGGCACAGACCGTGATGTTCTCCCTTCCCGTGGACAGCATGGTAGGACTTAGGAGTCTTGAGCCAGAGCAAAGCGATGCATAACATAAGCTAAAATGCGTAAAGGCGGAGTAAATCCACTCCGCCTATTTTTATTTTCAGATACTATTGCACTTGCAACTCCATAATAGACCTTCTAAAAGGAAACATTCTATCTTTTGATTCTCTTAATCGGCCTACTGTATACTAATGTTTATGGTTGACTGTAGCTTATATAATAGGGTTTTTAGGGCTCATCGGCATAACATTGGCTTAACCTAACTTTATTAAATACAAAATCCCCGATACCAAAGCGATATCGGGGAAAACTCCAAATATGATTATTTGGCGGCAAGCTCAGCCCTGAACCTTTCAAGTTCGGATGGCGAGCAGTACACAAAGTGACCCTCTTCCACCTCAACCATGCTCGGCTTTTCTTCTGAGTAATCATGGTCACGCTTGGGATCGTAGTCGATACGCTTGCGGGTACGCTCCGTCAGCGGATTGGGTTCGGGAATTGCGGAAAGCAAAGCCCTTGTGTATGGGTGCAACGGATGCTCATAGAGATCCTTTCCGTTTGCAACCTCAACCAGCTTGCCGTAATACATAACGCCGATACGGTCGGATATGTACTTAACGACGGACAGGTTATGCGCTACAAACAGAACCGTAAGTCCCATTTCCTCTTTAAGATCGTTCAGCAGGTTTATGACCTGTGCCTGAATGGACACGTCAAGCGCACTGACCGGTTCGTCCGCTATTATAAGCTTAGGCTCGGTGATTATGGCACGGGCTATACCTATACGCTGACGCTGACCGCCCGAAAACTCATGCGGATAGCGGGTAGCATGTTCCTCGGTCAAGCCAACCTTTTTAAGCATTGCCACAACACGACTGCGCACTTCATCGGGATCGGTGATGCCGCGAACCTTCAAACCCTCGCCAACGATTTCTTCTATCGTCATACGCGGATTCAGCGATTCTATCGGATCCTGGAATATCATGGCGATATTGTCAGTAAGATAGCGGCGCAGCTTCTTTGTCATTTTGCCGCTTATTTCTTCGCCGTTGAAATACATTTCGCCTGAAGTGGGATCATACAGCCTTATAATGGTACGACCGGTAGTGGTCTTGCCGCAGCCCGATTCACCGACCAAGCCGAATGTTTCGGCGGGATAAATGCCAAAGCTTACGTCATCAACCGCTTTAACGGTTATCTTCTTCTTGCCCTTGCCGGAGGTAAACGTCTGGCAAAGGTTTTTCACTTCAAGAATATACTTAGAATCAGCCATTGTTCACATCCCCCATTTTCTTCATGCGTTCAATACGGACGCGCAATATCTCGGGCATTTCGATCTTGTTGACCTGTTGCGCCATAGGATGTAGCAACCATGTAGCAGCCATATGCGTATCCGACAATTTGAAGAAAGGCGGTTCCTTCTCAAAGTCTATCTTCATGGCATATCTGTTACGCGCCGCAAAAGCATCGCCCTCAGGCGGATAAATCATGTTCGGCGGTGTGCCCGGAATGGCCATAAGACGTTCCTTGGTCTGCAAATCGGGCATAGAGGAAAGCAGTGCCCATGTATATGGATGCGCAGGCTCAAAGAACACTTCCTCGGAAGTACCGGTTTCAACGATTTTACCCGCATACATAACGTTTACGCGATCCGCCATGTTTGCAACAACGCCAAGGTCATGCGTAATGAATATTACGGACAGGTTGCGCTCTTCCTTTATCTTGTTTATCAGCTCAAGTATCTTGGCCTGAACGGTAACGTCAAGCGCAGTGGTAGGTTCATCGCAAATAAGTATTTCGGGGTCACCCGCCAATGCTATGGCTATTACTATACGCTGACGCATACCGCCGGAAAACTGGAACGGATATTGATCAATACGGCGTTCCGCATCGGGTATGCCGACGGCGCGCATCAATTCAAGCGCACGGTTTCGAGCTTCTTCTTTGGACAGCTTATTATGAAGATGCAAAACCTCGGTTATCTGCTTGCCGATCTTCATTATAGGATTGAGAGCGGAAAGCGGATCCTGGAATATAAGACCGATGCGGTTGCCGCGGATTTTATGGAAATCCTCTTCCTTAACCTTGGTAAGATCCATGCCGTCATAAAGTATTTCGCCGCTTTCAATAATGGCATTGTTTGCCAATATACCCATTATTGTGCGAATACTTACCGACTTGCCAGAACCGGATTCACCCACTATCGCCAGCGTTTCGCCGCGGTGCAAATCAAAGCTGATATCACGAACTGCGTGAACAATACCGCCATATGCACGGAAATTAACGGTCAGGTTTTTGACCGACAGGATTACATCATTGTTATTTATCTCTGCCATGTGATTTACTCCTCTCCGCGTTTTGTGGGGTCAAGTGCGTCTCTCAAGCCGTTGGCAAACATATTGAATGCAATCATCAGCAAGGAGATCAGCAATGCCGGGAAGAAGGTCTGGTACGGATACTGCAACAACACCTTTTGACCGTCACTGAGCAGAATACCTATGGAAGGCTCCGGCGGAGTGATACCAAGACCGATGTAGGCAAGGAAGGATTCCGAGAATATTGCACCGGGTATGGCAATCATAGCGCGGGTGATTAAGGGTCCTATGCAGTTGGGCAGTATGTGGCGGAATATAAGCGCCATATCGCGCACGCCCAGTGTGCGTGCCGCAAGCACGTATTCACGCTCCTTGAAGCGGTAGAACTGGGCACGGATAAGGCGTGATGTGCCTATCCAACCCGTTACGCACATTGCAAGTATCAATGAACCGATGCCTGCACCAAGCAGCAGCATGAACAGTATGGTAACAACAACGTAGGGCAGACCATCCAGAACCTCCGCAACGTGGGTAAGAATCATATCCACCTTGCCGCCGTAATAGCCTGAAATAGCACCGTATATAACGCCTATAACAACGTTGGTTATAACGGATACGAATGCGATTATAAGCGATACGCGCGCGCCTCTGAAAAGACGGGTAAGCAGGTCACGACCAAGATAGTCGGTACCAAGCCAATGGTAAACGCCTTCTTCAACGCCGGCATAGGCATACGCATCAACCTTGACATCAACCATTTCAACGCCGTTGGCTGTAAACTCATTAACAATCTCTATAATACAGCCTTCGGGATAACGCTCGGTATCGGTAAGTGAATCCTTGCGGCGGTTTTCAAGAACACGGGTACCGTCGGCAATGCCTAACTTTTCAAGACCGGGTATTTTCGGCGGAAGATTCTTGGCATCAATGTTTTGCTCGGTATAAGTATATCCGGTTATATTCGGGATGATTATTGCACCCAGTATAACGAACACTATAATGCCCAAAGCAACCATTGTTATCTTGCTCTTGCTCAAGCGGATCATGGCATCCTTAAAGAAGCCTATGGGCTTGGTCTTGAACTTTTCATCCATTATCTGCCCTTCGCTTTGCACCATTACAAAGTCATCGGCAGGCAGATTTTCAAGCTCTTCGGGAAGCTTTTTCTTCAGATCAATAATCATTTGTTGCCACCTCCTACGCGAATACGCGGGTCTATGATGCCATAGGACAGGTCAACGATAAGGATGGTAACAAGAGAAATTGCGGAATAGAATATCAGTAGTGCCACGGTAAGGAAGTGGTCACCGACAGATATGGAGTTTACCAACATGCCGCCCATGCCGGGAACAGCAAACATTTTCTCAATAACCAAGGAACCGCCCATGATGCCGGTAAGCAGACTGATAAGGGTGTTTGTTATAGGGATAAGAGAGTTGCGGAAAGCATGGCGAACGGTTGCCTGTGTACGAGTCAAGCCCTTAGTACGTGCAAGCAACAGGTATTCCGAGGAAAGGTTTTCTATCAGTTCACCACGCAGATAACGACCTATGGTGGCTATGGGACCGAGTGCCAAAGCCAATATTGGCAGTATCATTGAATAGAAGCGTGTACCGAAATCCGCCGCCGTTGCGTTATACAACGTCGGGAATAAATTCCACTTAAACGTGAACAAGTACTGCAATAAAGACGCAAATACGAATGACGGTACGGAAATGAATATAACAATCAAAACGGAGATGACGCTATCAACCCAAGTATTCCTCTTCAAAGCGGCAACCGTACCCGCAATCAAACCCAGCGGTACGGAAATCAACAATGAGAAGATATTAAGCACTACCGTGGGCGGTATACGGCTCACAATAATGCCGAAAACATCATTACCGGGCTGTATTTTTACGGAAGTACCGAAGTCAAATTCGGTAACAACATTTTTCAAAAAGTAAACAAGCTGAACCACAATAGGCTCATTCAAATGAAGCCTGTCATTAAGCTTTTTCTGAATCTCCGGCGGAGTTTCAGGGTTTTCAAAAATATTCATCGGCATGAGGCGAATGATCATGAATGAAAGCACCATTACCAAGAACAGTGTCAAAAGCATTGCGCCAAACCGCTTTAAAACATATTTAAGCATTTACGCTCTCCTTCTTACGGAGTATTTGATAAGAATTATTCAAGTGTCCTGCCGCTACTGCGGCAGGACACTTGCTGCATTTCTGCGGTGTTTTGCAAAATTGCAATTTGTCTTAGACTATGTTTTACTCCTCGACGATATCACCGTACATGGTGCCCCAACCAAAGCCGGGGATGTAGGTGGCAACGGGCAATTCGAGACGATCGGAGAAGAGCTGATAGTTGACAATCTGTACAACGGGGCACTGGATGACCTCTTCAAGATAGATCTCTTCAAGCTTCTGAGTCGCGGCGAGCATTTCGTTGTAGTCGCCGTCGCGCAGGCTTTCGCAAACATCATACTGAGCTTCGAACGCATCGGAGAAGTAGTTATTGGGATGGCTGGAGTAGCTGCTCAGATAATAGTAGAAGCAGGTGTGCGGATAGTTACGGGAAACGCCGCGACTCCAATCATTGGGGGACAGATCCCAACCGGTTTCGTTACCGCTCTTGAACTCAGTGGTGGTAATACCGGAGTAGTTCTTTATCTCAACTTCGATCATGCCGTCAAAGATCTTCGGGAATTCCTGCTGCAGATATTCGCCGGTAGCCTTCCAAGAAGAATCGGAAGCGTCGAACGCCATTATAATGGTAACGGTGGTGTCATAAGATACGCCGCACTCATCGAATGCCTTCTTCATGTAATCGAGAGCCAGTTCGGGGTTGTAACCGGTGGTGTGGCCTTCTGCGGACCAGCTTGCAACAAGGTCGGTAACGGCCTTGCCGTATTCGCTCTCACGATAGGTGAGACCGCTCTCGCTAAGTATACCGGCCATACCGTTTACGTAAGTACCGGAGGGCTCCATGTAACCAAAGGCGCTGGCAGCCAGGGTCTCACGATCGATGGCATGGTAGATAGCCTTGCGGTAGTTGACGGAGGTGGCGAGGGGGTTATTGGTGTTCAGGCAGTTGATGTCGATGTGGTTTACGGTAGTGGAGGGATAAGAGACCATACGAGGATCATCGATGTAGGTTTCGATGGTCTGCGCATCGGGGCTCAGGTCGTCCAGCTGGCCTGCTTCAAACATCTGAACGCGGGCATTCATTTCGGGAACGATGTAAACTTCAACGGTGTCGTAGTTGTACAGATCCGCGAGCCAGTGGTCGGGGTTCTTCTTGTAAACCTGTACGGAGTCACGGGTCCAACTGTCGAAGTAGTAGGGGCCGCAACCCATGTAGGAATTCAGATCCAGACCAAAGGTGGTGGAGGTGCGATCCGCGTTCATGCCGGCTTCGTAAGTAGCCTCATGTACGGGGTAGACGGAACGATCACCGAAGTGAGAGCAGAAGTCACTCTGGGAAGGTTCGCCGATCGCGGTGACCTGAAGGGTGTACTCGTCAATCTTCTTGATACCGACATTTTCCCAATCGCAATCGCCCTTGAAGTAAGCTTCGCCGTTTACGAGGGTGATAGAATAGTCATACAGGAAGTTTGCCATAGAGTTGACCAGAATCGGGTCTATCAGCATTTTCCAGGAATAGATGAAGGTGTCGGCATTGATTTTGTCGCCATTGTGCCAGCAAGCTTCTTCACGGATCTTGAACTGCCAAACAGAAACGGTGCCGGTTTCCTCGGTGGGGACGGATATGCTGGTACCGTCAGCCTGTTCTTCGGAAACATACTTGGTGTAGGTGCCTTCCTTAACTTCAATGCACTCAGGCAGATCGGTGGCCAGGTCGCCAACATAGTGGTAGCCCTTACCATCCTCATCGGGAACGGCACGCCACAGAGTGGAGTTGGTATAGCTGTAGGTGGTGGCTACGTTGGTATTCACATTATTGTGAGCATTCAACGTGGTGCAGTCATCGCTCATGTAAGTGCGATAGACCTTCTCGGTGCCATTTGCATTGTTAGCATTGTTGGAGCAGCCGGCGAAAACGGCGGCGACCATGGCAATGACCAGCACAAATGCAAAAATACGAGACTTTTTCATCAGATTTCCTCCTTAAAAATTTTGGGGTTTGTTTTATTAAAAGCCTTTCGGCATTTAATACGCGCTTACAATATCGTTTCGCGTTGCGATTATCAACTTACTAACCAAAGCACTAACGATATTGCCGTAAATATGGCACCTGCTATAAAGCACCATGCTACGTTTTCCCTTTTTTCTATTGTTTCAACGTATTCGGCGTAGGTTATCACGCTTTTATTCGTGACATCATCCTTATTGCGGGCATTGCGTATAATGTGCATTACATAGCGAAAACTGTATGTGAATGCCGCAAGTGCGTGGGCGTTATGTACCAATCCAATAAGTCCCCACACCATAAACACCATGCCTACCACCGAAATTACGTTTGCCGCAAGCTGAACAGGTGCAAGTCCCGCATCTTTCCAAAGCCAAATCGCATATAATGCCGCCGCAAGCGCAATGGCAATGCTTTTTGTAAGGAATTTGCGAAACTCTTCTTTCATAAAACCGTATCCAACTCGAATTATACAAAATCTGCAAGATTTTATATATGCTATATTACCCTTTTAGCCGAAACCTGTCAACAATTATTTGCGGATACTTCACAATTCGATATCGTAAAAATGCTTAATCGAACTATTCAATCGCAAAAATCGTTCAATAGTGCAATTTTCGGTTTTACCTTATGCATCCGCTGCCGCCAACGCGAATCAATATGCCATTGCAGCTTTTCCCAATGCGGGAATAGATATTCGACGGTTTTCCCATGGTCTCACCTTGGATAAAAAGGTTGGTTTTATCGGTCTCCATAAGGCCGTGCTTGAACAGATAATAAGTAAGTGCCCCCGTTGAAGTGCCTGTTGCGGCCTCCTCATCAATGCCGTAAAGCGGGGCAAAATTACGGGTATGCACACCGTCACTCGCCAAGGCAAACGCATGAACGCCCGTTACGTCAAGCTTTTTCGAAAGTATAGCTATTGCCGCCATGTCGGGCTTCAGCCTTGCAAGCAAGTCAACGCTTTCAAGCGGCATCATTATATCCGCAAGCCCCGTATTGGATATAGCGGGTGCAAGCGTGCCCATTTCCTTGCGCGTTATGCCGTATGCCGCGGCAAGCTCCGCAGTGTCGGTTTCATTCAAAAAGCGCAGTTCCTTGGGTTCGGCCATGTCAAGCCAAACAAGTCCTTCCGACACGTCAACATTTATGTCCCCCGCCTTTGTGCCGACACGGTAACTTTCACCCTCCTTTACAAGGCCGCAGCTTAAAAGATACACAAACGAGCCAACCGTTGCATGGCCGCATAAATCAACCTCCTCAACGGGAGTAAAATACCTTATTTTGAAATGCTTTTCATCAAGTGGCAGAATAAACGCGGTTTCGCTGTACCCCACGCTTGCGGCAATGCGCCGCATTTCATCCTCGGGCGGCATTTTATTTTCAAGCAGAACAACCCCCGCAGGATTCCCACCAAACGGAACTGAAGAAAACGCATCAACGGTAACAGGCAACATTATAAACACCTTCCTTTATTTATTACATATTAACATATATACGTTCAAAACACAATTGACAGCACGGCAATGCGCTTATACAATTATGCTGTTAGTTATGGTTAACTTGGAGGATACAATATATGGATAATGTATCACGTAGAAGATTGAGTAACCTTGAAGTCGGGCAGAGCGGGCATGTCTATGCCGTAACATCGACCGATCGCCGCATGAGGCGGCACATAGTTGACATGGGCATAACACCGGGCACCGAAATTAAGCTTGTTAAGCTTGCGCCCATGGGAGACCCGCTTGAAATCGAGCTTAGAGGCTATGCAATGTCCCTGAGAAAAGCGGATGCCGATACCATCGTGCTTATGAATGAAGCCGACCACAGAAAGTGGCATGACGATGTTGAACACTCTATTGCGGCAAAGGAAAAGCGTGCGCGCGAAGAACGCGAGCGCGGCACCGATAAGCGCGATACCGACCACGCCGAACACAAGCGTGCGGCCGAGCTTACCGCATTCATGATGGAAAAAAGTATGTGTTCAAAGGACGGATTCTGCCCGAAAGAAACTTTTGAAGATGACAGGCCCGTTATGCTTGCGCTTGCAGGCAACCCCAATTGCGGCAAAACCACTCTTTTTAATGCCATGACAGGTAGCAAGGAATACGTCGGCAACTGGCCAGGCGTAACGGTAGAAAAGAAGGAAGGTAAAATAAAGCAGCGTTCCGCCCGCGGTGAAAACGGTCTGTGCACCATGGGACATGAAATGACGGTGGTCGATCTGCCGGGCATATATTCGCTGTCCCCGTATTCCATGGAGGAAATAGTCGCACGCGATTACATAATAAACGATGCGCCGGACGCCATAATAAATATCGTTGATGCCACAAATCTTGAACGTAATCTTTATTTGACCGTTCAATTGATGGAGCTTGAACGCCCCATGATACTTGCGCTCAACATGATGGATGAAGTTGAAAAGCAGGGCGACAACATTGACTGCAAACAGCTTTCACTTGAGCTTGGTATACCCGTGGTGCCCATAAGCGCACGCACGGGTGAAGGTATAGACGACCTTGTAACTGGTCTGCAAAGCCTTATAACCGCCGCGCACACACAGCTCCACGAAGGTTTTTTGATAGAGCCCGATGACGTTTACGATGATTTCACCCATGAACAGCACCATAAAATAGGTGAAATAATCGCCCCATATGCCAAAACCGCGGGTTTGCCGCTCCACTGGGCGGAAATAAAACTTCTTGAAGGGGACGAGCGTGTGCGCGCAAGTCTAAAGCTAAATGATGTCGACAGCGCACTTGTTGACACGCTTATAAGGGAATATGCCGCCGCAAATCCCATAGGCGACAGTGAATCGCTTGTGGCCGACAGCAGATATGCCTATATAGAACGAGTAACAAAGAAAGCATACCGCCGTTCCGAACGCATAAGCGGTGCCGCACGAAGTGCCAAAATAGATGCCGTGCTTACGCATAAAGTGTTCGCGATACCGCTTTTTCTGTTGATAATGGGGCTTATATTTGTGCTTACGTTTGCAACGGCAGGTGCGGCATTAAGCGATATGGTGGGCGAATTTATAGACGGTACCATAGCCCCTGCGGTTATGGCACTGCTCCAAAGTGCAAATGCAGGCGAATGGTTTATAAGCCTTGTTTGTGACGGAATAATAACCGGTGTCGGCGGCGTACTTACATTCCTGCCGCAAATAGCACTGCTGTTCCTGTTTTTAAGTCTGCTTGAGGACAGCGGATACATGAGCCGCATTGCATTTATAATGGATAAGCCCATGCGCCGTTTCGGGCTGAGCGGTAAAAGCTTTATTCCGCTGCTTATGGGCTTTGGCTGTACGGTGCCTGCGGCAATGGGTGCGCGTACAATGGATAATGAACACGACCGCCGCATGACCATATTGCTGCTGCCGTTTATGAGCTGTTCGGCAAAGTTGCCTGTATATGGGCTTATTGCGGGTGCATTTTTCAGCGAATACCGCGGTGCGATAATTTTAAGCCTTTACGCGCTTGGCATATTATTCGGCATTCTTTCCGGCCTTATATTCCGCCGTGCTTCCGCAAACAAAAAGGAAGCTCCGTTTGTTATAGAACTTCCCCCGTACAGGTTGCCGAGTGTAAGGAACGTGCTTACACACGTTTGGGAACGAGTAAGCCACTTCCTTGAAAAAGCGGGCACCATAATTTTCGCAATGAGCGTTGTACTGTGGTTCATGCAAAGCTTTGATACGCACCTGAATTTTATATCCGATCCGTCGCAAAGCATACTCGGCGCGGTAGGTTCATTTATTGCACCCATATTTAAGCCGCTCGGTTTCGGTTCGTGGCAGGCAAGCGTTGCCCTGCTTACGGGTGTGGTTGCAAAGGAAGCGGTTGTAAGTTCGCTTTCAATGTTTGCAAGCTTTTCGGCCTCGGCATCCGGTGCCGTTGTGCGTGAAGCATTAAGCGGCATATTTACGCCCGCAAGCGCATATTCGTTCCTTGTGTTCGTACTGCTCTACACCCCCTGCATGGCCGCGCTTGCAACGATACGGCGCGAAATGCAATCCCGCAAGTGGACCGCATTTGCCATAGCGTGGCAACTTGTCAGTGCCTATGTGGTGTCGCTTATCACATATAATATTATCGGTATTTTCACCAAAGATGTGGATACGGCAGTCATTTTCTATGTTATTGCCGCACTTATCGTGATATACAGCATATACTGCATCATCATGCGTAAGCGGCGCGGTTGTGGATGCGGCTGCTCAAATTGCAACTCCGCCTCCAAGTGTTCACAAAAAAAGTAGGGAGAATTCACATCGTCAAGCAGGAAAATGTGGTATACTTCAAGAAAAGAGTAAATAGCGGCGCAAACAAACAGCAGCCGCGTGAAAGGGGTAAGTAATATGATTATAACGATCAGCGGAAAAAACATCGAAGTATCAGATTACCTGGAGGGACTTATCAACAAGAAAGTCAGCAAACTGGACAAGTACTTTCCGGAGGATACCCAGGCGCATGTTACACTAAGTGTTGAACGTAACCGCCACATTGTTGAAGTCACGATTCCCTATGCGGGCGGTATAATTCGCGGTGAAGAAACCTCCGGCGATATGTACGCCTCTGTAGACAATGTGCTTAGCAAGCTTGAAAAGCAGATAGTGCGCCACCGCACCAAACTTGAGAAGAATCTGAGGGCAGGTGCCTTCCGTGCGCCCGAACCCGTGTATGCCGATGCATTTACACAGGATGATCTCGATGAGGAACCGGCAAGCGTTGTCAAGGTAAAGCGTTTTGACATCAAGCCGATGACGGTTGACGAAGCAATGCTTCAGCTTGAAATGCTCGGCCACACGTTCTATATGTTCACCAACGGTGACACCAACCAGATAAACGTCATCTACAAGCGTAAAGACGGAAATTACGGCCTTATAGAACCTGAGTGCTAACATCAAGTCAGAATAACAGACAGCTTTTACTATCCCCTGCTCCTTAACGGGCAGGGGATAAAAATTATGTATTGACTTTGCAGTGCGCTTCAATGCTATAACATGGCCATCAAAAGAAAGGAGACATGTATGACGATAAAGAATTTTGCCGCGCTCTGCGATTGTTCGCCGCAAACGCTCAGGTATTATGACCGTGTTGACCTGTTGAAGCCGATTCGCGTGGACAAATGGTCAAAATACCGCTTTTATTCGGAGGATCAAGCCGTTTTATTTGCAAAGATAAAATCCCTTCAGGCGGCCGGGTTTTCGATAGATGAGATCAAGCGGTTATCCAACGAAGATGATGCCGTTATCTGCAAGGCAATCGGTCGGAAAATAGCCGAGCTTGAAGGCAAGTTGGAAAGCGTAAGGGCAATTCAAAGCACATACATGCACAGGATCAAACAAATGAATGAAAAAATAGCCCGATTTAAGCAGCACATGCTCAACACCATGTCCGCATATGACCCATGCGAAGAATTCGGCATAGACGCGGAACAATATGCCGATATCACGCAAAATTTTATGGGCATATTTAATAACATATCGGACATTGACCCGAATGATTTTGAATGGAGCGATGACCGCATTGATATAGTCGGCAGTGAAGCGGTCAAGGCTCACGATGCCGAATGCGCAGACATTCTGCACGACGACAATTACAGGATAGTTTACGAAAAACACGGCTGGCAAAACGCGCGTGATTTCATACCCGAATTGCGTACCGTGTTTGATGCGAACAGCGATTTTTCACTCTGTTTTCTGCTTGACGAAGCTAAAAACCGCAACGCGCTTGCATTCGGCAACACGTTTTTGGGCTCATTGCTCTCAGAAACCGATTCTCCTTTGACAGGTCTAAATGTCAATTTGATCATCAACGATTCAAAGGATGGGCTTAATCACTTCTATATGCTCTGGCCAAAGCGTCAAAATGCTTAACACATCATATCTGTGCCGTCCGATGACGCGGCCTTTTCATATCGAAGAGTGAATGCCACCTCCAGCGCGATTCCGACTATTATGATTACAAAGCCTATAAGCCCTATGATGTCAGGCACTTCGCCCATAAAAACGGCTACCCAAACGGGACTGAGTACCATCTCCATGGGGCTTATCATGCTTGCGCGTGATGCGGTTGTATACCTTAGCCCAAGGTTATAAAAGACATATCCTCCACCAAACTGCACGATTCCAAGGGCTATAAGTGCCGCCCAATTAGCGGCATCAAGCTCAAAAAGCTCGGGTATTGAATCACGGCAGAACAGCGGCAACAGCACGACCGCCATAAAAAGGTTATTAACGCTTGTCATGCCGACGGGGTTTTCTTTACCAAGGTCTTTACCGAGCTGTGTTACCGCGGCAAACGATATTCCGGTTGAAAGCGCTATTATGTTGCCAAGCGTTGTAACGCCTTCTGCCTTTGAAAACATGGAAACTACCACGCCCACCGCAAGCACTGCAAGCGGTATTATCCTGCGCTTTATAAACGGATAGCCTTTAATGCGTGAGTAGATATACAGCCATATCGGTGCGGTAAACTGCATGCCTACCGCTATTGCGGGACTTGTAAGCTTAATTGCCATTACAACGCTTGTGCTTTGAATTGTAAACACGACAAGCATAAGCAGCATTTTGAGGTTCCACTCAAGCTTTTTAGGGCGGATGAACGGTATAAGCACCACTCCCGCAATAAGTGCGCGCATCGCGCCGATCAATATGGACGGGAGCTGAATATACTTGACCAATATTGAATTTGTGCTCCAAAGCACTGCCGCCACGAATACCAACAGCATTCCCTTGACGTTGTTATTCTTCATTTGTTTATATGTTATCCCCCATAAGCTTTTTCAGCTTGCGCATGGTAGCATCCTCAACCACGGCACTTATAAGCATGCCCGATTCGGTATGCTCTTCACTAAGTATACGCGCCTCCTTATGCAGTAGCGCAACCGCCTCGTATTTATCATACGGAACGGTAAGCTCTATTCTGCTGTGCGCGGCAGATAGTATACCCTCTATCCTTTCAAGAAGGGGTTGCATGCCTTCTCCCGTGCGTGCCGATACAAATGCATCGTTTTCCGTGCCGCGCGGGCGCATATCTATAAGGTCGATCTTGTTATATACGTTTATGCGTGCCGTATCCCCCGCGCCAAGGCTTGCTATAACGTCCTCAACAACGCGCATTTGGGCATCGTAATGGTCGCTTGAAATATCCACAACGTGCAATATAAGGTCCGCATTCGATACTTCTTCAAGTGTTGATTTGAATGCTTCTATAAGGTCATGCGGCAATTTGTTTATAAATCCCACCGTGTCCGAAAGCAATATATCAAGGCCGTTGGGAAGGGTTATCTGGCGCACCACGGGATCAAGCGTTGCAAAAAGTTTATCTTCCGCCAATACTCCCGCATTTGATACAGCATTCAGGAAAGTGCTTTTGCCCGCATTCGTATACCCCACAAGCGCAACAAGCGGCGTTGTGTTCTTTTCGCGGCGTTCGCGCCTGAGTCCGCGCTGCTTCTCTATTTCCTTCAGTTCCTCGCCAAGCTCGAATATGCGTCTGCGAATGCGCCGCCTGTCGATTTCAAGCTTTTTTTCGCCCGGGCCGCGTGTGCCTATGCCGCCGCCCAGTCGGCTCAGTGCCGTGCCCTGCCCCGCCAGCCTTGTCAGGCCGTATTTCATTTGGGCAAGTTCCACCTGAAGCCTGCCTTCCCTGCTTTGTGCGCGCTGTGCAAATATGTCAAGTATAAGCGCGGTGCGGTCGATCACCCTCAGTCCAAGCTTGGTTTCAAGGTTCCTTTGCTGTGTGCCGCTCAGCTCATCATCAAAAATAACAAGCTCCGCTTCGACTTCACTGCAAAGCAGGTGAAGTTCCTCCACTTTGCCGCTACCTATATACGTTGCGTTATCGGGCGTGCGCCGCTTTTGCATACTGCGCGCAATAACGTTTGCGCCCGCTGTTTTGGCAAGCTCTGCAAGCTCCTCCATCGTATCATAATCTTCGTCATTTTCAAGGCCCACAAGCACCGTGCGCTCCGGTATATCACTGTTTGTATCCCACGTCGAGCTTTTCAGTCTTTCGTCGGCAGCGTATATTTCTTCAATAAGCTGGCTTTGCGGCAACTTATACGGTCTTAACGGGCCATACACTATTGCCTCGCGCTCATCCTCTACCATTTCACCGACATATGATGCATAAAGTGATGTTGCCGTGCCGTCATCCTTCACGCCGACCGCCGCCATGGAATCAAGCTTCATGCTTTTCAGCGTGCCTATATCAACGCCGCTCAACCTGCCGTCTCCGCTTGGGTGTGTGTGCAAACACCGCACGCCACACAGTCTGTTGCCGTTGCGCACAAGGCGCATATGCGGCATTTCCACCTTTGTTCCGTCCCCCACGGAAACGTCAACAATGCTGCCGTCCCGCGCTATGTAAACCGATATTTCGCGTTTTATAATGCTCGTCAATGCGCTTAGCTCCGCAATAAGCTCATGGGAAGCATATTCGTACTGACCCTGTGTGATATCATAAACGGCGGCTATACGCTCAAGCACCGCATCGCGTATGCCGTCAGTGTTTCCGTTAACATTATTCTGCATGGCATCATGTTCCTTTCCTGCTTATAATAATACTTTTTACGGCATTTTCCACATAAAAAAGCCGGCCCTTCATTATAGAAGGACCGGCTGTGGTTACGATGCTGTAAATCAGTTCGCGGCGGCTTCCTCAACCGCATAAACGCTGACCTGCTTCTTACCAAGATGCTTGGTTTCAAAGCGGACAACGCCATCTACCTTGGCAAAAAGGGTATCATCCTTACCTATGCCAACATTGTTGCCGGGATGGAAATGGGTGCCCCTCTGCCTGACCAGAATATTACCGGCCAGAACGAACTGCCCGTCGGCCCTCTTGGGTCCAAGACGCTTGGATTCACTGTCACGTCCGTTACGGGAACTGCCAACGCCCTTCTTATGAGCAAAAAGCTGCAGATTGATCATCATCGTGTTACACCTCCCTATCAGTCATTTTGATGTAATCACCGTTTGTTTGGGCAATCGAGTTTAGACTCGCTGCCATTGTGTTAAGTATCAGCTCCGCATCGTGCTGTTGTCGGCCGCTGATTTCTTTCGGAAGCATACAATACAAATATCCTTCGTCAATATCAATTGCCACACTCAGTCCGATTACCTCTTTAAGGCCAATCACCGCTCCCTGCGTAAGTGCGCTTACGGCTGCACACACAATGTCACTGCCTTCCTCGGCGTAACCCGTGTGCCCTTCAGCCTGAAAGCCGACCAAGCGGGAGTGTGAGCGGAACAGCGTAATTTCTGTCATGTCAATGTTAACCTATGGTATTGATCTTAACCTTGGTATACGGCTGACGATGACCCTGCTTCTTGCGGATGTTCTTCTTAGCCTTATACTTGAACACCACAACCTTATCGCCCTTGGTCTGTTCGACGACTTCAGCCTTGGCGCAAACGCCTTCAACCACAGGCTTACCTATGGTAACGTTTTCGCCGTCGCAAAGCATCAGAACCTCAAAGCAAACTTCAGCACCGGCTTCCAGATCGAGCTTTTCGACCAGAATCTCATCGCCCGCTTCAACCTTGTACTGCTTGCCTCCGGTACGGATAATAGCGTACATTTACTGCACCTCCTATTCCCAATCTCGCCCGCGACACGGCGGCGTATACACGCGCTTCAAAAAAGCCGTCGCAGAGCGGCTCACCTGTGTATTTTAGCATAGCGGTGCGCATGTGTCAACATGCGTTTTGGCCTTTTCACTCGGTTTTTTTGTGTTTTTCTTCTTCCCAAGCGAATTCTGCCGCGCGTAATGGAATATATATTGCTGCACTATGCCGCTTTCGCTGCCGAGTGAGCGTATAGTTCTCTCAAGCTCACCTCGTCTCGCCTTTTCACCTTCAAAATATATTTCGCTCATGGCGCGGCCTATCCACACATCCACCGGAAAAGCATCCGTGTGGCCAAGTCCAAACAGTAGCACGCAATCCGCCACCTTGGGGCCGACGCCCGAGAAGCTCATGATTTCCCTTCGTGCTTCATCAAGCGGCATATTCCTTAGCTTTTCAAGCTCATAACCGTCCGCTATGCGTTGTGCGCTCTTCTTTATATACGGTGCACGATAGCCTGAACCTATCCGCACAAGCTCGCTTTCATCAAGCGCGGCTATCGACTCCGGCAACGGAAAAAGGCTGTATGTCTTTCCGTTGAATTCGACCTTTTCTCCGCACAAAGAGCAAAGTCTTTCAACTATTCCGGCTATGCGGCCGATATTGTTGTTTGCGGATATTATAAACGTAATAAGTGTTTCAAACGGATCCTGTGCAAACACCCTTATGCCCGTTGCGCTCGGTATGCACATTTTAAGTTGATCATCCCTGCTTAATCTATCTTCTATTGCCGCATAGTCACGCTCAAGGTCAAAATAGCTTATCCAGTCCCCCTCTTCATCTTCCGTGCAGGAGTAGATGCTTAGCGTATCGCCAAGTTGCTTAGCACATACCACTCTTCCGAGTGCGGGTGCAACAAAGCATTCGCCTTCCTTGTGCCAGCGGAAGCTTTGCCCGCATTCGCAGCTCCTTTCAAGGTCAAGTCGATCTATGCCGTATACATAAAGCGTGTTGTCAATTACCCGTTTGCTTTTGTACATATCAATTCCCTCCGAACGGGTCACCGAGTGCATCTGCCGTAGGCTCCGTATCGGTAATGTTTGGGGTTTCCGCTACGGGAGTTTCCGTATTCTGTGGTACAAATGAGGAATATACCCAGCCGTTCGCCGTGGGCGTGGGTTCAATCGTTTCCCTTGGCCGTTTTGTGGTCTTAGGGGATGCTTTCGGCGTTTGAGTCGGCGTATGTGTTACCACAGGTGTAGGCGTCGGTGTCGGCACAGGCGTTGCGGCAGGAGTCGGCACGGGTGTGGGCTTGTTTGTCGGTGTGGCATCAGGCGTTACCTCGGGTGTAGCAGAAGTACCCTCAGCCGTTTCGGGAGGCAAAGGTGTTTCACTCGTTTCCGCATCCGCAGGGGTAATATCGGGCGTGTCTGACGGCTGCTCAAGCCGCTCGACATCGTTTTTAAGCTTTATCACGCTCACCATAAGTGCAACATTCAGTGCCGCGCTTATTATAAGCAGCACCGTAAGTATAGCTATCGTGCGTTTGAATTCACGCCTTGTTCTCATAAAATCAACCTCGCGGGTTTGCATCCGCCGCCGCAATAAGCGCGGCTATATATTGTCCTTGTGCCGTGTCCATGCCGTATTCGGCCGCATCGGAAAGTTCCTTTGCGATTTCATACACGCTTGCATCAACGGCATTGCCGTATATTGTAATTTCCTTATCACCTTGGAACAGTACGATATACGGTCTGAAAAAGTATTGTACTTTAAGCTCATCCACGCTCACACCCTCAAGCTTTGCAGCAAACAGCAGCTTGCCTTCGCTTATGGCGGAAACTTTATCATACCTTACCCCATCCGTCTCATAAAAAGCGGGGTATTTTACTGCCGTTTCGGTATTATACAACTCATTTTCGCTTTTGGCTTGCATAATGCCGTATTCCTTCACTGTAAAGAGTGCAACATTCAGTGTATCGTGTATATCTACATTCAAACCAAAGCGTACTCTCAGTCCGTATTCGCCCGAAAGTCTTATCGATGCACCCGAATATGAAAGCTCATTGTTAAACTCACTCAATTCATCCGCAGTATAATCGTTGCTTTCTTCATCAAAGCTAAGCAGCCATACGCGCATGCTGCCATCGGAATAATAGAGCTGAGCCAAGGTATGTTCTTTATTATCGGTAACATAGCTTACGGAATTTGAGTCGGTTTCGCATTCACATGGCTCGCCGTCTATAAATATGCTTTCGTACATTAGGCCGTCTTCCCTCGGCAAAGCCACGGTGTAACGATTTTCCGCAGATTGCCGTTCCCCACCGAATAAAAGCGTTGAGTAGCGCACGGGTATATATCCTGCCCCGCTTGAGGTATTTACCTTATGCCAGCCGGGTGCGGCGTTTGCCTCGATAAGTTCAAGTACAACGCCTTTTTTGGCCGTATATACGACACTTGAGCGGCTGTCGGGCATACTGCGCACGGAAATGGAGCTTGTTATGTTATCGGGCGTTACGCTTATCGCCTTGCGCACGAATGCCGTAAGTGCAACATAGCCCGAAATGCCGTTGTAGCTTATATGTGCCCAATCGGAATACTCTGCATTTACAAAAACCGTTTCCCCTGCGGCTATGGAGCATACCGCCTCGGACGAAGTATTCTGCCGCATATATACGGTCACGTCACTGCCGAGTACGCGCGCATCAAGCTTTGCTTGCGGCTGTGCGGGTATTTCGGGACGAGACGTATCCTCACTCAGGGCGGAAACGGTGCTGTTCGGATAGTAAAATGCAAGAATTTCCGCGGTGCTTTGTCCCTTATATGCGCGGTAGTTGGCACCGTATTGGCTCATTCCCACGCCGCCGCCATAGCGCGCATGGCGTATTGTATAACCTGTCAGTTCTCCGTTTGTATAGTTTTCCACAAGCCAGTATCTCGAGCACGAACCTACGTTGAAAAAGCCAAGCGGTCTGCCGTTATTGGGGCTTATATAGAAATCATTCTCGCATAGGTTCACGGTGTAGTTTTCAATGTAGCCGACATCCGTGACTATACCGCCAAACGTTATATTCACCGAGCAAAAATGGTTGCACACCTGCCCGTCTTCGGTCGAACGGTGGTGGTGGCGGCAGGTTTCATCGTTGCACACGGTCGCCATGCTTATGGTTTCAACCGCGGCCTCGCTCACGCCGTAGCCTTCCGCATTAAGTGCGGGAATCAAGGCGTTCGTTATAAGGGAAAGTACCTGTGTTTCGCTGCCGCTCGGTCGGGCGGGTATCGTTACCTCTTCAACGTATTTCTTTTTGGAGGCAAGATCGTAAGCATCCTCCCTTACGCTTTCTTCACCGCAGAATTCGTAACCGCTCCATTGATTATTGGTTATCTCCGTTTCGCCGCCGTTCGTACCGCCAAAGTGCACCCTAAGGTTTTCTCCTTGATAAAACAGGGTCTGTCCCGCGGTTGCTTCAACCGCCGCGCGGCAGTTTTCCGTTATGCCAAAGTACGCTTGGCTGGCGCTTGTATCCCGCACGTCAAATACACGAGTTGAGCTGTGCGACTGTATCGCAAATGCGCGGGATACTATTGCCTGTGCCTGTTGAGCCGCCGTTTCAAAGCTTGTACCCATTTCCGCGGCAACGACCCCTTCAACATAATCTTCAATATAGACCTTATTCACAAGATAAAGTCCCGACCAATAGCCGCTGTAGCTTCCCGACTTTGCGAAGTAATATATGTCCAAGTCACCGCGGTATGTTCTGTCGGTAGTATCGTTACCCATGGTAACGTTTGCTACCTTTATGCAGTTATCCGCCTTTCCAGTTGCATCCTTATGTTCCTTAAAGCTTACGCTTGCGCCGCTGTAAAGCAGTACGCCGCCTTGCGTATATACGCAAACTTTTGAGCTTTGGGCCTTTATTATGTATGCAGTCTCATCATCCGCAATAAAATAAGCTTCACCGTTTTCGTCACAGACGGCATAATTGCCGTATACCTTCACGGTGGATTCAGTGCGATCCTTTTGGCTTAAAAGCACGCGCACGGTACGCTTATCCCATGTTGTTGCCGAATACACGGCAATGCCGTTATCCTCAATGTAAATATGTTGTTCTTCGGCAGACACGGCGGGGCTGTAGTTTTCCTCACCTTCGCCGTAGTCGTACTCCGGTTCCGCATAGGCTGAGCTTACGGCATCAATGCCGTTTTCACTTTGCACAGCAAGAACGCCCGCCGCCATGGTGACCGCACCCGTCGGCAGCATGCCAAGCAACATTGCCGTCAATATTAAAGTCGAAAGTATCCTCTTCATACTACACATTGTAACACGGCTGCTTACTTTATCAAGGCCGTACCGCTTTTGTTTATAATTTGTTCTTATTTATGCATGCCCTTTGCAAGCTCATAAATAAGTATTCCCGCCGCAACCGCCGCATTTAGCGATTCCGCAAAGCCGTACATGGGCAATTTGTATTTTTCACACATATCGGCCACCTCATCGCTTACACCGTTGCCCTCGTTGCCTATAACAAGGCACATTCTGTCCGTTGCGGCGGGCAGTGTGTTTCCCCCGTGAAGATGACCGCACACAAGCGTGAAGTTCTGTGCTTTAAGCCTTTTTATCTCCGCTGATAGCTCCCCTTGCCACACGGGCATATGATAAATCGAACCCATGGCAGCCCTGAGCGGCTTTGGCGCATACGGGTCGGCACAGCCCGAGCCCAGCAGAAGTCCTACCGCGCCCATAGCATCCGCCGTGCGCAATATCGTACCGAGATTTCCGGGGTCCTGCACGGCGTCAAGTGCAACAACAAGTCCCTCAGGATAATACTCGGGCAGCCCCGCATCGGGAGTTTTCACCGTTGCGCACACCCACTGCGGCGTTTCCGTAAGGGTAAGCGTTTCCATGACAGTGCGCTTCACCATGTACACCTTTGCACCTGAGCCTTCAAGCACTGCGGCCATAAGCTCGTGCCCTTCTTCTATAAATGCCTCACATATATCCGCGCCCGATATCACCGCTTCCCTCACAAGCCTGTCGCCTTCTATAAAGTGCTTGCCCTGTTCAAGCCTGCCTTTGCGAGTGGAAAGCTGTCGTGCGCGTTTAACGGTTTCATTGCGGGTGCTTTCAATCAGCTGCATGGTATTCTCCTTATGCTTTAATTATTTTTATTATAACATATCGTGCGCAATATGTACGAGTGGAAATAATCACAAAAATGCCTCCCTTGTGTAAAGAGAGGCATTTGGAGTACGATTATTCTTTTTAGGCGCCTATCTGCCTGTAGGCATCGGTAAGCACCTCAACGGAACCATCATTCTTCCATTCGCTTACAAGTGCGTTCCATGTTTCGGAAACCAAGTCAGACTTGAGAGAGGAAGCAAGTGCTTCAAATATGCTGTCGGTAAGGTCCGTGGTGCCTGATGTCTCATCGCTTACATAGTAGATTATGTGCAGTCCGTTTGTATCGGTGAAAACAGGGCTGTATTCGCCAAGCGAAAGATTGGCAAACGCATTTTTGACCGCCGTTGACCAATCATATGTGGCTGAGTAAGAATTTGATATGAGCATACCGTTTTCAAAACCGTCTATTTCGGTAAAGTCGGTGTTCTCGGTGACTTCAAGCATTACGGTCTTGAAATCTTCACCCGCTTCAATGCGCGCATAGGCCGCGTTTATTTTTTCGTAGGCGGATGCTGTATACTGTGCGTAGTATTCGTCATACACTGCCTGTTGCTGCTTGTATTCGGCCAAAACCTCGGCTATACGCTCGGCATTATCGCTTGTGCCCGCAAGTGCATCGGCAAATGCAAGCTGGCAATACTCGGTCTTGAGGTTGTTCATGTTGGTCTGCGCATCGGTGCATTCTTGGGGAACATCACCCTCATAAGCAACATAGATATCGTATATCCTGTGGTAATCCTTTGGAACATAAAGCGGGGGTATACCGTCAAGGCTTGATTCATAGGAATCCATGTCATCCTTGAAATATTCGGGGTTGGTTGAGTAGGTCTCAAGGTCGGTGGCAACGGTGTCAACATAAAGCGAATTAACATCGGCTTCAAGCGGTGCAACATCCTTTGTCATATCGGTATAAAGCAAATTGTAAAGGAACTGGGATTCGACATTATTGCCAAGGTATTCGCAGTATTCTTCATATGTAACATCATCGCGGCCCATGTTTGAAACGGCCTCTTCAAGAATAAGTTCAAGTTTTCTTGCTTCTATGTCAATGGATTCGTCCTCTGCGGCCTCCTCCTCGGCAATTTCAAGATAGTAATCGTTAAGGCCGTCAATCTCAGTCTGCTTTGCCGCGTCAAGCTCGCTCTGTTGATCCTCTGTATAATCGGCATAACCGAGTTCCCTTGCCTTTGCCTCTATAAGCTTATCCTCAAGCATGGAATCCACAAGGTCATCAAGAAAGCCCAAACGGGTTTCCTCATCGCTTACTATATCATAGCCGTAAGCGGAGAAAAGCTCGACATACATTTCGTACATCTGCTTTACTTCGGAAAGGGTTATCACGGTTTCGCCATTCAGCGTTACGGCTGCGGCAGTAAGGTCAAGTTCACTGTCGCCGCTGTTATCGGGTGCGGCGGTGGGGTCACTATTCTGCGAGTCGCCTACGTTGTCGGTATCGCTGAGTTGGCAGGCGCAGAGCATACTCACGGCCATTACTGCACACAGCAGCAGGGCAATAAGCTTTTTCGTGTTCAAGGTTAATTCTCCTTCCATGTAATGTACGCATTGGTGCGCACAAGTCGGTATTTTGTATTATAACATCAATTATGTGTTACGCAATCGGCAATGGTGTAAACAAACTGTGGCAGTAAAGCATACAATGCTTCCGCATCGCTCTTTGGGCGGCTGATAAGAAGCGTAGGTGCTTCCCCAAACATAACGCGCGCCCCCGCTATGCTTGCGGCCGCGGCAATAAGTTTTGCGCCGTCTATGGGTGCCTGTTTATCGAACACAAAGCGTACCTCGCCGTTTTTAAGCCTTAACTGTGTTATGCCCGCACGGGAACAATCCGCCTTTATAAGGGCGATATCCATAAGGTTCGCCGTATCCTTCGGTATGTCGCCATAGCGGTCTATAAGCTCATCCTGAACGTCGTAAAGGTCATCCCGCGTTTCTATAAGTGCAATGCGCTTGTACATTGAAAGTCTTTCGCTTTCGTGATGTATATAGCGTGATGGTATGCCTGCGGCAATCGGAATATCCACTACCGTATCCACCTTTACGGGCTCCTTTTCTCCGCGCGCTTCCTTTACGGCTCCCTCTACTATTTTACAGTAAAGGTCATAGCCCACCGCCGCCATATGACCGTGTTGCTCGGGTCCGAGCAGGTTGCCCGCACCGCGTATTTCAAGGTCACGCATTGCTATTTTGAAACCCGCGCCAAATTGGGTAAACTCCCGTATCGCACTCAGCCGTTTTTCCGCAACGTCGCTCAGCACCTTGTTGCGCATGAATGTCAAATACGCATATCCAAGCCTTGCCCCGCGCCCGACACGGCCGCGAAGCTGATACAGCTGTGCAAGCCCCATTTTATCCGCATCGTAAACTATTATCGTGTTCACGTTGGGTATATCAAGCCCGCTTTCTATTATTGTGGAGCAAAGCAATACGTCATACTCCTGCTGCATAAAGTCAAGCATTGTGCGTTCAAGCTGACGTTCACCCATTTGCCCGTGGGCATAGCCTATGCGCGCTTCGGGCACAAGCTGCCTGAGCTTTTCACAGAACGTATCCATGCCGCGCACGTTGTTATATACAAAGTATACCTGTCCGCCGCGACCAAGCTCCTTCATTATGGCTTCGCGGGCAACGGCCTCGCTGTATTCCATAACGTATGTCTGCACGGGGTATCGCTGTTCGGGCGGAGTCTCAATAACGGACATATCGCGTATCCCCGCCATGGACATATGAAGCGTTCTCGGTATGGGAGTTGCCGAAAGGGTAAGCGCATCTATATCCTTTCGCATTTCCTTTATCTGTTCCTTGTGACCCACGCCAAAGCGTTGTTCTTCATCTATTATCAAAAGACCGAGGTCCTTAAACTTTACGGACTTTGATAGTAGCTTATGCGTGCCGACCACCACATCCACCGTTCCTTTTTTAAGTCCCTCGATTACGCGCGCCTCCTCTACGGCGGTATTGAAGCGCGACAATAGTGCAACATTTACGGGAAAACCCGAGAATCGCGATACAAGGGTATTATAATGCTGCTGAGCGAGTATGGTTGTCGGCACAAGGAAAGCCACCTGTTTACTGTCCGTCACGGCCTTGAATGCCGCGCGCAAGGCAACCTCCGTCTTGCCGTAGCCAACATCCCCACAAAGCAGGCGATCCATTACCCGCTCACTCTCCATATCCTTTTTTATTTCCTCAATGCAGGTTAGCTGATCGGGCGTTTCCTGATAAGGAAAACTTTCCTCCAACCGCCTTTGCCACTGTGTGTCGGGCGGGAAGGCGTGACCCTTTCTATGCAGTCTGTCGCCATACAGCTTTACAAGGTCAAATGCCAGTTTCTTTACGCTTTCGCGCGTTTTGTTCACCGTGCGCTGCCATTCGCCCGTGCCGAGGTGTGAAAGGTGAGCGGTCGTCTCATCGCCGCCGATATACTTTTGAACGCGGTCAAGCTGATCCGTGGGGATATACAGTTTGTCGCCGCCCGCGTAAACGATGTGCAGATAATCGCGCGAAACACCCGCCGCATTGAGCGTTACCACGCCCACAAAGCGACCTATACCGTGCAGTTCGTGTACCACAAGGTCGCCCACGCTCAGCTCACTGAATGCAAGGTGCGGTTTTTTCCTGTGTGTACTTGCGCTTTTGCGCGTTTGAGTGCCGTACAGCTCGTTTTCGCTTATTACGGCAAGCTTTAATTCGGGATACTCGTAGCCGCATTCTATGCTTTTTGCAACAATAAGCTGTTCGCCCTGCACTATATCGCGTGAAAGCTGTTCACTTATACCAACGGTAAGTCCCTCGTCATCAAGGGTATCGCTTATGCGCTTTGCGTGTGTTCCCGCATAGATAAGCACCGTTGTGCCGCCGCGCTTCCACTGGGCCATATCCGTGGCAAGCGATGCCGAGTTTCCTATATATTTTGCCATTGGCCGTGTTTCAAAGCGGAAAAGGCATTTCGGTTTTATCAGCCCGTATGTGCGCGTCAACGCAAAAAGCATTGCGGTGTAGGGCGTATCAAGGCTTTGCAGAACGTGAGACGGCTGACATATAAGCTCCGCCTGCTCGGGAAGCGCCGTGCCGTCATGTATGTGAGACCCTATTCTGTCAAGCTGTGTTGTAAAGTACAGCTTTGCGCTCTCCTCAACGCGCTGCGGCTCATCTATCAGTATTATGGCATTCTCGGGCAGATAATCCGTTATAAGGGCTTCCGAATAGAAGAGTGGCAGCAGCATTTCGGCTCCCGCTATGGTGCCGCCTTGGGCAAGAATATCATATTCATCCTTCATGCCCTCAATCTTTTTCAATGCGCGCATACCGCGTGTGCGTGCCTCTTTCGTAAGCGGCATTTCGGTCGCAGGCGGTATAATACAGCTTGCTATGTTTTCTATTGACCGCTGAGATATGGCGTCATATGTGCGCATGGTATCTATCTCATCGTCAAAGAATTCTATTCGTATGGGGTCGGGTGCATTTATAGGGTATACGTCAAGATAGCCGCCCCTAAGGCACACCTGCCCGCAACCTTCACACATATCAACGCGCTCATAACCTGCACTCGTGAGAAGGGATACAAGCTTCATTGGCTCCGCCTTATCGCCAACGCTCAGTGAAAGCATGCTTTCCCTTATGGCGGACGGTGGAACAATGCGCTGCAAAAGCGCCTCCGCCGATACCACAACGGCTATGCTTTCGCCGTTTAACAATGCGCACAGCGGTTCAAGCCGCCTTGCAGTAAGTCCTGCGGAAGCTGAAATTCCTTTTGCACCTAGCGGAAGCTCCCGTGCCGGCAGATGATACACATTGTCCGTATACGCGGCCATGTCGCGCTGTATTCTTGCGGCGGAGGCTTCGTTTGCCGTAACCATAAGCAGCGTGCGCCCGCTTGAGCGAAAAATTCCCGCGGCAATGTGCGGCCGTGCGGCCTCACCAAGGCCGAACACCGCCGCACTGCCCTCGCCCTGTTCAAGTGCCGAGCAAAGGCGCACATATTCGGGGTATTTATCAAGTGTTTTTATAAGCGGATGTTCACTCATCCGATTCGGCATCCTTTCCGTCCGTCTCAGTCTCTTTTTGTTCCAAAAGCCTTGCTTCTTCCTTCTTCTTACGCTTGGGCTTTTTGTTAAAGCGCATCTGAGCGGCGGCTATGTCACCGCCGACTATAAGCTCCGCCGCATCGGCCGCCGAAACGAGTGCCGACTTCACCTGTTCCAGTGCTTCACCGCTCGGCATGGACATAACGTGCGCTATAAGGTCGCGGCCGCCCTCGGGAGCACCGACTCCCACGCGGATACGCGGAAAATCGTCAAAGCCAAGCTGATATATAACGCTCTTCATCCCGTTATGAGAGCCCGAAGAACCCTTTTCCCGTATGCGAAGCTCTCCCGTTGCAAGATCTATATCGTCATATATAACTATAAGATGACTGTTTTCCGTTTTATACCAGTTTACAAGGTCTCGCACGGCAAAACCCGAGTTGTTCATAAACGTTTCGGGCTTTGCAAGCACCACGCGCTCCGTGCCGATGCGCCCTTCACCGAAAACGCAGCGGAAATTGTTTCGCCGTATATCTATATTGTGGCGCGAAGCCAATATGTCAAGCGCCATAAAGCCCATATTGTGCCGCGTTTGGGCATATTCACGCCCGGGGTTGCCAAGGCCGACTATTATGTACATACTATCCTCCGATAAAGCTTTAACTGCACGCAACTATGCCCTCATGCGCTTTCACATGGGGGTACGGATTTATTATACTCCGTTTTTTCCCTTTGCACAAGGAAAATGCGTCAAGAAGTAATACGCCTACAGCGCGATGGTGAGGAACACGGTCGAGATTGATTCACCGACAACGCGCATTTGCAATATAAATAAATCGATATACTTTTTATTGACATGCATATACCGTTTGCGGGATAATACAGGATAATATAGGCAATACTTATCGGGAGGGTATAATGAATTTTCAAACATCATCCGTAAGCGCGGCCTTTACGGAGCTTATGCGCACATATTCGACCTGTATGCAAAAAACGCTGAGCAAATACGGCCTGTACCCGGGTCAGCCGCAGGTGCTTTTTGCCATAGCCGAACTCGGTTCGCCAACGCAGATAGAGCTTGCCGCACGCCTTGGCGTGACAAAGGCAAGTGCGGGCGTTTCGCTCAGGCGGTTGGAATCATCAGGTTTCGTAAAGCGTGTGCGCGATAAAAAGGACACGCGCTGTATACGCATTGCCCTTACTCAAAAAGGTATGGATTATGCCCGCTGGTGCGATATAGATTTTGAAATGATATACACCACCATGATGGAAAGCTTTTCCGCGGAAGAACGCGAGGGTGCAATAAACACACTTAACGAAATGAACCGCAGTCTTGTGGGACTCAAAGAAAGGCTTGAAGGATAACTATACGGTATATTCGGCACGGGTGTTGACAAAAATAAGCAATGGTAGTACATTATAGCTGAAATCATACTGATTTGATAGGAATTGAGGTGAACCGATAATGCTGTTTTCAACAAGGGGTCGCTACGGGCTTAAAGCCATGGTGGATCTTGCCATTGAATACGGCAACGGACCCATAAGCACAGCTTCGCTTGCACAGCGGCAAGGCATAAGCACATCGTATCTTGAACAGATGATAGGTGCGCTGAAAAAGGCCGGCCTTATAAAGGGTGCACGCGGAGCAATGGGCGGTTACGAGCTTAGCCGTGCACCCGAGAAAATAGATGTCGGCACGGTGCTTAGGGCGCTTGAAGGCGGCACGGAGCTTGTTGATTGCGTGGGCACGGAGAACGATGCCGCATGTAGCAACGCCTGTACTTGTTCTGCACGTCCGCTTTGGTTAAAACTTCAAAGTCGTATCAATGACGTACTAACTTCAACAACGCTAAAGGACATGGCAGATGATTACCGTATTCAGCTTGACCGCCACGGCGGCAGTGCGGATGAGTGCATCGCCAAAGAACAATAATTATATTATCAGGAGCAGTTTTATATGAGAAGGGTCTATCTTGACAATGCGGCAACCACCGCCCTTTCACCCAAGGTACTCGAAAAGATGATGCCGTACCTTACCGAAGTATACGGCAATGCTTCAAGTCCCCATTCTTTCGGACAAACCGCCCGCGCCGCAGTTGAACACGCCCGCGAACAGGTAGCCCGCGCCATAAATGCGGACCCGAGCGAAATAGTATTCACGGGCTGCGGCACGGAAAGCGATGATACGGTGCTGTTCGGTGTGGCCGAAAGATATGCCAAAAAAGGCGACCATATCATAACCACAAACGTAGAGCACCATGCCATACTTCACGCCTGCGCCGCGCTTGAAAGGAAAGGCATAAAGGTGACGTATCTCCCCGTTGATGAAAACGGCCTTGTAACTGCGGAACAAGTGCGTGACGCCATTACCGACAAGACCATACTTGTAAGCATTATGTTTGCAAACAACGAAGTCGGCACAATAATGCCCATTCCCGAAATAGCCGCAGTGTGCCATGAACGCGGCGTGCTTTTCCATACGGATGCGGTTCAGGCCGCAGGGCACATACCCATAGACGTAAAGGCCATGGGCATAGATATGCTCTCGCTTTCCGGCCATAAGTTCCACGGTCCCAAGGGCGTTGGCGTGCTGTATGAAAGAAAGGGCATACGCCTGCCAAGCTATATAATAGGCGGCGAACAGGAAAAGGGTCGCCGTGCGGGTACCGAGAATGTTGCGGGTATAGTCGGTCTTGGTGAGGCACTCGAGCTTGCAGTGAATAACATGGCCGAAACCTCCGCCCGAATGACAAAAATGCGCGACAGGCTTATCGATGGTATAGAGGCCACCATACCCGAAGTCAAGCTGAACGGCCACAGAACAAAGCGGCTGCCAAACAACGTCAACTTCTCGATTAAGTATATCGAAGGTGAAAGTATACTGCTCATGCTTGACATGGCGGGTATAGCGGCGTCAAGCGGTTCCGCCTGCACAAGCGGCAGCCTTGACCCGTCGCATGTCTTGCTTGCACTCGGCCTTACGCATGAGGTTGCACACGGCTCCGTAAGGCTTACCCTTGGTGATGATACCACAGAAGAAGATATTGATTATGTGCTTGAAACGCTGCCCAAGGTAGCGCACAGGCTTAGAGCGATGAGCCCCATAAGCCCCATAAAATAAACAAAAGGATACAATCGGAAGGAGAATATATATGTATACCGAAAAGGTTCTTGATCATTTCCAAAACCCACGCAACGTTGGCGAGCTGGAAAACGCAAACGGCGTAGGCATGGTAGGTAACGCCAAGTGCGGCGACATAATGCAGATGTTTTTGGATGTAAATGATGACGGCATAATAGAAAACGTGGGTTTCAAAACCTTCGGTTGCGGTGCCGCAATTGCAACAAGCTCCATGGCGACCGAGCTTATAAAGGGCAAAAGCATAGATGAGGCACTTCAGCTTTCAAATTCCGCCGTTGTTGAAGCACTTGAAGGTTTGCCGCCCGCAAAGATACACTGTTCCGTGCTTGCGGAGGAAGCCGTGCGCGCGGCCGTTGCGGATTATTACCGCAGAAAGGGCATGGAGGATAAGGCCAAAGAGGTCGAAAGCAAAAAGAGTGCCCACGAGCATGAAGAACCGCACGAGCACTAAATGATTATTATAAAAGGATGATGGGCACGGTCTCATCGTCCTTTTTTTCCGATATTTGGATTGAAAATAAGTCCGCCTTTTTACAAAAGCTAATACATATACTTTGCGAAAGGAGACGGACAAATGAAATCAATTGTTTTTGCCGCGGGTATGGCTGCCGGCATGGTAGCCGCAACCGCTGCGGTATGCGCAATGTATCCCGATGTTTCAAGGCGAGCCGTTCGCGATTCAAAAAGGATCGTTAAAACGGGCAAGCGCGCCTTGGACAGGATGTGTTGCCGCTAATCGAACGCTAAGTGGGGAAGCGAGTAATGTTCGCTCCCCCGCCATTTTCATTCAAAATAAGGCTTTGGTGTGTCAATTGCTACAACTTAATTATTTCGTATACGCGCAATATGCCGTCCTTTACCTTAAAGCGCACATCAAAGCCCGCATATTCAAAGCCGAACGGCATATCGGGTTCGGTAAGATATGCGGGGCGCGGATCCTGCGAGAGCGATTCTATAAGCGGTTTTCGCTTCCGTTCGGGAATAAGCTCAAGCAGTTCATCGGGGAACTCAACTTCAAGCGAATAGCCTAATTTTTCGCCCGCAAAACCGTTTTTGGCATCGGGATGACTGTCCGTAAACGAAAGGTATGGCTTTATATCGTATATCGGCGTGCCGTCCATCAGATCCGCACCTGATACTATAAGCACCGTGCCAAGATTCGGTCGCTTTTCTATTGCCTCAAGCCTTACGCTTGAAAGTCCTATCGGGTTCGGCCTGTACGGTGAGCGTGTGGCAAACACGCCCATGCGCTTGTTTCCCCCAAGGCGCGGCGGCTTGACCATTGGTGACCAACGTTCTGCCTTTACTTCGCTAAAGCCCCATATCAGCCATATGTGAGAATATCCTTCAAGGCCGCGCAGTGCATTTTCATCCCTGTATTCGGACTTGAACACTATTGTCGAAAGTTGCATAGCGGAAAGACCGCTTTGGCGAGGTATTCCGAATTTCGTGGTAAAATCGCTTTGTATAGTTGCTATGGTTTTAAGTGTCTCCATTTTATGTAAAATTCGGCTCCCCTTGTTAGGAGGAGCCTATACGGCCTGAATTCTTCCGCTTATTTATTCTCTATTGCAGCCCTTGCTTTGTCGGGGTAATTGGTTATTACCGCCTCAACTCCCGCTGATGCAAGATCGCACACGACCTGCTCATCGTTGCACGTCCACGGGTGCATTTCCACCCCCGCCTTTTTGCAGCCCTCAATAAGTCCCGGGCAACCGAGTGCCGCAAGATAATGCGGATGTATTGCATCGGCATGGAGATAGCTTGCATACACCCACGGATCCACCATTGCCTCGGAGTAAAGCAGACCTATCTTTGCCTTGGGTTCGACCTCTCTGAGCTTCATAAGCACATAATGGTTGAACGAGGAATAGATTATCCTGCCCTGCATACCCATTTCGCGTTCAAGCTCTATCACCTTATCCCATATACCGTAATACATCACAACATCGCTTTTTATTTCAACGTTTATGGTAAGGTCAGTATTTTTAAGCAGTCCGTATACTTCCTTTAGCGTTGGTATGCGTACGTCCTTATAACCCGCCATACCGTTGGAAAAATCAAGTTTTTTAAGTTCCTGACAGGTCATATCCACAACACGACCCGTGCCGTTTGACGTGCGGTCCACGGTTTCGTCATGTATTACCATCAGTTTACCGTCACTACTGAGATGAACATCCAGTTCCACGCCGTCCGCCTTTTGTTCAACGGCCAGTTTGAATGCGGGAATGGTGTTTTCCGGTGCGTATCCGCTTGCGCCCCTGTGCGCCCATACCTTTGTTGCCATTGTTTATACCTCCGTTTGATATTATCCGTGTATCAGTGCGGCAAATTCTTTTACCGCATATTCGACATCCTTGCGCGAAACATCGTTGTTCGTAACAAAGCGGAATTCGCCAAGCTCTTCGGGACTTATCAATATGCCCTTTTGCTTCATGCTTGCAGGCAGGCTGTTTTTCAATTCTTCGCTTGCATTCAACTTAAAAAATACCATGTTTATCTGCACCGCGTCCGTATCAACGGTAATGCCGTCTATTTTATTCAGCAATTCCGCCATATATTTGGCATTGGCATGGTCATCGCCTATGCGCTTTGTCATGTCATTGAGAGCGATTATACCCGCCGCGGCAAGCACGCCGCACTGACGCATTGCGCCGCCAAGCATCTTTCTGTACTTTCTTGCGCGCTGTACGGTAGCCTTGGGACCCGCAAATATCGCACCCACGGGCGCACAAAGTCCCTTTGAAAGGCAACACGATACCGTATCGACATATTTGGTTATTTCCTTCACATCGGTATTAAGTGCAGTCGCCGCGTTGAAAAGGCGTGCACCGTCAAGGTGTATCGGCAAACCGTTTTCGTCCGCGATTTTGCGTACCTCACACATTATGTCAAGCGGCACAACGCGGCCGTTTGCAAGTGCATTTTCAAGGCAGATAAGCGTTGTTGGCGGTTCGTGTATATCATCGGGGCGAATATGCGCCCTTATCATTTCCGGCACGGGAATGCAGTTCGGATAGTCAAGCTGCCTTATGTTTACGCCGCTCAATACCGCCGCAGCACCAACTTCGTGCATAACTATGTGGCTTTGCGCACCCGCGATTATTTCATCGCCGCGGCGGGTCTGGCTCATTATGCCGAGTTGGTTGCCCATGGTTCCGCTTGTTATGAACATTGCCGCTTCCTTACCGAGTCTTTCGGCTGCCATTTCCTCAAGGCGGTTTACCGTGGGATCATCGCCGTATACGTCATCTCCCACTTCCGCCGCGGCCATTGCCGCACGCATTGCAAGTGTAGGTTGGGTAACGGTATCGCTTCTTAAATCGATATAGTGCATTTTCATATTCCTCCGTTTTATAATATTTCAAGCATTACCGGGCAATGGTCGCTGCCCATCACCTCAGGCAATATGCTACTTTGCTCAATTCTGTTCTTCATTTTTTCGCTTACGACAAAATAGTCTATGCGCCACCCTATGTTCCGTGCGCGCGAATTTGCCATATAGCTCCACCACGAATAACAATCCCGCTTGTCCGGGTAAAGGTAGCGGAAGCTGTCCACAAAGCCGCAATTAAGCAATTCACTGAATTTGCCGCGTTCCTTATCCGTAAAGCCTGCATTGTTGTGGTTGCTTTGAGGATTTTTAAGGTCTATTTCGTTGTGTGCCACATTAAGGTCGCCGCAGAGTACAACGGGTTTGATTTGTTCAAGAGAGCAGATGTATTTGCGGAATTCATCCTCCCAATCCATTCTGAATTCAATGCGTGCAAGCTCGCGCTGAGAATTGGGCGTGTAGCAATTAACAAAATAGAAATCCTCAAATTCAAGCGTTATGACCCTGCCCTCGTTCGGGAAACCGAGTTCTTCCATGTTCGGAAGATCATAAGTCACCGAAAACGGCTTTTTCTTTGTAAAAACGGCCGTGCCGCTGTATCCCTTTTTTTCGGCGCTGTGCCAGTATTGTTCGTAACCCTCAAGTTCAAGTTCAATCTGATGCGGCTGAAGCTTTGTTTCCTGCAATGCGACAACATCCGCATTTATCGTATGAAAGAATTCCATAAAGCCCTTGCCCATGCAGGCGCGAAGGCCGTTAACGTTCCATGATATCAATCTCATCTCTTATCCTCCCTGTAGAAGGTACAGCCGCCTATAAATTCGCGCAGAATGCTTGTGGGCGGTATTTCATCCTCTATTCCGTCCGCATCAAGGAAATAGTTCAGCACCTTTATAATGTCCCGTGCCGCCGCATAACAGTTGCTTTCCTTCGGCACAGCCTGAAGCAGCGGGTAAACATACTTTTTCAGCACGGATATTTCATATACAAGCGTTGTGTTAAAGAGCGCGTCCGCATTTTCCTGATATGGGAATATCCACCTTTCTTCGCCGCGCCTTACGCTCGGCCACATGGAAAGCGTTGTTTCCATGCTTGCGCCCCGCGTTTCATAATCCCGAACAAGTCGCCTTAAAAGACGCGCGTCGGTGGTGTGTATGCGGTTGTGGTCATCTATATTCAGCGTTGTAAGTGCGCTTACATATACCCTAAATAATTTGTCACGGTCTATATCGTCACCCAAAAGTGCAGGATTGAGGGCATGTATTCCTTCTATTATAAGCGGTTCATCGGGATGGAGTTGAAGCACCTTGCCTTCTTTCGCTCGTTTGCCCGTAAGGAAGTCAAATACGGGCACCTCCACCTCTTCCCCGCGTAAAAGCTTGGCAAGGTCGCTCGAAAAGCGCACCGTATCAAGCGTGTTTATGTGTTCAAGGTCCTTTTCGCCGTTTTCATCGGCAGGTATTGCATCCCTGTCAAGATAATAATTGTCAAGTGACAGCATTTTCGGATCCTGTCCAAGCACCCTAAGCTGAGTCGCAAGTCGGTTCGCGCTTGTCGTTTTACCTGAGGAGCTTGGCCCCGCAACAAGCACGGCGCGTGCTTTACGTTCAACTATACCGTCCGCAATAAGGGCATAGCTTTTTTCGTGCAATGCTTCGTTTACGCGCACAAGTTCCCGTATTCTGCCGTTTGAAACAAGCGTGTTCACCTCTCCGACGGTTGAACAGTGCATAAGCTTGCCCCAGTCATCACTTTGCTTGAACGTTATGCCAAGTTTTGGCATCGGCTCGTATTCGCTTGGCACATCCGGTTCATCGCTTCGGGGCATAAGCAGTATTACCGCACCTTCAACGAATTTAAGGCGGAAAACATCCGTATAATCGGTTGAAGGTGCCATTTCCCCATAGAAATAATCCATATATGAGCCGATCGAATACACATCAAAATAGCTGAATTTGCGCCACTTCAAAAGGCGAGCCTTATCTGTCTGACCGTCACGCTCGTAAAATTCAATGGCATCTTTTATATCAAGTCTTTTTCTTTCAAGCGGAAGTGCGGCGCGGACAATGTTGCGCATTTCAGCCTCAAGCTTAAGCACATCCTGTTCGTTCAATGTGGGCTGTTTATCCACAGTTATATACAGTCCCGGTCCGAGCGTGTAGCGCACACACACCCGTGCCTGAGGAAAAAGCCGCCTTACGGCCGCAATAAATATGAATTGCAACGTGCGTTCATATACGCGCCTGCCCGATTCTTCCTTATAATTTAATAAATGTATATTAACATCCTTAAACGGAGTGTACCTTAGGCTGAACACCTCGCCGCCTATCTGCGCGGCAAGCGGGCGAGAGCTTAATGATATCATGTCAAGCTCCAACCGTTTTACCGCGTCAAGCAGACTTTCGCCGTGCTTTATTTCGCAGCTCATAGAATCCGCGGTTACTTTCATCTATATATCTACCTCCGTTTCCCCATAGGCGTGCATACGCCACATCTATTTAATTATACAACAAAACTTTCCAATATAAAGCGTAAAGCGAACAAATTTTGAAAAGTTGGCGAATTATTCATACTTTACCTTATTTTATTTCTATACTATGGTATAATTATATTGGGTCGGCGGGGTCTTATCCCGCCGCAGTTAGAGAGGCTGTATGGAAAAGAAACAAAGTTCCTTCGTTCAGGGCGCGGCTTTACTCGGCGCAGCCGGTCTGCTCGTAAAGATAATCGGGGCGGTATTTCGCATACCGTTTGCCAATGCCGTGGGGCCCGAGGGTGCCTGTTACTATGATGCGGCATATCCATATTATTCGTTTCTGCTTGTCATATCCTCCTCCGGTCTGCCCACGGCCATTTCAAAGCAGGTAAGTGAGCGCGTAGCCACGGGCGATTATCGCGGTGCAAAGGAAGTGCTCAGCGTTTCCGTGAAGCTTTTGAGCATAATAGGCTTGGTGACAAGCATTGCAATGTTTGCCGGCGCAAACGTTTTTGCGGCCATAACAACTTATCCCGAAACCGTTTTGAGCTTTCGCGCATTGGCACCTGCGTTGCTTTTCGTTTCGATAATGTGCGCATACCGCGGCTACCTTCAGGGTATGCAGCAAATGGCGGGCACGGCATTATCGCAGATAGCCGAACAGCTCGGCAAACTTGTTATAGGGCTTACGCTTGCAATAAAGCTTCTCCCCAAAGGACCCGAATACGCGGCCATGGGTGCACTTATAGGCGTAAGCACAAGTGAGCTTATGGGGCTTGGCGTAGTATATTTCTTCTACCGCAAAAAGAAAAAACACTTTGATAAACGCATTCAGCTTTCTGCCGCAAAGCCGCGCGGATTCGGCACGGTTGCAAAGGCACTGCTTGCAATAGCCATACCCATAACCATAGGCGCAAGCATAAGTCCCCTTACGGGAATGGTGGACAGCGCACTTATAAGCCGCATATTAAAGGGACTCGGTTACAGCGAGGCGGTTACAAAAACCGCATATTCACTCCTTAGGACATATGTTACCACGCTTATAAACATGCCGGGCGTGCTTACAATGGCGCTTGCTATGAGCCTTGTACCCGCAATTTCCGCAAAAAATGCCATGCACGATAAAGAAGGCGTAAAAAGCACGGCACGACTCGGTCTAAAGCTTGCGCTTATCGTCGGCATACCGTGCGCGGTCGGTCTGTTTGTTCTTGCGGAACCCATAATTCACATGCTTTATCCAAAGCTTGGCACTGCGGAGCTTGCCCTTGCAACGGATCTTATGCACACCGCAAGCATAGGCGTTATCTTCCTTTCAATGGTACAATCAATGACGGGCGTTGTGCAGGGACTCGGTAAGCCGCAAATACCCGTTTTCAACCTTTTTATAGGATTTATACTGAAGGTCATAACAATGCTTATACTCATGAATATCCCAAGCATCAATATTCAGGGTGCGGCAGTATCCACCGTTGTATGCTATGCGTATGCGGGCATTGCGGACACGATATATATGCTGCGCCGCACAAAGTGCCCGTTAAAGCTGTTTGACACGTTTATAAAGCCCGCCGCGGCAAGCATCGCCATGGGTATAGCGGTGCATTTGGTATACGGTATGTTGAGCGGAGCCGGTCACGGCACGCTTGCAACGCTTGCAGCCGTTGCCGCAGGCGTTATGGTTTATGCAATATTTGCGGTGCTGCTTAAAATGCTTGACGCCGATGAGCTTAGCTTTATTCCCGGCGGCAACAAGCTTAAACGCATACTTTACAGGAACGCCGCAAGGCAACACTAAGGAGGATAATTACAAATGAAGCTTACCATTGCACCGCTTTCAACGCCGGGAGCGATAAGCGTTTCCGCGCGGGAGGCCATACTTTCAGCAAAAAAGCTTTTTATACAGACCAAATCCCATCCGAGCGCGTTTTGGCTTGACGAGTGCGGCATACAATATGAAAGCATGGATGATCTTTACAATTCATGTTTTGACTTTGACGAGCTTAACGATTCAATAGTTAAGCGGCTGTTCTCCGCAAATGAGGATGCCGTGTTTGCCCCCGTCGGGCGCGGAGTCGGCAGTGCCCTTATGGAAGCAATACGCGCACACGCCAACGCAAGTGGGGATGAGATAGCCGTGCTTTGCGCAAGCGGATATGCGGAGGCAGCCCTTTGTGCGACCGTGCAACCGTTTTCATTTGCGGATGCGCGAATAATATGCGCAAACGCCCTGCCCTGCCGTTTGGATCCAAGCGTACCGCTTTGCATAGAGGAAATTGACACCTCCATACGCGCGGGCGAGGTGAAGCTTGCTCTTGGCGAATACTATCCCGATGAGCACGAGGTCATTTTTGCCCATATGGACAGCCGCGGCAATTATGTCTGCACCGCAATACCCCTTTATGAAGCGGACAGGCAGAAAGAGTATTTTGCGGCCACGGTGCTTATCGTACCGCCCGTAAGCCTTGAGCAAAGGGAAAGGCACGGCGTGTATGACCTTGCGGATGTTGTATCTCGACTGCGCGGCGCCAACGGTTGCCCGTGGGATAAGGAGCAGACACACGAAAGCCTCAGGAACACCATGATAGAAGAAGCGTATGAGGCCGTTGATGCCATTGAGCGAGACGATATGGATGCCTTGTGTGAGGAGCTTGGCGACGTGCTGCTGCAAATAGTTTTCCATGCGCAGATAGAGGCGGAAGGGCACGGTTTTACGCTTGACGATGTTTCTACCGGCATAGTAAAAAAGTTGATGTACCGTCATCCGCATGTTTTCTCCGACACGGCCGTTTCCGGCGCGGAAGAGGTACTTAAAAACTGGGAGGAATTAAAGCGCAAGGAAAAGCACCAATTGACAGGCATGGATGCCATATCCGCAGTGCCAAAAGGCTTTCCCGCACTGCTTAGGGCAAGCAAGGTGCAAAAGCGCGCCGCAACCGCCGCAGCTTACGATGCCCAAAGCACGGGCGAGGTGCTGAGCATAATATGTGCGCTTGCGGTAAAAATAGAAATGGCGGAGGCGAATACCGCCGCCGAAAAGGCTGCGCAGTACGATCGAGTGGGCGACATGCTTTTTGCCGCAGCATGCCTTGCAAGAATAATGCATATCGATGCGGAGCTTGCATTGAAGGATTCCACCCGCCGCTTTGAGCAGGCATTTGCCAAAATGGAGCAGCTTGCACTGCAAAACGGCGCAAAAATGAATGAGCTTTCTCAAAAGGAGCTTGCACTGCTGTGGCAATGGGCAAAGCAGGAGTAAAAGCAGAGCTTTTTTAGGGCAAAAATGCAAAATAAGGCTTGTACTCAGCCATAAAAGCTGTTACAATATCCCTTGCGCAAAATTGTTGCCAATTATTTTTAGGAGGATATATGCAATGAACAAAACCGAGCTTATAGCAGCAGTAGCCGAGAAGAGCGGCTTGACCAAGAAGGACTCCGAAAAGGCCATCCTTTCCGCCCTTGAGATCATCACCGAGACCCTGAAGAACGGTGAAAAGGTTCAGCTCGTTGGCTTTGGTGCCTTTGAAACTCGCGTTCGTCCCGCTCATAAGGGCCACAACCCCATGACCGGTGCCGAAATCGAGATTGCAGAGAGCAAGGCTGCTACTTTCAAGGCCGGCAAGGCTCTTAAGGAAGCCCTCAACTAATCAAAGGCAATATCGAATCAATAAAGGCGGTGTGTTAGTATCTATCACACCGCTTTACTTTTACCGTTTTGCGCAGGTTTCTATTACAAAGCGCACGAATTCGGAAAGTGCCGCCCCGCCGTAAAGCGAATTGGTGGCAATGGCTATCTCCCTTTCGCTGTGTTCAAGCGGAATCGTGCGCACCCCTTGCAGATGCATTGCACCGAGCATAAGCTCGGGCAGTATTGTAAAACCGAGTGCACGTTCCACCATTGCAACGGCCGCATAATCGTCCCCCATGTTAAGCGCGGCCCTCGGTGCGATACCCGCGGAGGAGAAGAACCTGCCCACATCGTAATTCGAACCCTCTGCGGGCACTATAAACATTTCATCTTCAAGATCCAGCGCATTCAGGCTGTGCTTTTGGGCAAGTCTGCTTGAAGGATGCACCACCGCAACAAGAGTATCCCTTGCAAGGGGCACGGTTTCAAATTCGGCACGCGAAGGTAATGTTACAAATGCACAGTCAACACGCGCATTGCTCAGCATATCCTCTATTGTCGAATATGTGCCGTTCTCGACAAAAAGCCTTATACCGGGGTAGCGTGCGTTGAAATCGGCCATCACGCGCGGCAACCATGCTATTGCAACGCTTGAAAACGTGCCTATTCTAAGCTCCGCACGTTCAATACCCCGAACCTCCGCCGCCGCAGAACTCACCGCGCCCTCCGCCGCAAGCGCACGTTTGATAAGCGGCAGTAGCTCCCTACCCTCGGGTGAAAGCACAACGCCCGAGCGTGAGCGGATGAGAAGCTGCACTCCCAATTCCTGTTCAAGCGAATGTACAAGGTGACTTACGCCCGATTGAGTATAGCCAAGCCGCTGCGCCGCCGCAGTCATGTTGCCTTCCTCCGCCACGGCCGCAAATGCCGCATATTTACTGCTTATCATAGGCTTTTCCTCATTTTCTCCCGTTTTTTATTCATTTTAATATTTTCAGTATATGCTGTCAATCGTTTGCTATGCCTTTTGATAAATTTCAAGATATAAGTTTTTATCATTAAACGCTTGCGATATATTCATTTTACTTGTATTCGACAGTGTCGTATAATCGCCCATGGGTAGGTATGACTACCCGAAAATGCCTGATTCATTCGGCATTATTTCATAAAAGGAAGGGCTTATGCAGTGAGCAGCCGCGTCGAAAAATCAGTAAAAGCGCCCGCCGATAAAAAAACGGGCTTCAAGACTTGGAAAGCCGTGGTATTCCTTGTCGGCTTTATAGCGTTCTTCGCACTTTTTGCGGTCCCGATGGGACTTTCAAACATGATGGATACAATGATGAACACGGCATACCGCCTGCTTATGGACACGGTATTCTACCTTATGGCGATAGCCGTAATAATAGGTGCATTAAGTGCCGTGCTTACCGAATTCGGCGTTGTGGAGCTTATAAACCGTGTGCTGTCCCCGCTTATGCGTCCGCTGTACGGTATGCCGGGCGCGGCCGCACTGGGTATAGTGACAACATATATGAGCGATAACCCCGCTATACTCACGCTTGCCGACGACCCGAGCTACCGCCGCTATTTCAAGGCTTATCAGATACCCGCGCTTACAAACCTCGGCACAAGTTTTGGCATGGGACTTATAGTTACCACGTTCGTTATAGGGCTCAGTCAAGACGGTGTCGAAAACATAGGTATGGCTGCACTTTGCGGTAATATAGGCGCAATATGCGGCAGTATACTCGCAACAAGGCTTATGCTGCACACGGCGGCCAAGGAGCTTGGCAAGGATGCCCCTGCGGAACCCATTGACGGCGCATTGACCGACACCGCCGCCGAAAAGGAGCAAAGCAGCGCACTTATGCGCTTTCTTAACGCAATAATGGATGGCGGCAAAAAGGGCGTTGAAATGGGGCTTGGCATAATACCCGGTGTACTTGTTATATGCACAATAGTGATGATGCTTACATACGGCCCGTCCGCAACGGGCGATTACACGGGCGCGGCATATGAGGGCATACCCGTATTGCCGTGGATAGCCGAAAAGCTTGAATTCATACTCAAGCCGCTGTTCGGCTTTTCAAGCAGTGCGGGGCTTTCCGTACCCGTAACGGCACTTGGCAGTGCGGGCGCGGCACTCGGGCTCATTCCGTCGTTGCTTCAAAACGGACAGGCCACAGCAAACGACATAGCAGTATTCACGGCCATGTGTATGTGCTGGAGCGGCTATCTCAGCACGCACGTTTCAATGATGGAAATGCTGCACAGCCGCCGCTTCACGGGCAAGGCAATTCTTTACCACACCATAAGCGGCCTCTTTGCGGGCGTGGTGGCAAACTGGCTTTTCAAGCTTGTGATGCTTATTGTGGGCTGAGAACCAAACGGATATTAACAATAACGCCGATGCAATGTATCGGCGTTTTATTCTATTTATTATTTTTCATATCGGTGATATACTAATATTTTAAGCTACACTTTATGTGCAACGTGAAAGGATAGATTTATTATGGGTCTGCCTGCCAAACTGGTTTACTCGCAACTTAACTTTTTCAAGCCGCTTGTAGCCAACTGTTCCCTTGAAACAATACGAAAGGGGCAGGACAAGCTCGGTGAGCTTATGACGGCCATGCACAAAAAGGATATTATCGTGCGCAGGCATGACTTTGGTGCGTTTTGCGGCGCATGGATGATACCGCAGGACGAACGCAGGCAAGGCGTTATACTTTATCTGCATGGCGGCGGGTATACGTGCGGCGATATTGAATATGCAAAGGGCTTTGGTGCTACCCTTGCCGACGGCATGGGTATAAGGGTATTCTGCGCGGCATACAGACTTGCGCCTGAAAATCCGTACCCCGCCGCGCTTGACGATGCGGTAGAAGCTTATCAATACCTGCTTGATAAGGGCTTTAAGGCGGAACAGATAATGCTTGCGGGTGAGAGCGCGGGCGGTGGGCTTTGCTATGCGCTTTGCTTAAAATTGAAGGAGCTTGAGCAGAAATTGCCCTGCGGTATAATAGCCATATCCCCATGGACAGATCTTACGGCATCGGGCAGTTCTTATGAGGTCAACAAAGAGCGTGATGTTTCATTGACCGCCGAGGTGCTCGAATTCTATGCAAAATGCTACGCTTGCAACAATGATAGACGCGATAAGTTCATTTCTCCGCTTTTTGGGGAGCTTTGCGGCATGCCGCCTTCCATAATATTTGCGGGCGGGGACGAGCTGCTGCTTGACGATTCCGTGCGGCTTAACGACCGCCTTATCGAATCCGGCTGCCGCAGTAAGCTTATAGTAAAACCCGATCGTTGGCATGCGTATCTTCTTTATCAATTAAACGAGGACGAGGACGATTTTGCCGCCATAAATGATTTTATAAGCCGCTATCTCTGCCCCGAAAGAAAACTGAGATGGATGCGGCTTGACAATGCGGCAAAGATTTACCCTGCGGCTCGGCGCAGGAATTGGAACAACTTTTTCCGTCTTTCCGTTTCGATGAACGAGCCCATAGACAGAGCGGTACTGCAATCCGCATTGGACGTTACCGTTAGGCGTTTCCCGTCCATAGCCGTGCGGCTCAGGCGCGGCGCATTTTGGTATTACCTTGAACAGCTTTCCTCCGCGCCCAAGGTGCAGGATGAAAAGCCGTATCCGCTTGCGCATGTTCCGTTTAAGGAAGTGCGAAAGTGTGCCTTTAGAGTAATAGCATATAAAAACCGCATTGCGGTGGAGTTTTTCCATGCGCTGACGGACGGCAGCGGCGCACTTGTGTTCATAAAAACGCTTGCGGCGGAATACATTTCGCAAAAATACGGTGAAAATGTTCCAAACGAACATGGAGTGCTGTGCAGGCTTGAAGCTCCGAGCGAAGGTGAGCTTGAGGACAGCTTTCTTAAATACAGCGGGGATGTGCGCGCGAGCAGAAGTGAAAAGACGGCCTATCATTTAAGCGGCACGCCCGAAAAGAACGGCAGATTAGACTTGGTCACCCTTATGCTCGATGCGGATGCGGTACGAACATGCGCAAAAAGTCACGGTATATCCGTAACGGAGTTTTTGTGCGCGGCCATGATGGCGACGATTTTGGACGTTCAGGCGGAAAAAGTGCCCTCCCGCAGGCGAAGAAAGCCTGTAAAGGTACTGGTTCCCGTCAATCTGAGAAACCTTTTTTCAAGCAACACGCTTCGAAATTTTGCGCTGTATATAACGCCCGAGGTCGACCCTACGCTTGGCGATTATACGTTTGACGAGCTGTGTTCGGTGGTACATCACCGCATGGGGCTTGAATACACGGCAAAGCTTATGGGTTCGCGCATTGCCGCGAATGTAAGCAGTGAAAAGGCTCTTGCGCTTAAAGTAATGCCCCTGTTTATAAAAAACATTGCAATGAAGGCTGTTTTTGATACGTTTGGGGAAAGGAAGTCCTGCCTTTGCCTTTCAAATCTCGGCAAGGTCGAATTGCCCTGCGAAATGGAAGAGCACATAAACCGCATGGACTTTATAATAGGCGTTCAGGCTCGTGCGCCGCACAACGTTGGCATAATAACCTATGGCGGCACGATGTATATAAGCATGATAAGGAATATAAAGGAATCTGAGCTTGAGCTGAAGTTTTTCAAGGTGCTTCAGCGACTTGGGCTCAATGTGGCGGTTGAAAGCAATCAAAGCTGATTTTACAAAGGAGGAGACGTATCCATGTACTGTATAAAATGCGGAGCGGAATTAAAAGAAAGTGAAGAAAAGTGCCCACTTTGCGGCACGGTCGTATTCCATCCCGAATTTGAAATGCCACACGGCGAAAAGCCCTACCCAAATGACATACATTCGGGCGGTACAGCAAGCCGCTCCGGAATACTGTTTATAATGACCGTAATGTTCCTTGTGCCGTTTGTGCTTTCGATTTTGTGCGATTGGAAGGTAAACGGTTCGCTTGAATGGTCCGTTTATGTGGCGGGTGCGTTGGCCGTGTTTTATATAACGGTCGTTTTGCCATGGTGGTTTGAACATGCAACGCCGGTAATATTCGTCACCGCGGACTTTGTCGCGGCGGGCTTGTATTTACTGTATATAAACTATGCTGTCGGCGGGCACTGGTTTTTATCCTTTGCGCTGCCCGTAACAATGGGGGCTATGCTTATTGCCTGCGCCACGGTTACGCTTATGTACTATATCCGTAAGGGATATCTTTATATAATCGCAGGTACGCTTATGGCAACAGGCAGCTTTATGGTGCTTGTTGAGTTCCTTATAAACATAAATTTCAAGACGAATGTAACGCTTGTGTGGTCAATATACCCGCTTGCCTGTTGCCTTATATTCGGCCTTACGCTGATAACGATAGCATGCTGTCCCCCGCTAAAGGAAAGTTTGAAGCGAAAATTCTTTATATAAGCTATCTTCGCGGGCTTATATACGACCTTATCCGCTCGTCGTATATCCTTTGGCACATCCAATAAAGCTTATCATATGCAAAAAATGCGGCCTGTGTAAGCAATACCACCGCCCACACGGGTACAGTCAGGGTCTTATCCGCCAAATTTAGGTTAAAAAGCTTTATGCCGATAAACACCCCAAGTGCCATAAACAAATCGCAATACAGCACCTTTACCGCGCTTTGCACAACCCTATCGGGCATAACGGAATCAAACCATGTTTTGAATATCCCGAAATGGCCGAGTAACACCGCATACGGCACTGCGGCCGACTGCGTAGGCAATATCAAAAGCGCTATAAGGCTTGTTGCAATGTACACCGTTACCGCGTCCAAATACGCCCCCTCCGCCGCGGGAACGTACACAAAAAGCGATGCGATAAAATACAGCGTTACCTTGCCCGACGGCAATACTGCCGCCGCATAAAGGCACAGTACGCTGAGTGCCGTACACATGGCTCCTATTGTAACGAGTTTTGTTCCGTTAAGTTTTCTCATATAAGCATTACCTCAACAGCACCTTATAAGATCCCCGCCCATACACTCACAGCAACAGTCTGCGCACATAAGGCCCGAGCATATATCGCATACGGAACAATCGCCGCTTGTGCTTCGGCGCGGCCGTGCATACGGATCTCCCGTATAGCGAAGGGTATTATAGGCCTGAGCATATTCCGAATTGTCGGGTTCCATACGGTATGCGCGTCCAAGATACTCCCTTGCCTTATCATACCAGCCCTGCCTTAGATATATTATGCCGTAAAGATAATACCATTCCGCATTATGGGTCTGTATGGTATCGAGAATGGTTTTGGCGCCTTCAAGATTACTTGCGTTTATAAGGTTCCTTGCTCGGATGAACCTGTCCGCCTCGGGTCCCGTGTAATTGCGCCCTTGGGCACCAGAATATGTATCGGAATGGCTGTTTGCCGTCCTACCAGGATTTTTTGTAAGCTTATCGTAAGCCTCGTTTATCTCCTTCAGCTTTTCGTTTGCAAGCTCCTTCATGTCGGGATCTGTATACTTATCGGGATGATACTTTTTCACTAAGGTTAAATATGCCGCGCGGATTTCCTCCGCAGTGGCATTCGTGCTTATGCCAAGTACTTTATATGGATCAGTCATGCCCGCCCCCAAGTATATGCCGAGACCGCTTTACACAGCCCTCGGTCAAAATGTTTTCTATTACGGCATCCCCTTCAAGCGGTCTTAAAAGCAGATATGCCCGCTCCGCCTCCGCAAGGGAGTTGAATAAGAATATTTCCGCCCGCTCTTTAAGCGAAGCTTCATCGGCTCCGTTCGCCGCGGCAACGTTAAACGGATTGTATGCGCCCTTTTCCCTATCTGCGTCGCGATCAAGCCACGCATCAAGTGCATATACCCACCGCCCGAGTCCTGCAAACATTGCGGCAAATGCCTTCTTGCGCAGTGCGTTATCTATCGGTGCGCACATTGCGGCACCACGCATAAGTTCCGCAAACGCGGATGCACATTCGTCTATTCCCCCATTGCCGCGCTCCGTTTCGTTAAAGCCGCGCATGCCGCGTTCAATCGCATTGCAAAGTTCCGCCGACCGCCTTGAAGCGCGCTTATAGTCCCCATACAACGCCGCACGTCCAATCCCCGCGCCCACGCGCCGCATAAAGCCCTCGTCCGCGGCATCATCACAAAGCTTGTGCCATGAAAGCATTATGTTAAGATCTGCCGCAAAATCGGTGGCCTCGCTTGGTTCTGCCACTTTTACGGGCCTTTTCAGCGGCTTGTATGCACACTTCATTTCGCGGTAAGTCGCGCCGCCCATAACGCCCGAAAGCGCAAGCGTAAAAAACGTGCAGTCATAATTAAGTGTAAGCCTTGCCGCCTCTGAATAGTTTTTGCCTATGCTTTTGCACAGCGCGCAATAGTGCGCCCTGTAGAGGGCAAGCTCTTTTACCTTTAATTCGCCCTTATCCGGCTGTACATTTCCAAACATGTCAGTATTGTAGCATATCATTCCTATAATTGCCAATACGCAGGAACATATAAAAAAACTTGCATACACCGTGTTTTTGCTTGCCTGTAAAGGAGAATAATAGTATAATGTGCTGTAAGTGCGGGATTAAGTTGCTTTTTCCCGCGTGACGGTTTTGCTATTATTAAATATCAGATATTGGAGGACTAAAATCAATGTCGAAAAAGTACGTCTACCAGTTCAGCGAGGGTAACGCTTCCATGCGTAACCTGCTGGGCGGCAAGGGTGCCAATCTGGCTGAAATGACCAAGATCGGTCTGCCCGTTCCCCAGGGATTCACCATCTCTACCGAAGCCTGTACTCAGTATTATGAGGACGGCCGTCGCATCAACGACGAAATCCAGGCGGAGATAATGGAAAACATCGTCAAGATGGAAGCCGTTACCGGCAAGAAGTTCGGTGACAAGGAAAACCCGCTGCTCGTTTCAGTCAGAAGCGGTGCGCGCGCTTCCATGCCCGGCATGATGGATACCATTTTGAACCTTGGTCTTAATGAAGAAGTTGTTGAAATAATCGCAGCCAAGAGCGGCAACCCCCGTTGGGCTTGGGACTGCTACAGAAGGTTCATCCAGATGTTCTCCGACGTTGTTATGGAAGTCGGCAAGAAGTATTTTGAAAAGCTTATAGATGCCATGAAGGAGCGCAAGGGCGTATCAAGTGACCTTGACCTTACCGCAGATGACCTGCATGAACTTGCAAATCAGTTCAAGGCCGAATATAAGCAGCAGATCGGCAGCGATTTCCCCGATGATCCCAAGGTACAGCTCTTTGAGGCTATAAAGGCCGTTTTCCGTTCTTGGGACAACCCCCGCGCCAACATTTACCGCATGGACCACGACATCCCCTATTCTTGGGGTACTGCCGTTAACGTGCAGATGATGGCATTCGGCAACATGGGTGACGATTGCGGTACCGGCGTTGCATTTACCCGTTCCCCCGCAACCGGCAATAAGGGTCTGTTCGGTGAATTCCTTACCAATGCACAGGGTGAGGACGTTGTCGCCGGCGTGCGTACCCCCATGCCCATAAGCGAAATGGAGCAGAAGTTCCCCGAAGCGTTCGAGCAGTTCGTAAACGTTTGCAAGACGCTTGAAAACCACTACCACGATATGCAGGACATGGAGTTCACCGTTGAGCACGGCAAGCTTTACATGTTGCAGACCCGTAACGGCAAGCGTACCGCCGCCGCCGCCATCAAGATCGCCTGCGACCTTATCGACGAAGGCATGATCACCGAAGAAGAAGCCCTTATGCAGATAGACGCCAAGTCTCTTGACATGCTGCTGCATCCTCAGTTCGACCCCGAAGCGCTCAAGGCCGCCAAGCCCGTCGGCAAGGCCATAGCCGCCAGCCCCGGAGCCGCCGCAGGCAAGATCGTTTTCACCGCGGAAGATGCGGTGGAGCAGGGCAAGCTCGGCGAAAAGGTCGTTCTCGTTCGCCTTGAAACCAGCCCTGAAGACATCGAAGGCATGAAGTATTCCCAGGGTATACTCACCGTTCGCGGTGGCCAGACTTCCCACGCGGCAGTCGTTGCCCGCGGCATGGGTACCTGCTGCGTATCCGGTTGCGGCGAAATAAAGATGGATGAAGAAAACAAGTGCTTCACCCTTGCCGGTAAGACCTACCATGAAGGCGATGTTCTCAGCCTTGACGGTTCCACCGGTTGCATTTACGATGTACTTATTCCCACCGTGCCCGCGGATCCCAACAGCGGTTACTTCGGACGCATAATGGAAATGGCCGACAAGCATAAGAGACTTGCCGTGCGCACCAATGCGGACAATCCGCATGATGCCGCCGTTGCCGTAAGCTTCGGCGCACAGGGCATCGGCCTCTGCCGTACCGAGCACATGTTCTTTGACGAGGATCGTATCCCCGCCGTGCGCGAAATGATAGTTTCCAAGACCGAAGAAGCCCGCCGCAAAGCTCTGGACAAGCTCCTGCCCATGCAGCGCAGCGACTTTGAGGGTATCTACAAGGCCATGGGCGGCCGTCCCGTTACCATCCGCTTCTTAGATCCACCGCTTCATGAGTTCCTGCCCCACAAGGATGAGGAAATCGCCGCTCTGGCAGAAGAAATGGGTCTTACCTTTGATGACCTGAAGGCCACCGTTGCCGGTCTGCACGAGTTCAACCCGATGATGGGTCACCGCGGCTGCCGTCTGTGCGTAACCTATCCCGAAATTGCGGAAATGCAGACCCGCGCCGTTATAGAGGCCGCCATCAATGTGCGCCGCGAAACCGGTCTTGACATAATTCCCGAAATCATGATCCCCTTGGTAGGCGAGGTTAAAGAGCTTGCATACGTTAAGAGCTTTGTCGTCAACACCGCCAAGAAGGTCATGCAGGAAAACAACACCGAATTCAAGTTCCTTGTCGGTACCATGATCGAAATCCCCCGTGCGGCCCTTACCGCCGACCAGATCGCTACCGAGGCGGAGTTCTTCTCCTTCGGCACCAACGACCTGACCCAGATGACCTTCGGCTTCAGCCGTGACGATGCGGGCAAGTTCCTCAGCGCATATTACGAGAAGAAGATCTACGAATCCGATCCGTTTGCGCGTCTTGACCAGACCGGCGTAGGCAAGCTGGTTGAAATGGCAGCCAAGCTCGGCCGTGCCACCAGAGATGACATCCATCTCGGTATCTGCGGCGAACACGGCGGTGATCCCTCCAGCATAGACTTCTGCCACCGCGTTGGCCTTGACTATGTGTCCTGCTCGCCCTACCGCGTACCTATTGCCCGCCTTGCCGCGGCACAAGCCAACATCCGCAATAAGTAATCGGCGTGTTGAATCGCTTGGTACAAAGCCGTTTTGAATAATCAAGGCAATACCGAATAAATTAAGACCTTGTGAGATAATTCTCACAAGGTCTTTTCATATACCGGTTCTGCCGATAAATGGTTATTCCGTAACACTTATACTTACACAAGCGTACATACGGCCCGTGCGCTTATGCATTCGCCGCGGCCTTCGGCATTCATGCCTTCGGTTGTGGTGGCCTTTATGCTTACGTTTGCGCTATCCGTGCCAAGCGCGTAGGCAATATTCTGCCGCATGCGCTCTATATATCCCGCAAGCTTTGGCCGCTGGGCAATTATCGTAGCGTCTATATTGTTTACACTCATGCCCTTTGCCCTTATTTTTTCATATGCAAAGCACAATAGCACCATGCTGCTTATGCCGCGATACTTTTCATCCGTATCCGGGAAATGCGTGCCTATATCGCCAAGGGCGGCCGCGCCGAGCAGGGCGTCCGTTATGGCATGAAGCAGCACATCGGCATCGCTGTGGCCAAGCAGACCCTTTTCATATGGAATTTCCACACCGCCGAGCACAAGCGCACGTCCCTCCGTCAAAACATGGGTGTCCTCTCCGTAGCCTATTCTCATAGGAGCCCCTTTCGCCATATTAAAGAACGGCAGATCGTTCTCAAATGTCAATTTTTGATTCATAAGGCTGCCCTGCGTAAAGCGCGGCTGCCGTATATATGCCTGATAAACGGCACAATCGTCCGTTTCGTTATAGCCGTTGGCACTGCTTTTTTCATACGCTTGGGCAATTTCACCAAGGTCAAAGCACTGCGGTGTTTGCATGGCAAAAAGACCGTCTCGCGGCACGGTTTGACCGTCCGTTCTTCTAAGCGTATCCCGCACGGGTATTGCCGCAACGCCGCTGCCGTTATCCGCCGCACTATATACGGCACGGCATATGGTATCGGTATCCGCAAGGCATCGAGCAGCATCATGTATTGCGATAACGGCACGGCGACCGTTTGCGAGTTCTACGGCTTTTCGAACGCAATTATGCGCACTTCCCCCGCGAGTCACGCCACCCCGTATTACATAGACGTTTTCATATTTTTGGGCAATGCTGTTAAGCCACTCAATATTTTCCGTGTTGCCGGCAATTATTATGCCCTCGATATTAAGCGGGCAGGCAATAAACGCTTCCACGGAAAGCTGAACCGTGCTTTTCCCGCCGAAATTCAGCGCAAGCTTATCCCTGCCCATGCGGCTTGACGAACCCGCCGCAAGCACGGCAACATAAATCAACGGTTGAGCCTTCATTGTTCACCCAGTATTTCGTACATTGCCGCGGCTTCGCCCTTGGGCGCAAATTCTCTTACACTTATAACGCGCACGCGCATATGCTTACCGCCCATAAGAATGTCAAGCTCATCGCCTTCTTTAACATCGGTTGAAGGCTTTGCTACCTTGCCGTTTATCTGTATCCTGCCAAGATCGGCCGCCTGATTTGCCACCGTGCGCCGCTTTATTATGCGCGATACTTTAAGATATTTATCAAGTCTCATACTTTTATCCCTTCCATTTGTCTGTACACGGTTATTATACACCACCGTTCCGACCCCATGCAAGGTTGATGAATTAAAGTCACTCAAGATATGGGAGATTGTATTTCAATCAGTTGTTTAATAGATTATAATAAATCTCATTCACCCTATTGCACCATTTTTCAATGCTGTAGGCTGAAACGATGTCGTTTGCGTTGGATTCGGCGCGGCCCATTTCAAGCGCGTGGAGTATGGCCTGTGCGCACTCGGTTACGCTTTCGACCGAATATATTGCGGCTTTGCTGTAGCTGTGGCACCAGCTTGTGCCCTTTATATCGCTTACGGCTACGGGTGTGTTTTGCGAAATCGATTCGAGTATGCCGTATGAAAACGCTTCCGAACGGCTGGCGGAAAGATATACGTCTACACCCCTGTGATAGGCAAACATGTCTTCACGGCTATTAAGATATCTTATCCAGTCGCTGTTTGGGTCTATATCCGTATGCTCCTTGATGAATCGCCTGCACGCTTCGCTTGGCGGGTTGCCCACGCCCACAACGCCAAGCAACATTTTAGGGTAGCTCTTTCTTATTTCGGCCACGGCATTTATTGCGATATCAAGCCCCTTTCGATACAGATCCCACCCAAGGAAAAGGCACATACTTTCATCCGCAGCAAGCCCCAGTTCCGCGCGTACCTCATCTCGCGTAGCGGAATGGGTCACGTTCCTTTCAAGCGACAGGCCGTTAGGAGCATACCAATGCTTTGCAAGGAAATATGCGGAATCCTTTTCGGGGTTAACGCTTGCTATCGCCACGCCAAGCAGTCTGTACCTGAGCGATTGCGCCGCACAGCGCAGCCTTTGCTTTTTCATATTGGCACCCGCGGGAAAATCCATATGGTCATGTACAAGAATCTTTACACCAAGTTCCTTTGTGTGGCTCATAACCGCATGGTGGAACATGCCGAAATGGATGTGCAAAATGTCGATATTATGCGCCCCTATAACCGAACGTAAAAGGGAGAGCTGCTCTTCTTCCGTTTGCTCCCGTGATGCAAGATACACCGTATGCCCCTCGCTCTTTAGCCAATTTACCCACGAATCTTCCGATGTGGTATTGTGGTTTTCGGGAAAAATAAGCGTTAATGTGCTTCCCTCCCGCTTCAGTAACCTTCCAAGCTCTACCAATGATGCAACAAAGTTGCCGCTTGCAGGTGTTGCGTAATCCGCCGCTATCAATATGTTCATTAAATCCCCCTCCATTTAACAAAAAAGTGTACTTTTTTGTTAGCGGTATTCGAGGGGGGCTAAAAAGCATATTCCGTTTATTAAGCGGGGTAGCGCAAAAAAGCAATTTATGATATGATTGTTTTATCAACAAATGTGATTAACAAAAAAGTACACCTTTTTGTAAGATTCACCCCCGTTACAACAACTTGGCTTTTTCATAAACCTCGGCACGATATCGAAACGACGATAGCGGCATGTTACATTCCTTTGCGGCGGCGATTCCCGTGATTTCACCTTGTTTCCACCGCTGATAAGCGTTATGGAAGTTTTCGGGAAGAGGTTTCGGCGGTCTGCCAAAGCGAACGCCCCTTGCCTTTGCGGCGGCTATGCCTTCAGCTTGCCGCTGACGGATATTGATCCGCTCGTTTTCCGCAACAAAGGACAGCACCTGCAACACAATATCGCTTAAGAATGTGCCCATAAGGTCTTTCCCGCGCCGCGTATCCAACAGCGGCATATCCAAAACCACAATATCAATGCCTTTTTCCTTGGTCAGCAACCGCCATTGTTGCTGAATCTCCTCATAGTTTCTGCCAAGGCGGTCTATGCTTTTGATGTAAAGCAGGTCGTCCTTTTTCATCTTTCGCAGTAGTTTTTTGTACTGCGGTCTGTCGAAGTCCTTGCCCGATTGTTTATCGGTATAGATATTTTCGTCCGTCACGCCGACCTGTCTTATTGCAATCAGTTGACGAGCCTCGTTTTGGTCGCGACTGCTGACCCTAATGTACCCGTATGCCTTGCCCATGCCTTCACCTCAATCAGAATTTGGATTTGCAATTATTTCAACATATCGGGCTAATATAAAAAACGGCCAAAGCTTAAAGCTTTTAGCCGTGTGACAAGGCAATATTCCTCTTTGGATTGACTATTTCAGATGAATCAATATATCTTCAAGCTCCTTCCAGCTTGATACAGAAAGCACGTCGCCATTGGGGCAAGCATTTTCGTTCACGCCCGTATACCGCACGGGGAAAAGCCCCGCGCCGAGCGCGCCGAGTATATCGCACTGATAATGGTCGCCTATGTACCATGCGTTCTCGCGCTTCACATCCGCCATTTCAAGTGCAAGGTCGAATATTCGCTTATTCGGCTTGCGGAAAAGGTATTCACTTGTTGCAATCACAAACTCAAACCTGTTTTCGGGGATAAGGCGGTCTATGCGCTCCTTTACAACGTTTCCGCAATAGGGAATGTTGCTGACAACGCCCGTTCGTATTCCGCTTTTGTTCAGGAATATTAGAAAGTCCCCTATTCCCTCGGTCGGCTTGGCAACCGTTGCCGCATTCCAAAAAACTCTGTCCGTTTCCTCTGCATCAAGCGAAAGTTCAATGCCCATGGATTTGTACAGAAACGCCGTGTACATATAATTTGGCACTTCAACGTTTACAAGGTGCAGCTTTTTCGGGTCCCCCTTGCCTATTTCGTTGTTTATCTCGTCCGCTACCCTTTGCACATCTTCCGCGGTATAGCCATGCTTATTTATAATTGTATGTTGCATGACCGCCCGCGTTCCCGCAAGCGGATCGTACTGTTTTTCATTTACAAGCGTTCCGCCGTAATCGAACAGTATCATTTCGGGCTTTTTCATAATTTCCTCCGTATTTATAAGTCGTACCGATTTTATCGGCTTAGGCCGCCTTATTTCGGCCGTTTGCATGTTTTTGTCGATGCAGATAATAAAAAATCCGCCGAATTTACCGCATAGGGCAACTCGGCGGAAACATTATTCTTTATGCATTCTTCCTTTTGCCGCGAAGGTACGCAACAGCACCTATACAGAATGCAAGCGCAAGCAGCAACCACGGTGCAAGTTTGGCCGCATCACCCGTCTGCGGCGGTGCAATGATATTATTGTTCGTGTTGCTTGTGTTATTTGCTTCCTTTACGTTCAAGGTTGCAACGTTGGAATCAACACTTTCCGTTTTGTTGGATACACGGCAGAAATAGCGATAGCCGTTACGATTCATCCTGCCAACAACCGTATAAACGGATTTTGTCGCATTTTCGCAGGGTACAAAGCCCTTGCCGTCATTACGATCCACATACCAAGCGTAGTTCAGATCCTCGCCCGTGGCTTTTATGCTGAATGTCGCAGTCTCGCCTTCCCACACGGTGGTGCTTTGCGGGTGTTCATCAATGCTCATGGCGGGTAAATCTTCCCAAATAGCATAAAGGTCAACCGATGTGGTGTAGAATGTTATCTTCTCGCCCGGCTTGAACTGTGCGGAACCGTCACTGCTAAAGCTCCAACCCACAAAGCGTTTGTTTTGCGGAGCAGTAAATTTAAGCTCTTCCAACGTTTTCGTCGCATGCGGTGATTCTGAGGCACTGTACGGGCCGAAGGCTACGCTGTCATCCGTTCCGTCGTTTTTATGATAATACACATTATAGATGGATTCCGTTGTCTCCATGCTCTTGGGCTGCCATTGTGCATACAAAATCGAAACGGTTCCGTCATAGGTAAACAAGTCTCCGACTGCATAAGCCTTGCCTGTGCCGTCCTGCTTTGTATTATAACCCAAGAAGCAGCCCACGGACGAACTGTCAAAACCATTCCAATCAGGAAGTTTAACCGTTTCGCCCAAAGTAATTTCTATCGGTGCCATGCCGTTCCCGATTTTGATTGCACCGTTAGCGTCAAATTCCAATCGATACAGCGCATAACCATCCTTCAAAGACCATTTGGCCGTCAGATTAATATACGGACGTTTAGGTGCGCCGTTAGGTACAAAATCGCCCAAATCCCCTTCATGTACAGGTTTGCTGCTGTCAAACAATTCACCCATGGAGTAATACATACTATTCTCGGAATAATACCAGCCGTCCATTTTCCACCCCGTGCGATCGGGTACGGGAAGTGCCTCGGTAATTTTCTGTCCTCTTACTACTTGCTTTGTTATTATTGATTTGTTGCTTAGATCAAGTTCCCATCCCTCGGGTGCTTCAGTGAAAACGTAAGGGGCAGCGTTAAGTCGCAGTTTAACCACGGATCCATTCTCTCCGCCGCTGAACGTGCCGTAGAACGTACTGTTCCCGCTTACTGTACCGTCATTGGTAAAACTGTCGTAGAATACACCCCTTCCAAATAACACTCCGCGATTTACCACGGGCATATGGATACCGGGTTCAGCATCAGCCGTTCTGTAATTGGTATAAACGGTTACTTCTGTACCGCTTCCAAAATACATTACGGCATCGTTGGTGCCATTGATTTTATACTGATTCATATAGATCGCAACATTACAGTTGATTTCTATATCGCTTGTAAAGATAATATCTCCCGTCATGACGATCGTCTTCTTCTTCCCTGCCGATTCTGCCGTGTCCAACAGCGCATCGCGAAATGCCTGTTCGGTATTAACCTGTACCTCAAACACGTCCTCATCAGCCATAACAGTGCAGCATATGCCTATGCATATTAACAGTAAAAGCACCGCTAAACGTTTTTTCATGTTTATTCCTCCGTGATTATATTTTTACTTATCGCATGACCCCGCATTCGCAAGGCTTAACTTTTCCCATATAAATCATACCACATAACGGCCATATTTTCAACCACCGCATTTGTCGGCTGTAACAGCATATTGCGGCCGCTTTGCCGTGTGTGCCCTCGGTTTTATCGGCCTGCACGGTGCGTTATTTTTCCAATATAAGCCTGTATTTTTTGCCTCTTTCCGTTTTTTCGTATGCACGAAAGCCCACGCTTTCAGCGCAACGGCGGCTCGGTTCATTCCAATCGTATATTTCGCCTATACCTATACTGTCAAATCCAAGTTCTCTGCCGCGCTCGACAAGGGCACCTATCACCCTGCGCCCAATCCCCTTGGCACGGTAAGCCATGTCACCTATCACAATGGGCATATCATCCTGCCAAAACGCCACATCCCCAATGGGCTTATACTCTCCGTTTTCCTTCACCTCTATAAAATACAGCTCACCCTTGTTTTCCAGATAGCGGTACATTCTTGTAAGCTGATCGTAATCATATGTGCCGCGCTTACCATCCACCATATAATTCATATCCTCATCCTGATACCAGATAAGGGCAAAATCATAATTGCCGTCAAATTTTCGCAGCCGCAATGCATCGTCAATTTGTATAACATCAGGCTGTTCTATTCCCTGTATTGCCATTTTATATGCTTCTCCTTGTTAAAATATGCCATACATCATTTCCCGTAAAGCCGCAGGAACGGTACAGTCCTTCGGGGTCACATGGATTGGCGCACTGCCCCGATACGGTTGCAAACGCCGCAATGCCCTTCATCCGGTGCAGTAGCTCCAAGACCATGTAATGCCCAAGTCCCCACCCGCGATAGCCTTGCGACACCTGTACCCACTCCAAAACGCCTTCGCCTATTTCCGTATCAAGTTCTCCGATGGCCGTTGCAACAAGCTTCCCCGTTTGGTCATTGCGAACGGCCAACCACAGTGAGCCGTTATAAGGCCCTTTTTGTGTAGCGCTGTAATTCATCTGCCGAGGTTCCTATTTGGGTATAGCAGGAGTTTATATGTTCTGAAATTTCGCTTATTTCGGCTTTGCAAACGGAAAAGCCCTCCATTAAGTATGGGTTTGGCAGATTATGCAAATCGTGATACAGTCGGAAATATGCTTGCTCCGTATAGTTTTCATAGGCTCCTGCCCTGTATTCGTCGCCGTGTAGTATTATCATATCCTTCGGCACAGATATGGACTTTACTTTCCAATACGGAACGGACGCACTGCCGCACGGGTCTGTCAGGTATTGTTCTTTTGTTATCATATGCATCATGTAGACTTCCTTGAGTGCAAACATGCCTTGTCAATGCGTTCGCATATGGCGGGCGATTGTTCTTTCGCACGTCATTATGTTCGCGACACGCTTTATCCGTTTCCGCGCGACGATTTTATGCTACAGAATCAATTCCATGCCTATCTCGTCCTCATCGCGGTCCATCTCAATAAATCCAAAGCTTTCATAGAGTTTCTTCGCCGCACTGTCACCATCAATATAGCAAAGCACCACCTTACGGTACTTTTCATCCCGTCTCAGGGTATCAAGTATCAACTTTACGGCAGCTTTACCATAGCCTCGACGTTGATAACGCTCATCTATAAAAAGTTGGCTGAAATTATACGCTTCAAGCTCGGGACAATCATAGTATAAGCCCATGCCAACGGGCGTTTCGTCATCGCATATTATAAAGGCTCTACTGCGAAATTCTTTGTACGCATAAGCCCTCGCCAACAACACCGTAGAGTTGGCAACATACTCTTCCTGCGCTTTGCTCACCTTCAGCGGGTATCTCCAATTGGTTTCGTTTACATCTTCAAGTCTTATCATATAAGCTCCTTACGCATGTTCAATTTATCGAGCACCGTATCACAGATTTCCGCAATGGTTTTGCCATCCGTTTCTATATGAATGCCGGGCAGTGCGGCCGTTCCCTGCCGTGCCAATTCGATATTCTCCATGCACCAACAACCCTCCACCTCGCCGCGGCTCAGTATGCGGTCATGCACGGTTTTATACGATGCTTCAAGCACTACAAGGCGCGTATCCGTTCCGCTTTGGTTCAGCTTTTCTATAATGCCGTAGGAGTTTGGCCGCAGCAATGTCATCGGCACAAGTATATCCTTATGGAAGCTGTCATGAACATCCTTCAAAAGTGCACAGCAAAATTCACCCCACAAGGGATAATCCTCAAATATGTATCCATATGGACAGTCGGGGTAGCTTCCCCTCACGGCATTGCCCACCTCTTCCGCATCAAATATGAATGCGTTTTCCATTTTTGCATATAAAGCCTTGGCAAGTGCCGACTTGCCCACGCCGTATGCGCCGCTTATCCAAATAATCATTCACGTTTCCCTTCCTCGCGGGCCAAGTTCCACCGCTTAATACAACACGCAGTGCGCTCGTCTGCCGTCAAAGCAATCACCCATATTGTTTATTATATAATACTCCATCTCCAAGTTCAATCAACGTGAAAAAGTCCCCCTATGGTTTCTCACGGGATTTATGCGATATTGTCCCCGTTATAAGGGCAGTTGTAACGGCTTTAGCTACATCAAAAGCTTAAGCTGTCCTTTAAGAATAGTCAAAAGCTCCGCCGCAGATTCTTTCCTTCCGCCGTCCAGCCACGCCTTTAATATGCTTATTGTCACGCCCGTGCGGATTGCCATAAAGTACCTTGCCTGCGTTTCGTCCATCCCGGGTAATTTGCCGTAGGATTGTTCCAATGCCCTTGCGTTTTTCATGTGACAAGCATAAATGATGTCCTGTCGGTTTATATCGATAAGCAGCTTCAATATGTCGCTATGTTCCGTCCAATATGCAAAATAGCTTTGCATCAGCTGCCATTCGTCGGGTGTGTCTTTCGGCTTATTCAAAAGCAACGCTTCCCGAAAGCAGAGGTCGCATTGCCAATAAAGAATGTCCGACAGATTATCAAAGCAGCGATAAATGGTCGTCCGCGCCACACCTGAGGCTTTCTGCACATCGGTCACGGTTATTAGGTCAAATGACTTCTTCTCAAGGCATTGCAACAGCCCTTTATAAATAAGCCGTGCGGATTGTGCGGCTCGCTTGTCATGGCTTATGTGATACATTGTCGCCGTCCTCCATGTATTTGTTCAAGTATCCGTCGCCCCATGTATAGCCATAGGGGGTATTTTCGCTTTTCAACAGCTTTTCGGGCAGATTCAGAGAAATGCCGCCCAGAACCATACCGCAGACGATGGCAAAGATGAACTCCATTATCGTAGGCGTAGATTGAGTAAAGAACGAGATGACAATGCCCACTGCAATAGGGAGATACCCCAAAATGGTTGTTGCCATGCCGGGGCTGTAAACGGTGTGTTTTCCCCTGTCCCTAAACTTTTTATACAAAAAAATGCCGCCCGAGAAATGGCCAAACAGCTCCGCACAACACAAAAACAGTTGCATCACGCAGAAAAACGGATTCACACCAACGAGTAATACCGCACAGCCGAAAATTATGCCAATGAGGTTCGTCCACATATCGCTCATTCGGTTCATAGGATAGCGGTCTGGATAGTTGGATTTTGCCATGAGGTTATACATGGTATGAAAACCACCGGGGAAATGCCACTCTTCCAAAACATGAAACGGAAGAAGTGCAGTTGCGGCGGCAAATAGTTTTTGCTGTAATCCCCAGACTTGCCAATTACAAATGATCATACCAATGATGACACCGCTGACCAATATCATCAGGTATAGCCATAGATCAAGCCAAAGTTTTCCGATTCGTTTCATAATGTACTCCTTGTTTCGCTACAAATTTTATGGTCTTTGTAGCACTTGTTTTCAAACTATTGTATCACAATTTTGCTTCTGATACAATAGTATCAGAAAATAATTTTGCAAAGGAGCATTTTTATGGAAACGATCATACAAAGCTGGCTGTCCATTTGGCTGTATGTCATGGCAGCAATCGGAATTGTACTGGGGATTCGCATTTGGAAAAAACGCAAGGAGTGGGATAAAATCAATATCCTCTGTGCATTGGCAATCATTGTGTTGATCCTTCATGTGATCGAGGAATGGGTGCTGCCGGGAGGACTGCACTATTCCTATAACATCGCCCACGGCTCAACGCTGCTCAGCCGCTACCCCATGAATCGGCTGACGGATATGATCACCAATTTCGGTGCGGTGGTTCTTGGCTGCATTGTGCTGAAAGTATGGGGATTTCGCAAGCCGGCTTCCATCGCTGTTATGATGTTCTCTGCTTTTGAAGTTGGAATGCACATCGCCATCGGCATTCAAGACATGGGCATCTTCGGTGCGTATGGCATGAATACGCTGTATTCTCCGGGACTGATCACCTCTTTGTTCGGATTTTTGCCCGTGTTTATCGGGCTTGCGTATGAGTTGTTCAGAAAAAAAGAAAACCGCCCCAAAATCACCCAATGGGTCATGGCAATCGCCGCAACAGCGGTTTTAGGTTTTTTGCTGATCAATCTGCCGGAGGCGGTGCTTGGCAAAGAGGACAGCCCCTATGAGTTTACCGACAGAGGCTACTATGAGCAGTTCGGTGAACAGTATGAACAGGACAACGGATTTGAATATTATGAACCGAATAGCAAGGAGGGAAAATAAATGAAAAGCCGAACGATGATTGCCCACGACAAAAACGGCAATGAAATGACCGTCAAGGTGCGAGGTGCATTGCCGGTAGATTCTCCCTGTGCCAGATACACAGGCTACAAGCCGGAAACGGTGCTTCTCAAAAAAGGTTCTATCCGGCTGAAAGGCTATATGCCGCTTCCTTGCGACATCATTTTAGAGCGTGATGTGCCTGTAAAACTGCGTGACGGCGTGACCATCTATACAGACATTTTCCGTCCCAATGACGATTTGCCCCATCCTGCAATTATGGCGATGAGTCCTTACGGAAAAGAAATCGGCTCTCAATGGCTGGACGATACACCGAACCACGCCGGTATTCCCATGGAGGCTACTTCCGGTTTGCAAAAATTTGAGGGTCCCGATCCTGCCTATTGGTGCAACCACGGGTATGCCATCATCAACCCCGATGTTCGTGGTGCGTACAATTCCGAGGGCATCATCCTGTTCTTTGGCAGTGACTATGGCAGAGACGGTGCTGACATCATCGAATGGGCGGCACAGCAGCCGTGGAGCAACGGCAAAATCGGCATGAGCGGTAATTCGTGGCTTGCTATTTCCCAATGGTTTACCGCTGCTCAGCGTCCCGAACATCTGGCAGCAATCGCCCCATGGGAAGGATTGTCCGATTGTGGGCGTGAAGTTGCCACCCGTGGCGGTGTGCAGATGCCGGAGTTTGTCAAAATGCTGTCCGATTCCTTTGCTTCTACCGAAAACGGCGGTATTGAGGATGTAATTACCGAAATGTGTGAACATCCTACCATGAATGCTTGGTGGGAGGACAAAGAGGCAGATTTGGAGAAGATCGACATTCCTGCCTACATTGTCGCAAGCTACACGAATCCTATCCACACCTACGGCACATTGGAGGGGTATCGCCGCATTTCATCCAAGGAGAAATGGCTGCGTATTCACAATACCGGCGAATGGGACGATTACTATAACCCGGCGCATACCGAAGAATTGCGGAAATTCTTTGACCGCTACTTAAAAGGCGAAGATAACGGCTGGGAGCAAATGCCGAGGGTGCGTGTCAGCGTTCTCAACCCCGGCGGCAAAGATATTGTTGACCGTGTGGAGGAGGATTTCCCCATTCCACGGACACAGTATCAAAGACTATATCTCGATGCCGCCAAGAACAGCCTTAACAAAAATGTGGTTACCGCCGAAAATTACGCAGAATATGATTCTGACAGCAAGAAAAACGGCATTCGCTTTGATATGAAAATGGCAGAAGATAC